>JBDZVZ010000017.1:0-49273 GCA_040255945.1 Solirubrobacterales bacterium | reverse complement strand
CGAGCATCAGCTCGGCGCCGTCCGCGACCCGGCCGGTGTCATCGAGTTCCCGCCCGGCGAGGCGCATAAGACGCTCCAGACCGCCGAGCGCGTGTGGCACGCGCTCGTCGCCCAGGGCGTCACCCGGGCCGACCACCTCGTCGCGCTCGGTGGCGGCGTCGTCGGCGACCTCGCCGGCTTCTGCGCCTCGACGTTCCAGCGCGGCATCCCGGTCGTTCAGGCGCCCACCACCGTCGTCTCCCAGGTCGACTCCGCCTACGGCGGCAAGACCGGCGTCGACCTGCCCGAGGCCAAGAACTACGTGGGCGCCTACCACCAGCCGGCCGCCGTGCTGGCCGACACGAGCACGCTGGCGACGCTCCCGCCCGAGGAACACGCCGCCGGCTACGCCGAGGTGCTCAAGACCGCGCTCATCGGCGGCGGCGCGCTGTGGGAGCGGATCGCCGCCGGCGACCCCGTCGACGACGACCTCATCCTGGCCTGTGCGCGCACGAAGCTCGCGGTCGTCGCCGCCGACGAGCGCGACGGCGGCCGCCGCCAGGTGCTCAACCTCGGCCACACGGTCGGCCACGCGCTGGAGACCGTGCTCGGCTACGGCACGCTGCGCCACGGCGAGGCCGTCGGCCTCGGCCTGCTCGCGGCCCTGCGCCTCAGCGGCCTGCCGGAGCTGCGCGACCGCGTCGCCGACCTGCTCGCCGCCCACGGTCTGCCCACCTCCCTGCAGGCCGTCGAGGCGGAGGCGATCGTCGCCGCCACCCGCCGCGACAAGAAGCGCACCTCGCAGGCACGCACGCCGTTCGTGCTCGTCCGCACGCCCGGCGACGTCGTCGAGGGCCAGGAGGTCGGCGACGACGACCTGCTCGCCGCCGTGAAGGAGCTCGCGGCATGACTCGCGCAGGGCGCTCGCATGCCGTGGCGGGAACTCGCCTGGGGGCTCGTTCCCGCGGCCCGCTGTCTACCGAGGTCGCCCAGTGACGCTGCGCAACCGGGTCGCCGTCATCCACGGCGTCAACCTCGACCAGCTCGGCCGCCGGCCCGCCGCCCACTACGGGCGGCTGAGCTTCGACGAGCTCGAACGGCGCATCGGCGACGACGCTCGCGAGCTCGGGCTCGACCCGCGCTTCTTTCAGACCAACGACGAGGCAGAGCTCATCGGCCACCTCCACCGGCTCGAAGACATCGTCGACGGCATCATCTTCAACCCGGGCGCCTGGACCCACTACGCCTGGTCGATCCGTGACGCGCTGGAGATCGCCGACCTGCCGACCGTCGAGGTCCACCTGTCCGACGTCATGGCTCGCGAAGACTGGCGCCGCACCTCGGTCATCCGCGACCTGTGCGTCGCGACGGTCAGCGGGAAGGGCCCCGACGGCTACCGTGAGGCGCTCGTCCGCCTCAAGCAGGAGCTGCAGCCATGACGATGGATCGCGCCGACCGCATCGCCGACCGCCTCGCCGCCCGCGAGCTCGACGCGCTGCTCGTCACCCACCTCGTCAACGTTCGCTGGCTCACCGGCTTCACCGGGTCCAACGGGCTGGCGATCGTCGGCGGTGACGGTCACGCGCTGCGGCGCTTCATCACCGACTTCCGCTACCTCAGCCAGTCCGAGGCCCAGCTCGACCCGGACTGGGAGCGGCTCATCGCCCCCGACATCCAGGCCCACGCCGCCGAGGGCCTGCGCGACGCCCAGCGGGGCCGGCCGCTGCGCGTCGGCTTCGACGACGCCACCCTGTCGGTCAAGGAGCACGCCGCCCTGGACGAGCGCACCGGCGACGACGTCGAGCTCGTCGCGGCCGGCGGCATGGTCGAGGAGCTGCGCAGCGTCAAGGACGCCGAGGAGCTCGAGCGCATCCGCGCCGCCGCCCGGCTCGCCGACGCCGCGCTGACCGAGGTCCTCGAGCGGGGCCTCGTCGGCCGCACCGAGCGCGACGTCGCACTCGACCTCGAGATGACGATGCGCCGCGCCGGCGCGGAGGCCGTCGCGTTTGCGCCGATCGTCGCCGCCGGCACCCACAGCGCGCTGCCCCACGCCGAGCCGCGCGACGTCGCCATCCCGGCCGGCACGTTCGTGACGATCGACTGGGGCGCCCAGCTCGACGGCTACGCCTCGGACTGCACGCGCACGTACGCGACCGGCGACCCCGACCCGCGCGACGCCGAGATCTACGCGCTCGTCCTGGACGCCCAGCAGCAGGCGCTGGCCGCCGTGCGCGCGGGCGCGTCGGGCCGCGACGTCGACAGCGTCGCCCGGGACGTCATCGCCGCCGCCGGCCACGGCGAGCACTTCGGCCACGGGTTGGGCCACGGCGTCGGCACCGAGGTCCACGAGGGCCCGCGCCTGTCGCAGCGCAGCGAGGACACGCTCCAGATCGGCCAGGTCGTGACGGTCGAGCCCGGCGTCTACGTCCCGGGCGCGATCGGCGTGCGCATCGAGGACCTCGTCGTCGTCGGCGAGGACGGGCCCGAGGTCCTCACGTCGCTGCCGAAGGAGCTGCAGGTCGTCGCCTGAGCGCGATCCGCTCGGCCCGCCGGTCGCGTTCTGGCTGAAGGCGGTCGGTCGCGCGGGCGCGCCGCTGCCGGACGCGTGGCTGGCCGACGAGCGGGCGCCGACCCGGACGGCCCGCACCGCCTTTCCGCGCCGGCCGCGGATGACGGTCGGCGACCGGCTCGTCCTCTACGCGCCGGTGTGGCGCTGCGTCTTCGGCCTGGCCGAGGTCACCGGCGAGCCGACCGACGACGATCCCATCGACGGGACCCGTTCGGCCCGCTGGCCGTGGTGGGTGGCGATCGAGCCGCTGCTCGTCGTGCCGCTGCTGGCCAACGCGCCGCCGGTCGAGGCGATCGGGGTCGTCGCCCGGTCGATGAGCCAGCAGTCGCACATCCGCCTGCGGCCCGGGCACTACGAGCGCGCGGTCGAGGTCCTCGCCAGCGTCGGCCGGTGAAGGATCGCTCGCACGTTGGACCAGAGTTTGCAGTATCGGGCACAATGTCGTCCATGGCCATCCTCGAACTCGTCCAGCCGGAGCCCGATTGGATGGGGGCGCTCGGCGTCGCCCTGACGCGGCCCCCGGGCGTGCCCGAGCGTCGCGGCGGCGAGGATCCCTGGCAGCAGGCCCCGGGCGCCGAGCGTCCGCGCCGGATCTCCGACGACCTGGCCTGGTTCCGTCAGGCGCTCGACGAGCCCGCTGAGTACGGGCTCAAGGCGCTCGACGAGACCGCGACCGTCGCCGCGTGGGAGACGCCCGACGGCGAGCTCGTCAGCCGGCTCGAGCGCCTGCGCGACCGCGGCGTCCTCGACGCCGCCGGCTTCCTGCTGCACGACAACGAGGGCGTGCTGCTCTGAGCCGTAGGCTGCGGCCCCATGCCGCAGCCCGAGCTCGTCCTGCACATCCTCCCGCCGTCGCATCCGTGCGTCGCGGTCGAGACCGCCCTCCGGCTGAAGGGCCTCGAGTACGAGCGGGTCGAGCTCGCGCCGGGCAAGCACGTCGACGAGATGGCCCGCCTCTACGGGGCCGGCCGCACGACCGTGCCGGGGATGCTCGTCGACGGCGAGCCGGTGCACGGATCCAACCCGATCATGACGCGCCTCGACGCGCTGGCCCCGGATCCGCCGCTGCTGGACGACGACGCGGTCGTGGAGGCGGCGCGCTGGGGCGACGGGCAGCTGCAGGACCTGGGCCGGCGCCTGCCGTGGGGCGCGCTGCACTTCCGGCCGGAGGCGATGGGCGCGCTCGGCGGCGGCGGGCCGCTGGACCCGGCGGGCACCGACTGGGCGATCCGCTTCCTGCACGGCACCTGGAAGTACCACGGCATCACCGCGCAGCGGCTCGCCGAGGACCTGCAGGCGCTGCCCGGCCTGCTGGACCGCGTCGAGGCCTACGCCGCCGAGGGCGTGGTGGGCGGTGAGACGCCCAACGGCGCCGACCTGCAGATCGGCGCGACGATCGCCGTCCTGCGCCTCGTCGGCGACCTGCACCCGCTGCTCGACGCGCATCCCGCCGCGGCCGCCCTGGCCCGCTGGGTGCCGGAGCGGCCCGGCACCGTCCCGGCGGGCGCGCTGCCCGCCGGCTGGGTGCCCGGCCCGTAGCCCGGCGGCGTCAGGCGATCGTCATGCCGCCGTCGACGGCGAGCGTCTGCCCGGTCACGTAGCCGCTCGCGGGCGAGGCCAGGAAGATGAGCGCGGCGGCGAGCTCGCGCGGGTCGCCGGTCCGCCCGGAGGGGATCCGCGGCAGCTGGCTCTCGAGATAGCCCTCGGGGTACTGGTCGGTCATCTCGGAGGCGAAGAAGCCGGGGGCCAGCGCGTTGACGCGGATGCCCCGGCGGCCCGTCCACTGCTGCGCCAGGTCGCGGGTGAGGCCGATGAGCCCGGCCTTGCTCGCGCTGTAGGCGGCCTGCGGCAGCCCGGCCGTCGACAGCCCGAGCACGCTCGAGATGTTGATGATGGTGCCGCCGTCGGCCATCGCGCGGCCGGCGGCCTGCGCCATCCAGTAGCAGCCGTTGAGGTTGACGTCGATGACCGCGCGGAACTGCTCGGGCGTCTCGCGCGTCGCCGGGACCGCGGTGCCGATGCCGGCGTTGTTGACGAGCACGTCCACGCGGCCGAGCCGCTCGACGGTCGCGTCGACGAGCGCTTGGCAGTCCTCGGGCCTTGCGACGTCGGTGGCGACCGCGATCGCCCGGCGTTCGAGCTGCTCGACGAGCGCCTGGGTCTCCGCGAGGCGGTCGGTGCGCCGGGCCCCGAGCGCCACGTCGGCGCCCGCCTCGGCCAGCGCGCGGGCGAACGCGACGCCCAGGCCCGACGACGCGCCCGTGACGATCGCCACCCTGCCGTCCAGGCGGAACGCGTCGAGGATGGTCGAGGACGACAGGTCGGTGGTCACGAGCGCCACCCTACCCGCCGATACGCTGTCGGGAATGGGTCCCATCGCCCACGATCACCGCGACGACGCGTCCGCCGACACCTGGGCCCGACGGGCCGAGCAGCGGCTCGCCGAGGCCGGCTACCGGCGGGGCGGCGCCCGTGCCGCCCTGCTCGAGCTGCTCGACGCCCAGCATTGCGCGCTGTCGGCCGCCGAGATCGAGGACGCGCTGCGCGCGCACGGCGGGCGCCGGGTCGCGCGGGCCAGCGTCTACCGGATCCTCGAGGAGCTCGAGGCGCTGCGGCTCATCACGCGCGTCGAGGTCGGCCAGGGGCTGGCGCGCTTCGAGGCCGCCCGGCCCGAGGGCCACCACCATCACATGGTCTGCGACGGCTGCGGCCTCGTCATCCCCTTCGCCGACGAGGAGCTCGAGCGCAGCATCCACCGGCTCGCCGAGCGGGTCGCCTTCGACGTGGCCGAGCACGACGTCGTCCTGCACGGCGCGTGCGGCGACTGCGCCGGTCAGCGGCCCAGTGCCGCCGTGCCCAGCGACGCCAGCAGGTAGCAGCCGACGAGCGCCGCGGCGATCGAGGCCCCGGCGGCCGTACCCGCGTAGTAGGAGAGGTAGAGGCCGCCCGCGCCCGCGAGGACCGCGACGGCGGCGGCGAGCGCCATCATCGGCGCCATCCGCCGCGGGGCCAGCAGCCGGGCGCACGCTGCCGGCCCGACGAGGACGGCGACGACGAGCAGGTTGCCCAGGCCCTGGACGCTGACCAGCAGCGCGCCGCAGAGCATCAGCAGCAACGCCAGGTCGACCCCGGCGGCGCGGACGCCGAGCACGCCGGCGGTGGAGCGGTCGAAGCCGACCGCGAGCAGCCGGCCGTGGAGGGCGGCCAGCGTGACGAGGACGCCGGCGGTCAGCGCGGCGGCCACGACGAGGTCGGTGGCGGTCACGCCGAGGATGTCGCCGAACAGCAGCGTGCTCAGGCCGGCCGGCGTGGCCGGCGCCAGCGCCATGAGCGCCCCGAGCCCGAGCAGGCCGGTGACGACGACCGCCACGGCCGTGTCGCGGCCGATCGCCGGTACCCGGGCGGCGGCGGTGATCGACACCGCGGCGACGAGCAGGCCGGCGGCGCCGCCGAGGATGAGCGGCAGCCCGAGCAGCGCGGCGGCGACGAGGCCCGGCAGGAGCGCGTGCGCCAGCGACTCGGCGGCGTAGCTCAGGTTGTAGAAGAGGATCCAGCAGCCCAGGGCGCCGCCCGTGACACCGAGCAGGACGACCTCGGCCAGGGCGCGGCGGTCGATGGCCTCCTCCCACGGCGCCAGCAAGACGCTCCAGACCGTCGCGAGCATCAGTGCGCGTGGTGGTGGGGCGGCACGACGCAGCGGTCGTCGGGCAGCTCGACGAGCTCGGCCCCGTAGGTCGCCTCGAGAACGTCGCGCGTGAGCACCTCGGCCGGCGGCCCGAAGGCGAGCTGGCGGCCGTTGAGGCAGAGCACCCGTTCCCAGCCGCGAGCCTGCTCGAGGTCGTGGGTGGCGATGAGCAGGGCGCGGCCGTCGGCCGCCAGGCGGCCCAGCAGCGCGTCGAGGAGCTCGGTGCTCGGCGCGTCGAGGCCGACGTAGGGCTCGTCGAGCGCCACGACCGGCGCGTCCTGCACGAGCGCGCGGGCGACGAGGACGCGCTGGCGCTGGCCGCCGCTCAACGCCCCGAACGTCGTGTCAGCCTCACGCTCCAGGCCGACCGCGGCCAGCGCCTCGCGGGCGCGGTGGCGTTCGGCGCGGCCCGGCCGGCGCCACCACGGCAGCGTCGACAGCGTGCCCATGAGCGCCACGTCCAGCGCGCTGACCGGGAAGTCGAGCCGCGAGCGCTCCGTCTGGGGCACGACCCCGATCCGGGCGGGTCGCTGCACCCGGCCCGCGGTCGCGCGCAGCTCGCCGAGCAGGGCGCGCAGCAGCGTCGTCTTGCCGCCGCCGTTGGGGCCGAGCAGCGCGATGCGCTGCCCGGGGTGGGCGGTGAACCCCACGCCGGTCAGCACCGGAGGGCCGCCGTAGCCGACCGTGAGGTCCTCGACGGTCAGCAGCGGCGCGGTCATCGGGCGGTCGCCGCCCGGACGACCTCGACCCCATGCCGCGACGCCGCAGCGCGCACGAGGGCGGCGGCCGCGAAGACGCCGCCGCCCAGCGCCGCGATCGTCGCCCCGGGCGGGGCGTTGAGCTCCACCGAGAGCCACAGGCCGCCGATCCCCTCCGCGAGCGCGAGGGCGACGGTCGCCCGCTGCCAGGGGCCGAGACGGTCGACGAGCAGCCGCGTCGTCGCGGCCGGGACGACGAGCAGCGCGCTCGCCAGGAGGGCGCCGATCGCGTCGAGCGCCGCCACGGCGGTGATCGCGACGAGGGCGAGCAGGACGGCGTCGGGCAGCGCCGAGCGTGCGCCGAGCGCCCGCGCGCCCGCTGCGTCAAACCCGGCGGCCAGCCAGCGCCGGCCGAGCAGGGCGGCGGCGGCGAGCGTCGCGCCGCAGGCGACGGCCGCGGCCAGCTGGTCGGTGCGGTCGATCGTCAGCAGCGAGCCGAAGAGCAGCCGTTCGACGCTGCCCTGGGAGTGGAAGACATCGCTGGCGAGGATGATCCCGAGCGCGAGCGCCCCGACGAGCGCCAGCGCGGTCGCGGTCCCGTCGGCCTCGCCGGTCCTGCGGCGCAGCAGCCCGACGACGAGCGCCATGAGCGCCGCGGCCCCGAGTGCACCCAGCAGCGGTGAGAACCCCAGGCCGGCGGCGAGCACGAGCCCCGGGAAGGCGGCGGTCCCGACGGCGTGCGCGTAGAAGCTCAGGCCGCGCAGGACGATCCACGTGCCCAGGACGCCGGATGCCACCGCCAGCAGCGCCAGCTCGACGACGGCGCGCTGGACGAAGGGGAGGTCGAACGGCGGCGGCATGAGAACGAGTCTCATCATGCCACACGGGTGCCTTGCCCCGTGGTGCCAGGCTCAGGACTCGGCGTCGCGGCGCGTGCGCCAGGCGACGAGCCGCCGGGCCAGCACGGGGGAGAGGCTCGTGGCGAGGTGCGCGGCCTCGGCCTCCGCCTGCTCGGGCGGCAGCCCCAACACCTCGTGGGCGAGCACGTGGGCCGCATGACGGCGCGACGACAGCACGAGCGCGGCGCTCGTCCCGCGCGGGGTGAGCGTCAGGGCCTCGAGCGCGACGAGGTCGAGTCCGCGCAGGCGCCGGATCATCTCCAGCGCGGTCGGATGCGAGACGCCGACCTTGCGCGCGACTGCCGCCTGGGAGGGCGGCGAGCCGGCCAGGTTGAGGTCGCGCAGCGCCAGCAGGTAGCGCGCCTCGCCCTCGGTGAGGTCCATGCAGGTGCCCGGCAGGCCGGGCTCGACGGCGGTAGCGCTGCCGGGCGCGCCGCGGCGGCGGGGGCGGGAAGGGGTGGAATCGTCAGCCGACAAGGGAAATCACCTGCCAGTCTAACCCTGCCCGCGGCGCCTCGAACGCCTGTCCGCCGGCACACCGCAGCGCTGAAGCGGCCCGGCTCGCGGACGATCACCGGGGCGTGACCCTGCGACGCATCCTCCTCGTCCTGCCCGCCGCTCTGGCGCTGCTGTTTCCGGTCTCGGCGCCGGCCCGCGCACCGTTCAAGGCCCAGCTGACCACCAGCAGCCACACCCCGAAGGTCAACCAGCCGTGGCACATCACGGTGACCGCACGGACGAGCAGCGGCAAGCCGCTGTCGGGCCGCGTGAGCTACGAGGTCCTGCTCAAGGGCCGCGTCGTCGGCAAGCGTTCCGGCGGGCGTCTGAACCGTGGCCGCTTCACCGACGTCGAGAAGTGGCCGGGCGCGGCCAAGGGCATGTCGTTCGTCTTCCGGGCCGTCGTCACGACGAGCCTCGGCACCGTGCGCGTCTCCTCACGCGTCACGGTCAAGCGCTGATCGGGGTCAGACCCGTTCCGTTGCACGCCGTTTCCCAGGGTCGAATCCGTCGTTGCCTGCGTGCAACGGAACGGGTCTGACCCCGCTCAGAGCGCCGCCGCGAGCACCTGCCGGGCGATCGGCGCGGCGGCCTTGCCGCCCGCGCCCGCCCCGACGAGCATGACCGCCAGCGCGACACGCGGCCTGCCCGCGGGCGCGAAGGCGACGAACCACGCGTCGGTGTTGGCCGGATCGGCGGCGCCGCCGCCCGTGAAGCGCAGCTCGGCCGTCCCGGTCTTGCCGGCGACGGTCACGCCCGGCAGGGCCGCCGCCGTCCCGGTGCCCGACCGGACGACGCCCACCATCATCTCGCGCACCTGGCCGGCGACCCGGGGGCTGACGACCCGATGACGCTGCACCGGCTGGCTGCGCACGACGCGCGGCCGGGCCCGGACGCCGCCGGTGGCGATCGTCGCCGCCACGCTCGCCATCTGCAGCGGCGTGGCGAGGTCCTTCTCCTGGCCGATCGCCGCCGAGCCGACGTGCAGCGCGTCGCGTAGCTCGCGCACCGACGAGATCCGGCTGGGCTTGGCGACCGGCACCCGCGGGCGCTCGTTGAACCCGAATGCCTCGGCCTGCTCGACGAGCCGCCGGGCGCCGACCCGTGCGCCGAGCGGGGCGAACACCGAGTTGCACGAGTGGATGAACGACTGCGTGAGCGTCCCGCCACACGACTCGTTGCTGGCGTTGGCGACCCGCACGCCCGACAGCGTCACGCCGGTCTGCACCGGATAGCGGCGGCCGGGGCTCGTGACCCCGGCCGTCAGCGCGGCGCTCGCGGTCACGATCTTGAACGTCGAGCCCGGGGGCTGGGGCGCCGACACGGCGATGCCCGAGAGCGCCAGCACGTTGCCGTCCTTCGGGTCGAGGACCGCGATGCCGCCCAGGCGGGTGCCGAGCGCGGCGTCCGCCTTGGCCTGCAGGCCGGGCCGCAGCGTCGAGCGCACCGAGCGGCCGGGCTGCACCGGCACCTGCGCGATGACGCGGTCGCCGAAGCGCAACTCGGCTCCCGGGGTGCCGCGCAGGCGCTGCGCGAAGAAGCGCTCCAGGCCGGGCGCGAACTTCGCCAGCGACGGGTTGGCCTCCAGGGCGCGGCCGTCGCGGTCGAGCACCGAGCCCTCCGCCGAGGCGCGGCGGACGACGCGGCGGCGCACCGCCTCCCCGGATCGCAGGCCGGGCAGGCGCAGGTGCGGCCGCCAGCGCACGCCGTCCTGAGTGACCGGCAGACGCACCGTGCCGCGCAGCGTGCCGAACGGGCCGGTGGTGACGGCGACCGCGACGCGCATCCGACCGTCGTGGGGCCCGGTGACCCGGCCGATCCGCACCGCGCGCACGCCGGCGGCCGCATCGGCCTGGCGGACGAGCCGCGTGAACCGCTCGCGCGGGTAGGCCCGGCGGTCGGCGGGGTCGAGCGCGGCCCACATGCGGCCGGCGTCGCGGGCCGCCCAGGCGGCCGTGTAGGCGCGGGCCGCGTCGCGCTGGCGGTCGACCGACCGGTCGTGGCGGACGACGAGCACGACGACGGCTGCGACGGCCGCCACGACGCCCAGCGCGACGAGCGCCACCCGCGGCGACGGCCCCTGGCGCCGCCGCCGGTGGCCGAGGCTGCCCGGCTCCAGCCAGGACACCGCGGCCGCCCGCCGGGCCGGGCGGCGGGTCGAGAACATCGAGCGTCGGCGGCGGGGGAGCACAGACGCAGTCTCGCGCGCCGGCGGACGTGGTGCAGCGGTCGGGTCAGCCGCAGCCGCTGTAGCCGCCGTCGACCGGGATGACGGTTCCGGTGAGGTAGGCGCCGGCGCGCGAGGCGAGGAACAGCGTCGTGCCCACGATGTCCTCCGGGGTGCCGATCCGTCCGAGCGGGATGCTCTGCGCGACGGCGGCCTTGCCCTCCTCGGTCCCGAGCATGAACGCCGTCATCTTCGACTCGAACGGCCCGGGCGCGATGGCGTTGACGGTGATGTGGTCGCCGGCCAGGCGCTTGGCGAGATGGCGGGTGAGCTGGTGGACGGCCGCCTTGCTGGCGCTGTAGGCGTAGCTCTCCGGCAGCGGAGCCCGCAGGCCGTCGACCGAGCCGATGGCGATCATCCGCGCGGGCTGCTCGGGCGTCGCCGCGGCCCGCAGGGCGCCGAGCAGCTGCGCGGTGAGATGGAACACGCCCTTGACGTTCGTGTCCATGACCTTGTCGAAGCCCTCGTCGGGGTACTCCTCGATCGGCGCGCCCCAGCTGGCACCCGCGTTGTTGACGAGGATGTCGAGGCGGCCGCCGAAGCGCTCGTTGGCCGCGGCCGCGAGCTCGCGGGCGCCGGCGAGCGTCGACAGGTCGGCGGGCAGGGCGCTCACCGCGCCGAGCGGCTCGAGCTCGGCGACCGCGCGCTCGCACGCGTCGGCCTTGCGCGAGGAGATGAGCACCTGGGCTCCGGCCTCCAGCAGGCCGCGGGCGATCATGAGGCCGAGGCCGCGGGAGCCGCCGCTGACGACGGCGGTGCGGCCCTGGACGGAGAAGAGTTCGGCGGGGCTCGTGGTCATGGCGCGCGCAGCCTAGCGATTGTGCGCAGGCCACAAAACGCCAACGGTCACACACCGGCGCGGCCACAAGAGATCGAGGCCCGTTGACGTAATGGTTCAAGTCATGAGTAGCAAGGAGAAGGCCGCGAACCTCGCCGGCGTCGTCGTCCCGTTCGCCGGGGTGCTCGTCGCGATCGTCCTGCTCTGGCAGCGCTGGGTGGACGGGATCGACCTCGCGATCCTCGCCGTCGCCTACCTCGTCACGGCGATCGGGATCACGGTCGGCTTCCACCGGCTGCTGACCCACCGGGCGTTCCGCACCCCGCCGTGGCTCGAGCGGACGTTCGCCGTCATGGGCTCGCTGGCCGTGGAGGGCTCGGTCCTCGACTGGGTCGCCGACCATCGCAAGCATCACGCCCACACCGATGTCGAGGGCGACCCGCACAGCCCGCACGTCGGCCACGGCAGCGGCCTGCGCGGCCTCTGGCATGCGCACACCGGCTGGCTCATGGAGACCCAGGGCCAGGCCGACTGGAAGAAGTACGCCCGCGACCTCTACGAGGACCCGAAGATGCGCGCGATCGGCCGGCGCTTCCCGTCCTTCGCCCTGCTGTCGCTCGCGATCCCCGCCCTGGCCGGCTTCCTGCTGCACGGGCTCACCCTGGAGGGCGCCCTGCGCGGCCTCGTCTGGGGCGGGCTGGTGCGGATCTTCCTCGTCCACCACGTCACGTGGTCGGTGAACTCGGTCTGCCACTACTTCGGGGCGCGGCGCTTCGACATCGAGGACCGGTCGACGAACGTCTTCTGGCTTGCGCTGCCGTCGCTCGGCGAGTCCTGGCACCACAACCACCATGCGTTCCCGCGTTCGGCCGCCCACGGCCTGAAGCGCTGGGAGATCGACCCGTCGGCGCTCATCATCACGGCGCTGGAGCGCGTCGGCCTGGCGACCGACGTCGTGCGGATCACCCCGGAGCGCCAGGCGCAGAAGCTCGCCGGCGCAGGCTCGTCCGCCGCGGCGCCGGGGGATCAGGCCCGCGCGGCCTGACGCTTGCGGCCCGCCGCGGCGATCGGCGCGCGGGCCCGCAGCTCGGCCAGCAGGCGGGCGCCCAGCTCGACCGGGCGCTCGCCGTCGACGCGCTGGCCGGCGGACGGCGTGAAGAACTCGACCCGGACGTCCGGCCGCGTCGGGAAGCGGGGGATGTCGACCGTGCCGACCACGGTGACGCAGACGATCGCCGCCTCCGGGACCGCCTCGGCGAGCCGGCCGAAGCCGCTGCGCGCCCGCAGCTCGCGGCCCAGCGAGCGCGTGCCCTCCGGGAAGATCCCGATGCACGCGCCCTCGCGCAGCTCCGCGATGGCCCGGTCCATGGCGTGCGTGTCGCCCCTGCCGCGGTCGATCGGGATCTGGCCCATGCCGTTGAGGACCGGCGACAGCGCCGGGAACTTCCACAGCTCCGATTTCGCCAGTGCACGGATCTGGCGGCGGGGCAGGCCGGCGATTCCGATCGCCACCGGATCCCAGTAGCTGTCGTGGTTGCCGGCCAGCAGCACCGGTCCCTCGGCGGGCAGATGCTCGAGCCCGACCACCTCGAGGCGGCCCCACCAGCGCACGGCCGGGGTGCACGCCGCCATGGCGGCCCGGTAGGCGAACGGGATCGAGGGTGCCGAGGGCATGCCGTCATCTTGCCAGGCGCCGCGCGAGGCTATGGTGGCGGCCGATGGGACGTTCTCGACGCCGACAGCGCGCCGCCGGGACGCCGGCCGGCCGGCGCCCCGCGCCGACCGCCGAGCGCGGGCGCGGGGACCGCGAGCGCGCGGTCGACCGGCTCGGTGCGCACGGGCGGGTGCTCGCCGCCTACCTGGCCGGGGCGGTGGGCGTCGCGGTCCTGTCCCTGCTGGGCACCGCGACGCTCGGCGGCGCGCTCGCACCCTGGCTCGTGCTCGCGGTCGTCGCCGCCCTCGGCTACGGGCTCGCCCGCTGGAGCGCGCGGCGCTTGGCCGGCGTAGCGCTCAGCGACGAGGACCGGCTGCTGCAGACGCTGGCCGGCGGCATGCTCGTGCTCGCGGCGCTCTTCGCGCTCGTCGCCGCCGTGGTGCTCACCGTCTGAGCGGCGTCACCGGTCGCGCTGCTCGGCGGTCTTCGTGCCGTGGTCGGTGCGCTTGTCGCGGGGGCCGCGCTCGTCCGGCGCCGCCTTCGGCCGCAGGTGCATGCTCTTGCGAGGGACGCTGACGCGGTCGTGGCCACCGGGGCTCGCCAGGCGTCGCTGATAGCTGCGGACGAGGTGCTCGCTGGCCATGTGCATGGTCTTGGCCATACCCGCCGCCGGGCATCGGCTATCCGCGGTTCACACGATCGCCACCGGCGGGCGGGCCGGCGCGGCGGCCCGGTTCTCAGGCGCGGGGCAGCGAGAACCAGAAGCGGCTGCCGGCGCCCGGCGCCGACTCGACCCCGATGCCGCCGCCGTTGCGCAGGGCGACCCGCTGGCAGATCGCGAGTCCCAGGCCGCTGCCGGGGCGCTCGGAGGAGGCGTGCAGGCGCCGGAACGGCTCGAAGATCCGCGGCAGCTCCGCGTCGGGGATGCCGATCCCGTCGTCGTCGACCCAGATCCGCCAGTCGGTCCCCACCTCCTGGCGGTGCACGCGCACCGTCGGCGCGCCGTCGGAGAACTTGATGGCGTTGCCGAGCAGGTTGCGCAGGATCGCCTCCACGTCGGACCGGGGCGCGTGGACCCGCGTCTCCGGCGGCACGTCGACGTCGATCCGGGCCGCGCCGTCGGTGATCGCGGCGCCCAGCTCGAGCAGCACCCGGCCGACCGCCTCGCGGACGTCGACCGACTCGGCAGGCCGCGGACCTTCGCCGGCGCGGGCGTAGACGAGCAGGTCGTCGATGAGCGTCTGCATGCCGGCGGACGCCCGCTCGATGTGCTCCAGGTACGTGTGCGCCTTGCCCTCGAGCTGCTCGGCGTGGCGCTGGCGCAGCAGGCCGCTGAAGCCGGCGATCGACCGCAGCGGCTCTCGCAGGTCGTGCGCGGCGACCGAGGCGAACCGGGCCAGCTCGGCGTTGCTGCGCTCGAGCTCCTGCTGGGCGGCGCGCCGCTCGGTGAGGTCGCGTGTGACCTTGCCGAAGCCCATGCGCTGGCCGTTGGCATCCTGGATCGCCGTGATGACGACGCTCGCCCAGAAGCGCGAGCCGTCCTTGCGGACGCGCCAGCCCTCCTCGAGGTAGCGGCCCTCACGGCGCGCGATCTCGAGCTCGTGCTCGGGGTGGTCGCGCTCGAGGTCCTCGGGCGTGTAGAAGATCCCGAAGTGGCGGCCGACGATCTCCTCGGCGCGGTAGCCGTTGATCCGCTCGGCGCCGGGGTTCCACGAGGCGATCCGCCCCTCCTCGTCGAGCAGGAAGATCGCGTACTCGACGACGTGGTCGATGAGCAGCGCCAGCTGGAGGGCCCGGCGGTCCTCCTCTGACCCGAACAGCGGCGGCTGACGGTTCACGCATCTCACCGTAGTCGATCTGTGAGACTGCACCGGGGTGGTCCACCGTGGCCGGAGCTGACGCGCCCCGAAGGAGCACGCGATCGACGTCCCCGAGCCAGAGCTGTCACCGCCGCCGCGCCGCACCGCCGACCAGGTGGCGCGCGCGATCGAGCGCGGCCGTGGGATCTCGGACGGGCTGCGGTTCCTGCACGCCCAGGGCGACGGGTCCGGCGGCCGTCAGGTGGCGGAGGCGCTGGCGCGCTTCCTCGTCGCCCGCTGCGAGGCGCGGCATGCCGGCTGGCGCATGCTGCGCGGTGTCGTCATCGCGGCCGGCGCCCAGCCGCCCTGGGAGCGGTGCGCGCGCCGGGCGGTCGGTCCGACCGCCGACGATCTGCTGGAGATCGCCGCGGGCGAGTCGGGGCGGCCTCCGCTGGCGCGCGTCCAGCACGTGGCCGCCGGCCGGCGCGCCGAGCAGCTCGCGCCCTACACCGACCCGGCGGCCGTGCTGGCCGAGCTCGGGCTCGCACCGCGCGACGTCAGCCGTGAGCGGTGGCGCGCCGCGCTGCGGGCGGCGGTCACCGCGCGTTCGCGCGACCAGGTCGCCCGCGCCCTGGAGGAGGCGCTGCCGGGGTGAGCGCGTGACGACGCTGCGACCGATCGAGCCGGGCGACCGCGAGGCGTTGCGCGCGGGGTTCGAGCGTCTGAGCCCCGAATCGCGCTATCGGCGGTTCTTCGCGGCGATGCCGCACCTCAGCGAGCGTGACCTCGACTACCTCACGGTCGTCGACCATCACGATCACGAGGCGATCATCGCGGTCGAGCCCGACGGCCAGATCGTCGGCGTGGCCCGGTTCGTGCGCACGGGGCCGGGGGAGGCGGAGCCGGCCATCGTCGTCGCCGACGACCGCCAGGGCCAGGGGCTGGGGTCCCGATTGCTGGACGCGCTGGTCGCCCGCGCCCGCCAGGAGGGCATCGGCTGCTTCCGGGCGCCGGTGCTCGCCGACAACCAGACGGCCATCCAGGCGCTCAGCCGGCTCGGCGACACGGCCATCCGGCCGGTCGGGACCGAGGTCGAGCTCGAGATCCTCCTGCAGCCGGCACCCACGGCGCGCCGCCGGCTGCTGGACCTGCTGCGCGAGATGGCCGACGGGTCGCTGACCTCGGGCGGGTCGCTGCTGGCGCAGCTCGCGCCCCGCCCGCCGGAGACCCCGCCCCGGCAGCGGCGCAACACGATCGTCGTGGGCACCGAGAGCGAGCGCACGATCGGCCCGACCGTCGACCGGGCGGCCGAGCTCGCCGCGGCGCTCGGCGCGAGCGTCGAGCTCGTCGCCGCCCGGTGGCCGCTGCTGGCCTCGGAGGAAAGCCTGGAGCGGGCGCTCGGGGCGACCGCGGCGGCGCTGCGCCGGCGCGGGCTCGTCGTCGAGACCCACGTGCGCCGTGGCAGCCCGGCCGCCGCGCTCGTGGACGTCGCCCGCGAACGGGCCGCGCGGCTCATCGTCGTCGGGGCGGGAGGGCGGCCGGGCGGCGGCCGGCTCCTGCCCGGAGGCCTGGCCGACACGGTCGCGCGTCAGGCGCCGTGCGACGTCCTCGTCGCCCGCTGAGGGCGGTCGGCCCCCTTCAGCTCCCCGCGGGGTCGGGCAGGTCCGCGGGGTAGATGACGTCGACTTCGCTGATCGTCGCCGGGAAGTCCCGCGCGTTGTTGGTGATGAACCGGTCGGCACCCGTCGCGATCGCGCTGGCGAGATGGATGGCATCGGCGGCCTTCAGCCCGTACGACGCGCCGACCGCCACCGCGAGCTCGGCGGTCGCCTCGTCCACCGGCCACAGCTGCAGCCTTGCCAGGATCGCCGCGAGGATCATGACCTCCGCGTCGCGCCCGTCACGGGTCGGCTTGGTGAGCAGTTCCGGGAGCAGCAGCACCGAGCCGACGCCCGCCGGCGCCGAGCCCTGCGGCGGTGGCTCGGCCGGCAACAGCGCGAGCACCCGGCGGCCGAGCGCATGACCCGGGACCGCTGCGTAGATCAGGACGTCGGCGTCGAAGGCGTCCATCGTCCGGCGTCAGGCGCGGTCGCGGCTGGCCCGGACGTCGGCGATCAGCGCTTCGGCGCGGGCCGGGTCGATGCCCCGGGTGGCCGGCGAGAGGCGCGTCGTGCGCCCGGCGACCAGCGCGCCGCGAACCCGCGCGGCGCCCTCCAGTGCTGCCGTCGCCCGGCGCGTGCGCAGCGTGTCGGGCCGCACGAGAACCGCCACCGGACGGCCATGGCGTGTGATGGTCACCTCGTCTCCGGCGGCCACTCGGTCCAGGAGCTCGGGGAGCGTGGCCCGGGCCTCGGAGCTGCTGGCGGTCGACATCGTCGAAGTGTACATCGTCGTACGACACCGTACAACTCGTCCGGAAGGGAGCGGAGGCCGCTCTGCGATCGGCATGGCCTCGAGGACAACGGATCGGGTCGACAGACGTGACGCGCCGTCGCGCTTTACCCTGCAAGCCCCGTGATCTCCACCAACCAGCTCAAGAACGGCAACCACATCGACGTCGACGGGACGATCTTCAAGGTCCTCGAGTTCCAGCACGTCAAGCCCGGCAAGGGCGGCGCGTTCGTGCGCACGAAGCTGCGGCGCGTCAGCGACGGCAACGTCATCGACAAGACCTTCCGTGCCGGCGAGAAGTTCCGCGCGGTGCGCACCGAGTCGCGCAAGATGCAGTTCCTCTACGCCGACGGCACCGACGCGCACTTCATGGACACCGAGTCCTACGAGCAGCTCGCGGTCCCCGAGCCGGTCGTCGCCGACGCGCTGCGCTGGACGAAGCCCAACGACGAGCTCGACGTGCTGTTCGTCGACGGCAACCCGTCCTCCGTGCAGCTGCCGGCGTCCGTCGAGCTCGAGGTCACCCAGACCGAGCCGGGCGTGCGCGGCGACACCGCGTCGGGCGGCGGCAACAAGCCCGCCACGCTCGAGACCGGCGCCACGATCCAGGTGCCGCTCTTCGTCAACATCGGCGACCGCGTCAAGGTCCAGACCGAGACCGGCGACTACATGTCGCGCGCCTGAGGCGCGCGACCTCCTCGCCGCTACGCTGGCGCGCGCATGTCCCGCCGTACCGACCAGCGTCGCGCCGCCGCGTTCGCCCTCTACCAGCACGAGGTCACCGGCCGCGAGCTCGACGCGGTCCTCGAGCGCGACGCGACGATGTTCACGCGGGCCCTGGCCTACGCGGCCGCCGACTACGCCGAGGACCTCGACGGGGTCATCGAGCGTCACGCGAAGGGCTGGACGGTCGACCGGATCGCCCCGCTGGAGAAGGCGATCATGCGCATCGCGCTGCTCGAGATGCGCCATCCCGACGCAGCGCCCGCCGACACTCCGATCCCGCCCGAGGGGGCCATCGACGAGGCCGTCGAGACCGCCAAGACGTTCTGCGGCGCCGACGCGCCGAAGTTCGTCAACGGCATCCTTGCCGCCGCGCTGCGTGAGCAGCGCGCCGCCGCCCCGTAGGATCCGCCTGCCATGACCGCGCCAGACGACGCCGCCAGCCAGCTCGACGCGCTCGTCACGCGCCTGGAGCGCGCCGCCGAGCAGCTGCGCTCCGGCGACGTCTCGCCCGACGCGGCCGCGGGTCTCGTCGAGGACGCGGCATCGCTGGCCTCGCAGGCGGCCGCCGAGCTGGACCGGCTCGCCCGCGCCGCGGCCAGCGAGCCGATGCCCGGCCAGGACCCGCTGCTCTGACCGACCCGGCGCCGATGGGCTACCCTGAGCACCTGCGCGAGGAGGTCGACGCCTACCTCGCGGAGCTGCGCTTCCCGAGCCGCGCGCCCCGCACCGCGGGCCTGGAGGAGGCGATGCGCTACAGCCTGCTCGCCGGCGGCAAGCGCATCCGGCCCGTCCTCGCGCTCGCGACCGCGAAGGCCGTCGGCACGGCGCCGGGGTCGGTGCTGGCGCTCGGTGCCGCGCTCGAGCTCATCCACACCTACTCGCTCATCCACGACGACCTGCCGGCGATGGACGACGACGACCTGCGCCGCGGCCGCCCGACCTGCCACGTCGCCTACGGGGTGGACGTCGCGATCCTCGCCGGCGACGCCCTCTACGCCGAGGCGTTCAGCCACCTGCTGACCGCCCAGGCCGGCCCGGCCGAGCGCGTGCTGGCCGCCGCGCGCGAGCTCGCCGCCGCCACGGGGGTCGACGGCATGGTCGGCGGCCAGTACCTCGACGTCTCCGGCGCCGCCGAGACCCCCGAGGACCTCCGCCGGCTGCACGCGCTCAAGACCGGCCGGCTCATCGGCGCGGCGGTCATCTGCCCGCTGCTGCTCGCGGGCGTCGACGACGCCCGCCTCGAGCCGTGGCGCCGCTTCGCCGCCGAGATTGGCGTCCTCTTCCAGATCGTCGACGACATCCTCGACGTCACCGGCACCGACGAGGGCCTCGGCAAGCGGCAGGGCAGCGACGAGCTCCACGGCAAGCGCACGTACGTCACCGAGTTCGGTCTGGACGGTGCGCGCCGGATGGCGGCCGATTGCCATTCGGCGGCCAGGGATACCCTGTGCGGGTCCGCTGCGGCGGGCGCTGCCGAGCTCGAGCAGATCACCGACTTCATCTTCACCCGGACGTCATGACCCCTGAACGCCTTCTCGATCGCATCGATCGCCCCCAGGACCTCCACGGTCTCAGCGACGAGCAGCTCCAGCAGGTCGCCCAGGAGGTACGCGAGCACATCGTCGACACGGTCGGCGAGATCGGCGGCCACTTCGGCGCCAACCTCGGCACCTGCGAGATCGCGGTCGCCCTGCACTCGCTGCTCGACAGCCCGCGCGACAAGGTCCTCTGGGACGTCGGCCACCAGGCCTACCCGCACAAGATCCTCACCGGCCGGCGCGACCAGCTCGCGACGATCCGCCAGTACGAGGGTCTGGCCCCGTTCTGCGCGATCCACGAGTCCGAGCACGACATCATGGGCGCCGGCCACGCCTCGACGTCGATCGGCTACGCGGTCGGCATCAAGGAGGGCATGCGCCTGGCCGGCGACGTGGACGCCGGCAAGGTCGTCGCGGTCATCGGCGACGGGGCGATGACCGGCGGCGTGGCCTTCGAGGCGATCCACCAGGCCGGGGGGCTGGGCACGCCGATCGTCGTCGTGCTCAACGACAACGGGATGTCGATCTCGCCGAACGTCGGCGCGCTGTCGCGCTACTTCAACCGCGTGCGGCTGAACCCGAAGCTCTGGCATGCGCGCGAGGGCGTCGAGGAGAAGCTCGCGACGCTGCCCAAGGGCATCGGCGCGACGTTCGAGCGGCTCGGCCCGCAGCTGAAGGAGTCGCTGAAGTCGTTCTGGGCTCCGGGCCTCTTCTGGGAGGAGCTCGACTGGGCCTACATGGGCGTCATCGACGGGCACGACGTGCGCGCCCTGCGCGTCGCGCTGAAGGCGGCGTTGGAGGCCGGCCGCCCGGTCGTCGTCCACACGGCCACCGTGAAGGGCAAGGGCTTCGCGCCGGCCGAGGAGGGTGGCCTGGAGGGCATGGAGAAGTGGCATGCCGCCAAGCCGAAGTCGATCGCCAACCGCGCCCCGGCCCCGAGCGTGCCGACCAACGGCCACGCCACGCCCGCTCCGCCGCAGTACACCCAGGTCTTCGGCCAGGCGATGATCGAGGAGGTCCGCCGCGACCGCCGGGTCGTCGGCATCACGGCCGCGATGAACTCCGGCACCGGCCTGAACCTCCTGCAGAAGGCCGAGCCCGAGCACTACTTCGACGTCGGCATCGCCGAGCAGCAGGCCGTGCTCTTCGCGGCCGGCCTGGCGCTCGAGGGCCGCAAGCCGGTCTGCGCGATCTACTCGACGTTCCTGCAGCGCGCCTTCGACCAGATCGTCCACGACGTCTGCCTGCAGGAGCTCGACGTGACCTTCGCGCTGGACCGCGCGGGTCTCGTGGGCGACGACGGCCCGACCCATCACGGCGCGTTCGACATCGCCTACCTGCGCTGCCTGCCGAACATCACGCTCGCCGCGCCGCGCGACGAGGCCCAGCTGCGCCACCTGCTGCGCACCGCCCTGACCCAGGGCGGCCCGTTCGCCCTGCGCTATCCGCGCGGCGAGGCGGTCGGCGTGGCGCTGCCGTCCGAGGGTGACATCGCGCCGGTCCCGGTCGGGCGCGGCGAGATCCTGCGCACCGGCTCGCGCGTCGCGCTCGTCGGCTACGGCAGCGGTGTCCAGAAGGCGCTGGAGGCCGCCGATCTGCTCGCCGAGCACGACCTCGAGGTCACGGTCGCCGACGCCCGCTTCGCCAAGCCGCTCGACGTCGAGCTGCTCAGCACGCTGGCCGCCGACCACGAGCTGCTGGTCACCGTCGAGGAGGGCGTGTTGGCCGGCGGCTTCGGCACCGGGGTCTGGGAGGCGCTGGACGGCGCCGCGCTGCCGACGATGCCCAAGCTCCTGCGGGTCGGGCTGCCGGACCGCTTCGTCACCCACGGCAAGCCCGCGCTGCTGCACGCGGAGGTCGGCTTCACCGGCCGGGAGATCGCCCGTCGGGTCGAGGCCCGCCTGCTCGCCGGCAGCGGCGACCACGTCCTTGCCTCGACCTGACACCGGGCCCGGGAACGAGCCGCCAGGCGAGTTCCCGAACGGCGACCGAGCCCCCTGGGCGAGGTCGCCCCTCAATCCGCAGGTCCGGGCGCTGCTGGACGCGGCCGACCCGGACGCGCCGCAGCCCGCCGACCTCGCCGGCGAGCGGGCCGCCTACGTCGACGTCGCCCTGCGGCTCGGTGGCGCGGCCGAGCCGGTGGCGGCCGTCGAGCAGCTCGTCGTGCCCAGCGGCGACGCCCGTCTGCGCGCCGCGCTCTACACGCCCCAGCACGAGTCCGACACCGATGCGCTCGTCGTGTGGCTGCACGGCGGCGGGTGGTACGTCGGCGACATCCCGGGCTTCGACCGGGTCGCGCGCTCGCTGGCCAACGCGTCGGGCGCGAAGGTCCTGCTGCCCGAGTACCGGCTGGCGCCCGAGCACCCGTTCCCGACGCCGACGCAGGACGCGGTCGCCGTCTCGCGCTGGGCGCGCGGCGACGGCGCCGGTCAGCTCGCCATCGACCCGGCGTCGGTCGTCGTGGCCGGCGACAGCGCGGGCGGTCAGCTCGCGGCCGTGGCGGCCCGCCATGCGGTCGACGACCGCCTGCCGCCGCTGCGCGCCCAGCTGCTCGCCTATCCCGCGCTGGACCCGACGATGGAGTCGGCGTCCTATCGCGAGTTCGCCGATGGCCCGATGCTCAGCGCTGCCGACATGGAACGCTGCTGGGCCTACTACCTCGACGGGCGGCCCGCCGACCACGACGACGCCGACGTCCTGCGCGCCGCGCCGCCCGGGCACCTGGCCCCCGCGGCGATCCTCGTCGCCGGCTGCGATCCGCTGCGCGACGACGGGCTGCGCTACGCCGATCGGCTGCGCGACGCCGGCCTCTCGGTCAGCACGGCCGTCTTCGACGACATGGCCCACGGCTTCCTGCGCTGGGGCGGGGTCGTCGACCGGACCCGCGAGGCGGTGCAGTGGCTCGGTGACGCGACCCGCGAGGCGCTCAGGCGCTGACGGCGTGGGCGTCGGCCCAGCCGACCGCCTCGCCGTAGCAGCCGAGCAGCAGGCCGGGGTCGTTCGTCGGCAGCTCGCCGCGCTCGCACGCGACCGCCCCGGCGAGCGCGACGCCCTTGTCGCCCTCGCGGCGCAGCAGCGCGGCGACGACGTCGTCGGCGAGCGGCAGCTCGCCCACGACCCGTTCCAGCGGCGCGCCGCCCAGCACGTCGGCGACCGACAGCAGCCCCACCGAGAAGTACGCGTCGGGATCGTGCGCGCCGAGCGCCAGGGCGGCCAGCTCGCAGGTGCGGGCCCGCGTGAGCGCCGTCGTCAACAGCGGCCCGCGCTGCTCGGCGATCCCGCCCAGCAGCAGGACGAGCGCCCATTGGCGCACGGTGCGAGCGCCGAGCATGACGATCGCATGGCGGACCGAGGTGATCCGGTGCGGGAGCGAGAGCGCTGCGCTGTTGAGATGGCGCAGGAGCCGGAGGCTGAGGCCCGGGTCGGTGCGCAGCGCCAGCTCGACCTCGTCGAACCCGGCGTCCGGGTGCGTCAGGCCGGCCGCCGCCCGGAGGCGGTCGAGGCTGGCGACCCGCACCTCGGCCCCGGCGAGCTCGACCGGCTGGCAGAAGAAGAACCCCTGAAACAGCGAGGCGCCCGCGGCCTGGCTCCACTCGCGCTCGGCCTGCGTCTCGACCTTCTCGGCGAGGACCGTGTGGCCCTCCGCGACGAGCTGGGCGATGAGCCGCTCGGCCGCCGGCCGGTCGTGCATCCGGATGTCGACCTTGACGATGTCGGCGATCTCGAGGAAGGCCTCGGTGCTGGCCGTGAGGTGGAAGTCGTCCAGCGCGATCCGGAAGCCCTGGGCGCGCAGGTCGCGCAGCCGCTGCAGCAGCTCCGGCGAGGGCCGGGCGTCCTCCAGCAGCTCGAGGACCGTCGCCTCGGGGACGAGCGGGAGCGGGTCGACGTCGCGCAGGAAGCGCTCGGTGACGTTCAGGAACGCGGTCGTGGCGCCGACCGCCGAGCCGATCCCGACCTCGGCGAAGGCGCCGATGAGCACCTGGCAGGTGGCGTGCTCGGCGTCGGGGATGAGGCCGCCCTCGTCGCGATGGCCACGGTAGAGCAGCTCGTAGCCGACGAGGCGGCCGCGCGCGTCGACGATCGCCTGACGGGCGAAGAGCACGCGTGGCGTGTCCATGCCGGAAGCGACCATGCCATGGTCATCGGCAGGACGGCCGACGGGTTCAGGCGCGGGTCGGCCGGACTCAGCCGAGCCCGGCGGCCGTCGCATCCGCCCAGGTCAGCGACTCGGCGTGCAGGACCGCCAGCTCGCCCGCGTCGAGCGTCGGCAGCGCGGCATCGTCCCACGCGCCCCGCTCGCAGGCCTCCGCCATCGTCAGCGTGCGGCCCTTGCCGCCCGCCCGGCGAACGAGCGCGGCGACGACGTCGTCGGCGAGCGGCAGCTCGGCGACCGCCTGGTCCATCGGCAGGTCCAGCAGCGCGTCGATGATCGACAGCATGCCGGTGAAGAAGTACGCCTCCGGGTCGTCGGCGCCGAGACGGCGGGCGATCGACTCGCAGGTGCGTCCGCGCGACAGGGCGGTGGACAGCAGCGGGCCGCGGTTCTCGTCCACGCCGGCCAGCAGGAGCAGCATCGCCCACTGGCGCACGGTGCGCGGCCCGAGCAGGACGATCGCCTGGCGGACCGACTTGATCTGGTGGCGCAGCGAGAAGGCGGCGCTGTTGACGAAGCGCAGCAGCCGCAGGCTCAGGCCGGGGTCGAGCGCGATCGCCTTCTCGAGGTCGTCGACGCCGGACTCGGCCGCCGACGAGATGCCGGCGGCGAGGCGCAGCGCGCCGACGCTCGCGGTCGGGACGTTGTGGCCGACGACCTCGCGCGGCCGCTGGACGTAGTCGCCCTGGAAGAGCTCGAAGCCGGCGCCCGCGCAGCGGTCCTGCAGGCCGTGGGAGTCGACGCCGTGGGCGATCGGGCGCACCTGGCGGGAACGCAGGTGGTCGACGAGCGGCGCGAGCGTCCCGGCGCCGACCTCGCGCACGTCGACCTTCGCGAGCGTGACGAGGCCGAGCAGCGGCTCGGCCGACGCCTGGCCGTGGTAGCCGTCGAGCGCGAGGCGGTAGCCGTGCTGGTGCAGCCGGCCGAGACGTTCGAGCAGCGTGTCGTCGGGCGCCCGGTCGGCGGCCAGCTCGAGGACGACGCCCTCCGGGCCGAACGGCAGCGGGTCCATGGCCAGCAGGAACTCGAACGTGACGTTCAGGAACGCGGGTGCGCCGCCGGTGGCGTGGCGCAGGCCCAGGTCGCTCAGCGCGCTGGCCGCGACCCGCGACGTCGCGGCGTGGGGGCTGTCGGAACCGGTCCCGCGGTAGAGCAACTCGTAGCCGGCCAGGCGGCCTTCCCCGTCCAGGATGGGCTGGCGGGCGAAGAGGACCTGCTGGAAGTCTTCGGGGGGCGCGGTGACCGCGGCGGCGAGCTGCTCGGCCATCGGGCAGATGGTCGGCCGCACCGGCCCGATTCCTGAGCCCGGATGGCCGGGAATCCGAGGGTCGTCCGGTGGGCGCGCAGATCGGCGCCGGACCGGGGGCGGAAAGAGAAACGGCCCGCCGGGGTGGGCGGGCCGCTTCAGGGGAGGAGAGATACTGCTATGTCGTATGTGGGACCGGCCGTCCAGCCGGCGAGCGATGAGCGAAGTCCTGAGGAGAGGTGGGCCGCTTCCCTGCGTCCCGGCTCATTGCGTGACGTCATGATGCCCCAGGTCGGGCCGTCGCACTGTGATTGAGGACACAGTGGCGGAATCGGGCGGACCGGCGGGGACGTGGCCCCACCCGCCCGCCGGGTACCGTTTCCGCCCGTGGTGAAGGTCCGCCTGGACACCCTCCTGCACGATCGGGGCCTCTTCGAGTCGCGCTCACGCGCCGCGGCGTCGGTCATGGCCGGCGAGGTGCTGCTCGGCCCGGACGGCGGCCAGAAGGCCGCGAAGCCGGGCCAGCTCGTGGCGGCCGACGTCGAGGTGCAGGTCGCGGCGCGGCCCCCGTACGTGTCGCGCGGCGGCACGAAGCTCGCCAACGCGCTGGGCGCGCTGCCGATCGACGTGGCCGGGCGTCGCTGCCTGGACGTCGGGGCGTCGACCGGCGGGTTCACCGACTGCCTGCTCCAGCGCGGGGCCGCCCACGTCGTCGCGCTCGACGTCGCCTATGGCGAGCTGCACTGGTCGCTGCGCACCGACGACCGCGTGACCGTGCTCGAACGCGTCAACGCCCGCCGTCTCGAGGCGTGCGAGCTGCCCTACGCGCCGGAGCTCATCGTCGCCGACGTGTCGTTCATCTCGCTGACGAAGGTCCTGCCCGCGGTGCTGGCCTGCGCCGCCGGCCGGTTCGACGCGCTCGCGATGATCAAGCCCCAGTTCGAGGTCGGCCGCGAGCGCATCGGCAGCGGCGGCGTGGTCCGCGACCCGGACGTCCGGCGGGCGGCGCTCGTCGAGGTCGCCGAGGGGGTGCGGGCCGCGGCCGGCGCGGCCGTGCTCGGCTTCGCGCCATCGAACCTGCCCGGCCCGAAGGGCAACCGGGAGACGTTCGTCTGGCTCGCAGAGGCGGGCCGCGACGGCGCGCTGGACGGTGCGGGCATCGAGGCCGCCGCCCGGTCGGTGGAGCCATGACCGCCCCGGTGCGGACGGCGACGGTCCTGACCCACGGGCGGCCGAGCCAGACGGCGGCGGCCCTGGACTCGCTGCGGCGTGCCGCGCTCGACGCGGGCTACGTCCTGCGCTTCGACCCCGAGGAGGTCGCCAAGCACACGCTCGCGCAGGCGCCCGGGCTCGAGCTCGGCGTGCCGCTCAGCGACGACGTCGACCTGTGCGTCGTGCTCGGCGGCGACGGAACGATCCTGCGGGCGCTGCGTCGCTACGCGGGCACGAGCGTCCCGGTCTTCGCCGTGAACTTCGGCGAGGTCGGCTTCCTCGCGACGATCGACCCCGACGAGGTGGGGGAGGGCTTCGCCAAGGCGTTCCGCGGCGAGTTCGAGGTCCTGACGCTGCCCGCGCTGGCGCTCGAGACGCCCGACGGGTCGCAGGCGGCCATCAACGACGTGTCGTTCCATCGCAAGGTCGGCGAGCGGGTCGCGACGCTCGCCTACGTCGTCGACGGCCAGGAGGTCGGCTCCGTGCGCTGCGACGGCCTGGTGATCTCCACCCCGGCGGGGTCGACGGGCTACAACCTCGCCAACGGCGGGCCGGTCATGGCCTGGGGCGTGGAGGGCTTCGTCGTCTCGTTCATCGCGCCGCATTCGCTGACGGCCCGCGCGCTGGTCGTGGCGCCCGACGACGTGCTGGAGGTCCTCAACCGCGGCCACGACTCCGTCGACGTCTCGATCGACGGCCGGCCCGCCGGCGAGCTGGCCCCGGGCCAGCGGCTGGCCTCGCGCTTCGTCCGCGAGGCCGCCGACCTGGCCCAGCTGCCGGGCTCGTCGTTCTACCTGCGCATCCGCGAGCGGTTCGGGCGCCTGGCGTCCTGAGCGCGGGTCGGAGGCCGCCGCACGAACACGTGTTCTGTCCGGCCAGGCCGGTAGACCACGCGCATGCTCCACGAGCTGCGGGTCGAGAACCTCCTGCTGATCGAGCGGGCCGAGCTGCGCCTCGGCGCCGGCCTGAACGTCCTGACCGGCGAGACCGGGGCGGGCAAGACGATGCTCGCCCACGCGCTGGACCTCCTGCTGGGCGGCAAGGCGAAGTCCGGGGCCGTGCGCCCGGGCGCCGCCGAGGCCTACGTCGAGGGCGTCTTCGACCTGCCCGACGCGCTGCGCGCCGCGCTCGCCGACCGGGTGGCGCCCGACGCCGAGGAGCTCGTCCTGGCGCGGCGCGTCTCGGCCGAGGGGCGCAGCCGGGCCTATCTCAACGGCCGCTCGGCGACGATCGCCGACCTGCGTGAGGCGGCCGCCGGGCTCATCGCCTTCTACGGCCAGCACGAGCACCGGCGGCTCATGCTCGCCTCCTCGCAGCTCGAGCTGCTCGACGGTGCCTGCGGGCCCGAGCAGCCGGCGCGGCGCGCCGCCTGCGCGGCGGCGCACGCCCGCGTGCGCGAGCTCGAGACGGCGCTGGGGGATCTGCGTGAGCGGGCGGGCGCGCGGGAGCGCGAGCTCGACCTGCTCGAGTTCGAGCTCGCCGAGATCGACGCCGCGGCGCCGGACCCGGCCGAGGAGGCCGAGCTGCTGGCGCGCCGCGACCGTCTGCGCCATCTGGAGGCGCTGCGGGGCGCGGCGTTCGGTGCCGCGGAAGCGGTGGCCGCCGACGAGGGCGGTGTGAGTGTCCTGTTGGCCGCGGGCGGCGCGGCGCTCGAGGCGGCGGCCGGGGTCGACGGCGCGCTCGACGCGCTGGCCGAGCGCTGGCGCGCGGTCACGATCGAGGCGGCCGACCTCGCCGCCGACCTGCGCGCCTACGGCGAGGACCTGGACGCCGACGGCGAGGGCTGGTCGCTCGACGCCCTCGAGGAGCGCCTGGCGGTCCTCGACCGGCTCAAGCGCAAGCATGGCGGCACGATCGAGGCGGTGCTCGCGCACGCCGAGGCGTGCCGCGCCCGCCGCGACGAGCTGGCCGGCGCCGAGGTCGCGCTCGAGACGGCGACGGCGGAGCTGGCCGGGGCCGTCGCCGAGCGGGAGCGTCTCGCCGGCGCGCTCCGGTCGGCCCGGGCACAGGCGGCGGGCACCCTGGCCGAGGAGGTCCGCGGACGGCTCGCCGACCTCGCGATGGACGCCGCCACGTTCGAGATCGCGCTCGCCGACCGCGAGCCCGGCCCGACCGGCGCCGACGCCGTCGAGTTCCTCATCGCGCCGAACCCGGGCGTGCCGGCGGCGCCGCTGCGCGAGACCGCCTCGGGCGGCGAGCTGTCGCGCGTCATGCTCGCCTTGCTCGGCGCCGCCAACGACGGGTCGGACGCCGTGCTCGTCTTCGACGAGATCGACGCCGGCATCGGCGGCCACACCGCCCGCGCGGTCGGCGAGCAGCTGCGCGGGCTGGCCGGCGGCCGTCAGGTCCTGTGCATCACGCATCTGCCGCAGGTCGCGTCGCTGGCGGCCCGGCACTTCTCGATCGTCAAGGACACGAGCGTCGAGCCGGCGCTCACCCGGGTCGAGCAGCTCGGCGACAAGCAGGTCGTCGGCGAGCTCGTGCGCATGCTGGGCGCGGAGTCCGACGACGTCGGCGCGCGCCGCCACGCGCGCGAGCTGCGGCGAGCGGCGGCGTAGGCCGCCGCGCGTCGTCGAGGTCGGCGACGACGTAGCTCGCGCGGTCGTCGGCGACCCGACCGCGCGCCTGCTCGAGGACGGCCTATTGGGGCGAGGGCAGCGGCAGGCCGCGGGCGAGACGGACGAGCGACCACGCCGAGACGATCGCCCACGTGCCTTCGAGCAGGACGAAGCCCCACTGCTCGCCGATGACGGCGAGCACGCCGAGCAGGGCCGAGCCGACGAAGTTCAGCCACAGGTAGCTGGGCGACGTCGTCCGGACACGGCCGAACTGGGCGAGGGCGAACGGCAGCAGGATCGCGATGGCGCCGAGGATCTGGAGGGCGTCGAGCATGGGCGGCGCCGAGGCTAGAGGGTGTGCGGGGCCGATACGGTGGCGTCATGGCCACGAACGAGAAGCCGCAGGTCGAGATCCCCGACGGCCCGCCGTCCTACCAGCTGGAGATCGAGGACCTCACGGTCGGCGACGGCGACGAGGCGGCCGCCGGGAAGATCGTCGACGTCCACTACGTCGGCGTGTCCTGGCAGACCAAGCAGCAGTTCGACGCCTCGTGGGATCGCGGCGACACGTTCAAGTTCAGCCTCGGCAAGGGCCAGGTCATCCCCGGCTGGGACCAGGGCGTGGCCGGCATGCGCGTCGGCGGCCGGCGCCGCATCACGATCCCGCCGCAGCTCGCCTACGGCAAGCGCGGCGCCGGCGGGGTCATCGGCCCCGACGAGACGCTCGTCTTCGTCGTCGACCTGCTCGGCGTCCGCTAGCCACCGCGACGTCGAGGGACGACTCAGGGTCGCATGCCGGCCGTGAGTCGTCCTCGACGCGGGTGCGCTCAGCCCTCGGCGTCGAGGTCGAGCGCGCAGCTGTTGATGCAGTAGCGCAGGCCGCCGCGGTCGACCGGCCCGTCGTCGAACAGATGGCCGAGATGGCCGCCGCAGCGAGCGCACACGACCTCGGTGCGCGTCATGCCGTGCGACGTGTCGGGCCGCGTCTCGACCGCGTCGGCGAGCGCCGGGTCGGTGAAGCTCGGCCAGCCGGACCCCGAGTGGAACTTGTCGTCGGAGCGGAAGAGCTCGGCGCCGCAGCCGGCGCACGTGTAGACCCCGGGCTCCTCGGTGTCGACGTACTCGCCGGCGAAGGCCGGCTCGGTCGCCTGCTGGCGCAGGACCGCGTACTGCTCCGGCCGCAGCTCGGCGCGCCACTGCTCGTCGGTCTTTGCGATCTTCTCCATGTCCGCCTCCGTCTCGGTCGCTGGTTTCACACGGTACGACGTCCGTGGCCCGCACTACCCTCGCTTCCGAGACGTGGCAGCCGACCTTCGACCAGAACGACAGAGAGCCCGTGCCTGACGCCCCCCGCCGAACCAAGTACATCTTCGTCACCGGGGGCGTCGTCTCGTCGCTCGGCAAGGGCATCGCCGCCGCCTCCATCGGCCGGCTGCTCGTCTCCAAGGGCTTCAGCGTCGGCCTCCAGAAGTTCGACCCGTACATCAACGTCGACCCGGGCACGATGTCGCCCTACCAGCACGGTGAGGTCTTCGTCACCGAGGACGGCGCCGAGACCGACCTCGACCTCGGCCACTACGAGCGCTACACCGACGCGAACGCCAGCCGCGCCTCGAACGTCACCGCCGGCGGCATCTACAACTCGGTCATCCGCCGCGAGCGCCGCGGCGACTACCTCGGCGGCACCGTCCAGGTCGTCCCGCACATCACCGACGAGATCAAGCACCGCATCAAGCTCATCGGGGAGACCAACGACGTCGACTTCGTCATCACCGAGATCGGCGGCACCGTCGGCGACATCGAGTCGCTGCCGTTCCTCGAGGCGATCCGCCAGTTCCCGGTCGACGTCGGCCGGCGCAGCTGCATGTACCTGCACCTGACGCTCGTGCCCTACATCGGCCACGCCGGCGAGCTGAAGACGAAGCCCACCCAGCACTCGGTCAACGAGCTGCGGCGCATCGGCATCCAGCCCGACATGCTGTTCTGCCGCGCCGAGAACGAGCTCGACCTCGACATCCGCAAGAAGATCGCCCTGTTCGCCTCGCTGCCGCCCGAGGCGGTCATCTCGGCGATCGACGTCGACAACATCTACAAGGTGCCGCTCTGGTACGCCGAGCAGCGCGTCGACGACCGCATCTGCGAGCACTTCGGCATCGAGGATGCGCCGGCCGCCGACCTCTCGGCCTGGCGTGACCTCATGGCCGCCGCCGACCGTGCCACCCAGACCGTGAAGGTCGCGCTCGTCGGCAAGTACGTCTCGCTCGAGGACGCCTACAAGTCGGTCTCCGAGGCGCTGCGCCACTCGGGGCTGCTGCACGAGTGCAAGATCGACATCGACTGGGTCGACTCCGAGACGCTGACCGACGACGCCGTTGCCGCCGAGCGCCTGGCCGGTGCCGACGGCATCCTCATCCCGGGCGGCTTCGGCGGCCGCGGGGTGGAGGGCAAGATCCGGGCGGCCCGCGTCGCCCGCGAGCGCGGCGTCCCGTACCTCGGCATCTGCCTGGGCATGCAGATCGCCGTCTGCGAGTTCGCCCGCCACGTCGCCGGGATGCCGGGTGCGAACTCGACCGAGTTCGACATCGAGACCGAGTGGCCGGTCATCGACCTCCTGCCCGAGCAGAAGGAGGTCTCCGACCTCGGCGGCACGATGCGCCTGGGCGCCGACCCCGTGAAGGTCCACGACGGCACCGCCGCACGGGAGATCTACGGCGAGGCGGTCATCTACGAGCGCCACCGCCACCGCTACGAGGTGTCGATCAGCCTGCGCAAGCGGCTGGAATCCGCCGGCCTGGTCGTCTCCGGCACGTCGCCCGACGAGCGCCTCGTCGAGATGGTCGAGCTGCGCGACCACCCGTTCTTCGTCGCCTCGCAGTTCCATCCGGAGTTCAAGTCGCGGCCGGAGCGCCCGGCGCCGCTGTTTCGCGAGTTCGTCCGCGCCGCCCTCGGGCGCGCGGTCGAGCTGCACCCGGAGGGCGAGGTCCGCGCGTCGCGCCAGGAGGCGGCCTCCGCCGAGTCGCGGTGAGCCGCGCGACGGCCGCCGAGCGCGAGCGCCTCGGCGCGCTCTTCGCGCAGCTGTGCGCCATCCCGTCGCCGAGCGGGCACGAGGCGGCCGTCCGCGACCACGTCCTCGGCCTGCTGCGCGGGGGCGGCTGGACGGCCACCGTCGACGCGGCCGGCAACGTCCTGGCCCGGCGCTCGCGCGAGCCCGCCACCGGCGGCCGGCCGAGCGTCTGCCTCTGCGCCCACCTCGACACGGTCGCGGCCCCCGGCGATCCGGTCGAGCCGGTCCTCGTCGACGACGGCTGGGAGAACCGCCACGACGCCACTCTCGGCGCCGACAACAAGGCGGCCGTCGCGGTCATGCTCGTGGCGGCCGTCCGCGACGACCTCCCGGTCGACGTCGAGCTGCTGCTCACCGTCGGCGAGGAGCAGGCGCTGCAGGGCGCCAAGGCGTTCGACGCCTCGGCGCTGCGAAGCCCACGGGCCTACGTCTTCGACCACGCCACGCCGATCGGCGAGATCGTCGTCGCGTCGCCGACCTACTACCGCTTCGAGGCCGAGCTGCGCGGCCGGGCCGCCCACGCCGGCATCCGACCCGAGGACGGCCGCTCGGCGATCGTCGCCGCCGCCCGGGCCATCGCGGCGCTGCCGCACGGCCGGCTCGACGCTGAGACGACCGTCAACGTCGGCTCGATCACCGGCGGGGGCCCGGGCACGAACATCGTCGCCGAGCGCTGCGCGTTCGTCGGCGAGGTCCGCTCGCTGGACGCCGCACGCGCCGAGGCGGTCGTCGGGCAGGTCGTCGACCACATCCACGACGCCGCCAACGAGCCGACCTGCGAGTGCGACGCCGACCTCGTCGTCGAACGGCTCTTCGCGGGCTACCACCACAAGCCCACCGACGCGGGCATCCTCGCCGCGCAGCAGGCGCTCGACGCCTGTGGCTACGCGCCCCGCCTCATCGCCAGTGGCGGCGGCTCGGACGCCAACGCGCTCATCGCGGCCGGCGTGCCCACGGTCTGCCTGGCCAACGGCACCGAGCGCAACCACCAGCCCGACGAGCGCGTCAGCGTCGCCGCGCTGGACGGCATGCTCGACGTGACCTTCGCGCTCTTGCAGGCCCTGGCGGAGGGGTAGGGCAGCGGCGATGAGCGAGGACCGCAGCTTCGAGCGCCTCAGCGGCCGGACGGTCTTCGACGGTCGCATCGCGACCGTCAGCGTCGACACCTACCGCTACGCCGACGGCAAGACCGCCGAGCGCGAGATCGTCCGCACCAGCGGCGCCGCCGCGATCGTCGCCGTCGACGACACCCACGTCTGGCTCGTGCGCCAGCCGCGCGAGCCGGTCGACGATCCCGACAGCCTCGAGCTGCCCGCCGGCCGCCTCGACAAGGACGGCGAGAGCCCGCTGCAGAGCGCACGGCGCGAGCTGGCCGAGGAGATCGGCAAGCGCTCCGAGCGCTGGGAGGAGCTGACGGCCTACCGCTCCTCGGTCGGCCTGACGGACGAGGTCGTCCACGTCTTCCTCGCCGAGGGCATCACGGATGCCGACGGCGAGCACGACTCCGGCGAGGACGAGCGCATCGAGATCGTGCGCTGGCCGTTGGACGACCTGGGCGGCGCGATCGACGCCGTCAGCGACAGCAAGACGCTCATCGGGCTGCTCCTGCTCGAGCGCCGCCGACGCGGCCGCTGAGCGCACGCGCCGTTGCAGCCGCGAGGACCGCGGCGGTCGCGGGCGAACCAGTCCTGCATGGCCGTCGCCCCGCCCGCTGCCGACGCGCGAGCGCTCGAGCACCACCTGCTCGACTTCCTCGCCTACCTCGAGTTCGAGCGCGGCCTGTCGCGCAACACCCTGGAGGCCTACCGCTCCGACCTGCTGCAGCTCGGCCAGCACCTACGCGAGCGTGACGTCGACGTCCTGGCCGCCGGCCACAGCGAGCTCGCCGGCTTCCTCGACGCGCTGGCCGAGGGCGGCGCCCGGCCGGCGACCCTGCAGCGCAAGGCGGCCTGCCTGCGCTCGTTCTTCCGCCACCTGCGCCGCGAGGGCGTCATCGACCACGACCCGACCGCGGACCTGCGCGCGCCGCGCAAGAGCCAGAAGCTGCCGAAGGTCCTCTCCCGCGGCGACGTCGACCGGCTGCTGTCGGCCCCGCGCGGCACGACGCCCGCGGGCCTGCGCGACCGGGCGCTGCTGGAGCTCATGTACGCCTGCGGGCTGCGGGCCAGCGAGGCGGTCGGCCTCGCGCTCGGGGATCTCGACCTCGAGGCGGGCGTCCTGCGCGCCCGCGGCAAGGGCAGCAAGGAGCGCCTCGTGCCCATCGGACGGACGGCGATCGGCGCGATGAGCCTGTACCTCCAGCGGGGCCGGCCCCTGCTCGTCGGACCGGGCGAGGAGCGCCACGTCTTCGTCAACCGGCGGGGCACGGGCCTCACCCGGCAGGGCCTCTACAAGATCGTCCAGCGCCACGCGCGGGCGGTCGGCCTGGAGGACCGGATGAGCCCGCACACGCTGCGCCACACGTTCGCCACGCACCTGCTGGCGGGCGGCTGCGACCTGCGCGCGGTCCAGGAGATGCTCGGCCACGCCGACATCGCGACGACCCAGATCTATACGCATCTCTCGGCGGAGCGCCTGAAGGACGTCTACTTCGACGCCCATCCGCGGGCGGGCGGATGAGCAACACCCGTCCACAGCGACCGGCCGGCGTGGCACGATCCCCGGTCGTGATCCGCCGGAGCGCCCTGCTCGCCCTCGCCCTCGCCGCCACCGCCGTCGCCGCGTTCGCGGCCGGCTGCGGCGACGACTCGTCCTCGAGCTCGACGACGGCCGCCGGCCCAGCCGGCGGCGACTATCCGGCCGCGGGCATCCGCTTCACGCCGCCGGAGGGCTACAGCGTGGCCGGCGGCAAGGGGCGGCTCGTGGCCACCGTGCAGGCCGGCCAGGCGACGGTCGCGATCTGGCGCTACCCGCGCAAGGAAGCGCTGCCGAAGAGCAAGGACGAGCTCAAGGCGGCCCGCGACGCGCTCGTGAAGGCGGCGGAGAAGGCCGACGACACGTTCGAGATCGTCAAGACCGCCCCGACCGAGATCGCCGGCCAGCCGGCCGTCCAGATCCGCGCCCGGGAGACGATCGCGGGCAAGCCGCGGACGGTGCGCTCCTCGCACCTCTACGCCTACGGGGCGGAGATCGTCGTCGACGCCTACGCCGAGCACGACAGCTTCCGCCAGGTCGACGCCGACGTCTTCCGGCCGCTGCTGCGGTCGCTGAAGGTCACCGCCCCCGCCACCTGACGCCCCGGTGTCCGGACGCTCGTTGCGCTGATCACGGCCTACAGTCGGTGGGGTCGTGCCCGAGCTGCCTGAGGTCGAGACGATCCGCCGCCAGCTGGCCCCCGCCGTCGAGGGCCGGGTCGTCACCGCGCTCGAGATCGACGACGCCCGCTGGTGCGCGCCGTTGGCGGGCGAGGCGGTTGCCGACGCCGTGCAGGGTCGCCGCGTCGAGCGCCTCTCGCGCCGCGGCAAGTACCTCGTGTGGGAGCTCGCCGACGAGGTCTTCCTGCTCATGCACCTGCGGATGACCGGCACGCTGCTGCTCGACCCGCCGCCCGGCACGCCCTACGGGCGGGTGCGGATCGCGCTCGACGACGGCCGTGAGCTGCGCTTCTGCGACCCGCGACGCTTCGGCACCGGCGAGCTCGCCCTCGGCACGCCGGCGCTGCGGGCCTTCTTCGACGCCCGGCTCGGCGTCGAGCCGCTCGGCGGCGGGTTCGACGGGCGGCTGCTGCGGACGCTCGCCAAAGGCCGGCGCGCGCCGGTCAAGGCGTTCCTGCTCGACCAGCGCCACATCGCCGGCGTCGGCAACATCTACGCCGACGAGGCGCTCTTCCGGGCCCGCATCCATCCGTTGCGCCCGGTCGGCACGCTCACCGCCGCCCAGTGCGAGGCGCTCGCCGACGCTGTGAGAGCGGCGCTGACGGCCGGCATCGCGGCGGGCGGCGCGACGATCGACGACTTCCGCCACGCCGACGGGGTCAAGGGCGCCTTCCAGCACGACTTCCAGATCCACCTGCGCCGCGGCGAGCCGTGCGTCGCGTGCGGCGGGGAGGTCGTCAAGCTCGTGGCGGCAGGGCGGGGGACCTACGTCTGCGAGACCTGCCAGCCGCGGCCGCGGGTGCGACGTGGGGCTAGGCCGCGGCGCTGAGGAGCTGCTGCAGGCGGCCCGACCGGTCGGCGGCGACGGTCTCCTGGAACCCGCCGACGAGCTCGTCGCCGACGAGGACCTGCGGGAAGCTCATCATGCCGGTCTTCGCCAGCAGCTGGGCGCGCCCGTCCGGGTCCTTTGCGAGATTGATCTCCTCGAAGGCGATCCCGCGGGCGTTCAGCAGCTGCTTGACCCGGACGCAGAACGAGCACGGGTCGGTGGTGTAGACGGTGACGTGGGCGACCATTACTTCAGGAAGTATAGCTAGAGGGTTCCGGTGGCCGGCGCGCTGAAGACCGAGGCGGTCGTCCTGCGCTCGCTGCGCTACGGGGAGGCCGACCGCATCCTGCACCTGTACACCCCGCATCGCGGGCGCCTGTCGGCGATCGCCAAAGGGGTACGCAAGACGCGCAGCCGGTTCGGCGGTCGGCTGGAGCCGTTCTTCCGCCTGAACCTCGTCCTGCACGAGGGCCGCTCCGACCTCCTGACGGTCACCGGGGCCGAGACGCTCGCCGGTCACGCGCGGCTGCGCGAGGACGCCGCCGCCCTCGACGCCGCGGCGCGCGCCTGCGACGCCGTGGGCCGGCTCTTCGCGGAGGCCGAGCCGCACCCGCCCGTCTACCACCTGCTGTGCAACGAGCTGGCGCTGCTCGACGCCGACCGGACCCAGGCGACGCTCGCCAACCAGCTCGCCTTCCGGCTCAAGCTGCTCGTCGCCGCCGGCCTGGCACCGCAGCTGTCGGCGTGCGCGGCCTGTGGCGAGCGCGAGCACCTCGTCGGCTTCAGCGGGGCGGCCGGCGGGGTCGTGTGCGCCGCCTGTGAGGGCGGCGGCTTCGCGATGGGCGCCGAGGCCCACGCGTTCCTCACCGGGGCGCTCGGCCGGCCGCTGGCCGAGGTGCCCGACGCGGGCCCCGTGGCCCTGCGCCAGGCGGAGCGAGCGATCGCCGAAACGGCCGAGCACCATGCAAACGTTCGGTTGGTACCCATGCGTTTGTCCGCTTCCGCACTCGGATAGGATCGGGCCGCAATGGAGGCCGCGGTAGGCACACAGTGGGTCGTCGACTTCAGCGAGGGGTCGCGGGAGCAGCGTGACCTGCTCGGCGGCAAGGGGGCCAACGTCGCCGAGATGACGCGGCTGCTGGGCACCGACCGGGTGCCCGCCGGCTTCACCATCACGACCGAGGCGTGCGTCGCCTACATGGAGGCCGCCAGGCAGCTGCCCGACGGGCTCGAGGCCCAGGTCGCCGACGCGCTGGGCCGCCTGGAGGCGACCGCCGGCAAGCGCCTCGGCGACCCGGCCGACCCACTGCTCGTCTCGGTCCGCTCCGGCGCGCGCGAGTCGATGCCGGGGATGATGGACACGGTCCTCAACCTCGGGCTCAACGACGACTCGGTGCGCGGCCTGGCGCAACGCACCGGCAACGAGCGCTTCGCCTGGGACTCCTACCGGCGCTTCGTCCAGATGTACGGCAACGTCGTCGTCGGCATCGCGGGCGAGCGCTTCGAGAACGCGATCCGGGCCGCCAAGCAGGCCCGCGGCGTTCGCGACGACACCGAGCTCGACGCCGACGCGCTGCGCGAGCTCGTCGCGACCTTCCAGGGCTTCTACGACTTCCCGGCCGACCCGCAGGCGCAGCTCGACGGTGCCATCCGCGCGGTCTTCGACTCGTGGATGGGCGAGCGGGCGGTCCACTACCGGCGCATCCACGGCATCCCGGACCGCTGGGGCACCGCGGTCAACGTCCAGCAGATGGTCTTCGGCAACAAGGGCGACAACTCGGGCTCCGGCGTCGCCTTCAGCCGCGACGAGGTGACCGGGGCGCCCGAGCCGTCCGGCGACTTCCTGCCCAACGCCCAGGGCGAGGACGTCGTCTCCGGCGTGCGCACCCCGCGCGACATCAGCGAGCTGCGCGACTGGCTGCCCGACGTCCACGCGCAGCTCATGGAGATCCTGCGCACGCTCGAGCGCCACTACGGCGACATGCAGGACGTCGAGTTCACCGTCGAGGAGGGCCGGCTCTACCTCCTGCAGACCCGCAACGCCAAGCGTCCGGCCCAGGCGGCAGTGCGCTTCGCCGTCGACGCGGTGGGCGAGGGCCTGCTCGACCGTGGCGCGGCGTTGGCGACGATCGACGCCGAGAAGCTCGACGCGCTGCTGCACCCGACCTTCGACCCGAACGCCGAGTATCGCGTGCTCGCCCGCGGCGTGGCGGCCTCGCCCGGCGCCGCCAAGGGGACGATCGTCTTCTCGGCCGCCGAGGCCGTCGCGGCGGCCGCCGAGCAGCCGCCGCGCGACGTCGTGCTCGTGCGCCCGTTCACCGAGGCCGACGACGTCGCCGGCTTCCATGCCGCGCGCGGCGTGCTGACCTCCGAGGGCGGCAAGGCGTCGCATGCGGCGCTCGTCGCCCGCGGCATGGGCGTCCCGGCCGTGACCGGCGCCGGATCACTGGAGATCGACCCGGCCGCCGGCGAGGTCCGGCTCGACGGCGACGTCGTGCTGCGCGAGGGCGACCTCGTCGCCATCGACGGCACGACCGGCACGGTCACGACCGACGACGTGCCGCTCGTCGAGCCCGAGATGGGCGAGCATTTTCGCACCGTGCTGGCCTGGGCCGACGAGCTGCGCCGCCTCGGCGTGCGGGCCAACGCCGACACGCCCGACGACGCGCGCCGCGCCCGCGAGTTCGGGGCCCAGGGCATCGGCCTGTGCCGGACCGAGCACATGTTCTTCGGCGAGGACCGCCACGAGAAGATGGTCCGCGTCATCCTCGCCTCCGACGACGGCGAGCGGCGCGAGTGCCTGGCCGCCCTGCTGCCGCTCCAGCAGGGCGACTTCGAGGGCCTGCTCGAGGCGATGGACGGCCTGCCGGTGACGATCCGCCTGCTGGACCCGCCGCTGCACGAGTTCCTGCCCAAGCTCCATGACGTCGAGCGCGAGCTCGAGCGCGCACGGATCGAGCTCAGCGACGACCTGCCCGACCTGGAACGCACCTATGACCGGGTGCGCCAGCTCGAGGAGGTCAACCCGATGCTCGGCACGCGCGGCGTGCGCCTCGGCATCCTCTACCCGGCGATCTACGAGATGCAGATCGAGGCGATCTTCCGGGCGCTGACGGCGGTGCGCGGCCGCGGCATCGACACGCACGTCGAGATCATGGTGCCGTTGGTCGACTACGAGCGCGAGCTCGAGCTGCTGCGCGGCCTCGTCGAGCGCGTCGCCGCCACCCACGGGCTGAACGCCGGCACCGACTTCACCGTCGGCACGATGATCGAGCTGCCGCGCGCCTGCGCGCTGGCCGACGCGATCGCCCGCCAGGCGGACTTCTTCTCGTTCGGCACCAACGACCTCACCCAGACGGCGCTGGGCTTCTCGCGCGACGACATCGAGGGGCGCATCCTCGCCCGCTACATCGACATGAGCGTCTTCGACCGCTCGCCGTTCGAGACGCTCGACGCGCCCGGCGTCGGCCAGTTCGTCCGGATGGGGGCATGGCTCGGCCGCACGACGAAGCCCGACCTCAAGCTCGGCGTCTGCGGCGAGCACGGCGGCGACCCGGACTCGATCGACTTCTTCCACCACTCGGGCATCGACTACGTGTCCTGCTCGCCCTACCGGGTGCCGGTCGCCCGGGTGGCCGCGGCCCAGGCGGCGGTCCGCGAGGGTGCCGCGGGCGGCTGAGCCCGTCCGGCTACATCACGGCGACCACGAAGGAGCGGTCGGCCGGCTTGCCGGACGAGTCCATCGTCGTGATGCTGTCACCGCCGTAGGGGTTGCACTCGCTCCCCCAGCCGGTGTTGGAGCTGATCTCGCCGCCGGTGCGGTCGACGCCCTGGAGCGTGGCGACGATGGGGGCGTACGTGCCGAGGCTCGGCGTCCCCTGCAGGCAGAAGAAGCCCGTGCCGAGCTTGACGACCTTCAGCTCGACGGCGCCGCCGTGGGTCACGACGCTGCCATCGGAGCGAAACCATGCCCAGCCGCGTGCCGAGCCGGGGCCGCCCTGCGGGCCCGCGTCGCCCTTGGGCCCCTGGGCACCCGTCTCGCCCGTGACGCCCCGCGCCCCGGTCTCGCCCTTGTCGCCCTTGTCGCCCTTGTCGCCCTTGGGCCCCTGCAGGCCGGTGTCGCCCTTGGGTCCCTGCAGGCCGGTGTCGCCCTTGGGGCCCTGGAGACCCGTGTCGCCCTTCGGCCCTTCCTCGCCGGGCTCGCCGGCGCCACCCCCGAGGTCGCCGATCACGCCCGGCTTGAGGTCCTTGGCGGCGATCGAGCCGTTCTTGATGTCGAGCCCGGTGATCGTGCCGTTGGCGATGTCCTTGCCGGAGATGAGCCGTGAGGCCTCCGCCGGACCGCCGAGTGCCACGAAGAGGGCGGCGGCGGACAGGACGGTGGCCGGATGCAGGAGCTTGCGCATGGCCGTGACGCTCCCAGCCGGCCTCGCGTCGCGCATCAGGGATCTCCCTGGTCGGGCCGCCGGGTGGCTGTGCGACGATCCTGGGGTGGATGCCATCGCCGCACCGGGACCCGTCGCCGAGGCGTTCGCCGCGCGCCGCCGCGCGCTCGAGGAGGCGTGGCTGTCGCCGCTGGCGGCCCGCTCGTACCCGCCGCACCGGGCCATGCCCGAGGACGACTGCGCGCTGCGCACCCCGCTGCAGCGCGACCGCGACCGGATCGTCCACAGCAAGGCGTTCCGGCGGCTGAAGCACAAGACCCAGGTGTTCGTGGCACCCGAGGGCGACCACTTCCGCACCCGGCTGACCCACACGATCGAGGTCACGCAGATCTCACGGACCGTGGCGCGGGCGCTGCGGCTCAACGAGGACCTCACCGAGGCGATCGGCCTCGGGCACGACCTCGGCCACTCGCCGTTCGGCCACATCGGGGAGGCCGTGCTGGACGCGTGCCTGCGCGAGCGCTTCGGCGACCGCGGGTTCCGCCACTTCGAGCACTCGCTGCGCGTCGTCGACGTCCTCGAGCGCGACGGGGCGGGCCTGAACCTCAACGACGACGTGCGCGACGGGATCCTCTGCCACTCGGGTCGCGCGCCGCAGCCGCGGACGCTCGAGGGCGCCATCGTCCGGATCGTCGACCGGGTCGCCTACCTCAACCACGACATCGACGACGCGCTGCGCGCGGGTGTCCTGCGCGAGGACGAGCTGCCCGTCGAGCCGCTGGCCGTGCTCGGCGACACCGGGCCGAGGCGGATCGACGCGCTCGTCCACGACCTCGTCGAGCACTCGGAGCGGGCCGGGGCGATCGTGCAGGGGCCGGAGGCGGGCCCGGCGCTCAGCGCGCTGCGCGAGTTCATGTTCGACCGGGTCTACCTCGGGCCGGCGGTGCGCGCCGAGCAGGCGAAGATCGAGCTCGTCCTGCGGACGCTGTTCGCGCATTTCGCCGACGACCCGTCGCGCCTGCCCGACGAGGGCGGGGCGCCTGACGCCGACGACGCGCAGCGCGTCACCGATTACCTGGCCGGGATGACCGACCGGTACTGCATCCGGGCCTTCGAGGCGCTGTCGGTGCCTGAGTCCACGGCGCTGTAGTGGGCAGACCGGCGCGGTCAAGCTGCTGACCGGGCGGCCGACCACGGGGGCATGTCCGCCGTCCTCGCCGCGCTGCCGCGGCTGCGTGGTCTGCCCGCCTCGACGTGGGCGCCGCGCCATCGCGCGATCCTCCTGCTCGTCTGGGCCCACGTGCCCGGGCTGTTCCTCTACGCGCTGGCCGGGGCCGGGCTGCCGCTCTGGCACGCGACCGTCGAGGTCGTGCCCATCGCCGCGCTCGCGCTGCTGGCGAACCATCCGCGGTTCTCGCAGAGCGCGCGGTCGTGCGTCGCGGCCGTCGCGCTCGTCACGTGCTCCTGCATGGCGGTCCACATCGCCGGCGGCCACATCGCCTCGCACTTCCACTTCTTCGTCGTCCTGCCGGTCATCGGCCTCTACCTCGACTGGCGCCCGTTCGCGCTGTCGGTCGCCTATGTCGTCGTCCACCACTTCGGGTTCGCGCTGATCGTCCCCACCGCCGTCTACCCGGACGACCCGGGCTTCTGGGGCACGCTGGGCCGCACCCTCGTCCATGCCGGGTTCGTCGTCGCCGAGATCGTCGCGCTCATGGCGTCCTGGAAGCTCGCCGAGCAGCAGCAGGAGTCGCTCGAGTCGCGCAACGCCGAGCTCGACGAGCGCCAGGCCGAGCTCGACCGCACCGTCGCCGACCTCGGCGCCAGCGCCGAGAGCCGGCGGCTCGCGCTCGAGACCGTGACCGCGATGACGTCCGAGATCCGCGATGGCGCCCGCACGGTCGCCGGCAGCGCCGACGAGCTGCGCGAGGCCGCCGGGCGCAACATGGCGGCGGTGGCCGGCCAGTCGACAGCGATCGAGGCCGCGACGAGCTCGGTCGAGCGGGTCGGCGAGGCCGCCGGCCACACGCGCGACCGGGCGCGTGAGGTCGCCGACGCGGCGCGCAGCTCGCTCGAGCTCACCGAGTCCGGGGCAACGGCGCTCGGCGAGATCCTCGAGGGTCTCGGCCGCATCCGTGACGAGGTGGGCGCGACGAGCGAGGGGGTCTCGACGCTGTCGGAGCGCGTCCGCCAGATCGGCGAGATCACCGGCGCGGTCAACGCCCTCTCCGAGCAGTCCAAGCTCCTGGCGCTCAACGCGTCGATCGAGGCGGCCCGGGCCGGCGAGCACGGCCGCGGCTTCGCGGTCGTCGCCGAGCAGGTCCGGGCGCTGGCCGAGCGGTCGTCGGCCGCCACCGCTGCGGTCGACCAGATCCTCGGCGAGATCCACGACGCGACCGAGGCGGCGGTGGTCGCGGCGCAGCGCGGTCGCGAGGCCGCCGACACCGGCGCGCAGCGGGCCAGCGAGACCGAGGCGATGATCGCCCGGCTCTCGGAGGCCAGCCGCGGCTCGGCGCAGCGCGCCGGCGACATCGCCGAGGCGGTCGACGACCAGCAGCGGCGCATCGAGGAGGTCGCGCAGGCGATCCGCCAGGCGGCGGCCTCGACCGGCGAGCTCGTGGGCGTCGCCTCGCACGCCGAGGAGGTCGCGGCCCGGCTCGCGGGTCTGGCGAGCGGGCTCGAGGACCTCACCGGCCGGGCGGAGCAGGGCGCCTGACGTCGCTGTCGTAGGCTGGCAGGCCGGGTGCCGCGCTATGCCGACGACAGCAAGGAGAAGGTCCGCGAGGCGGTCGACATGGTCGACCTCGTCGGCTCGCGCACCGAGCTCAAGCGGGCGGGGCCGGGGCGCTTCAAGGGGCTGTGCCCGTTCCACGACGAGCGGACTCCGAGCTTCAGCGTCAACGCCGACGAGGGCTTCTACCACTGCTTCGGCTGCGGGGCAGGCGGCGACGCCTTCAGCTTCGTCATGGAGACCGAGGGTGTCGACTTCGTGGGGGCGCTGGAGAGCCTGGCTCAGCGCTACGGGGTCGAGCTGGAGGTCGCCGACGAGGACCCACAGGCCGCCGAGCGCCGGAGGCGGCGTGAGCGGCTGCTCGAGCTGCTCGAGCGCGCCACCGTGTTCTACGAGCGCTGGCTGTGGGACTCGCAGGAGGCTCGGCCGGCGCGGGCGTATCTGCTGGAGCGGGGGCTGACCGAGGAGACCCTGCGCGCCTACCGGGTCGGCTACGCGCCGAGCGCCTGGGACAAGGTGCTCATGGCGGGCCGGCAGGGCGGATTCGGCAACCGGGAGATCTTCGACGCCGGTCTGGCGGTACGCGCGAAGGGCGAAGGCCGCATCTACGACCGATTCCGCCGCCGCATCATGTTCCCGCTGGCCGACGCGCGCGGTCGTGTGCTGGGGTTCGGCGCCCGGGCGCTGGGCGCCGACCAGCAACCCAAGTACCTCAACTCGGCCGACGGGGAGATCTTCCACAAGGGCGACCAGGTCTTCGGGGCCCATCTCGCGCGGGTCGCCGCGGCGCGGGCGGGGGAGGTCATCGTCTGCGAGGGCTACACCGACGTGCTCGCCCTGCACCAGGCCGGGCTGGAGAACTGCGTCGGCATCATGGGCACGGCGTTGACCGAGCGGCAGGTGGGGGAGCTGGCGAAGCTCGCGCCGCGCGTGCTGCTGGCGCTCGACGCCGACAGCGCCGGCCAGGAGGCGATGCTGCGGGGCGCCAAGATCGCCCAGGGCCGCCAGCTGGAGCTGCGGGTCGTCCCGCTGCCGCCGGGCACCGATCCGGCCGAGCTGGCCGCCGACCAGGGCGGGGAGGCGGTGGCCGAGATCGTGGGGCGGTCGGTGCCGTTCGTGCGCTTCCAGGTCGACCGGGAGCTCGACCGCGGCGATCGCGCCACCGCGGAGGGCAAGGACCGGATCATCGAGGCGCTGCGGCCGATCTTCGGGTCGGTGCCGCCCAGCGCGCTGCGCGAGGAGCTGCTGGGCCACGTGGCCGACGAGCTCGACCTGCAGCCGGCGCTCGTGTCGTCGTGGCTGACGAGCCCGGTTGCGGAGCAGACGGCGGCTGGGAACCGGTCGGGCGGGCGGGCGTCCGAGCCGGTCGCTGAGCAGCGGCCGGCGCGCGCGGCGGCGATGAGCCCGGTCGTGCAGGCCGAGCGCGACTTCCTCGTGCACTGCATCGCCATGCCCGACGTGGCCGAGGAGCTGCTGGCCGGGCTGCCCGACGAGGCGTTCAGCTCGGCGGGCATGCGGCGGGTCGTCGACCATCTGCGGGCGCATCTGCGGGCGCCGGCCGAGGGGCTGCCCGACGACGACGCCGCGCTGCGCCGCGCGGTCGCCGGGCTCATGGCCGACGCGGAGACGATGGCGCCGTCGCGCGCCGCGCTGCAGGGCCAGCTGGCCAACGTCGAGCTCGCCCACCTCGACCGCGAGATCGCCGCCGCGCGTGCGAACGGCACCGGCGGCATCGCCGCGCTGCGCGCCCGTCGCGACCGGCTCGTCGAGCGCCGCGACACGCTCATCCAGCAGGCGATGGAGGAGACCGCGCCGGTCGAATGACGGGCGACCCTCCACGAACGACGAAGCCCGCCACGCGGGCGGGCCTCAGGAAGCTCCGGGGGTGGGACTCGAACCCACAACCGTCACCTTAACAGGGTGCTGCTCTGCCGATTGAGCTACCCCGGATCGTCCGCCATCAACTCTAGCGGGATCGACGCCAAGCCAGCCTCAACCTCCATGTGGCAGTTCGCGCAGAGCAGCGCGCACTTGGCGGCGTCCGCGCGGGCGCGGGCGAGCGAGCGGGCGTGACCGCGGAAGGCGACGCCGAACGCCTTCGTGGCCGGGTCGAGATGGTGGAACGACAGCGCCCGGTCACAGCGGTCATAGCCGCAGACCACGCAGGCGCCGCCTGCCTCGGCGACGAGAATCATCTTCACGGTTCGGCGTCGCTGGGCAACGCGGTCGCCGTTACATCGCGTGCAGCGAAAGGTGCCCCGGGAGTCGAGCCGGTGGAGGCTCTCGCCGTGGTGCGGACACGCGCAGACGAGCTCGGATCGGCCCTCCTCGCGTGCCCGGCGGCTCGCCTCCAGCCGCTGCATGCGCGCCGTTGCGAGCCCCTCCTCACGCAGCCAGCGCCGCACGACCGACCGGTCGACGCCCGCGCGAGCGGCGATCTCGGCGAGCGTCGCTCCGCTCTCGACCATCACTCTCAGCTCATCGCGCCCCATACAGAGGCGAACACTAGTTCGCCTCGCGGACGTCAGCCCGCGAACCCCTCGAGCAGCTCCGCGGCCCGCCGACCCGGATCGTGGTCGACCATCCAGGCCTGCAACGAGCGGGCCCGCGCGCGCATCGACGGGTCGCCCAGCGCCCGCTGGACCGCCAGGCGCAGGGCCCGCCGGCCGACGAGGCGCCGCGGCACCCGCACGCCCGCGCCGCACCAGTCCAGCCGCGCCGCGTTCTCGTTCATGTCGCCCGCCGCCGGGCAGGCGACGACGGCGCATCCGCTCGACAGGGCGCGCACGAGCGTCCCGTGGCCCGCATGGCAGACGACGACGTCGGCGTGGGGCATCGTGCGCGCGTAGGAGAGCCAGTCGACGAGCACGGCGTTGGCGGGCACGTCGAGCCCGCCCGCCGGGGCGCGCCGGTTCGTCGTCGCCAGCACCCGGACCGGCAGGTCGGCCAGCGCTTCGAGCGCGGCGCGCAGCATGCGCTGCTCGGCGTCCTGGGCGGTCGACGGCGCCACGAGCACGAGCGGCAGCGACGCGTCGCCGCCCGGCAGCGCGACCTCCTCGGTTGGCGGCTCCCACTGCAGCGGCCCGACGACGTGCGTGTTGGGCTCGGCGACCGGGCGCGGGTACTCGAGCTGCGGGAACGTCCCGACGAGCGCCAGCTGCCGGCTGATCCCTCCGTGGACGTGCTCCAGCGGCCCGAGCCCCAGCCGCCGCCGCGTCTCGTTGAGCTCGCGCCGGCCGAGCTCGAGGCCGCGGCCGACCAGCGGGGCGAAGCGATCCCACACCCACTGCCCGCCCGCCGTGCGCGGCAGCCGCGCCCCCAGCGAGTACGGAGGAAAGCCGGGCGCTGGGCGCGGGTCGACATGGGGGATGAGCGTCGCCCACGGCACCCCCTCGAGCTCGGCGGCGAGCGCCGGCGCGAGCGTGAGGATGTCGGCGACGACGACGTCGGGGCCGACCTCGGCGACGAGCTCGCGCGTCGTCACCGTCGCCCGCGCGACCGCCTCGTAGGGCTTCAGCGGCCGCTCGCGGGTGGGGAAGACGTGGTACTCCGGCGAGGCGGAGAACCCGAGCCCCTCGGCCTCCAGCTCGGGCGCCCAGCGCTTCCATGTCTGGACGACGACCTCGTGGCCCCGGACGCGCAGCGCGCGGCCCAGGGCGATGATCGGAAACGTGTGCCCCGGGTCGCCGAACGCCCCGAGCAGGACCCTCAGATCAGGCCCTCCGCCAGCTCGGCCACCTTGCGCAGCTGGGCGATGCGCTCGTCCTTCGTCCACGCCATCGGCGTGATGCCCAGCGTCCCGACGCCCGCGGCGGCGAACGCCTCCAGGCGCGCCCGCACGTGGTCGGGCGGGCCGACGAGCGAGACCATGTCGATGAGCTCGTCGGGGATCGCCGCCGCCGCCTCGTCCTTCTTGCCGTCGAGGTAGAGGTCCTGCACCCGCTTGGCCGCATCCTCGAACCCGTAGCGCCCGACGAGCTGGTTGTAGAAGTTCTTCTCGCGGGAGCCCATCCCGCCGATGTAGAGCGCCAGGAACGGGCGCATCGCGTCCCGCGCGCCCGCCAGGTCGTCGGTGATGTTGAGATTCACCGCCGGGGCGATGTCGAAGTCGTCGAGCGAGCGGCCCGCGCGTGCCGCACCCTCCAGCAGCGGCTCGCGCAGCAGATCGATGTGCTCGGGGGCGGCGAGCATCGGCAGCCAGCCGTCGGCGATCTCGCCGGCCAGCGCCGTGTTCTTGGGCCCGATCGCCGCCAGGTAGATCGGGATGCGCTCCTGGACGGGCCCGATCGTGAGCTTCAGCGCCTTGCCGGGACCGTCGGGCAGCGGCAGCTCGATCGTCTCGCCGTGGAACTCGAGCCGCTCGCGCGCCAGCGCCTGCCGGACGACCGCGATGTACTCCCGGGTCCGTCGCAGCTGACGGGCGAACCGGACGCCGTGCCAGCCCTCCGACACCTGCGGGCCCGAGGAGCCGAGCCCGAGCATCATGCGCCCGCCCGAGAGCTGGTCGAGCGTGGCCGCGGTCATCGCGGTCATCGCCGCGCTGCGGGCGGGGATCTGGAAGATCGCCGAGCCGATCCGGATCCGCTCGGTCTGCCCGGCGATCCAGGCCAGGACGGTGGCGGCATCGGATCCGTAGGCCTCCGCGGCCCAGACGCTGTCGTAGCCGAGCCGCTCGGCCTCCTTGACGATCTCGAGCTGGTCGGCGCTGCTGAGGCCGAGACCCCAGTAGCCGATGTGGACACCCAGGCGCATGGTGGGGCACCCTACGAGATCCGGCGCATCCGTCCCACCCTGCGCAATAGCCTTGCGGCGCCATGTCGCCCCGCCGCACGCTGCTCTCGCTCCTCGTCCTGCTCGCCACCGGGCTGGTGCTCGCCGGCTGCGGCGGCTCCGACGGCGGTGAGCAGACCGCCGAACCCCAGCCCCAGCCGACCGCGCGCGCCGAGGCGTTCCCGGCCGCCGACGGCCGCACGCTGCCCGAGCTCATCGGCGGCATGCAGCAGGGGCCCGAGCTCGCGCCGAGCGTCTCCGTGCTCGACACGGGCGTCAACCGGATCGGCTTCGCGCTGTTCGACAGCGCCGGCAAGCAGATCCCGGGGGCGCCGGTCGCGCTCTACATCGGGCGCACCAACGGCGCCGACGCGCGCGGGCCGTTTGTCGCCCGCAGCGAGTCGCTGAAGGTTCCCGCGCAGTTCGAGAGCCGTCAGACCGCCACCGACCCGGACTCGGCCCACAGCGTCTACGTCGCCGATGTTCGCTTCCCGCGCCGCGGCACGTTCCGGATGCTCGCGGTCGTCAAGCTCGACGGCCGCCTCGTCACCACGAGCTACCAGGACATGAAGGTCGGCGGGGCCGGCGAGCTGCCGCCGGCGGTGGGCCAGAAGGTGCCGCGCATCCACACGCTGACCCCGGCCGACGTCGGCGGCGACGTCAAGAAGATCGACACGCGCCTGCCGCCCGCGCCCCAGCTGCTGCGCGACGACTTCGCCGACGTGCTGGGCCGCAAGCCGATCGTCATCACGTTCGCCACCCCGCAGCTCTGCCAGACGCGGGTGTGCGGCCCGGTCGTCGACATCGTCGCCCAGGTGCAGGCCAAGGTCGGCGACAAGGTCTCCTTCATCCACCAGGAGGTCTACGCCGACAACGACCCGAACAAGGGGATCCGGCCGCAGCTGACCGCGTTCCATCTGCGCAGCGAGCCGTGGACGTACGTCATCGACCGTGCCGGCCGGGTCTCGAGCCGCTTCGAGGGCGCGTTCTCGGCCGGCGAGCTCGAGCGCGCGGTCGCGAAGGTCACGACCTGAGCTGAGCGTCAGGCGCTGCGCGCGAGGTAGGCGGCGACCGCCGGCGGCGGGTCGCCCTCGAACTCCGCGTCGACGGCGAGCTGGATGAGCCGCTCGGGGTCGTCGTCGGCCTCATGGCGCTTGAAGCGCAGGTAGGTCACGACGGCGCCGGCGACCGCCAGCGCCCCGTCGTCGCCCTCGACGTCGAGCGAGCGGGTCGCCTCGGCCATCTGCTCCTCGACGTCGGCCACGGCCGTGATCGGCTCGTCGCGGTCCTCGAAGCGCAGGGCGAGGTCGGCCAGCCGCCCGTCGCCGCCGTTGGGGTCGACGGCCTCGACGGCACGATGCACCGCCTCGGCGAGGGTCAGCTCATGGGGCTCGGTGGGCACGCCGTCCGCGTACCCGCAGTGCGCCTGCCCGACGCAGCGCCCGTCAGCAGACCGGGGTGGCGGCCCGCGTAGGATCGGCGCGGGCCGGTAGCTCAATCGGTCAGAGCAGCGGACTCATAATCCGTCAGATCCGGGTTCAAGTCCCGGCCGGCCCATCCTGCGCCCTCC
>JBDZVZ010000084.1:0-13065 GCA_040255945.1 Solirubrobacterales bacterium | reverse complement strand
GCGCGCTCGACCCGGCGGGCGTGTTGAACCCGGGCGTCCTGGTGGACGCCTGAGCTATCCGGCGGCCCAGCGACGGGCCCGCTCGATGCGTCCCGCCGCAGCGAGCCCCGCCGCCGCCGCAGACCACCTGCTCTCGCCCTGGCGCTCGAGCAGGGCCCGCGCCAGGCGCGCAGCCTTCGTCGAGCCGCGCAGGGAGCCGAGAACCGACCGTGCCTGGTCGTCGAGGACCCCCGCGCCCGCCTCGGCGCAGAGCTCGTTGAGCGGATCGAGGAACGCGTGGAGGGTGCGTGCCGGCGGGCTCAGGCCCACGCATCGCTCCAGGGCCATGCGTGCGACCTCGGCGTGCAGCGGCGATTCGTCGGCGACGGTCCGCAGCGCGGGGCCGAGCCGGGTCGGCTGCCCGTGGCCGGGGCGCGCGCAGACGCTGTGGGCCGACGACCCGAGAAGCGCCGCGTCCAGGCGTCCGTCGGAGACCGCGAGGATGACCACGTCGATCGCGGTGGCACGAACGCCGGCGTCGGGATGGGCCAGTCCCGCGGCGACAGCCAGCGCGCCCAGTTCCCCAAGCGGACGATCCGGGTCGAGAGCCGGCTCCAGGGAGCGCCCGTCGCCCCGGGTGAGGATCTTCATCGTCGTGTGGGCCCACAGCGCCCGGTGCCCCGCGGGCCAGAGGTAGACGAGGGCCGCCGCTTCTTCGCCGACCACCTCGGGGTCGGAGAACGAGCGCCAGCACTCGTCCAGGCCCATGCGCAATGCCGGGATTGCCGCGCGCATCGCCTCCGAGGGCTCGGGGTCGACCGTCGCCCGCAGCGAGATGTAGCCGAACCTGTCGCGGTACGCGACGCGGTATTCGGGCCCGGCGTGGTCAAGGCCGCGAGCGAGCTCGATTGCGGTGGCGAGTTCCTCGTCGATGCCCCGAGGCAGGTCGCCGCCCAACGCCGCACGCATGACGCTTGCGGCGTCGCCGGTGAGGGCCGCCGCGTCGCGCAGTGCCTCGGCCCGGTGATCCGGTGCGAGACGTAGGAGCGCCTGGACGAGGTCGTGCCGACCGGGCTCAACGCCGGCCATGCCCAAGCTGCGAAGACGGTCGATGGCTACCCGAGGATCCAGCCAGGCACCGTCGTGGGTGGGCGTCGCCAGCAGCGGTAGCGCACGTCTCGCGGCGACGCGCGGTGCGAGCTCGAGCGAACGGCGGATGACGGCGGACGGGTTCTCGAGAATGTGCTCGAGGCTCCACGGCACGGGCGGGAGGTCGATGGTCAACCAGGCCGCGACCAGCGGATGCAAGCCGTGGCGGTCCGGGCGCGTGAGGCGTCGACGCAGCGACGACGTCCGGCGGTCGAAGTCCGCGGGGCGCTCGTCGCAGAGCCGCGCGATCCCGTCGAGCGCCCGCTCGAGCTCGTCCGGCGCTGGGTCCGGCAACTCGAGGACCCGCCCCACGACATCGATCAGCTCATCGACGTCGGCGACCGGTGGGGTCGCGGCCGCCGAGGCCAGCACCGGGACGTCAGTGACGGAGAACGCCACGGCCGGCGGTGGGCCGCTCGCCAACAGCACGGCCTTCAGCGCCACGTCGACGCCGGCAAGCTCGCGTGCGCTGCCTGGCAGCGCGGCAGCGTCGTCGGCGAGCGTGACCGGGTCCGGCGCGCCTGGCGCGTCAGCGGCCATCGCGATTCCGACGAGCGCCGTGATCCGCTCGCGCAGCGTCGGCGCGGCCGTGATCTCCAGCAGCGCCGCTCGCACCTCAGGGCTTGCCGCCGCCGGTTCGATGAGCTCCAGCGCCCGCGCCTGGACGGCGGCGTCGCTGTGCCCAAGCGCCGTGCAGGCGGCCAACGCGGCGGGCTCGGCCAGCGCCGAGTCGCGGGTCACGGCAGAGCGCAGGAGGGTGATGCCGCGCTGGATGGTCAGCTTGCGCTCGGAAGCGAGCGCCGGGCGCAGGCGGTCGACGAGCTCTGCCGACGCCGGCAGCCGGCCGGCTCGATCAAGCTCCGCAAGCGCGGCGACCGCGAACGCCACCGTGTTCGCGATCGGGCTCGACAGCAGCCCTCCATAGCTGTCGCTGCGGGCCGCGCGTTCGTCGAGGGTCGGTGACAGTGCTTCGTGGAAGCGAGCGTGCCACCCTGCGCGGTAGCCGGAGAAGTCGCGTCCCAGCGCGGCGAGGCTCGCGTCCAGCAGGCGCTTGCGCGGCAGAAGGCCCTCGTCGGCGAGCAGGACGAGCGCCTCCGACCAGGGATTCCCACGGAACCGGTACTTGTCGCAGTTGGCCAGGCTGACCTCTCCGCCGCCCTCGACCTCGAACAGCCGCCAGACCTCGTGCTCGAGCAATCCGGGATCGTCGAGCAACGCACGCCGAAGGGGTTGCTCGTTGCCGCGGTCGATCGGCACGCCATCCATGAGCGCCAAGATGTAGGCGTCGGATGTCGGGCGGCCGAGCGTGCCCTCACGTACGAGCCGGCGTACGAGCGGGAAGAGACTTCTGTCCTGCTCGAGAGCCCAGTCCGCCCAGTCGGAGAGCCACTCCGGTCGGCGATCGGTCAGGAGGTCGCCCACGAGACCGAGCTGCCCGCGCCACGGCAGTGCCGCCCATCCGAGCTTCTTGAGCTCGGGCAGCGTCCCGGTAGCCACGACCGCCGGGGCGAGCCGCTTCATCCGGCGAATGAGATCAGAGTCGAACGTCGAGCCGTGCTGGCGCTTGAGCGTCGCTACGTGAGGCACCAGGACGCGCCCAACCGCGCGCCGGCCCGGCTCGTCGACACCGGTGAGACGCAGCGCGGCGGACGCGGGGTCGATGGCGGCGAGCTGCTCGAGCTCGTCCAGCGTCGGGACGGCCTCAGGCGCCACGTTCGACGACCGCCAGCTCGGTTGCGAGCACGTGCTTGCACGGCCCGCGCTCACCACCGTGACGTGCGAACCAGGGGCACGTGCAGCGCTCGCCGCGGACGTGGTACTCGGCGTCGCGTCCCGCGACGAACGCCTCGCCGTCGCCGACCATGCGAACGGCGCCCCGGTCGACGAGCGCGCGGGCGTCCCGCAGCCGCGGGTGACGGTCCTTCGCGGCGGCGACCTCGAAGGGCAATGTGCGGGGGAAGAACGCCGCGGACGCGAGGTCGTAGCCGGCGCGGCTGTGGGTCGCCGGGCTCTCCGTGCTGCCCTTGCGCAGCGTCGCGCCCTCGCCACTGAACCCGCGCCACACCTCAGGGCTGAGCGCGATGGTGGCGCGTCCGCCTGGAAGGTCGAGGACCCACCCGCTGCTGCCGTCCGCATGCGCGTAGCCACGGATGCGCTGAGCATCGATGAGCAGCGGCTCGATGAGCAACAGCCTCGCCGCGCCAGCCAGCGCGACGGCGTCGCGCGCCGGCGTCCGGCTGAGCCGGGCCCGCGTTCCCGAGGGCCGAACGTGGAAGACCGTCTGGTGCTCACCGGAACGCGGCAGGTCGCGGACGAGCTGCCGCATGGCCGGACCGGAGAGCTCCAGGCGCTGCTCCATGCCGGCGAGAACGACTTGGATCTCGCCGAACGCCTTCACCCAGCGCATCGGCAACGGCACGCGGCGCTCCGTGACACCGCCGTGACTGGTGAGCGCATCGACGCCTTCCGCACCGACGGCGAGGTGCAACGACTCGCCGGAGACGACATGAGCCAGCGCCTCGCGCATCGGAGGGTTGAGGTCGACGTTCGTCGTGCCCTCCGCCACCAGCGCGCCGTCGATCACGTCGCTGTCGACGTCGTGACGGGCGTAGACCCCGCAGTCCGCGCTGAAGGCTTCGAAGCGCAGCGCGCGGCGATCGGCCGTGATGACGGGGTCGGTAACTGCGATTTGACGCTGAAGCATCGCGGGCGGCGCGTGGTAGCGGGTCCGGGCGGTGCGCGCCACGAGGAGCAGCGCGCGGGCTTGCGATGCGGCGTGACCGACCCAGCCGGTGAAGAAGTACGGGTGCTCCTCGCTGCCGCCCGATGTCGCGAGCCGTAGGCGTGGGCGACCGTCCTGGTCCTCCATCGCCGAGCGGTACGGGTAGCGGTAGCGGTGATCGACCGTGGCGACGCTCACGAACCGACTCTAGTCGGGGTCGGTGACGAAGCGGCCGGATGATCGAATGGCTTGATCGCTGGGGCGGCGGCTGGTTTCGTGCGCGCCATGGGAGCCGATGTCATCGAGTACACCGTCGACGACCGCGTCGCGCGGCTCACGCTGAACCGCCCGCACCGCGGCAACGGGCTGACGGCGCAGCTCATCGCCGAGCTGGCGGCGTGCGTGGAGCGGGCCGACCTCGACCCGGCGGTGCACGTGCTCCTGTTGAGCGGGCGCGGCAAGGGGTTCTGTGGGGGCTACGACCTCGTCGCCAGCGCCGAAGGCGGCGTCGAGGGACAGTTCGGCGCGGGCGCCGATGTCGCCGGCACGGTTCTCGATCCCGCCGTCCAGGGCGCCAACCACGACCCCTCGCGCACGTGGGACCCGATGGTCGACTACGCGATGATGAGCCGCAACGTCCGGGCGTTCATGGCGCTCTTCCACTGCACGAAGCCCGTCGTCTGCAAGGTCCACGGCTTCTGCGTCGCGGGCGGCACCGACCTGGCGCTGTGCTCGGATCTGCTCGTCATCGAGGACACGGCGAAGATCGGCTACCCGCCCGCCCGCGTCTGGGGCTCGCCGACGACCTCGATGTGGGCGCACCGGCTCGGTCCTCAGCGCGCCAAGCGCCTGCTGTTCACCGGCGACTGCCTGTCGGGCGCCGAGGCGCTCGAGTGGGGGCTGGCGATCGAGGCCCCGCTGGCCGACGAGCTCGACGAGCGCACCGAGGCGCTCGTCGCCCGCATCGCCCGCATGCCGGTCAACCAGCTCCAGATGATGAAGCTGTTGATCAACCAGCAGACGATGGGCCAGGGCCTGCACGCCACCCAGGTGCTCGGCACGGTCTTCGACGGCATCACCCGCCACACGCCGGAGGGCTACGCATTCCAGCAGCGGGCCGCGCAGGCGGGCTTCAAGGCGGCGGTCAGCGACCGCGACGAGCCGTTCGGCGACGCGGGCGGCCGCAGTTCCGGCGTCATCGGCTGATTCAGCCGGTCGGGACCGGCGCGACCGTCCGCGCCACCGTCCGCGCGATGTCGTCGGCCCACGCGCGGATCTCGTCGAAGTCGCGCAGGTCCTGCTTGTCGGCCGGCGTGTCGCGCAGCATCGCCCGCTCGACGAAGTTCGCCGGGTCCTGGGGAACGCGCCCGCCGAAGATGATGTGGTCGCGGAGGTTCATGCGCTGGGCGCGCTTGAGGACGCCGGGCGGCTCGCACCACGCCGGGTCGGTCTCCGCCTCCCCGACCGGGCCGGAGCTGAACATCCACAGCGGCCGGTCGCCGAGATCGTGCTCGAGACGGCGCATGACACGCCGGGCCTCCGGGCGCCAGCGCTTCATGTAGACGGCGCTGCCCAGGACGACGCCGTCATAGGGCGAGAGGTCCTTGACCGTGCCGGCGTCGGCCAGCTCGGCCGCGATGCCGCAGCGCTCGAGCTCGTCGGCGATGGCGCCGGCGATCTCGGCGGTGGCGCCGTGCTTGCTGCCGTAGGCGACGAGCACGGCGGGTCCGGATGCAGCGTGCTGATCGGTCATGCCCACACCGTCCCGCGCCCCGGTCGCCGTGACATCGGGGCAAACCGATCAAGCGCCGCGTAGAACACCGCAGGGTCCGGCGGCGGGTGACCGATCGCACACAGCGAACGGACGTTCGCGCCGACGATGAGCCATGAAGTAGTAGCTCATCACCAGACTTGGACTCTGACATGCGTTCTGACACCTCTCGTACCTGGAACCTCACGCTGACCGCCACCGACGGCGCTCCGGCGACGGAGCTGCGCGGCCTCTCGCAGCGCGACGCCATCAAGGCGCTGAACGACCTCATGTACGGCGCGCCCGTCGCGGTGCCCTCCGCGGTCGAGCGGCGCGACGAGGCGCCGGTGGCCGCCTAGCGCCCGCGTCACCCCTCGCGTCTCGAAGCCCCGCCCCCGGCGGGGCTTCGTCGTTTCCGGCCGCTGGGCGGCCCGCGCCGGGACCGGACGCGGCGACGCCGGGCCGGCGTTGCGGCCGGAGGCGTCGACCTCGGGTGGGTACTCTCCGTCCCAGGTGGTGGCCCCGACGTCCGAAGAGCCTCGGTGACGAGCCTTCGGGAGCGCCTGCTCGCGTGGGGCGCGGTCGGGGCCGCGGCCGCCGGCTTCGCAGCGTTCCTCACCGGCTGGCAGCTGGGTGGCGCCACGGTCAACATCCCGTGGGCTCCCGCCCTCGACCTGCGGCTCGACCTGGCCCTCGACGGCATCGGCGCCCTCTACGGCCTGCTGGCGACCGGCATCGGCGCGGTCGTGTTCGCCTACGGCGCCGCCTACCTGCCGTGGCACCTGGCCCACGACGGCCGGCCCCGCACCGAGGCCCACCGCTTCTGGCCGTGGATGGTCATCTTCATGGGGTCGATGGCGGGCCTGGCCTGCGCGCGTGACCTCATCCTGCTGTTCGTCTTCTTCGACCTGACCGCCGTCGCCTCGTACTTCCTCATCGGGTTCGACCGCAACCAGCGGGAGGCGCGCGGCGCCGCGCTCATGGCACTGCTGGTCACCGGGGTCAGCGCGGTCGCCCTGCTCATCGCCGCCGTCCTGCTGCACGCCGAATACGGGACGTTCTCGCTGCCCGAGCTCTTCGAGCGGGCCAACGGCGGCGGCACGGTCACCGCGGCCGGCCTGCTCATCGCGCTCGCCGCCCTGGCCAAGAGCGCCCAGGTGCCGCTGCACTTCTGGCTGCCGCGGGCGATGGCCGCGCCGACTCCCGTGTCGGCCTATCTGCACTCGGCGGCGATGGTCGCCGCGGGCGTGCTCGTGCTCGGCCGCGTCCACCCGCTGCTGGCGCAGAGCGACCTCGTGCTCGACGTGCTGTTGGTCGTCGGGTTCGTCTCGATCGCGGTCGGCGGCGTGCTGGCGCTCGTGCAGGACGAGCTCAAGCAGATCCTCGCCCACTCGACGATCTCCCAGTACGGCTACGTCGTCGTCATGTACGGGATCGGCGGTGCGGCGGGCGCCGGCGGCGCGGCGCTCTACGTCGTGGCGCACGCGATCGCCAAGAGCGCGCTGTTCATGACCGCCGGCGCGGTGACGGTCGCCACCGACGAGACCCGCCTGTCGCGGCTGGGCGGGCTCGGGCGCCGCATGCCGGTGCTGGCGGTCGCCAGCGGCGTGGCGGCCGCGACGCTCGCCGCGCTGCCGCTGACGCTCGGGTTCTTCAAGGACGAGCTGTTCTTCGACGCCGCGATCGGGGCGGGCCCGCTCGTGCAGGTGCTGGCGGTCGGGGCGGCCGCGCTGACGTTCGCCTACATCGGCCGGTTCTGGCTCGGACTGTTCACCGGCAGCGCGGGTGCGGCACCGCGGCGGATCGACCCGCTGCTCGTCGGGCCGATCGTCCTGCTCGCCGCCACGGCGGTGCTCGGCGGGCTCGTCGTCGGGCCGTTCGCCGAGCTCGCCGGCGACGCCGCCACGGTCACGCACGCGGCCGCGGTCGACGTCGCGCCCGCCTACCACCTCGACCTGCGCGGGGCGAACGTCATGGCGCTGGCCGCGTGGGCGCTCGGCGCCGCCGCGCTCGCCCTGCCGCGGCTGCGCGACCCGGTCGCCCACGCGGTCGCCCGGCTCGGCGACCGCGTCGGCCCGCGTCACTGGTACGGCGTCGCGCTCGAGGGCCTCAACCGGCTCTCGGGTCGCATGCACGACGCCGAGGTGCGCGACCTGCGCACGAGCATCGCCGCGGTCCTCGTCCCCGGCGGGATCCTCTTCGCGATCGGCTTCGCCGCCACGCCGACGAGCGGCGCCTACGACGTCGGCAAGGTCCTGCTTGCCGACGTGCCGATCATCGTCGTGCTCGCGCTCGCCGCGCTCGCCGCGCTGACGACCGCGCGCGACCGAGGTCGGCTGCGACCGATCCTGGCCCTCTCGGTCCTCGGCTTCGCGCTGGCCGCCGTCTACGCGATGGTCGGCGCCCCCGACGTCGCGCTCGTGGCCGTCGTCGTCGAGACCGTGTTCAGCGTGGTCTTCATCGGCGTCTTCTCGCGCCTGCCGATGCCGCCGCGCGACCGGCCGGCCGAGTCGCGCTGGCGCCGGCGGCGCAACGTCGCCGCCGGCGTGCTGGCCGGGGCGGGCGCGTTTGCGACGATCTGGGCGACGCTGTCGCGCCCGACGGCCGCCGAGAGCGTCGCCGCGGAGCACATCAAGCGTGCGCCCGAGGCGCACGGCGGCGACGTCGTGACCGTCATCCTCGCCGACTTCCGCGGGCTGGACACGCTCGTCGAGATCACGGTCCTGGCCGTCGCGATGGTGGGTGTCGCCTCCCTCGTCCGGCGCGGGAGGCCCTGGTGAACGACGTCATCGAGACGGTCGGCCCGAAGCTCCTGGGACCCGCGCTCATGGTGGCGGCCGCGATCATCGTGCGCGGTTACGGCGACGTCGGCGACGGCTTCAGCGCCGGGGTCATCGTCGCGCTGGCGATCGCGCTGCGCTATGTCACGCTCGGCGTCGAGGAGGCCGAGCGCGGACTGCCGATCCTGCGTCACGCGCCGGCCGCCGTGGCCGGCGGGCTGCTCGTCGCCCTGGCCTCCGGGTTCTTCGGGGTCGCGCTCGGCGACCCGCCGTTCACCCACCAGCCGGGCCCCGGCGAGCACGTCGTCGAGATCGGGATGCTCGAGCTCATGACCCCGGTGGCGTTCGACGTCGGGGTCATGCTCGTCGTCGTCGGATCGCTCACCCTGCTCGTCCATCACCTCGGAATGCTCGTCGGGGAGCGGCGCGCGTGAAGCTCGTCTTCGCCCTGGCCGCCTCGACGCTGTTCGGCACCGGCGCCTACCTGCTGCTCAACCGCGACCTCGTCCGTGTCGTGCTCGGCATCGTGCTCATCTCCCAGGGGGCGACCCTGACGCTCGTCGCCTCCGGGCTCACCCGCGGTCGGGCCGCGATCTACCCGCTGCGCGGTCAGGTCAGCGACCCGCTGAGCCAGGCGATGGCGTTGACGGCGATCGTCATCGGGCTGGCGGTCACCGCGCTGCTGCTCGTGCTCGTCCTGCGCGTCGCCCTGGAGTTCCAGTCGCGCCGGCTCGACGAGGTCGCCGAGGAGGAGGCTGCGCGCGACGCGCGCCTGGAGGCCGAGGAGGCCGCCGACCACGCCTCCGAGGACGAGGCGGCGCGATGACGGCGTTCACGCTCACCCTCGTCGTCCCGTGGGCGGCCGGGATCGTGCTCGTGTTCTGCGACGGGCGCCGCCGGACGATCGGCTGGCTGGCCGTCGCGGCGCTGCTCGGCAACCTCGCCGCGCTCATCGTGCTGGCGACCACCGTGCTCGGCGGCGAGCCGCTGCGGGCGACGACCGGCGACTGGCCGGCCGGGGTCGGGATCGCGCTGCGCGCCGACGCGCTGGGCATCGTCTTCGCGCTCGTCTCGTCGTTCGCGCTGCTGGCCGCCACCGTCCACGAGGTGCTGCACGGGGTCGCCGAGCGCGTGTTCCCGGGCCTGGTCGCCCTGCTGGCCGCGGCGCTGACCGGCGTCTTTCTCACCGGCGACCTGTTCAACTTCTATGTCTTCTTCGAGCTGGCGATGGCGGCCGGCTACATCCTCGCCACCTACGGCGGCACCCGGCGCGAGCTCGGCGCGGCGCTCGTCTTCACCGCGGTGAACCTGCTGGGGACGTTCGTCTTCGTCCTGTCGGTCGCCGGGGTCTACCACGTGACCGGCACGCTCGACATGACGCAGATCGCGGCGCGGCTGGACACCGTCAACCCGAACGCCGCCGTCCTCATCGCGGTCGGGTTCTTCATCGCCTTCGGCGTCAAGCTCGGCCTGTTTCCGTTCCACTTCTGGCTGCCGACCGTCTACACCGGCGCACGGCCGGCGGTGGCCGCGATCCTCAGCGGCGGGCTGGCGAACATCGGCGCCTACGGGCTGCTGCGCTTCGGCGCAGAGCTGCTGCCACGCGAGCTCGAGCTGGCGGGCACCGCGCTCATCGTCGTCGGCTGCGTGTCGATCGTCTATGGCAGCCTGCTGGCGGTCTCGCGGCGCACGGCCGCCGAGACGCTCGCCTACTCGGCGATCGGGCAGGTGGGCTACATCCTCGTGGCGATCGGGATCGGCGGTCCGGTCGGCTTCGCCGCCGCCGTCGCCTACTCGATCGTCAACGCGCTGAACAAGACGCTGCTGTTCCTGACGGTGCAGATGCGCGGGGCGCTCGTGGGCGGGGCCTTCGTCGTCGGCGCGTTCAGCCTGGCGGGCGTGCCGCCCGCCTCCGGGTTCATCGGCAAGCTCGAAATCTTCCGGGCCACCGCCGACGAGCCGGCGCTGCTGGCGCTCATCCTCCTCGGAAGCGCCCTCTCGTTCGTCTACATCTTCCAGATCTACCAGTACGACTTCTGGCGCGGCGAACGGGCCGGGCCGGTCAGCTCCCGTCCCCAACAGGCCCTGATCGCCGTCGTGGCGCTCGTCGTGCTGGCGGCCGGCGTCTGGCCCGAGCCGCTGCTGGCCTTCAGCCGCGACGCCGCCGACGTGCTGGTGGGAGGGGCCCGATGACCGGCACGCTCATCCGCACCGCCTGGCTTGCGGCGATCTACCTGCTGGTCATCAGCAGCGTCGAGGCGGAGGACGTCGCCGTCGCCGTCGTGCTCGGGCTGGCGGTCGCCGTGGGCCTGGGCCGGCACGGGGCGTCGCACCCGGACACGCCGCCGCTGAGGCAGCGGGTGCTCGCGGCCGCCGGCCTGGTGCTGTCGACGGCCGCCGAGGTCGTGCGCGGCACCTGGCGCACGATGCGCTTCTGCCTGGGCGAGCCCGGACGGCCGGGCTTCGTCGAGATCCCGCGCGGCGACCGGTCGGCCGGCCGGGTCGCGCTGTGGGGCGTGCTCACCGGGGAGGCGCCCGACGAGTACCCGGTCGATGTCGACGAGGAGCGCGACGTGCTCGTCGTCCACCTGCTCGACGCGTCGGACCCCGACGCGGTGCGGGCTCGGCACGCGCGCACCGACGAGCGCTGGTACCGCAGGGTGGTGCGCTGATGCCCTCGATCGTCTTCGACATCGCACTGGGCTGGGCGACCGTGCTGCTCGTGCTCGGCGGCATCCTGCTGCTGCGGGTGCCCGGTGCCCTGCAGCGGGTGCTCGTCCTGGACGTGCTGGTCATCATCCTCATCGCCCTGCTGACGACCCTGTCCTACGACCGCGGCGTCTCCTACTACATCGACGCGGCGCTCGGGCTCGCGCTGCTGTCGTTCGTCTCGACGCTCGTCGCCGCCCGCTACGTCATGCGGGGAGGACCGTTCTGATGGCCGGCACGCTGTTGGACGTCCTCGGCGCCGTGCTGCTCGGGGCCGGTCTCACGCTCGCGACGATCGGGCTCTATGGGATGCTGCGCAAGCCCGACATCTTCTCCCAGCTGCACGCCGCCGGGCTCATCACGGGGCCGGCGATCGTGCTCGTGCTGGCGGCCTCGGTGGCGACGCGCGACGGACGCGTCATCTCGAGCGCGGTCCTGCTCGTGCTCTTCATCCTGCTGACCTCGCCGCTGTCGACGCATGCGATCGCCCAGGCGGCGCGTCGCGGCCGCCGGCGCGAGGCGGAGGGCGACGGGGCGACCCGGCGGCGGAAGCCGTCGGACTGACCGTCGCCCGGAGGGTCAGCCCTGCTCGCCGGTCAGCAGCGTGCGCATCGCTTCGGCGAGCGCGATCGTCGCGTTCAGCGGGCGGACCATGACGACGAACTCGTCGATCTCGCCGGCCGCGTTGACGTGCAGGAAGTCGCAGCCCTCGATCTGCTTGTCGCCGACGCGCGCCTCGAAGACGAGCGCGTGGTCGGCCGCGCCGTCGGCCCCGATCTCGCGCGCGTAGCGGAAGTCCTGGAAGACCTGGGAGACCGCGTGGAGGATCGGGGCGACGGCGTCGCGGCCGCGGTAGGGCGTGAACACGACGGGGCTGCGGAAGACGACGTCGTCGGCCAGCAGCGCGACGGCGGCGTCCATGTCGCGGGCTTCGACGGCGGCTCGGAACGGGTGCACGATCCGACCCTACCGCCGGTTGCCGCCACGGTCGCTTCCCAGTAGACCTGCGGGCGGTGACGTCCGCCGGACATCCGCCCGAGACGCACCGACGCGGTCGCGTCGCCCGCCTCGCCGTGCCGACGCTCGTCGTCGTCGCGTCGCTTGCGATCCTGCTCGCCGTCGTGGCCGGCTACGTGCGCCGTGCGGCGGTCGACTCCGACCAGTTCGCCAACCGCGCCACCGCGGCCCTGGGCGACGACAGCGTCCGGTCGCTCGTGGCCACGAAGGTCACCGACGAGCTCGTCCTGCGCCAGCAGGCCGACCTGCTCGCCGCGCGGCCGCTCATCGAGTCGGTCGTCGAGTCGGTCGTCGGCGGCCGGGCGTTCACCGGCGTGTTCCGGGCCGGCGTGCGCGACGTCCACGCCGCGGTCTTCCACCGCGACCAGGACACGGTGACCCTGACGCTCAACGACATCGGGACCATCGTCGCCTCCGCGCTGGAGGTCGTGCGGCCCTCGCTGGCCCAGCGGGTCGACGCGACGCGCCGCGTCGAGCTCGTCCGCCGCGACATCGGCAGCGCCAGCGCGACCGCGGCCGACGTGGCCGGTACCGTGCGGCTGCTGGCCTGGCTGCTGTTCGCGCTGGCCGTGGCGGCGGCCGCCGGCGCGCTGTGACTGGCGGCCGACCGGCGGCGAACGGTCGTCGGTCTCGGCATCGGCGTCGCGGTCGCCGGGGTCGTGCTCGTCGTGGCGCTCGACGTCGCACGCTCGGTGGTCATCGGCGAGGTCTCGGGCCCGGAGACCAGGGCGGCCGTCGGCGCCATCTGGGACGCGTTCCTTCACGACCTCCACACGGCGGCGTGGATCCTGGCGGGCTGCGGCGCCGTGGTCGCTGCGGCCGCGGCGTCGCTCATCCGGCCGGTCGACCTCAGCGTGCCGCTGCGACGCGCGGCCCACTGGGTCGTCGCCGAGCCGTCCCGGCCGGCGCTGCGGGCGGTGCGCGGCGTGGTGCTCGTGGCGGTCGGCGTGCTCTTCGTT
>JBDZVZ010000003.1:0-119654 GCA_040255945.1 Solirubrobacterales bacterium | reverse complement strand
GGGTGGCGAGCGCGTCGAGGTGGCTGCGCCGAAAGCCCTCCAGGCCGGCGAGCGCCGGTCTAACCGCCACCCGCACGTCGCCCAACGCCTCGAGCGCGGGCCGGAACGCGTCGAGGTCGGGCCCGTCGGCGCCCGGCACCCACACCCAGAGCGCCGACGCGCTGGCGACGACCGTCAGCGGCCGGGCGGCCGCCGTGCGCGCGAGCGCGTCGGCGGCCCGCTCGAGAATGCCCGGGTCGGGCTGGTCGGCGTCGGTCCAGATGATCGCGGCGGTGTGGGTGCGCTCCAGCGCGTAGCCAAGCCGGGCCTCCGCGCGCTCGCGGGCGATGGGCGCGCCCTCCAGGATGAGCGAGACCGCCTCGAGCCGCTCGGCGTGCGTGCCGCGGGTCAACACGTCGCGCTCCTGCTCCATCTGGGCGGTGAGCGCCATGAGCGTCTCGTCGACGAACGTGAAGATCGAACGGGACATGACGTCCAGCAGCTCGCGCAGCTCCTCAGGGTCTGACGTCAGGCTGAACGCGACGTTCATCGCGTGGCGCCAGGCGACGTTCTGGCCGAGCCGGTAGCTGTGCAGCGACGTCTGGTCCAGGCCGCGCCGGACGAGGTCGCGCGCGACCGCCACGGTCTCATAGCCGAGGTTCGGCGCGACGGGGGCGCCCGGGTCGCGCACGTTCGCGGTCGCCCAGTGGACGACGTTGGCGCGGTTGGTCCGCTGCACGGCGGCCGCGAGCACCGGGTCCTGGGCGACCGCGTTGTCGCGCCCATAGATCGTGGCGGCGTCGACCTCGTCGGCGATCGTCTCGGGGGCCGTCAGCAGCTGCTCGGCCGCCGACCGGATGAGCTCGGCGACCCGCGGCGACGGGCGATCCCACAGGGCGGCGCTGTCCATCGCTCGCGAAGGCTATGTCCAGAGCAGGCGAGAGCGAGCCGCCAGGCGAGTTCTCGCGTCCGAGCCCGGGCCGCTAGGCGAGGCGTTCGGCTGCCTCGGCGCAGCGCTCGGGCGTCGGCACGAGGGCGAAGCGCACGTGGCCGGCCCCGCCGGCGCCGAAGAACGACCCGGGCGCGCAGACGATCCCGTGCCCCAGCAGCCGCACGGCGCACGCCTCGTCGTCCTCGCCGTCGGGCGTCGCCATCCACAAGAAGAACGTGCCGGGCCCGCCGGCGTTGCGAAACCCGGCGGCCTCCAGGGCGGGGAGCAGGACGTCGCGCTTGGCCCGGTAGCGCTCGCGGACCGCCTCGACGTGCGCCTCGTCGTCCCAGGCGGCCACCGACGCACGCTGGATGAACTCCTGGGGCGCGACGCCGACGTTCGGGCGGTAGCGCTTCAGCGCGGCGACGAGCTGCCGGTCCCCGGCGACGAACCCGGACCGGTAGCCCGGCATCGACGAGCGCTTGCTCAGCGTGTTGAGCACCACGACGTTGCGCCGGTCGGCGAGCTGCAGGCCGGAGACCGGGGGAGGACCCTCGAACCAGAGCTCCGAGTAGGCCTCGTCGCAGGCCAGGACGAAGTCGTGGGTGCGGGCCAGCGCCGCCGCACGCTCCAGCAGCTCGAGCGCCACGGTGGCGCCGGTCGGGTTGTTGGGGAAGTTCAGCCACAGGATGGCGAGCCGGTCCAGCGTGGCGGCGTCGAGCGCGTCGAGGTCGGGCAGGAAGCCGCGCGACGCCTCGAGCGGCAGCTCGACGACGTCGCGGCCGGCGAACCGGGCACCGCGGGCCGGCACCGGGTAGCCGGGCGTCGTCACGGCGACCGCCTCGCCGGCCAGGACCTGGGCGAGGTGGAACACCGCCTCCTTGGAGCCCAGCGTCGGCACGACCTCGGTGTCCGGATCGACGGCGGTGCCGAAGCGCCGCTCGATCCAGCGCGCGATCGCCGCCCGCAGCTCGGGCAGCCCGACCGCCTTCGGGTAGGTGGAGACCGGTTCGATCGCCGCGGCGACCGCGGCGCGAATGAAGCCGGGCGTCTCCTCGCGCGGCTCGCCCATGCCGAAGTCGATGAGGTCGATGCCCCGGGCGATCGCGGCGGATTTCGCCTCGTCGAGGCGGACGAACGGGTAGGTCGCCAGGCTCTCGAGGACCGGGCTCAGGCGCACAGGAAGCGCTCCAGCGTCGCGTGGCAGGCCGTCAGCGCGTCGATCGCCACGCGCTCGTCGCGGCGGTGGGCGTACGCGGGGTCGCCCGGCCCGAAGTTGATGGCGTCGACGCCCGCGGCGGCGAGTTCGGCCACCGGCGTCCAGGCCTGCTTCGGCGCGACCTCCAGGCCGCCGGCCGCGACGAGCCGCTCGACGAGCGCGTTGCCCTCGGGCACCGCGCCGGACGGGGCGTTGGCGTCGATCCGCAGCTCGCCGTAGGCGTCGCAGAGCTCGTGGAGGATCGCCTCCGCCCGCTCGGCGCTCGTCCCGGGGGCGTAGCGGAAGTTCACCTCGGCGACGCACGTGTCGGGCACGACGTTGCGCGCAACCCCGCCGCGCACGCTGACGACCGACGCGACCTCGCGGAACGTCAGCCCGGCGAAGACGTGGTCGACGGGCTCGCGCGCGGCGAGCGCCGCGATGCCGGCTCCCGCACGGTGGATGGCGTTGTCGGCCAGCCACGGCCGGGCGCTGTGGCCGGCGGTGCCGCGAAACGTCCAGGTGGCGTTGACGTTGCCCAGGCAGCCGGCGTGCAGCGCGTTGGCCGTGGGCTCCATGACGATCGCCAGGTCGGCGGTGCGCAGGCCGGGCTCGCGGTCGAGAAGGTGGGTGAGCGCGGTGTCGGTGAACGGCAGCTCCTCGCGCGGGAAGAAGACGGCGCCGAGATCGACCGTCATGTCGGCGGGCGGGTCGAGCAGCAGGTCGACCATGACGCCGAGCGCCGCCTTCATGTCGGCGGCCCCCAGCCCGACGACGTGGCCGTCCTCGACGCGCCCGGGCAGGTTGCCCTGGGCGGGGACCGTGTCGAGATGGCCGGCCAGCAGGACGAGCGGCCGGTCGCCACGCTCGGTCACGCCGGCGACCACGCAGCTGTCGCCGGCGTCGCGGGCGCGGCCGCCGAGCACGTCGAGGACATGGGCCGCCAGCGCCGCCTCGCCGCCCGACTCCGACGGGATGTCGACGAGCTCGAGCACGCGGGCGGCAAGACGGTCGTCGACGGTGCTCGGCATCGGGCCGCCACGCTACCTACACTGGCCTCAGAGATGCAGCGCAGCCGCACCGGTCGCACCCGGCCGAGCCCCGCCCAGCCGGAGGCGCGCGCCAAGCAGCGTGCCTACCTCATCGCCGCCCTTCCCGAGGGCGACGATCTCTCCGAGCTGCGCGAGCTGCTGCGCACCGCCGGCGTCGCGGTCGTCGGCCAGGCCGTCCAGCACCGCGAGCGGCCGCACCCCAACACCTACCTCGGGCCGGGCAAGCTCGAGGAGGTCAAGGAGGCCGCGAAGGCCGCCGACGCGAACCTCATCGTCTGCGACGACGAGCTCAGCCCGCGCCAGGAGCGCAACCTCGAGAAGGAGCTCGGGCTGTCGGTCGTCGACCGCACCGCGACGATCCTCGACATCTTCGCCGCCCACGCCAACACGGCGGAGGGCAAGCTCCAGGTCGAGCTCGCCCAGCTCGAGTACAACCTCGCCCGCATGCGCGGCCTCTGGACCCACCTCGAGCGCCTCGGCGGCGTGTCGAGCGGCGGGTTCGCGACGCGCGGCCCGGGCGAGTCGCAGATCGAGACCGACCGCCGGCTGGCGCGAGACCGGATCGCCGCGCTACGCCGGCGCCTCGAGCACGTGACGTCGACCCGCGCCGTGCAGCGGGCCGAGCGCGAGCGCGCCCATCTGCCGCAGGTCGCCCTGGCCGGCTATACGAACGCCGGCAAGTCGACGCTGCTCAACGCGCTGACGGGCAGCACGGTGGGCGTGCGCGACCGGCTCTTCCACACGCTGGACCCGACGACCCGCCAGCTGGCGATCGACGGCCGCCCGTACCTGCTGACCGACACGGTCGGCTTCATCCGCAAGCTGCCCCACCAGCTCGTCGACGCGTTCGGCGCAACGCTCGAGGAGACGCGCCGGGCCGATCTCGTCCTGCACGTCGTCGACGCATCGGCCGACGAGGACGAGCTGCTGGAGATGCTGCGCGCCGTCGAGGACACGCTCGAGGAGATCGGCGCCGGGGACCGGCCGCGGCTGCTCGTGCTCAACAAGGTCGACGCGCTCAGCGACGAGCGCCGGCAGGAGCTGCGCCACCGCCATCCGGACGGCATCCAGGTCTCGGCGCTCACCGGCGAGGGCTTCGAGGCGCTGCTCGACGCGGTCGAGCAGGCGTTCGCGAAGACCCTGACCTCGGTCGAGCTGCTCGTGCCCTATGCGGAGGGCGGGAGTCTGGCCGAGCTGCACGACGTCGCCGGCGAGCTGCACCGCGAGGACACGCCGGAGGGCGTGCGCGTCGTGGCCCGCCTGCCGGCCGCGGTCGCGCAGCGCTTCGCGCGCTTCTCGCTCAACGGCCAGCCCGCGTCCTGACCTGGCACCGGGGTGCCTGGCACCGGGGTGCCTGGCACCGCTAGCGGCCTGAGGAACCCCAGCCTGCCGTGCCGCGCGCGTCGTCGCTCGGCGCCGTCAGCTCGTCGACGACCGCGACCGCCGGGGCCCAGAAGGGCACGAGCAGCAGCTGGGCGATCCGGTCGCCCGCCTCGGCGCGAAACGGCGCGTCACCGGTGTTGCGCAGCGTCACGCACAGCTCGCCCCGGAAGTTCGGGTCGACGAGGCCGAGCGTCGGCAGCACGCCGTGCCGTGCCGCGAGGCCCGACCGCGGAACGACGAGCCCGCAGAGGCCGTCGGGCAGCGCGATCGCCACGCCGGTCGGCACCTTCTGACGGGCGCCCGGCGCGAGCTCGAGCGGCGCCAGGCAGCGCAGGTCGAGCCCGGCGTCGCCGGGCCGGGATCGCTGCGGCGCCCGCGCCTCGGGATGCAGAAGCTGGACCTCGAGCTGACCGACGGCGGCAAGCGTCTCCATGGGTGCCCGGCACGGTACCCGCCGCGCCCGACGGCGCGCCGGCCCCGGTGCTGAGTAGCCCGGCCGGGGGAGGCGTGTGCAGACCGTCTGCAGGAAGGGTGGTGGCACCCGTACCTCACCCCCGGTCGCCCCGCATTACGGTCTGGGGCGTGTCGACGGTCAGGATCGCCGCGCTCGCCGCGGCCGGGCTGCTGCTGCTCAGCGGCGCCGTCTTCGGGCTGTCGGAGCTCTTGAGGGCTCAGCGCACGGAGCGGGCGTTCATCACCCAGCCCGTGCAGCGGATCGTCGTCGAGGCCGATGCCGGCGACGTCGCGATCGTCGCGGGCCTGACCTCCGACGTCATGATCCGCCGGCGCGACACCTGGATCGTGCAGCGTCCGAGCGTGCGCGAGACGCTGCACGACGGCACCCTGACGATCGCCACCGGCTGCGGCGGCCTGCGCGCCATCCTGCGCTGCCGGACCGACCTGGCGATCGACGCTCCGCCGGAGATCGACGTGGACGTCCGCACCCACGACGGCGACGTCGATCTGCGCGGCCTCAGCGGCCGGGCGCGGGTGGAGACCGACTCGGGTGACATCCGCACCCAGCGCCTGGCCCCGGTGACGCTGCACGCCGACACCGACGGCGGGAACATGCGCCTGGATCTCTTCGGCGCCCCGACCCGCACCGACGTCGCCAGCGCGGCAGGCAACATCCGGCTCGTCGTCCCGTTCGGGCCCTACCGCGTCGACGCGGAGGCGCGCCGGGGCGAGGTGCGGGTCGACGGCCTCATCCGCGACGACCTGGCGCCGCAGGCCATCCGGGCGGTCACGAAGGCCGGCGACGTCACGGTCCAGGCCCGGTAGCGCCGGGCCCGGACCGCGACGGCCACGGCTACTGGACGTAGCCGGCTTCGCGCAGGTACTCCCCGGCGACCGCCGCCGGGGTCTGCTTGTCGAGGTCGACGCGGGAGTTGAGCTCCTGCATGACCTCGGTCGTCAGGCCCTTGTTGACCGCGTCGACGACCCGCTGGAAGTCCGGGCCGGCGTCCTGCAGCACGCTGGACTTCACGACGAGCGTCGCGTTGTAGGGCGGTTGCATGCCCTTGTCGTCGTCGAGCAGGACGAGGTTGTCGGCCTTGATCGCGCCGTCGGTCGTGAAGACGAGCGACACGTCCGCCTGACCGTTCTTGAGGACCTCATGACGCTTGGCGAGGTCGATCGACTTGAAGTCCTTGAACTTCAACCCGTAGTACTTCTCCAGGCCGAGCTTGCAGTCCGTGCGCTGCGCGCACTCGGGCGGGCCCGCGAGCGTCAGCGACGATGCCTTGCCGGCCAGGTCGGAGATCTTCGTGGCGTTGCCCGCCCGCCGCGCGCCCTCCTGGGTCATCGCAAAGCCGTTGGCGTCGGTGAACGGGGTGGGGGCCAGGGCGGTGAAGCCGATCTTGGCGAAGTCCGCCTTGACGTCCTGATAGGCCTTGGCCGGGTCCTTGGGCACGTCGTCGTTCTTGACGTCGAAGAAGCTCGTCAGCGCCGTTCCCGTGTATTCCGGGTAGGCGTCGACGCGGCCGGCCTTCAGCGCCTTGAGCGCGATCTGCTCGGAGCCGAGGTTGAGCTGCTTCTTGACCTTGTAGCCGGCCGCCTGCAGCGCCTGGGCGTAGATCTCGCCGAGGATGAACTCCTCGGTGAAGTTCTTCGAGCCGATCGTCACGGTCGGCTTGGACGCGTTGTCGGGGTTGCGCTGGATGACCTTGGCCGACTCGGCCGTCTTCGACGCGGCGACGGTGGCGTCGCCGTTGTCGTCGCTGCCGCCGCAGGCGGCGACGCCCATCGTCAAGACCAGTGCCAGCACAGCGAGAGCGCTCCGCGATCGCATGTGTCGGATCCTCCTCATGGGGGTGGTTGTCGTGGTGGTGAGCTTGAGGCCGCGCGGCGTGACCGCACGCTGCAGCGCGGCGAAGAGCAGTTCGGCGGCGATCGCCAGGGCGGCGACGAGCATCGCCGTGCCGAGGCGGCCCGCCTCGCCGTGCACGTTGGCGTTGATGATCGGCACGCCGAGCGTGTCGACGCCGACGTAGGGGCCGAGCGTGGCGGTCGCCAGGACGTTGACCGCCGAGGTCCGGATGCCGCCGAAGATGAGCGGCAGCGCGAGCGGCAGCTCGACCCGCAACGCGAGCTGGCGCTCCGTGAGCCCCATGCCGCGCGCGGCGTCGACGATGTCGCGGTCGACCTGGCGGACGCCGACGTAGGTGTTCGTGAAGATCGGCGGCAGCGCGAGCAGGACCATCGCGAAGACGAGGTTGCCGGCGTTCAGGCCCAGGTAGGCGCTGAAGAACACGAGCACGGCGAAGCTCGGCACCGCGCGCCCGACGTTGGCGACCGTCCCGGCCGCGAGCTGGCCGCGGCCCTTGTGGCCGAGCCAGAGCGCGACCGGCAGCGCGATCACGGCCGCGATCGCCAGCGCCTCGAACGTCACGCGCAGGTGGGTCCACAGCAGCGGCAGCAGGTGGCTGCCGCCCACCATGACCCCGCCGCCGACCGACTCGCGCTCGTGCAGCAGGTAGTCGAGCGCGTCGATCACGGCGCACCTCCGGCGCCGGCCCGCTGCCAGGGGACCAGCAGGCGCTGGACGCCGAGCAGCATCACGTCGAGCGCGAAGGCCAGCAGGATGCACAGCACCCCGGCGGTCGCGACGTTCGACGTGAAGCTGAGGTCGGTGAGGATCTGCTGGCCGAGGCCGCCGGCCCCCGCATAGAACGCCAGGGCCGCCAGTCCGACGGTCGTCGTCGCCGCGATCCGCAGCCCGGCGAGGATCTCCGGCAGCGCCAGCGGCAGCTCGACGCGCCACAGCAGCTGGCGGTCGGTGAGGCCCATGCCGCGCGCCGCGTCAACGGTCTCGGCGGGCACGTTGTCGAGGCCCGCCGCGATGTTGCGGTACAGGATGAGCAGCGTGTAGGCCGTCAGCGGGATGAGCGCGGTGACGAAGCCGAACCCGGTGACCGGGATGAGCAGCGCGAAGGCCGCCAGCGACGGGATCGTGTAGAGGACGCCGGTGACCCCGACGATCGGGCCGGTCAGCCAGCGGCGCCGGTGGGCGACGACCGCGAGCACGAGCGCGATCGCCAGGCCGCAGCCGACCGCCGCGACCGTCAGCTCGACGTGGCGCCACAGCGGCGGCAGGTAGTCGCCGAGATGGTCGACGATCCAGCCGGGGCAGAAGCCGTTGCGCTGCTCGCAGTTCAGCGAGCTGCGGTCGTGGATCTGCACCTGGGCGAGCAGCAGCGAGCTCATCCGGGCACCTCACCGCGGCGCAGGCGGGTGAGCCACTCGAGCCGCTCGATCATCCGGTCGGCGCCGACGAACGCCTCGACGAACTCGTCGGCCGGTGCGCGGACGAGCTGCTCGGGCGTCCCCACCTGGGCGAGCGTGCCGCCCGTCTTCAGCACGGCGATGCGATCGCCGAGCTTCAGCGCCTCGTCGACGTCGTGGGTGACGAAGAGCACGGTCTTGCCGAGCCGCCGCTGCAGAGCCCGGAACTCCTCCTGCAGACGCCCGCGGGTGATCGGGTCGATCGCGCCGAACGGCTCGTCCATGAGCAGCAGGGGCGGGTCGGCCGCCAGGGCGCGCGCGACGCCGACGCGCTGCTGCTGGCCGCCCGACAGCTGGCCCGGGTAGCGGGCGCCGAACGACGGGTCGAGGCCGACGAGCTCGAGCAGCTCGCCGGTGCGTGCGCTCGTACGGGCGCGATCCCAGCCGAGCAGCCGCGGAACGGTGGCGATGTTCTCGGCCACGGTCTGGTGGGGGAACAGCCCGACCTGCTGGATCGCGTAGCCGATCCCGCGGCGCAGCTCGGCGGCCGGCCGGCTCGCGATGCTGACCCCGTCCAGCAGGACGTCGCCCGCGGTCAGCTCCACCATCCGGTTGACGAGCCGCAGCGCGGTCGTCTTGCCGCAGCCCGAGGGGCCGATGAGGATGCACAGCTCGCCGGCCGGCACCTCGAGCGTCAGCTCGTGCAGCGCGTCGGCGCCCGCGCCGGGGTAGCGCTTCGTCGCAGCACGGAACGACAGCGTGGCGGCGCCGGCGCTCACCGGGCGGAGAGGAGATGCGGAGGGAACATGTGCAGGCCGCGCTCGAGGGCGGAACGACGAACCCTATCGACGTGTTCGGCGTGCGGTCTACAGTCCGGCGGCGCGGCGCGCGCTCGCGTGGGCGGCGTCCTCGAGCGCATCGTCGAGCGGGGCCAGCTCCGACGGGTCGCGCCCGAGCGCGGTCGCCAGCAGCCAGTCGGCAAACCAGGCGTTCTTCGGCAGCAGCGGGCCGTGCAGGTAGGTGCCGATGACCGTGCCGCGCCGCACGCCCTCGAAGCCGGAGCGCCCGTCGTTGCCGTGGCCGCGCAGCACGCGGCCCAGCGGCCGCTCGTTCGCGCCGAGCGCCGTGCGGCCGCCGTGGTTCTCGAACCCGGCGAGGACCCGAGAGCCCGCGACCCCGGGAAGCTCCACCTCGATGGCGACGTTGCCGACGAGCCGCGGGCCCTCCCCGCGGACGGTCACGAGGTCGACGAGCCCGATGCCGTCGATGCGCCGCTCGCCCAGCTCGTAGTGGTGGCCGAGCAGCTGGATGCCGCCGCAGATCCCCAGCACGACGGCACCGCGGGCGGCGGCCGCGTGCAGCGCGTCGCGCTTGGTCGCCACGAGGTCCTCGGCGCAGAGGACCTGGTCGCGGTCCTGGCCGCCGCCGAGGTAGAAGAGGTCGTGGGCGTCGGGGTCGACCGGGTCGCCGAGCCCGGCGGGCGTGAGCTCGAAGCCGAGCCCCCGCCACGCGCAGCGCCGCTGCAACACCAACATGTTGCCGCGGTCGGCGTAGATGTTCATGAGGTCCGGGTACAGCGCGCACACGCGCAGGGTGGTGCGGTCAGCCACCGAGGATCACCACCGTCGAGCCGACGTACTCGTCGGTGGGCGGGATGCGCCGGGACGGCTCCGGGCTCAGGCCGACCGTGGCCGCCTCGTGCTCGACGGTCTCCGCGTCGACGCGGTCGAGCCGGATGACGTCCTCGGTCGTGGCGCCGCCGAGGACCTCGCGCAGCCGGTGGATGGCGGCGCGGTCGCCCTCGTCGACGATCGCCAGCGGCCGGCTGAGGTAGACGCGCCCGTCGATCTCGGCCCGGTCGGGCTCCGGCAGCAGCGCCCCGACGGCCTCTTCCATGGCTTCCAGCGCGTCGGCGAGCGCCGCCGCCACGAGCCCGCCCGGACGCAGGTGCGCCCGGGCACAGCGCAGGAACGCCGTGCGCCCCTCGGGCCCGCCGAGGAGCTGGAGGGTCTGCATCGGGACGACGATGAGCGCGAAGTCCCGACCGAGCGACCAGTCGCGCGCGTCGGCGCAGACGGCCTCGACCGTCAGGCCGCGCGCCGCGGCGCGCTGCGTCAGGGCGGCCAGCAGCGCCTCGTCGGCGTCCAGCGCGGTGACGTCGGCCCCCCGGGCGGCGAGGTCGAGCGCGACGCGCCCGGTGCCCGCGCCGACGTCGAGCACGGGCCCCCCGGCCGCGGCGGCCAGCTCACGCCAGAGCCCGAGGTCGGCGCGGTAGCTGCCGCACTCGACGTCGTGCCAGATGACCGCCTCGCTCATCCGAAGCTGCTCCCGACGATCCCGCGGTCGCGCAGCAGGCCGCGCAGCTCCAGCATGGCGGTGTACGTGGGGATCGCGACGAGGCGGCCGTCGCCGCCGGCCAGGGCTCGGTCCACGGCGGCGCCGAGGTCCGGCAGGACCCGGATGCGGTCCTCCGGCACGCCCGCGTACTTCAGCCGCAGCGCCATCTCGGGCGCCCGCGTGCCGCTGCACGTCACGCGCCCCAGGCGGTCGGCGAGCGCCTCGTAGTCGGCGTCCCAGATCCAGCTGACGTCGCGGCCGTCGGCGATCCGGTCGTTGAGGACGGCCAGGACGTCGTGCTCGCCGGGCTCGAGCGCGAGCGTCCGCAGGACCTCGTTGGCGCCCGCCGGGTTCTTGACCAGCAGCATTAGGAGATCGCGGCCGGCCACCGACACGGTCTCGGCGCGCCCGAAGGCGGGGGAGACCGCCTGCAGCCCGCCGACGACGTCCTCGAGCCGGGCCCCGAGCGTCAGGGCGAGCGCCGCGGCACCGAGCGCGTTGTAGACGTTGTAGAGGCCGGGCAGCGGCAGGACGACCGGTGCCCGGCCGGCGGGCGTGACCAGCGTGAAGCGCGCCCCGTCCAAGCCGTCGAGGACGACGTCGTGGGCGGCCACGGCGGGCACCGGACGGGACGCGCCGCAGGCGTCGCAGCGATAGTGGCCGAGATGCCCGAGGAAGACGCGGTCGTAGCGGTAGGGCGCGCCGCAGCGGCGGCAGTGCTTGGCGTCGGCGGCATGCTGGCGCTCGGCCATCGCCACGGCCGGGTCCTCGAGGCCGAAGAACACCGCGTCGGCGCGCTCGCGGCCGAGGTCGGCGACGAGCGGGTCGTCGGCGTTGAGCACGAGCGTGGCGCCCGTCGCCCCCGGCCCGGCGACGACCTGCTGCCAGCGCTCGGCGATCGTCTCCAGCTCCCCATAGCGGTCGAGCTGGTCGCGGAAGAGGTTGGCGAGCAGCAGGGCGCGCGGGCGCAGCTCGCCGACGAGCCGGTCGAGCCAGAACTCGTCGACCTCGAACAGGCCGGTGTCGCCGGCGATCGTGCCGCGCCGGCCGCTGGCCTCCAGCAGCGCTCCGGCAACGCCGCCGGCCATGTTCGCGCCCGCGCTGTTGTGGACGAGCCGCCGTCCGCCGCGCTCGAGGATCGCCGCGACCATCGCCGCGGTCGTCGTCTTGCCGTTCGTCGCCGAGATGACGGCGCTGCCGTTGGGCAACCGGCGGGCGAGCTGGCCGATCGCGGTCGGCTCGAGGCGCAGCAGGAGCTTGCCGGGCAGCGACGTGCCGCCGCGGCCGGCGCGACGGGACACGGCGCCGGCGGCGCGGGCCGCGGCGACCTTGGCGCCCAGCAGCGTCATGCGGGCAGCATCATCCGCAGCGCACCCGGGACCGCGCGGACGGTCGTGGGCAGCTGCGCGATCGGGTCGCCGTCGGCATAGACGGTGAGCGGGGCGTCCGCGGCGATCTCGACCTCGCGGCCGCGCAGCACGGTGATCTCGGGCAGCTCGACGTGCGTGCCCTTGAAGACGCGCGGCAGGCAGCGCACGAAGCGCCGCCGCGTGGCCGGGGCGGCGAGGACGATGTCGAGCTCGCCGTCGTCGAGCCGGGCGTCGGGGGCCAGCAGCATGCCTCCACCGTAGGCCTTGCCGTTGGCGGCGGCGACCGTCCAGGCGCGCAGCTCGTGCCGCGTGCCGTCGACGGTGACGGTGAACGTCTTCGCCGTGAAGGAGGCCAGCGCGCGCAGCGCGCCGTAGGCGTACACCATCCGCCCGAGCCAGGCGGGCGCCTCGTTGGCGATGCGGTTGGCCTCGGAGTCGAATCCGACCGAGGCGATGCCGACGAACGTGTGCCCGTCAACGTCGCCGACGTCGACGTCGCCCTCGCGCCCCTCGGCGAGCACGCGGCAGGCGGCGACCGGGTCGTCGGGGATGCCGCAGCTGCGGGCGAAGTCGTTGCCGCGACCGCCGGGCAGCAGCCCCATGACGGCGTCGGGACGGTCGCGCAGCGCGCCGGCGACCGCGCCGATGAGCCCGTCGCCGGAGAACGGGACGACGAGCCGCCCCTCGTCGGCGGCGGCGACGGCCAGCTCGCAGGCGTGGCTCAACGAGGTCGTCTCGTGGGCCACGACGCGCAGGCCCAGCCGGTCGAGCTCGGCCAGGACGCCCGGCAGGCGGCGCAGGGCCCGGCCGCCGCCGGCGTGCGGGTTGACGAGAAGAGCCACGGACCGGGACATGCGCCCAGGCAGGATGCCGCACGCGGCGGCCGGGCGGCGTCAGGCCGCCTGGATCTCGTAGACCTTGCGGTCGCCCTCGTCGGCGACCAGCTGCATGCCGGCGTTGACGAGCACCCGCTGGGAGGCGAGGTTGACGAGGTCGCTGTCGGCATGGATCGAGCGGATCTCGGGCTGGCGCAGCGCCCACGCCAGCACCGTGTGCAGCGCCTCGGTCGCATAGCCGTGGCCGCGCGCCGCCGGGACGATGCCGAAGCCGATGCTCACCCCGCCCAGATCATCGGGCGGACCGTGGAAGCCGATGTCGCCGATCACCGTGCCGTCGCTGCGGCGGACGATCTGGAAGTGGCCGAACGGCGTGCGCCGCTCCTGCTCGACCTGCATGGCCATGGCGACGAGCGTCCCGTCGAGCGGGTAGCCGGGCTCCCAGCGCTGGCCCGGCAGCTCGCCGCCGTTGAGCAGCGTCCGCATCTCGACCGGCGAGGCGAGGCGTAGGCGTAGGCGTTGGGAGAGCAGCTCCACGGTGCTGTCGACACTACCCGCTGCGGGGCGCGACGTCAGAAGAGTGTCGGCGCGGTCGCCGGATCGTCGGGCGCGTCGGCGAGGCAGTCGGGCCCGTCGTAGCGGGCATCGCTGACCGCGGGACCGACGGCACGGCGGGCGACCGCCGCGTCGGGCAGCGCCACGAGCAGCTCGTGGAGCGCCCCGGCGGGCGTCCCATGGTCCAGCCAGGCCTGCTCGGCGGCGTCGTCGGCGAGCATGACCGGCATGCGGGGGTGGATGTCGGCGAGCGCCCGGTTGGCCTCGGTGGTGACGATCGTGCAGGTGCGCAGCACGCTGTCGCCGGGCCCGTGCCAGATCGCCCAGAGGCCGGCGAACGCGAACGGGGCGCCGTCGGCGCGGGTCACGTGCCACGGCAGCTTGGGCAGGCCGGTGCGCGGCTGCCACTCGTAGAAGCCGTCGGCGAGGACGAGGCAGCGGCGGGTGCGCAGCGCGTCGCGGTAGGCGGGCTTCTCGGCGACGGTCTCGGCGCGCGCGTTGATCATCTTGAACCCGGTCGACGGGTCGGCCGCCCAGTGGGGGACGAGCCCCCAGCGCAGCAGCTCGCCGCGCGGCTCGCCCTCGCGCGAGGTCGTCACGCACACGACGTCGTCGCCGGGGCAGACGTTGAAGCGCTGGCGGACCTCGACGGACTCGCCGAGCGCGAACCGCGAGCGCAGGTCGGAGAACTCGGCCGGCCCGCCCGTGGCCACCGAGTAGCGCCCGCACATCGTCAGGTCTGACCGGCTGCGGCCTTCGCGCGCGCCTGGCGGCGACGCCCCAGCAGGGCCAGCACGACGAACACGACGATGACGAGCAGGATCCCGACCCACACCGAGGTGAGCACCGAGACGCCGCCGAAGATCAGCCCGACGACCCACACGATGCCGGTGCCGACCGCGATGAGCGCGACGAGCAGCCCGATGAGCAGCAGGACGCCGCCGATGCGCCGCAGCGGTGAGGCGCCGGCCGCCGGCGCGACGAGGCCCATGAAGCGCAGCATGAGCAGCTGGCGGCTGGAGGGCGGCGCCTGGCCGAGGCGCTCGACGGCGGCCTTGAGATCGTCGGGGCGGCGCTCGGCGAGCGCGAGCGACGCGTCGGCCATCCGCCGGATCGCCATGCGCTCCTGGGGCCGCGCGGCGGCGACCGCCTTCTGGAAATGCTGTCGTGCCGCCTTGGCGTCATAGCGCTCGGCTGCCCGGGCGCCGAGGATGGCCTGCGCGGCGGCGCGGTACTTCTGCTCGCGTTCGAGCTCCTCGTCGCTGCGCGTCTCGAGCTGCTGCATCGCACCGATCGCGCTCGTCTGCTGCATCTTGATCTGGCGCTGCTTGGGCGGCATGTGCAGGCAGACTAGCGCCCGGTCCTCCGGCGAAGGTGGAAGGATGAGCGCCGCATGTCCAGACGCATCCTCCCGCTCATCTGCCTGCTGATCCTCGCCGCGCCCACGACCGCGGCCGCGCAGAGCCCGTTCGGCGCCGACCCCTCTCAGACGCCCGTGCAGCGGGCGCCCGCGCCGACGTCGCCGTCCTCCGACAACGAGGACGACGGCGGCTTGGCCGGCTGGCAGGAGGCGCTCATCATCGCCGGCGGTGCCGTCGTGCTCGTCGTCGTTGGCTGGGCGATCGTGCGTGACGCGCGCCGCAACGCGCCGGTGGAGGAGCGCGTCGGCCAGGCCGAGGCCCGGGCGCGCCGTGAGGAGGAGCACCATCAGCGCAAGGCCAAGGCGCGTGCGAGCGGCAAGCGGGCCAGGGCGGCGCGCAAGCGCAACCGTCCGCGGTAGTCCTTCCGCGGTCACCGGAACGTAACCCCGGGGGCGGCCGCCGTGTAAAGGGTCAGCGGCGTCCGCGGCGAACACCGAGCGGCCGCAAGGACGCGATCCATGTCTCATCCCGTGCGCACCGCCCTGGCCGCCGGCGCCAGGCTCACCGCCTCCCCGCGGCCCGCACCGCGCCCGCGCCATCTGCGCCGCGAGCGGCTGCGCCTCGCCGACGGAGCCCGGACGACCCTCTACGTCGCCCGCTACGACCTGCGCCGGGTCGGCGTCCGCGTCCTGCGGTTGCCGCGCCCGCAGCCGCTGGAGGCGTTCTGCCGCGAGCGGGGCTACCAGGAGGCGCTCGTGGGCGGCTTCTACGCGCGGCCGGACCTCGTGCCGCTCGGCGAGTTGCGCACCGGCGGCATCGAGCGCCGCCACGTCCCGTTCGCCGCACCCTACGGCGGCCTGCGGGCGTGCCTGCACATCACGGGCGCCGAGGTGACGATCGCGCGCCGCGACCTGCTGCCGCCGAGCCCGGCCGGTGACGTCCTGCAGGCGGGGCCGCTGCTCGTCGCGGGTGGTGCGCCGGTCCGCGAGGACCACGAGGGGTTCTCGGTCGGCGCGCACCAGTTCGACTCCGACATCACCGCCGGCCGCTACCCGCGCGCCGCGATCGGCGTGACGCGCCGCGGCGAGCTGCTCGCCGTGGCCTGCGACGGCCGCGCCGACGACGAGGCCGGACTGTCGATGGCCGAGCTCGCCGAGGCGATGGCAGCCCTGGGCTGCGTCCAGGCGATGAACCTCGACGGTGGCGGGTCGACGTCGCTCGTCAGCGGCGGGCGGCTGCGCAACGTGCCGCGCGAGGCGCACGGGGTCGCCCTCCCGGGCGGCCGGGCGGTCGCGACGGCGATCGTCTTCCAGCGCCGCTGACCCGCCACCACGGTGCCTGGCACCGCCGTGCCTGGCACCACCACGGTGGCCACCGCGCGCGCCGGTCGGCTACAACAGAAGGGTGCGCGTGCTCTCCGGTCTCATGTTCTTCCCGCGGGGTGGCTCGGCGCACGTCGCCCGCGCGCTGGCACGCGCGCTGCCGGAGCAGGGCTGGGAGGTCACGCTGGTCAGCGGCTCGGCGCCCGGCCTCGGCGATGCCCGGGACTTCTACGCGGGCCTCGACGTCCACGCCGTCGACTTCGCCGCCGGCGACGCGCCGATGCACCCCTCCTACGAAGACCGGCCCGGCGCCGCCGACCGGGTGTTCGCCGCCGTCGGCGACCGCGCCTACGAGCGGCATGTCGAGGCCTGGACGCGCGCGCTGGAGGCCGCCGGCGCCGCCGACCACGACGTCCTGCACCTCCATCACCTCACGCCGCTGCACGAGGCGGCAGCCCGCGTGGCGCCGGGCGTCCCGGTCGTCACGCACCTGCACGGCACCGAGCTGCTCATGCTCGAGGCGATCGCCGGAGGGGCGCCCTGGCCACACGCGCAGGCCTGGGCGGCGCGCATGCGGGGCTGGGCGGCCGCCAGCGAGCGGATCCTCGTGCTCACGACCGGGCAGGTCGGACGGGCCGCCGCGCTGCTGGGCGTCGAGGCCGAGCGCTGCCACGTCAGCCCCAACGGCTTCGACCCGGCGTGCTTCCGGCCCCGGGCGGTCGACCGTGCGCAGGTGTGGCACCGGCATCTCGTCGAGGCGCCGCGCGGCTGGCGGCCGGGCGGGGAGGAGGGCAGCGTCCGCTACGGCGGGGCCGACGTCGCGCCGCTGGCCACCGGCCCGGTCCTGTTGAACATCGGGCGCTTCACCGCCGTCAAGCGCGTCCCGCTGCTCGTCGCCGCCTGGGCCCGGGCGCAGGCGGCGCTGCCGGCCGACGCGTCCCTGGTCATCGTCGGCGGCCATCCCGGCGAGTGGGAGGGCGAGCATCCGCTCGAGTCGATCGACCGGACCGGGGCGCGCAACGTCTTTCTCGCCGGCTGGCACGCCCACGACGCGCTGCCGGAGCTGCTGTGTGCCGGCGACGCGCTCGCGCTCGCCTCCGTCCGCGAGCAGTTCGGCTCGGTGCTCGTCGAGGGCATGGCCTGCGGGCTGGCGCCGATCGCCGTCGACCGGCTCGGCCCGGCGGCGATCGTCGACGACGGGCGCACCGGCTGGCTCGTGGAGCCCGACGACGAGCCGGCACTGGCCGATGCGATCGTCGCCGCGCTCGGCGACCCGGCCGAGCGCCGGCGTCGCGCGGCGGCCGCCCGCCGGACGGCGCTCGAGCACTACGCGTGGCCGGCCATCGCCGCCGACCTCGCCGCGGTCCTCACGGGCGCCGCCGGCGACCGGCTCGCCGGGGCGGCGTGAGCGCGCCCGGACCGCGGCCCCACCTCGTGGGCCTCGAGCTCGACGAGCCGCCCGAGGCGTTCCGCGCGCTCGGGTTCGCCGTCGACGCCGACGGCGCCGCCGTGGTCGGAGGCATCCAGCTGAGGTTCGACGGCGGCGCGCGCGGTCTGCGTTCCTGGACGCTGACCGGAGTGGTGCCCGGCCCGGACGGCTTCGACGGCCTGCCGACCGCGGTCGCGTCCGCGTGGGAGCCAGCACGGGGCAACGGGCTGCCGACCGCGCATCCCAACGGCGCGCTGGCCGTCGACCACGTCGTCGTCGCCACCCCCGATCTGGCCCGCACCGTGACGGCGTTCGAGGCCGCCGGCTTCACCGTCTCCCGGATCCGTGACGCCGGCACGCCGGAGGCGCCGCTGCGCCAGGCGTTCCTGCTCACCGCCGAGGCGCTCGTCGAGATCGTCGGGCCCCCAGCGCCGGCCGGCGACGGGCCCGCACGGTTCTGGGGCGTGACGTTCGCCGTCGCCGACCTCGATGCGGCCGGCGTCCGGCTGGGACCGTTGCTGCGCCGCCCGCGCGACGCCGTCCAGCCCGGCCGCCGCATCGCTGCGGTCGCCCCCGAGGCGGGCCTCTCGACGCCGATCGCCTTCATGTCCCCGCGCGTCGCGACGTAAGCGACCCGGTCTCGGCCGGTTAGGAGGGCAGTCCCACCTACCCCGAGGAGCGCAGTTCGATGGGTTTCTTCAAGGACATGCGGTCGCTGCAGAAGCAGGCCGAGGCGATGACACCGCCCGAGCACCGCGGCGTGATGGGCGGCATGCGCCGCATGCGCGAGGGCGTGGCCCAGGCCAACCAGCTCATGAGCGACATGGCCGCCGACAGCCAGAAGGCCCAGCACCTCATGGCCAACGGCCGATCCGGATCGGCGACCGTCGAAGCGATTCGCGACACCGGGATGACCGTCAACGACAACCCGACCGTCGAGCTCGACCTGCTCGTCACCGTCGACGGCGGCGAGGCCTATCGGGTCACCCACCGCCAGGTCATCTCGCGCGTCGCGATCGCGAGCTTCCAGCCCGGGGCGACCCTGCCGGTCCGGGTCGACCCGCAGGAGCCCGCGTCGCTCATCGTCGCCTGATCGGACGGTCGTCCAGGAATCACGGTCGATCCTCCAGGGATGATCGGCGGGCGGCCGATGGCGCGCCCGAGTGCGCCTCACCGTCCGCCGATCACTGCCCTGCCTCGCGAGCCTCGCCGCCCTGGCGCTGCCGGCGCCCGCGATGGCCTGCGACACGCCCGCCGCCCAGGCGCTGCCGACCGCCGACAACCTCGCGCGCGCGGCCGCGTCGACCCTGTGCCTCGTCAACGAGGAGCGCGTCGAGCGTGGCCTGCGCCCGCTGGCCGCCGACGGGCGTCTGGAATCCGCGGCGCGCCGCTACGCCGGCGCCATGGTCGCCGACGGCTTCTTCTCCCACGTCAGCCCGGACGGCGGCGGCCTGCGCGGCCGGCTGGACGCGGCCTCGTGGATCCCGCGCTCGGGCAGCTGGAGCGCGGGCGAGAACATCGCCTGGGGCAGCGGCGAGCTGGGCTCCCCACAGCGCATCGTCAAGGCGTGGATGGCGAGCCCCGGCCACCGGGCCAACATCCTCAACCGCACCTACACCGAGCTCGGGCTCGGCATCGCGGTCGGTGCCCCCGCCGTCGCGGCGGGCAGCGGCCCGGCCGCCACCTACGTCGCCGACTTCGGCCACCGCACGGGCGCCCCTGCGAGCCGCCGCTCGAACGCCAAGGACGCCCGCGCGCGGGCCAAGCGCGCCCACCGGGCTGCCAAGCGCCGTGCAGCCCGGGCCCACCGGGCCGAGACGCGGACGCGCAGCTGACCGTCCGCGCGCATCGTCTGGCCCCGGGCGGGTACCGCCGGAGGTGTGGAGCTCGACGACACGCAGCGCGCCGCCATCACGAGCCTCCTCGACCAGGCCGAGGAGCACGGCTGTCTGAGCCTCCAGGACGTCGCCGCCCTCATCGGACGGCTGGACACCGGCGAGGACGCCGACCTGGAGGCGCTCATCGAGGACGAGGCCCACGGTCGCGGGCTGAGCATCAACGACGACTGCGGCCGCCCGCAGATCCCGGCCACCCACTACCTCAACGGCGACCTGGCGGCGACGACGACCGACGCCCTGGCGCTCTTCCTGCGCGAGGTCCGCAAGCACCCGCTGCTGACCGCCGCCGAGGAGATCGAGCTCGCCAAGCGCATCGAGAACGGCGACGAGGCCGCCAAGGAGCGGATGATCACGTCGAACCTCGCGCTCGTCGTGTCGATCGCCAAGCGCTACCCGACCGACGGCATGACGCTGCTCGACCTCATCCAGGAGGGCATCTTCGGGCTCATCCGGGCCGCCGAGAAGTTCGACTGGCGCCGCGGCTTCAAGTTCTCGACCTACGCGACCTACTGGATCCGTCAGGCGATCCAGCGCGGCATGGAGAACAAGGAGCGCACGATCCGCATCCCGACGAACGTCCTGCAGCGCGAGCGGCGTCTCCAGCGCGCCGAGCGCGAACTGGCCGCCGAGCTGGGCCGGGCGGCGACCGACGAGGAGGTCGCACAGCGCGCCGAGCTCAAGCTCGGCGACGTCGAGGCCCTGCGCAACATGGCGCGGACCGTCACGAGCCTCGACCGCCCGGTGGGCGAGTCCGGCGAGGCGTCGTTCGGCGAGCTGCTGCCCAGCGACGCGCCCGACCCGGAGGAGGAGGTCGTCGTGAGCCTGCGCGAGGCGGCGGTGCGCCGGGCGCTGCGCGAGCTCGACGACCGCGAGCGCGAGGTCGTCCAGCTGCGCTACGGCCTCAACGGCGACCAGCAGCCGATCGGCGTCCAGGAGGTCGGCCGGCGGCTCGGCATGCGGCAGGCCGAAGTGCGCGCGGTGGAGCGGCGCGCCCTCGAGCGCCTCTCGACGGTGCGCGAGATCGAGGCGCTGGCCGACGCCGCCTGAGGCGGAATCTGCCGCCCGGACCACGTGGGTCCGGACGGCTCCGCCCGGTCATGGGTCACCACTGAACTACTACGTCCCAGGACTTGTGTCGGATGCCTGGGCGGCGTGACACTCCCGACCACCGGGACTGGCCACCGGCGCGAGCGCCGGTGCGTGGCCCGGTCGGACCGCAAGCGGTCCCGGCCGAGTGGGCAACCCGCCGGACGACCAGCGTAGCGTCGGCTCAGGCGTCGCCGTCGGCGAGCTTGAACCGTCCGACAAGGCCGTTGAGCTCGGACGCGGTGCCCGCCAGCCCGGTCGCGGCGCGCCCGACCTCCTGGGTGGCCGACGAGGTCTGCTGCGTTGACGCCGACAGCTGCTGGGCGGAGGCACAGGACTGCTCGGCGATCGCCGCCAGGCCCTGGACCTCCTCGTTGACCGCCGTGGCCTGCGCGCCGGTCTGCTCGGCGGCCGCGGCGATGCGCTCGACGCGGTCGGCCATGTCCTGCACCGCCTCGGCGATGCGCTCGAACGCCTCGCGGGCGCGCAGGACGACTTCGGAGCCCTCGGTCGTGCGGCGGGCGCCGTCGTCGACGAGCGTCACCGCGTCGCGGGTGCCGCGCTGGACCTCGGCGAGCACCGTCGCGATCTGGGAGGCGCTCTGCTGGGCCTCCTCGGCGAGCTTGCGGACCTCGTCGGCGACGACCGCGAAGCCGCGGCCCTGCTCGCCGGCGCGGGCCGCCTCGATGGCGGCGTTCAGGGCCAAGAGGTTCGTCTGCTCGGCGATCGCCCCGATCGTGTCGACGATGCCGGCGATCTCTTCCGAGCGGCCGGCGAGGTCGCGGATGGCGGCGGTGACGGCGCCGGTCGACTCGCGCACCGACTGCATGGCCGCGGTGGCCTGCTCGGCGGTCTCGGACCCGTCGAGCGCGACCTGGCGGACCGAGGCGGCCGCGCTGGCGGTCTCCTGCGCGTCGGCGATCGACTGCTGCATGTGGGCGGCGACCTGCTCGCCGCCGCGCAGCACGCCGTTGACGACGTCGATCTGACGCTCGGCGCCGGCGGCGACCTCGGTGATCGCCGCGCCGATCTCGTCGACCGCCCGGCCCGCCTCCTGGGAGGTGGCGCCCATCGCGGCCGAGGCGGCGTCGATGTCGGCCGCCGACCGCTGCACGCCGCCCAGCAGGCCGCCGAGCTCGCCGCGGGTGCGCTCGTAGGAGGCGATCGACCCGCGCGCCTGCTCGATGACGGCGTCGACCGTCCGTCCGGCCTCGCCGACCTCGTCGCGCGCACGGTCGCCGAGCGGCTGGGTCGTGGGGCAGACGGCCCGGGTCAGGTCGCCGGCGGCGAGCGCCTCGAGGCCCGCCTGCAGGTCGGTGAGGTCGCGCTCCTGGACGCTGCGCAGGCGGGCCGCGAGCGCCCGGACGGGCGCGGCGACCGAGCGCGTGATGAGGACGGCCAGGGCGATCGCGAGCAGCAGCGCGATGACGCCGACGATGATGAGCGTCCGCTCGCCGGTGCGCGCGTCGCTGCTCGTGGCGGCGATGTCGGCGCGCGTGTCGGCCTCGACCGCGGACTGGAGGAGCTCGGAGGCGGGGGCGATCTCACGGTCGAGGATCCGCAGGAAGGTGTTGGTGTAGAGCGTGCGGGAGCCGTCGCGCTCCTCGGCGTGGTCGACGGTCTCCTTGCGCGAGAGGGCGATCGCGCGGTCGAGCACCTCGGCGAAGCGCGCCCCCGCGCGGTTGAACCGCGCGAAGGCGGCCTTCGAGCGGTCGCTGCGGAGCTGGCGGCCGAGCTCGGCGGCGGACCGCTCGATGTTCTTGCCGTCGGCGGCCATCTCCTCGGCGATCCGGTCCTGGGTGGTCAGGTCGCCGTCGTAGACGTACAGGTGCCGGACGAGGTTGTGGGCCGCCGACGGGATCGCCTCGTTGATCTCGGTGATCGTGCTCAGCGCCGCGATGTCCCGGCCCTGCGGGGAATCCTCGGAGCTGATGTCGAGCGCGCGCAGATGGCTGACCCCGACGACGACGGTGATGGCGAGCGCGACGAGGAGGATGCTGAAGGCGGCGCCGAGGCGCAGCCCCAGCGGCAGGCGACGGAGACGGCTCATACTGCGATCGTCGGACGACGGACATCGATCTGAACTCGCGGCGGGCGACAAAAGCCTCGCCGTCGGTGCGGATGGGTGCTAGCCTCGCGCCCGTACAGGCCGGGCAGACTGTCCGGCGAAGCAGTGCCAGCGTGTCCGCAAGTCGTTGCCCAGCAGCTTCCACGCGTACGCAGCACGACCAATCACGTGGAAGGAACTCTCCATGGCTACCGGAACCGTCAAGTGGTTCAGCGACGAGAAGGGCTTCGGCTTCATCACTCCCGATGAGGGCGGCAAGGACCTCTTCGTCCACTTCTCCGCCATCCAGGCGGATGGCTTCCGCTCCCTCCCCGAGGGCGCGAAGGTGAGCTTCGAGGCCGAGCAGGGTCCCAAGGGCCCGAACGCGGTCAACGTCAACCTCATCTAGGCCACTCTCAACGGGGTCAGACCCGTTCCGTTGCACCGGGGTCGCCGCTCCGCGGCGCCGGCCCTGGCCGGTGCAACGGAACGGGTCTGACCCCGGTGGTCGTTAAGGTGCGCCGCCATGTCGTCCGCCGCACCCGCACGCCGCCGCCGTCGCCCGCCGTCCGTCGAGACCCCGGTCGAGGCCCGGGCGGGGGAGTGGCTGCTGTGGACCGACGGCGCCTGCAGCGGCAACCCCGGGCCCGGCGGCTGGGCGGCGATCCTCGTCGGCCCCGACGGCTCCGAGCCGCTCGAGCGCTCCGGCGGCGAGCCGCACACGACGAACAACCGCATGGAGTACACGGCGGCGCTCGAGGGCCTGCGGGCCCTGGCCGACGCCAGCCGCGTCTGCATCGTCACCGACTCCCGGCTCATGCTCGACTCGATGACGAAGTGGATCTTCGGGTGGAAGCGCAAGGGCTGGAAGACCGCCTCGGGCGCCCCCGTCAAGAACCAGGACCTCGTCACGGCGCTCGACGCCGAGATCGCCCGCCACGCCGAGGTGCGCTGGCACTGGGTCAAGGGCCACGAGACCGGCGCCGAGCACGCGCACAAGGCGCTCAACGACCGGGCCGACCGGCTGGCGGTCGCCGCCGCGAAGGCCGCGGCCGCAGCCTGAGCCGGGCGCCCGCGGCGGGCGTGCCACACTGCACGCCATGAGCGATCTCAGCCGCCGGCCCGGCTCCGGCATCTCCCGCGCCAAGCGCGAGCGGCGCGCGTTTCAGCTCGTCGTCATGGGCGGAGTGTCCTCCGTCCTGTTCGTCGTCACGCTGCTGTTGGCGATCTTCACGAGCATGAGCGGCGCCGTGCCGCTCATCTGGCTCGTCGTCGCCGTCGCGAGCGCTCTGCTGTTCCGCCGGACCGTCGGCCGCTGATCAGCGCTCGAGCGCCTCGGCGATCCGCGCGCGGGTCTCGGGGGGCTCGATGACGCCGTCGAGCACCCCGTCCTCGAGCGCGCGCCGCGCCGTGATGTGTCGGGCCACATAGTCCTCGGCGAGCCGCTCGGCCAGCGCCTGCGGCGAGCCGGCGGCCGCCAGCTCCCGGCGGTGCAGGAGCTTCACCGCCGCGGGCGCGCCCATGACCCCGATCTCGGCGCCGCTCCAGGCGAGCGCCAGCGACGCACCGAGATCCTTCGAGTTCATGGTGATGTAGCCGCCGCCGTAGGCCTTGCGCAGCACGACGGTGATGCGCGGGACGCTCGCGGCCGCGAACGCCCGCACGAGCTGTGCGCCGTGGCGGATGATCCCGTTCTCCTCCTGGCGCAGGCCGGGCATGAAGCCGGGCGTGTCGACGAGGACGACGAGCGGGATGCCGAACCGGTCGCAGCCGTTGACGAAGCGGGCGCCCTTCTCGGAGGCGTGGACGTCGATGACGCCGCCGAGGTGGCGGGGCTGGTTGGCGATGATGCCGACCGACCGGCCCTCGATGCGGGCGTAGCCGGTGACCATGTTCTTCGCCCAGCGCTCGGCGACCTCGAGGAACTCGCCCTGGTCGACGAACGCCCGGATGGCCCGGCGCACGTCGTAGACCTTGCGCCCGTTGCGTGGCACGTGCGCGCCCGGATCGGGCTCCAGCGCCGGCTGCGGCTCCTGGGCGGCGGGCACGCCGGCGCGGGGCGGCAGGTAGCGCAGCAGCTCGCGGGTGACGCGCGCGGCGTCGTCGGCGTCCTGGGCGACGAAATGGCACACCCCGTTGCCCTGATGGATGTCGGGCCCGCCCAGGTCGGGCACGCTGACCTCCTCGCCGAGCACCTCCTTGACGACCCCGGGGCCGGTGAGGAACATCGCCGCGTCGCCGGTCATGACCGTGAAGTCCGTCAGGGCGGGGGAGTAGCAGCCGCCGCCTGCCGAGAGCCCGGCGATGACCGAGATCTGCGGGACCCGACCGGTGAGCGCGACGTTCTCGTAGAAGATCCGGCCGAAGCCGCCGAGCGACGCGGCGCCCTCCTGCAGCCGGGCCCCGGCGGATTCGAGGAAGGCGACGACCGGCACCGACCGGTCGCGCGCCAGGCGCAGCGCTCGGACGACGAGCTCGGCCTCGGCCGCGCCGACGGCCCCCGCTGACAGGCTCGCGTCGTGGCCGTAGCAGACGACCGGCCGGCCGCTGACGCGCCCGACGGCGGCCACGACGGCGATCGGGTCGTCGTAGGGCGGGTCGAGCAGCCGCAGCGACCCGGGGTCGCAGAGCTGCTGCAGGCGGCGGATCGGGCTGCGCGGATCGGAGTCCGGAAGCAGCTGGGTGGCGAGCGGGCGGGCGGTCGCCGCGCCGGTCGAGTGAAGGGTCACGGAATCAGCACCCCCTGGTTCTTCAGGGCGTTGAGGACGAGGTCGGTCCAGTCCGGCACCGGCGCGGGCGCCAGCAGGACGTCGGGGAGGTCGGGCGGTTCGTAGGGATCGTCGATCCCGGTCATGCCGTGCAGCTCGCCGTCGCGGGCCTTGCGGTACAGGCCCTTGGGGTCCCGGTGCTCGCAGACCTCCAGGGGGGTGGCGACATGCACCTCGAGGAACGGCACCCCGGCCTCCTCGTGGATGGCGCGCGCACGGGCGCGCGCCTCGGCGTGCGGGCTGACGAGCGCGACGAGCACGATGACGCCGGACTCGGCGAGCCAGCGTGCGACCTGGGCGGCGCGGCGGACGTTCTCGTCGCGGTCGCTGCGGCTGAAGCCCAGGTCCCCGCACAGCTCGTGGCGCATGACGTCGCCGTCGAGCCGGTAGGCGGGGCGGGCCTGGCCGACGAGGCGGCGCTCGAGCTCCCCGGCGAGGGTCGACTTGCCGGAGGCGGGCAGGCCGGTGAGCCAGACGGTGGCGCCGCGGTAGCCGAGGCCGTCGCGGCGCTCGCCGGCCGTCAGCGGCGGCAGCGGGCGCCAGGCCGGGTCATGGCCGGGGGCGGGGGCGACCGCCTCGTCGATGGCCGGGGCGAGGGGCTCGAACTCGCGCGATGGGCCGACGAGCAGGCCGGCGGCGACCGTGTCGTTCGTCGCGTCGTCGATGAGGATGAAGCTGCCGGTCGCGCGGTTGCGCCGGTAGTCGTCGAAGATGAGCGGCCGGCCGGCGCGCAGCGCGACCCGTCCGACATCCGCGCGCTCGAGCACGTCGCGCTCCGGGTCGTGGCGCAGCGTGTCGGGGTCGATGCGGTGGCGGACGTCCTCGACGGTGCAGGCGGTGCTCGCGGTCAGGTGCTTGAGCGCGTAGCGGCCGCCGGGGCGCGCCGGCTCGTCGCCGAGCCAGATGACGAGCGCGTCGACGTCGCCGTCGAGGTGGGGGCGGTTGCCGGGGCGCGAGAGGACATCGCCACGGGCGAGGTCGATCTCGTCCTCGAGTCGCAGCGCCACCGACATCGGCGGGCGCGCCTCCTCGAGCGGACCGTCGAACGTCTCGACCGTCGCGACGCGCGTCGTCGCCCCCGACGGCAGCGCGAGGACCTCGTCTCCGGGCCGCCAGATGCCGCTGGCGATGCGGCCCGCGTAGCGGCGATCGTCGTCGCCGGCATCGGCGCTCGGGCGGATGACCCACTGGACGGGCAGCCGCGGGTCGATGAGGTTGCGGTCCGACGCGATGTGCAGGTGGCGGAGGTGGTGCAGCAGCGTCGCGCCGCCGTACCAGGGCGTCTCGGGCGCGGGTTCGGCGACGTTCCCGCCGTCCCGGCCGCAGGTGGGGACGCAGATGACGTCGCCGAGCTCGAGCCGGGCGACGAACGCGCTGACCTCGTCGACGACCTCGGAGAAGCGGTCCGGGTCGTGGCCGACGCGGTCCATGCGGTTGACGGCGACGACGAGATGCCCGACGCCGAGCAGCGAGCAGACGAGGATCCGTCGCCGGCCGGCCGCGTCGAGCCCGGTCTCGGCGTCGAGGACGAGCACCGCGACGTCGGCGGTGGAGGCGGTGCTCACGGTGCCGGGCAGCCAGTCGTCGGCACCGCCGGCCTCGGTGACCCGCAGCTCGCGGCGGGCGAAGCGCCCGGTGCCGGCGGTGAGCCGCCCCGCGTCCCTGAGGGCGCGGGCGAGGGTGCTCGTCCCGGTCTGTGGCGCGCCCACCGCGGCGACGCTGATGAGCTCGGCGCTCAGAAGTACCCCTCCCGCTTGCGGTCCTCCATCGCCGACTCGCCGTGGCGGTCGTCCGCGCGGGTCTCGCCGCGCTCGGTGCGCGTGCTGCGCACGAGCTCCTCGACGACGGCCTGCGGCGTGGCGGCCTCCGATTCGACGGCGCCGGTGCAGGTCATGTCCCCGACGGTGCGGTAGCGGACGGTCGCCTCGAAGCAGGTCTCGCCGGGCAGGTGCTCGATGTAGGGCGACTGGGCGAGCAGCATCCCGTCGCGGCGGAAGACCGAGCGCCGGTGCGCGTAGTAGATCGACGGCAGCTCGAGGCCTTCGGCCATGATGTAGCGCCAGACGTCGAGCTCGGTCCAGTTCGAGAGCGGGAAGACGCGCAGGTGCTCGCCCGCGCCGAGCCGCGTGTTGTAGAGGTCCCACACCTCGGGACGCTGGGAGCGCGGCTCCCAGCCGCCGGCCTGTCCACGGACCGAGAAGAAGCGCTCCTTCGCGCGCGAGCGCTCCTCGTCGCGCCGCGCGCCGCCGATCGCCGCGCCGACGCGGTGCTCGGCGAGGGCGTCGAGCAGCGTCCGGGCCTGAAGCCGGTTGCGGGTGGCGTAGGGGCCGGGCCGCTCGGTCGCCCGGCCCGCGTCGATCGAGTCCTGGACGGAGGCGACGACGAGCCGCTCCCCGAGCCGCGCCACGAGCTCGTCGCGGAACTCGAGGACCTCCGGGAAGTTGTGGCCGGTGTCGACGTGCATGAGCGGGAACGGCAGCCGACCGGGGCGGAACGCCTTGAGCGCGAGGTGCACGAGCACGATCGAGTCCTTGCCACCGCTGAACAGCAGCACGGGCCGCGGTACTTCTGCCGCGGTCTCGCGCAGCACATGCACCGCTTCCGCTTCGAGCATCTCGAGCTGCGAGACGGAGCGCGTTCGTGCAGCAACCACGGGCCGACCCCCTTGCCTGGCCATACCACCCACCTCGCATCCGATGTCTTCCGCTCATCGTTGCGGTGTCCTGTGCGCTGCGGCGGAGGCGTGGGCGCTCGTCCGGACACCCGCAAACCGGGCTGACGGCCATGGTACGACCGGTCGGTGAATCCGTTCAAGCCGCACGTTGCGGCACATTTCTACCCCTTGACTTGCGGGCGGCCGGTGTGACACAACGGCGGCAGGCAGACAACCGCTCTGCCGGTCTCTCAGTCGCTCCGTCCCGGCCGCCGTACCGGGGACGGGGCCCAACCTGTGCGCGTGAAGGGGGTTTCGCGTGCCGCTGTTCAGTGCTGCACCTTCCTGTGCCCGCCGGAGGTTTCTCCGATGAGCCAACGACGGGCCGCGACGCCCGCCGACACGTTCAACTTCATCGTCCTGACGCCCGCCGGCACCCCGGCGCCGCAGCTTGCCGTCGCGGCGTGCCGCGCCGGCGCGCTCGGCGTGCTCGACCTCGAGTTCGCGGGCGCCCGCGCCGAGGCGTCGCTGGCTGCCGTGCGCGAGGTCGAGGCCGCGCAGGCCGGCCCGTACGGCGTCCTCGTCGGGGACGACCCGCAGCTGCTGGACGCCATCTGGGAGACCGCGTCCACCGCGCTCGAGACGGTCCTGCTGGCGGTCGACCGCGACGTCCACCTCGCCTCGCTCGTCGACGCCGTCCACGCGCACGGCCGCCGCGCGGTCGCCGTCGTCACCGGCGTCGAGCAGGCCGCCGCCGCCCAGTCCTCGGGCGCCGACGCCGTCGTGGCCAAGGGCCAGGAGGCCGGCGGCTGGGTCGGCGAGCAGGGCTCGTACGTCCTGCTGCAACGCTGCCTGCAGGAGCTCGAGCTGCCGGTCTTCGCCCACGGCGGCGTCGGCCTGCACACCGCCGCCGCGTGCGCGCTGGCCGGCGCGGCCGGCGCCGTGCTCGACGCGCAGGTGCTGCTGGCGCGCGAGTCGCCGCTGCCCGACGCCGTGCGCGAGCGCCTCGCGGCGATGGACGGCAGCGAGGCGATCGCGCTCGGCACGCCCCTCGGCGCGCCGGTGCGCGTCCTGCTGCGCCCGGACCTCGACGGTGCGCTCGCGCTGCGGGCGCGCGCCGAGCAGCTCGAGGCCGACGGACCCGAGGACGCCCACCAGGCCTGGCGCGACGCCGTCGCCGAGCGCGTCGACTGGACCGCCGCGCCGGAGGCGGTGTTGGCCGTCGGCCAGGATGGCTGTTTCGCCGCGGATCTCGCGCGTCGCTTCGCCACGGTGGGCGGCATCGTGTCCGGGCTTCGCGGCGCGGTCAACCGTCAGCTGGCCCTCGCGGCCGCAACGAACCCGCTCTCTGCGGAAGAAGGCCTTGCCGCCTCGCACGGCACGACCTACCCGATCGTCCAGGGACCGATGACCAGGGTGAGCGACCGCGCGGAGTTCGCCGCGGACGTCGCCGCCGGCGGCGGCCTGCCGTTCCTCGCCCTCGCGCTCCTGCGCGGCGGCGAGGTCCGCGACCTGCTCGCCCGCACCCAGGAGCTGCTCGGCGACCGGCCGTGGGGGGTCGGCATCCTCGGCTTCGTGCCCGCCGAGCTGCGGGCCGAGCAGCTCGCGGCCGTCCGCGAGGTCAAGCCGCCGTTCGCCCTCATCGCGGGCGGGCGCCCCGACCAGGCCCGGGTCCTGGAGGAGGACGGCACGGCGACCTACCTCCACGTCCCGTCGCCCGGCCTGCTGCGCCTCTACCTCAAGGACGGCGCCCGGCGCTTCGTCTTCGAGGGGCGCGAATGCGGCGGCCACGTCGGCCCGCGCACGAGCTTCGTCCTCTGGGACACGATGGTCCGGGGCCTGCTGCAGGAGCTCGGCCCCGGCGATCACGACGACGTCCACGTGCTCTTCGCCGGCGGGATCCACGACGCTCGCTCGGCCGCCATGGTCGCCGCCATCACCGCGCCGCTCACCGAGCGCGGCGTCCGGGTCGGCGTCCTCATGGGGACCGCCTACCTCTTCACCGAGGAGGCGGTCTCCTCGGGCGCGATCACCGCCACCTACCAGGAGGCGTCGCTCGCAGGGCGCCGGACCGTGCTGCTGGAGAGCGGCCCCGGCCACGCCACGCGCTGCCTGCCGTCGCCGTTCGTCGACGAGTTCGCCGCCGAGCGCCGCCGGCTGTTGGCCGAGGGCTGTCCGCCGGGCGAGTTCCGCGACCGCCTCGAGGAGCTCAACATCGGGCGGCTGCGCACCGCCTCCAAGGGCACCCAGCGCCACCCGCGCTACGGCGTCGACCCCGACGCGCCGAAGCTCGTCGACGTCGAGCCCGGCGACCAGTGGCAGCACGGGATGTACATGATCGGCGAGGTCGCGGCGATGCACGACCGCGTGACGCCGATCGCCGAGCTGCACGCCGGGGTCATCGACGGCTGCGCCGCGCTGCTCGACGAGCTGCCCGCCGACGTGCGCGTCACCGGCGAGCCCGCGCCGCCGCCGGCCGACATCGCGATCATCGGGGTCGGGACGATCCTCCCGGGCGCGCCCGACGCCGCGACGTTCTGGTCGAACATCCTCGAGAAGGTCGACGCCGTCGGGGAGATCCCGCCGGAGCGCTGGGACTGGCGCGCCTACTTCGACGACGACCGGGCGACGCCCGACCGCATCTACTCGCGCTGGGGCGGCTTCGTCGACGACGTCGAGTTCGACCCGATGGCGTTTGGCATGCCGCCCAACACGCTGCGCTCGATCGAGCCGTTCCAGCTGCTCGGGCTCATGGCGGCGAAGGCCGCGCTCACCGACGCCGGCTACGGCGAGGGCCGCGAGTGGGATCGCGAGCGGGCCTCGGTCATGTTCGGCGCCGGCGGCGGCGGGGGGGACCTCGCCGTCGGCTACACGGTGCGCTCGGCCCTGCCGGCGCTCCTGGGCAGCGACGGCGAGCGGCTCATCGGCGCGCTCGACGAGCGGCTGCCGGAGTGGACCGAGGACAGCTTCGCCGGCCTGCTCATGAACGTCGCCGCCGGCCGGATCGCCAACCGGCTGGACTTCGGCGGGACGAACTTCACCGTCGACGCGGCCTGCGGCTCGTCCCTGGCGGCGATCACGCTCGGCGTCCGCGACCTGCAGGCCCACAACAGCGACCTGACGATCGTCGGCGGCGTCGACGCGATCCAGAACCCGTTCGCCTACCTCTGCTTCTCCAAGACCCAGGCGCTCTCGCCGACCGGCCGCTGCCGGCCGTTCGACGCGGGCGCCGACGGCATCGCGATCAGCGAGGGCTTCGCCGCCGTCGTCCTCAAGCGCCTGGCCGACGCCGAGCGCGACGGCGACCGCGTCTACGCCGTCATCCGGGGCGTGGGCTCCGCCAGCGACGGGCGCGACCGCAGCCTCACCGCGCCGCGCCCCGAGGGGCAGATGCGGGCCCTGCGGCGCGCCTACGCTCACGCGCACGTGTCGCCGGCCGACGTCGGCCTCGTCGAGGCGCACGGCACCGGCACGGTCGCTGGCGACCGGGCCGAGATCGAGGCGCTGCGCAAGGTCTTCGACGAGCACGGGGCGGGCCGCCAGGAGACGGCCGTCGGCTCGGTGAAGTCGATGATCGGCCACACGAAGGCGACCGCCGGCGTGGCCGGCGTCGTCAAGACGGCGCTGGCGCTGCACCACCGGGTGCTGCCGCCGACCCTGCACGTCGAGACCCCGAACCCGCGCGCGGATTTCGCCAACAGCCCGTTCTACCCCAACGTCGAGGCGCGCCCGTGGGTGCAGCCCGACGGCGGCGCGCCGCGCCGCGCGGGCGTCAGCGCGTTCGGCTTCGGCGGCACGAACTTCCACATCGTGCTCGAGGAGTACGCCGGCGACGTCGTCGGCGGCGACGCGCTCGGCCTCGACCGCTGGCCGTGCGAGCTGCTGCTGTGGCGCGCCGACACGGGCGAGGCACTGGCCGAGACCCTCACCGCGTTCGCCCAGCGGCTCGACGCGCAGGGCCCCGACCGGCGCCCGTCGCTGGCCGACCTCGCGTTGAGCGTCGCCGCGGCGGCCGACGAACGCGCGGGGGATGCCACGGCCACGGCCGCGGCGTCGATCGTCGCGACGTCGGTCGACGACCTGCGCGCGAAGCTCGACCGCGCACTGGCCGCCCTGCGCGACGGCGACGAGCGCCTCCACACGCCCGACGGCGTCCATGTGTCGACCCGGCCGCTGGCGGCCGACGGCGGCCTGGCGCTCCTGTTCCCCGGCCAGGGCTCGCAGGTCGTCGGGATGGGCCGCGCGGTCGGCGTCGTCTTCCCCGAGGCGCGGGCCGCGTTCGACCGCGCCGATGCCGTCCTGGCGTTCCTGCACGACGAGGCGCTGAGCCGCTACGTCTTCCCGCCGCCGGCGTTCACCGAGGACGATGAGGCCCGCCAGCGTGAGCGGCTGACCGACACGCACGTCGCCCAGCCCGCGCTCGGGGCCACCGAGCTCGCCTACCTCGCGGTGCTCGCCGGTCTCGGGGTCGAGGGCGACCTGGCCGCCGGCCACAGCTACGGCGAGCTCGTCGCCCTGCACGCCGCCGGGGTCCTCGACGCCGACGACCTCCTGCGGCTCTCCGAGGCGCGCGGGCGGTTCATGCGCGAGGGGGCCGGCGACGAGCCCGGCGCGATGGCCGCGGTCGACTGCGGGCCCGACGCGCTGCGCGAGCTCGTCGACGGCGACGACGAGCTCGTCTTCGCGAACCTCAACGGCCCCCAGCAGACCGTGGTGTCGGGCACGACCGCCGCGGTGCAGCGGGCCGTGACGTGGTGCACCGAGCACGACCTGCGCGCCCGGCCGCTGCCGGTCGCGTGCGCGTTCCACTCGCCGCTCGTCGCGCCGGCCCGCGACCGCTTCGCCGAGGCCATCGACGCCACGCCGTTCCGGACGCCGAGCATCCCGGTGTTCTCGAACACCACCGCGGCCTGTCACGCCGAGCATCCCGAGGCGCTCACCGCCACGCTCGCCGAGCATCTCGCCTCCCCGGTGCGCTTCACCGAGGAGATCGAGGCGATGCACGAGGCCGGCGGCCGGGTCTTCCTCGAGGTCGGCCCGCGCAGCGTCCTCACCGGGCTGACCGGGCGGATCCTCGGCGACCGAGAGCACGTCGCGGTCGCCGTGAGCCCGTCGGGCCGGACCGGTCTCGACGGCCTGCTGCACGCGCTCGCGACCATCGCGGCCGAGGGCGCGGCGGTCCGCACCGACCGTCTCTTCCGCGGCCGCACCGCGCGGCGCCTGGACCCGCGGACGCTCGCGCCGCCCGGCGGCCACCCGCCGAAGCCGCGCTCGCTCTGGCTCGTCAACGGCGGCAGCGCCCGCCCGGCGACCCAGCCCCTGACTCCGAAGACGCCCCTCCAACTCGACGAGGTGACGATGAGCTCGACGAACGGCCATCACGCCAATGGCCACCACCCCGATCCGGTGCCCGAGCCGGCCCCGCCGCCGGCCGCCGTGCCGGCGCAGGCCCCGCCGCCCCTGACGCCCGCCCCGCCGATCGCCGGCGGCATCCCGGGTGACGTCATGGACGGCCACCACCACCTCATGCAGCACTTCCTCGCCACTCAGCGCGACGTCATGCTCGCGTATCTCGGCGGCGGCACGCGGCTCAACGGCGGCGCCGCGTCCGCACCGGCACCGCTTCGTGCGGCGCCTGAGCGGCGGGCGGCCCTGCCGCAGCCCGCCGCGGCGGCATCCCCGCCGCCGTCGGCTGCGGCTCCGGCCGCCCCGCCGCCGCCGTCTGCCGTTCCTGCGGCGCCGATCCAGGAGGCGGCCCCGCCCGCGCCGCCGACGCCGGCTCCCGCGCCCGCCCCGGCCGCCGCGGCCGCCAACGGCTCGGCCGCCGGCTTCGACATCAAGGCCCGGCTGCTGGAGATCGTCAGCGATCGCACCGGCTACCCGGCCGACATGCTCGACCTCGACGCCGACCTCGAGTCCGACCTGGGCGTCGACTCGATCAAGCGGGTCGAGATCGCCGGGACGCTGACCCAGGAGATGACGCTGCCCGACGGGGTGGAGCCCGATGTCGAGCAGCTCACCGCCAGCCGCACGCTACGCGCCGTCATCGAGGTCCTCGAGGACCTCATCGGCGGTGGCGCCGGCGGCGGGTCGCCGGCGCCGGACGAGCCGGTCGCCGCCGGGGCGCAGGACGGAGGTCCGAGCCCTTTTGATGAGGAGCCGGCCGGTGGGCGCATCGGTCGGTTCACCCTGCAGACCGCCGGCGCCCCGGCGGTGACAGAGCACGCCACGCTCGCCCAGGAGGGCGTCGTGGCGATCGTCGACGACGGCCGTGGGACCGGGACCGAGGTGGCGGCGCTGCTGGCCGCCGCCGGCCACCGCGCCGTGCTCGTCGACGCGCTGGCCGAGGATGCCGTGGAGCCCGTGCTCGCCGATCTGCGCGAGCACGGCGGCCGCGTCAAGGCCCTGGTCCACCTCGCCGCGCTCGGGGATCCGGCCGGTGAGCTGCTGACGCCGCTGCTGCTGCTCGCCCAGGGCGTCCGCGAGGACCTCGAGGCCGCGGCCGCCGACGGCGGCGCTGCGGTCCTCGCGGCGACGAGCATGGGGGGCACGTTCGGCCTGGAGGCCGACGCCGCGGCCAGCGATCTCGAGCCGCGCCAAGCCGTGTTGACCGGCTTCGTGAAGTCGCTTGCCCACGAGTGGGAGGGCGTGCGCGTCACGGCCCTGGATCTCGACGCCGAGGCCGCCGAGCCCGCCCGGGCCGCCCGTCATGTCACCGACGAGCTGCTGGCCGCCGACGGGCTGGTCGAGGTCGGCCACCGCGACGGCCGGCGCATGACCGTCACATTGGCCGAGGCCGACGCACTGCGGCGCGAGCCGGTGCTCGAGCTCGGCGCCGAGGCGGTCGTCCTCGTCACCGGCGGGGCGCGCGGCATCACGGCCGCGACCGCGCTCGAGCTCGCCCGCCGCCACCGGCCGACGCTCGTGCTCGCCGGCCGTACCGCGCTGCCGGACGGCGACGAGGATCCCGCGACCGCGGCGATCGACGACCCGCGTGAGCTGCAGCGGGTGATCATCGACCGGCTTCGCGCCGCCGGCGAGCAGCCGACCCCCAAGGCGGTCGGCGCCGAGGTCCGCCGCCTGCTGGCCGTGCGCGAGGTGCGCGCGACCCTGCGAGACCTTCGCGACGCCGGCGCGACCGCCGAGTACCGCAGCTGCGATGTCGCCGACCCCGAGGCGCTCACCGCGCTCGTCGACGACGTCGTCGCCGTCCACGGCCGGCTCGACGGCGTCATCCACGGCGCCGGCGTCATCGAGGACAAGCTCATCCGCGACAAGACCCCCGACTCGCTGCGCCGCGTGCTGGCCACGAAGTCCGAGGCGGCCCTGACGCTCGCCGAATGCCTGCCCGGCAACGGCCTGAGCTTCCTCTGCTTCTTCAGCTCGGTCTCCGGCCGGTTCGGCAACCGCGGCCAGGCCGACTACGCCGCCGCCAGCGAGGTCCTCAACAAGCTCGCCCAGCGGCTCGACCGCGCGTGGCCCGAGACGCGGGTCGTCTCGGTCAACTGGGGCCCGTGGGGGACGACCGGCATGGTCACGCCCGAGATCGAGCGCCAGTTCGCGCAGCGCGGCGTGGCGCTCATCCCGCTCGACGTCGGCGCGCGCCGTCTGGAGGAGGAGCTGCGCCTCGGGCGCAAGGGCGAGGTCGAGGTGCTGATCGGCGGCGGCGACGCCCTGCCGTGGGACGACGCGACGGCCGCGCCGGCCGCGAGCGCGACTCCGTCCCCGCCGCCCGCCGCCGCGATCCTCGGCGTCGCCACCACGGTCACCGCCGGCGGCGACGCCCACGCCGAGGTGACCCGGCGCCTGGCCGTGACGCACGACCGCTTCCTCGACGACCACCGCCTCGACGCCGTCCCGGTCCTGCCCTTCGCCGGATCGCTGGAGCTCATGGCCGCCACCGCCCAGGCCGCCCGGCCCGGCCTGCACGTCACCGCGCTGCGCGACGTGCGCCTGCACCAGGGCGTGACGCTCGACGAGGAGGAGCGCGCGCTGCGGCTCCTCGCCGCGCCCGCCGCCGACGGCGCGGTCGACGTCGCCCTCACGGCCGGCGGGGCGGAGCGGCCCAACTACCAGGCCACGGTCGAGCTCGCGACGGCCCTCGACGGGGCCCCGGCCGACGCCCCGGCGCCGCTGGACGGGCTGGCGCCGTTTCCGCTGACCGTCGCCGACGCCTACCGCGACCTGCTCTTCCACGGCCCGCTCTTCCAGGGCGTCGAGGCGATCGACGGCATCGGCCCGCAGGGCACGATCGCCCGCCTGCGCGCGTCCGCGCCGACCGACTGCCTCGCCGGCGTCGACCCGGACGCCCGCTGGATCCTGGACCCGGTCCTCATCGACTGCGCGCTGCAGATGCAGGTCCTGTGGGCCCGCGTGCAGTGGGACATCACGCCGCTGCCCGCCTCGCTGGTCGTCCTGCGCCGCCACGCGCCGGCGCCCGCTCCCGGCGAGCCCGTACGCCACGAGCTGCGTCTGCACCCGACCAGCCGGCCGCCGATGTGCACGGCCGACCACCATCTCTACGCGGCCGACGGGACGCTCATCGCCACGCTCACCGGCATGCTCGGCGTCGGCAGCCGCAGCCTCAACCGCCTGGCCCGGACGGTGACCGCATGACCCCGGTGCGCGACGAGCCGGTCGCGATCGTCGGCATGGCGTGCATGTACCCGGGCGCGCCGGACGTCGACGCCTACTGGCGCAACATCCTCAACAAGGTCGACGCGGTCAGTGACCCGCCCGAGTCGGCCTGGGATCCGGCCGCCTACCACGACCCGACGTTCGCCGACGAGGACAAGACCTACTGCAAGCACGGCGGCTACCTCGGCGACCTGGCGACGTTCGATCCGCTCGAGCACAACATCCCGCCGGTCAGCGTCGGCGGCGAGCCGGACCAGTGGCTCGCGCTCAAGCTCGCCAAGGACGCGCTCGTCGACGCCGGCATGGCCGACCTGCCGCCCGAGATCCGTGAGCGGACCGGCGTCATCCTCGGCAAGGGCACCTACCTCAACGGCGGCAACGCGATCGCCATCCAGCGCGGCCTGGTGATCCAGCAGACGCTCGACGTCGTCGCCCGGCTGCACCCGGACTACAGCGACGAGCAGCTCGAGCAGCTGCGCACCGAGATGAAGGCGGCGCTGCCGCCGATGGGCCCCGAGATCGTCCCGGGACTCATCCCGAACATCATCGTCGGGCGGATCGCCAACCGACTCGACCTCATGGGGCCGTCGTACACGGTCGACGCCGCCTGCGCCTCGTCGCTGCTGGCCGTCCAGCAGTCGATGCGCCACCTGCGCGACCGCGAGTGCGACGTCGTGCTGGCCGGCGGCTCGCAGGTGTGGATCCCGATCCCGGTCCTCAACGTCTTCTGCCAGCTCGGCGCCCTGTCGCGCAAGGGGCAGATCCGTCCGTTCGACGCCGACGCCGACGGCACGCTGCTCGGCGAGGGCATCGGGCTCGTCGTGCTCAAGCGCCTCGAGGACGCCGAGCGCGACGGCAACCGCATCTACGCGACGATCCGGGGCGTCGGCGTGTCCAGCGACGGGCGCGGCACGACGGTCATGGCGCCGCGGGTCGAGGGAGAGATCACCGCCCTGCGCCGCGCCTACGAGGCGACGGGCGTGGACCCCGAGACGATCGGCCTCATCGAGGCGCACGCGACCGCCACCGACGTCGGCGACGCGACCGAGATGGCGGCGCTGGCCAGCGTGTTCGGCGAGCGCGTCGACGACCGCCCGTCGTGCGCGATCGGCACGGTGAAGTCCATGATCAGCCACACGATCCCGGCCTCCGGGGTCGCGGGGCTCATCAAGTGCGCGCTCGCGCTCCATCATCGGATGCTGCCGCCGACGCTCAACGTCGACCGGCCGAACCCGAAGCTCGGCATCGAGCGCACACCGTTCTACCTCAACACCGAGACCCGGCCCTGGATCCACGGCGGCGCCGAGCCGCGGCGCGCCGGCATCAACTCGTTCGGCTTCGGCGGCATCAACGCCCACGCCATCCTCGAGGAGCATCCGACGAGCTCGCCGGCGCATCTGCCGCCGTTCGACAGCGAGCTCTGCGTCCTGGAGGGCGGCTCGGCCGAGGCGCTCGCCGACGCCGCCGAGGCGCTGGCCCAGCGGCTGGCCGCCCGCGATCCGGAGCCGGCGCTCATCGACGTCGCGCGCACGCTCGCCGCCCGCGTCAGCGCGCCCGGCGAGCGCGACGGCGTGATGCGCCTGGCGGTCGTCGCCGAGACGCTGCCCGACCTCATCGTCAAGCTCGGCAAGGCCGCCGAGCGGCTGCGCAAGCCGAACACGAAGCGCATCAAGGGCGTCGCCGGCATCTACTTCGCGTCCGAGCCGCTGGGCCGCGAGGGCAAGGTCGTGCTGCTCTTCCCGGGCGAGGGCGCCCAGTACCCGAACATGCTCGCCGACCTCTGCCCGTACTTCCCGGAGGTCCGCGCGGCGTTCGACGGGTTCGACCGCGTCTACGGCGACCAGCCGCGCCCGACGGTCTTCAGCGACTGGATCTTCCCGCGGCCCTCGTTCTCCGAGGACGAGCGGCGCGCCGCCGAGGCGCGCCTCATGGACATGGACGTCGCCGTCGCCGCCGTGCTGGCCGGCAACCAGGCGGTCCATGGCCTGCTGCGCCGGCTCGGCGTCCGCTACGACGCGTGCGTCGGCCACAGCAGCGGCGAGTACTCGGCCGCCCATGCGGCCGGGGCGCTGCGCGTCAACGACGACGTCCAGCGCGGCCGGTTCAGCGACGGCCTGTACCGCACCTACAAGGAGGCCGCCGACCGCGACCGGCTGCCGCGCGCGACGCTGCTGGCGATCGCCGCCGAGCGCGACCAGGTCGAAGCCGTCGCCGCCGAAGCGGGCGGGGACCTCATGGTCGGGATGGACAACTGCCCGCACCAGGTCGTCCTCATGGGCGATCCGGAGGCCGCCGAGCGGGCGCGCGCGATCCTCGACCGCGACGGGCTCATCTACGAGCAGCTGCCCTACGACCGGGCCGTCCACACGCCGCGCTTCGCCGCGTTCTCCGAGGCGCTGCGTGACGTCTTCACCGGGCTGGAGGTCGGCCCCGCCGAGACCCCGCTGTACACGTGCACGACCGGCGACCGCTATCCGGAGGACGCTGACGCGATCCGCGACCTGCTCGCCGAGCACTGGACGCAGCCGGTCGAGTTCCGCACGACGATCGAGCGCCTCTACGACGAGGGGGCACGCGTCTTCGTCGAGTGCGGGCCGCGCGGCAACCTCACCGCGTTCGTCGACGACATCCTGCGCGGCCGCCCGTCGGTCGCCGTGCCGGCCAACGTCCAGCGGCGCACCGGCATCACCCAACTGCATCACCTTCTCGCCCAGCTCCTGGTGCACGACGTAGAGGTCGATCTCGACGCGCTGCACGCCGAACGCGGCGGCACCGTGATCGACCTCGACGGCGGCCGGGACGGCGACGGCAACGAGGCCGCGCCGCGCCGCCTGCACGTCGAGCTCTCTCAGCGCTGGCCGATGCTGCGCCTCTCGCCCGAGGCGGTGCAGCGGGTCCGGGGCGCCAGCCCCGGCCCGAGTCGTCCCGTCACCAACGGCAGTGCCAACGGCGTCGGGAACGGCAACGGGATCAACAACGGCCACCGCCCGCCCGAGCCCGAGCGTCCTGCCGCGCCGGCGCCCGCGGCCGCGGTGGCCGTTGCCCCGACCGCCACGGCCGCCGCGCCGTTGCGTGAGCTTCTCGCCGGCGAGGTCGTCGAGGCGGCCGCCGGGCCGTCGGCCGACGAGGTCGAGCTCGCGATGCAGGCGCATCTCGCGACGATGGAGCGCTTCCTCGCCGCCCAGACGGAGGTCATGCAGGCCTACCTTGCGCCCGCCGCCGGGCAGCTGCACGCGATGCTCGGCTCGGTCGTGGCCGCCAACGACATGGAGCTCGTGACGCTGCGCCGGCTCGATCCCGCCGAGGACCGCTACCTCGACGACCACCGGCTCGGCGACGCGCTCGCGGTCATGCCGCTCACGATGAGCCTGTCGCTCGGCGCGGAGGCCGCCGTCGCCCTGCTGGGCGGCGGGGTGGTCACCGGCCTGCGCGACGTGCGCGCCCACCGCTGGATCGCGGTCGAGGACGAGGTGCCGACGCTGCAGGTCCGCGCGCACCGCCTCGAGGACGAGGGCCCCGACGGCGCGACCCAGGTGCGCGTCGAGCTGCGGCTGCTGACCGGCCGGGAGGACGAGCCGGACGCCGGCTCGCCCGAGGTGGAGGCGACGGTGCTCGTCGCCGACAGCTACCCGCCCGCGCCGGCGCCGCTGCCGGTCGATGCCCCGGACGCGTCGACGCTGACGCCCGACAGCCTCTATCGCGACGTCATGTTCCACGGGCCGCGCTGGCAGGGGGTCGCGGGCATCGACGGCACCGGCCCGGCCGGCATCCGTGCCGCGCTCGGTGTCCTGCCGGTCCACGACTTCCTCGCCTCCGGGGAGCTCCCGTCCTTCGTCCTGGACCCGATCGTCCTCGACGCGGCCGGGCAGCTCGTCGGCTTCTGGACCGCCGAGCACCTCGACCGGGGTCGGATCGTCTTCCCGTTCCGGCTGGAGGCGCTGGACGTCTACGGGCCGCCGCTGGCGCCCGGCACGCCGCTGAGCGGCGCCGCGGTCATCGGCCTGCGCGGCGACCAGCTCATGTCCTCCGACATCGACGTGCTCGACGACCACGGCCACGTCTGGATGCGGCTCACCGGCTGGGAGGACAAGCGCTTCGACCTGCCCGACGCCCTGGAGGCCCTGGTGAAGTCGTCCCGCACGCCCCATCCCGCGCCGCTGTCGACGCCCTGGCCCGGGCCGGTCGCCGCGCTGGCGGCCACCGGGCGCGAGGTCGAGTGCCGCCGCATCCTCGCCGATCTCGGCGCCGATGCCGCCCTGTGGCGCCGCGTGTGGGCCCAGCGCGTGCTGACCCCCCGCGAGCGCGAGGTGCTCGAGAGGTTCCGCGCGCCCGAGGGCCGGCGGATCGAGTGGCTCGCCGCGCGCACCGCCGCCAAGGAGGCGCTCCAGCTGCTGCTGCGCCGCGAGCACGGCCGCGACGTCGCCCTCACCGACCTCGAGCTGCTGGCCGACGAGCAGGGCCGCCCGGTCGTCGCCGGGGCCGGGGTCGCCGGGCTGCCGACGCTGCCGGTCGTCTCGATGGCGCACGCCGGCGGTCTGGCCGTCGCCCTCGCCGCCCCGGGCGGCGACCTCGGCGTCGACCTCGAGCCGGTGCGCCGCCGCGCCGAGGGCTTCGCCGACGCCGCCTTCCAGGCCTCCGAGCTGACCGTCATCGGCCAGCTGCCGCAGGAGCTGCGCGACGAATGGACGCTGCGCTGCTTCTGCGCCAAGGAGGCGCTGGCCAAGGCGCTCGGCACCGGGTTGCTGCGCAGCCCACGCGACCTCGCGATCACCGCGCTGGACCCGGCGCAGGACACCGTGACGCTCGAGCTCGGCGGGGACCTCGCCGCGCTGCGTCCCGACCTGGCCGGCGCCCCGCTGCTCGTCCACACGGTCCGCGACGACGACCTCGTCGTGACCACCACTGTCGCTGAGAAAGGAGGGCACCGCGATGACCAACGGTGACCCGCAGATCCAGGCCGACGTGCTCGAGATGGTGCACGAGCTCGCCGAGGACTGGGAGTACGACGGCGAGATCACCGCCGAGACCCGCTTCCTGCAGGACATGGGGCTCGAGTCGCTCGACCTCGTCGTGCTCGGAACGATGATCCAGCACCGCTACGGCAAGCTGCCGTTCAGCGAGTGGCTGGCCGAGATCGGCGAACGGCCGGTCGAGGAGCGTGACGTCAGCATCGGCGAGCTCGTCGACTTCGTCGCGTCCCACCTGCCGTCCGTCGCGGTGGAGGGCAGCTGACGATGGACCGCGCCACCCAGACCGCGCTCATCGGCCTCGACGGGGCGACGTTCACCGTCCTGGACCCGATGATGGACCGCGGCATCATGCCGCGCCTGGCCGAGCTCGCCCGGCGCGGCGTGCGCGCGCCGCTGCGGACGATCATGCCGCCGCTGACGCCACCCGCATGGACGTCGCTCATGACCGGCAAGCGGCCCGGCCAGCACGGGGTCTTCGACTTCTTCCAGAAGGAGGAGCCCGACAGCGAGTACTACAGCTTCGCGTCGAGCCGGGACGTCGACAGCGCCACGATCTGGTCGCTGGCCTCCGACCACGGCCGCCGGGTGATCTCGCTGAACTACCCGCTGATGTTCCCGCCGCCGGCGGTCGAAGGTGCGGTCGTGCCCGGCGGCTGGATGCCGTGGCGCCAGCTGCGCCTCGGCTGCCACCCGCCCGGGCTCTTCGACCGCCTCAAGAAGCTGCCGAGCTTCGAGCCCAAGGAGATGGCGCTCGACATGGAGCTCGAGGCCAAGGCGATCGACGGCTGCGCCGAGGAGGAGTACGCCGACTGGATCGCGCTGCACACCCGGCGCGAGGAGCGCTGGTTCGACATCCTCGAGTACCTGCTCGTCGAGGAGGAGCAGGGCGCCGACCTCGTCGGGATCATGTTCGACGGTCCCGACAAGCTCCAGCACCTGTGCTGGCGCTTCATCGACATCCACTCGCGCCCCGAGCGGCCCAGCGACTGGGAGCGGGAGATCATCGAGCTGTGCGAGGGGTACTTCCGGGGCCTGGACGCGATGATCGGCCGCATCGTCGACCTGGCGGCCGACGACGCGACGTTCGTGTTCGCCTCCGACCACGGCTTCGGCCCGGCCGAGCGCATCCTGTACGTCAACGCCTGGCTGCAGCAGCACGGCCACCTGGCCTGGAAGGACGAGGCGGCGGCGCCCGACGCCGACCCGCACCTCGGCTTCGCCGAGATGACGCGCCACGTCTACGAGCTCGACTGGGACCGCACGGTCGCCTACGCGGCGACGCCGACGAGCCAGGGCATCAACATCGCCCGGCGCACGCCGGACGGCACGACGATGTCCGACGAGCGTCACGCCGAGCTGTGCGCAGAGATCGCCGCCGGGCTGCGGGAACTGCGCGACCCGGCGACCGGCGACCGGATCGTCCTCGACGTCCACACGCGCGAGGAGGTCTACGCCGGCCCGCACGAGCGGCTCGGACCCGACCTCTCGCTCGTGCTCGCCGACGGCGTCGTCATGTCGATCCTGCGCTCCGACGACGTCGTGCGGCCGCTGCCGACCCCGTACGGCACCCATGCCTGGCAGGGGATCTTCATCGCGTCGGGGACCGGCGTCCGGCAGGGGGTCGCGCTCGACGAGCTGTCGATCCTCGACATCGCGCCGACCGTCCTCTACAGCCTCGACGTCCCGATCCCCGACGACGTCTCCGGCCGGCTGCCGGAGGCGGTCTTCGAGCCCGACGTCCTCGCCGCGCGCCCGCCGCGCAGCATCGCCGGCGACTCCGCGGCGTCCCCGGAGATCGCCGGGGTCGACCTGGAGCTCGACGCCGACGAGGAGCAGACCATCGTGAACCGCCTGCGGGCGCTCGGCTACGTCGAGTGACGCGGGGGAGAGGAGCGACATGCCGAAGGTCGAGCTGAGCAACGGGGTCAAGATCCACTACCAGCAGGTGGGCGAGGGCCCCGACCTCGTGATGATCCACGGGCTCACCGGCAACCTCGCCGTCTGGCACCTGAAGATGGCGCCGCTGCTGATGGAGCACTTCACCGTCACGTGCTTCGACCTGCGCGGTCACGGCTACAGCACGATGACGCCGTCGGGCTACACGGCCGACGACCTGGCGGGCGACCTGCACCTCCTGCTCGACGCGCTGGAGATCGAGAAGCCCATGGTCGTCGGCCACAGCTACGGCGCCGACGTGTCGCTGTACTTCGCGCTGCACCATCCGGAGCGCGTCGAGCAGCTCGTGGCCATCGAGGCGGGCCTGCCCGCGCTGGTGACCGAGCGCAGCCGCGACGCGTGGGAGGGCTGGGACGCCTGGGGAGCGGCGCTGGAGCACAACGGCATCGCGATCCCACCCGAGCACCGCTCCGACGTGCAGTGGCTCGTGCGTACGAGCCTCGAGATCCCGAAGAAGTGGGGGCCGCTCAACGGGCTGCCGCGCAACCCGAAGAAGTTCCTCAAGCTGCTCGACGAGACCACCATGTCCACCGACTACGAGCACGTGGGCTCGCTCACGCTCGACCGGCTGGCCGACGTCGAGGTGCCCGTCGTGGCCATGTACTCCGAGGACACCGCGTTCACCCACGCCCACGACGTGCTCGTGCAGCGGCTGCCGCGCTGCCGCTCGCTGCTGCTGCCCGCGACGGAGTTCGGCCACTTCGGCCCGCTCGAGCAGCCCGAGCTCGTCTCCCAGCACATCATCGACCTGGCCGCCGAGGTCCCGCAGTCATGAGCGCCACCGTGTCCCCCGAGCCCGCGACGCGGGCCACCCCGAACGCCGGCGGCCAGCGCAGCGTCATCATCACCGGCGCCGGCACCGGCCTCGGCCTGGAGATGGCGGTGCACCTCGCCCAGCGCGGCTTCAAGGTGTACGCGACGGTCCGCAACCCGAAGCAGATCCCCAACGTGCTGGCCGAGGCGCAGCGTCGCGGCGCCGAGGGCCTGGAGGTCGTCGAGCTCGACCTCACCGACCGGGCGTCGATCGACCGTGCCGTCGGCCAGGTCGTCGAGCAGTCCGGCGGCGTGTACGCGCTCATCAACAACGGCGGCATCGGCCTGCGCGGCTGCCTGGAGGACGTCAGCGACGAGGAGGTCCGCGCCGTCTTCGAGGCCAACATCTTCGGGACCGTCGCGGTCACGCAGGCGGTGCTGCCGCACATGCGCCGGGCGGGCGTGGGCCGGGTCGTGACCATCACCTCGGTCGGCGGCCGGATCTCCACCTACGGCCTGGGCATCTACTGCGGCAGCAAGTTCGCCCAGGAGGGGCTGACCGAGGCGCTGGCGCTCGAGCTCAAGCCGCTGGGCCTGCACGCGATCATGGTCGAGCCCGGCATCGTCAAGACGACCCGCTGGGACGAGCACCGCGGCACCGCCTCCGGTGCCGAGGACCCGTCGAGCCCGTACTTCCACTACTTCAACGCGGCCGAGGAGGTCGCCGACCGCATCGTCGAACGCTCCCGGACCACCCCCGAGGACGTGGCGCGCGCGGTCCACAAGGCGCTCACGGTCAAGAACCCCAGGATGCGCTACGTCGTCGGCCGGCCTGCCGCGGCGGCCATCATGCTGCGCCGCTACCTGCCGGCCCGGGTCTTCGAGCGCATCTACTGGGGGCCGTTCCTGCACCGGATCCGCACGAGGGGCGCCGCCGCGCAGACCCGATGAGCCGGTTCCTCGTCACCTGCTGGCCGCTGCCCGGCCACGTCAACAACCAGCTCGGCATCGCCACGGCGCTGCGCGAGCGTGGTCACGAGGTGCTGTTCTACACCGGGCAGCGTGCCCGGGCGACCGTCGAGGGCGCCGGGTTCGAGGTCGTGCCGTTCCAGCACGTCGACGAGGCGACGATCCTCGAGACCGTCGCCGCGGTCGACCGCCGCCCGCGCGAGCGTCCGGACCCGCGGCTCGTGCGCCGCGCGTTCCGGACCTGGCTCGTCGAGTCGATCCCCGCCCAGCTCGCCGACCTCGAGCCGGTCCTGGCCCGCCGGCGCCCGGACGTCATCGTCTGCGACCTGTCGATGTGGGGGCCGATCATGGTCCTCTGGGAGCGCGAGCAGCTCCCGGTCGCGCTGTCGTCGACGTTCATGGGCCCGCTCATCCCGGGCCCGCAGGCGCCCGCGTGGGGGTTCGGGATGGCGCCGCCCCGCAACGCCGCCCAGCGGCTGACCGCCCGGACGCTCACCCGGGCCGGCGAGGCGCTCGGGCGCGGCCTGCGCAAGCGGCTGGACGCGATCCGCGCCGACCACGGCCTCGGTCCCATGGGCGCGCCGATGAACGCGTTCACCGCGCGGCTGCCGCTCTACCTCGTCGGCAACATCCCGGCCCTCGACTACGGCCGCACCGACCTGCCGCCGTCCGTGCACTACGTCGGCCCGACGCTGTGGCACCCGACCGACCCGCCCGCGGTCTCCGACTGGCTGGCGGCCGTGCCGACCGAGCGCCCGTGGGTGCACGTCACCGAGAGCACGATCACCCACGGCGAGCCGTTCCTGCTCGACGCCGCCGCCCGCGGCCTGGCCGGGGGGCCGGTCGAGGCCATCCTGACGACCGGCGGCCACCGCGACGCCGCCGAGCTCGGCCTGGCCGACACCGCACCCAACGTCCACGTCACCGGCTGGGTCAGCCACGCCGAGCTGCTGCCGCGCTGCGCGGCGGTCGTCACCGCCGGCGGCGCCGCGACGGTCATCGCCGCCCTGCGCGCCGGCGCGCCGCTCGTCGTCGTGCCCACGACCTGGGACAAGCCCGACAACGCGCGCCGCGTGACCGAGGCGGGCGCGGGGGTGCGCCTCTCGCCGCGCAACTGCACCCCGGAGGCGCTGCGCGCCGCCGTCGACGAGGTCCTGCTCGACAGCCGCTACGCGCAGCGGGCGCGCGAGCTCGCCGCCCAGCTCGCCGACACGCCGGGCTCGGCCGGGGCCGCCGAGCTGCTCGAGGGCCTGGCGCCGTCGGGACGCTTCAGCCGCCGCGCCACGACCGCTGGAGGAACCGCGCCGTGAGCCGCTTCCTCATGACCGGCTGGCCGTTTCACGGCCACGTCTTCCCGCAGATCGCCATCGCCCACGCGCTGCGCGCCGACGGGCACGAGGTGGCGTTCGCCACCGGCGAGGAGATGCGCGCGACGATCGAGGGCGAGGGGTTCGAGCTCTTCGCGTTCGAGCACGTGGGCCGGCCCTGGGAGGCCACCCGTCAGATCGAGCGCAGGCTCCCGAGCCGCCGGGGCATGGTGCGCGCCGAGAGCCAGGCGTTCCGGGCCTGGCTGCTGGAGTCGATCCCGGCCCAGATCGCCGATCTCGAGCCGGTCCTGGCCGGCTGGCGGCCCGAGGTCATCGTCACCGAGCCGGCGATGCTCGCGCCCTTCGTCGTCCTCGGCGAGCAGCACGACCTGCCGGTCGCGCTGCTGGCCACGTTCATGGGCACGCTCATCCCCGGTCCCGACGCGCCGCCCGCCTTCGGCATGGGGCTCGCGCCCGCCCGCGGCCTGCGCGGTCGGGCGCTCGCGTGGACGGCCGGCCACGTCACCGACCTGCTCGCCCGCGGCTTCCGCGCCCGGATCGACGAGCTGCGCGCCGACCACGGGCTCGGCCCGCTCGGCGTCTCGGTCAACGAGCACACCGGCCGGATGCCGCTCTACCTCGTCGGCAACATCCCCGAGCTCGACTACGACCGCCGCGACCTGCCCGCCTCCGTGCGCTACGTCGGGCGCTGCACGTGGCAGTCGGCCACCGACCCGCAGACGGCCGCCTGGCTGGAGCGCGTCCCCGCCGGCCGGCCGTGGGTCCACGCGACCGAGGGCACCTCGCACCAGGGCCAGCCGTTCCTGCTGCGCATGGCCGCCGAGGCGATCGCCGACCTCGACGCCGAGGGGATCCTCACGACCGGCCAGCGCCCGCCCGAGTCGGTGGCGCTCGGGGCGCCCGCGCCGAACGTCCACGTCACGCGGTTCCTGCGCCACGACGAGCTGCTCGGACGCTGCGCCGCCATGGTCACGACCGGCGGCGCCGGGTCGATCCTCGCCGGCCTGGCCGCCGGCGTGCCGCTCGCCGTCGTGCCGACGACCTGGGACCAGCCCGACAACGCCCGCCGTGTCGTCGAGGCCGGGGTCGGCGTGCGCGTCGACCCGCACCGCATCACGCCCGCCAAGCTGCGCGCCGCGATCCGCGAGCTCCTCGACGAGCCGCGCTACGCGGCCAACGCGCGCCGCCTCGCCCAGCGCCTCGCCGCCGCCGGCGGCCCGCCGCGGGCGGCGCAGCTGCTGTCGGCCCTGGCCGGCGGCCCCCGTCCTGAACCCGAGCGCGTCGCGGTGCCGCAGACGGCACGCGAGAAGGAGCTCACATGATCCGCCTGCGCGTCACCGCCCTCGCCGTCCTCGCCGTCCTCGCCGCCGCCCTCGCTGCCGCCGCATCGCCGGCCGCCGCTCAGACCGAGGCTCCGATCACCCAGATCGCCAAGGGCGGCTTCGGCAACCCGATCCAGCAGTACTCGTGGTCGATGGCCTGGTTCAAGGGCAAGCTCTACGTCGGCACCGCGGCCAACGAGCTGTGCGTCGAGAACGCCACGCTCGACTACTACTACCCCAACCTCGGGCTCTACGGGCCCAACCCGGCGCCGGACCTGCACTGCACCGCCAGCGAGGACGACCTCGACCTGCGCGCCGAGATCTGGCAGTTCACGCCGCAGACGAAGACCTGGAAGCGCGTCTACCGCTCGCCGGCCGACATCCCGAACCCGCACGACCCGTCGAAGATGGTCGCGCGCGACATCGGCTTCCGCGGCATGGTCGTCTACGGCGACCAGCTCTACGTCGGCGGCGTCACGGCCGACGAGTACCTGCCCCAGCTCGCCGACGCCCACCCGCCGCGGATCCTGCGCACGAGCGACGGCACGTCGTTCACCGCGCTCGACGGGGCGCCCAGGACGCTGAACACGTACCTCGGCGCCCAGAAGCCGATCGGCTACCGGTCGATGGTCGTCTACGACAACAAGCTCTACGTCACCGCCTCGTCGGGCCTGACCGGCGACGGGGTCATCCTCGAGGTCAAGGGCGCCGACGGCGACCATCCGACGTTCACGCAGGTCTCGCCCTCCTCGATGCAGGTCTTCGAGCTGCAGGACTTCAACGGGCAGCTCTACGTCGGCACCGGCAACGCCGACAACGGCTACGGCGTCTACCGCACGAGCTTCGCCACGAACCCGGCGACGTTCGCACCGATCGTCACCGGCGGGGCGGGGCGGGGCAAGACCGTGACCTCGGTCGTGTCGATGCAGCCCTACGACGGGCGCCTGTACGTCGGCGCCAGCGGCTGGGGCAATGGGTCGATCTTCCCGGTGTCCGAGCTCATCAGCATCGGAACCGGTGACGACTGGGACGTCGTGGTCGGCGCCGCGCGCGACGGCAAGTCGCCGGTGAGCGGGCTGCCCGACGGCTTCGGCAACCCGTTCAACGCCCACTTCTGGCGCATGGAGGACGCCGGCGGCGCGCTGCTGCTCGGCACGAACGACTGGACGTGGTCGCTGCGCAACATCCCGCTGCTGGGCGACTGGCTCAAGCCGTTCATGGGCTACGACCTCTACGGCACCTGCGACGGCCGCACCTGGTGGCCGGCGACCTGGAACGCGTTCGGCGACGGCGTCTACAACTTCGGCGCGCGAACGCTGCTGAACACGCCCGCCGGGACGTTCCTCGGCAGCGCCAACCACGCGCAGGGAACGGCCGTCTGGCGCGGCCCGGCCAGCGGGATCTGCCCGACGAGCGCGGCGACGACGACGCGCGTCAGCGCTCGTGCGGCCGGCGGCGCCCACGTCGCCGCGCACCCGGCGTCGGCACCCGTGGCGCGGGCGCAGCGGCTGCTGGCCGACGTCCAGCGGTGCGGCACCGTCCTCTCCTGGGACCGCGTGCGCGGCGCGAGCGGCTACCGGGTGGTGCGCACCGAGAACGTGCGCGTCCACGGCGTCCGGGTGCCGCGCCGGATCGGCCGCCGGCAGGCCGCGGTGCCCGAGGCCCCGCCGCCGATGACGCGTCACCGGCCCGGGCGCGCGGCGACGTTCTCGATGCCCGGCGCGCCGACGACGATCGGCCGGACCGACAGCACGTTCTTCGTGGACCGGACCGCCGCCGGCGACCGGCGGGCCACCTACACGGTGGTCCCGGAGGGCGTCGGCGGGCGTGACTCGATGCCGTCGAACCTCGCCGTGACGCCGGCGCTCGAGCCGCAGGCGACGTTCCGCCGGCTGCGCGGGCTCATCGACGCGCTCGACGGCCGTGGCGCGGGCGCGGCGGCCGCGAATGCCCGCGACCGTCTCGGCGCGCTGGCGAGCCGGGCGCTGGACCGCTGGCAGGGCGGCGACCGGCAGGGTGCCGTCCGCGAGCTGCAGCAGCTGCGGCGGGCCCAGCGGGCGGTCGCCCACGCGAGCCGCGCGGGGCGGGCGCAGGCCGCCCAGGACCTCGACGACGCCGCCCTTCGCCTGGAGCGGAGGCTGCGTTACGCGGGGGTGTCGTGCACCCCGTGATCCACCGTAGGCACGACGACGTGACGTTCCCCTCAGGAGGAGGTATGACGATGTCCAGCAACCACGCCGTCGTGCACCGAAGGCTGCTGCTGATGGCCGGTGCCGTGCTGGCCTGCGCCGCGATGCTGGCGGCCGTCGCGGCCATGCCGGCCGCGGCCCAGACCCGGATGGCCACCAAGCAGCTCGCCCGCCAGGGCTTCGGCGACCAGCGCAACTCCTACGCCTGGTCGATGGCGTGGTTCAAGGGCAAGCTCTACGTCGGCACCGCCCGGCAGGAGCTCTGCGTCGAGAACGCGACGCTCGACTTCTACTACCCGGGACGCGGCTACTACACCCCGAATCCCGCCTCGGACATCAACTGCCCGCCCAACATGTACGACATGGATCTCCAGGCGGAGATCTGGCAGTACAACCCCGGCACGCGTCACTGGAAGCGCGTCTACCAGTCGCCGCTGGACGTCACCAATCCGCGCGCGCCGGGCAAGCTCGTCCCGCGCGACATCGCCTTCCGCGGCATGACGGTCTACCGCGGCCAGCTCTACGTCGGCGGGGTCACGGCCGACGAGTACATCCCCGAGCTCGCGGGCGTCACGCGGCCGCGGATCCTGCGCACGAGCGACGGCGAGAACTTCAAGGCGCTGCCGCAGAGCCCGCACACGATCCACACGTTCCTCGGCGTGCAGAAGCCGATCGGCTACCGCTCGATGGTCGTCTACAAGGACCGGCTGTACGTCACGGCGTCCTCGGGCCTGACCGGTGACGGCGTCGTGCTGCGGGTCGACAGCCCGTCGGGCAAGCGGCCGCACTTCCGGCAGATCAGCCCGCCGAACCTGCAGGTGTTCGAGATGCAGCCGTTCAACGGCCAGCTCTACGTCGGCACCGGCAGCAACGCGACCGGTTACGGCGTCTACCGGACCCGGGCCGAGCAGGGCTCGTCGTCGCGGTTCATCCCCGTCGTCAGCGACGGGGCGGGCCGCGGGCGCGAGATCACCTCGGTCGTGTCGATGGGGGCGTTCAAGGACCGGCTCTACGTCGGCGCCAGCGGCTGGTTCACCGGCTCGCTGCTCGCCGAGTCCGAGCTCATCCGCGTCAACAAGCGCAACCGCTGGGAGCTCGTGGCCGGCAAGGCGCGGGCGACGTCGACCGGGCTCAAGGCCCCGATCAGCGGCCTGCCCGACGGCTTCGGCAACATCTTCAACACGCACTTCTGGCGGATGGCGAACGTTCGCGGCGCCCTCATGGTGGGCACGAACGACAGCTCGTGGGGGATGCGGGAGATCCCGATCGTCGGCCCGACGCTCGCACCCGAGTACGGGTTCGACATCTACGGCAGCTGCGACGGCCGGTTCTGGTGGCCGGTGACGAAGAACGCGTTCGGCGACGGGCGCTACAACTTCGGCGCCCGCACCATGATCACGAACCCGAAGGGCCGCGGCTTCTTCGGGAGCGCCAACCACGCCCAGGGCACCTCGGTGTGGCGGGGCGGCATCGCGCCCATGTGCTCCTCGGACGGCAAGGGCGCACGGGCGAGCGCGGCGGCCGTGGCGCCCAGCAGCCCGCACCAGGCCAAGCCCGACGTGGCCCGCCCGGCCCGCGCGCTGGCCGACGTCGAGCGCTGCGGCACGGTCGTCTCGTGGGACCGCTCCCCGGGCGCGACCCGCTACCGCGTCCTGCGGGCCGACGACCGGCTCCTGCGTGACGTGCCGCTGCCCGAGCGGCGCGTGCTGCCCGACGGGGCCGTGCCGGACGACCCGCTGCAGGGGCCGTTCACGCGCCGCGGCGACCTGACGCTGCCGGGCGCCTGGCAGGACGTGGGCACGACGAGCCGCTCCTGGTTCGTCGACCGCTCGGCGACCGGTGCCGGCCACCGCTACCAGGTCGTCGCCGAGTCGGCGCACGGGCCCGCGTCGCCGCCGTCGAACCTCGCGTTCGGCGTCGTGCGCCCGTCGTCGCTGCGGGCCCTGGCCCACATCAGCCGCCGCGGCACCGCCGAGGACGCGTCGATGACGCGCCTGGCGATCGAGCGGCGGGCCCGCTACAGCGGGGTGAGCTGCGGCTCGTGACCCCGCGCGTCTCAGCGGCCGGCCGGCAGCCCGGGCCCGCGCTCCTGCAGCGCGCGGCCCTGGATGTCGGCCGGCACCTCGAGGTCGAAGAGCCGCAGGATCGTCGGTGCGATGTCGAGCAGCCTCATGCCGTCGACGCGGCCGGCCCCCGGCTGGCCGCCGCCGGCGAGGATGACCATGCCGTCCTGGGCGTGGTTGGCGTCGTCGGGCCCGGTGTCGTTGTCGAACGTCCAGGTCCGGCCGTGGCCGAGGCTGCCGGCGCTGCGCCAGGCCAGATCGCCGAAGTAGACGACGAGGTCGGGCGCGATGTTCTCCTGGGCGCGCCAGAGCTCCTCGGGACGGTGGACGCGCGTGCCGATCGGCCCGTCGGGCCCTTCGAGGGCCTCGAGCTTGGCGATGAGCTCGTCGCGCAGCGCCTCGTAGTCGGCCGCCTCGACGATGCCCTGCGGCTCACGGCCGGCGACGTTCAGGCACAGCCGGCAGTAGTAGCCCCCCTCGCCCCAGGCGCGGGTCCGGCTCCAGTCCACCTTCGCGTCGCGCCACGCGGTGATCGTCCCGGGGGCGACCGGCTCCTCGAGGACGAGGTAGCCCTCCTGGACGAGCCACTCGTTGACGCAGATGGCGCCCTCCATGGCGCGGGCGCCGTGGTCGGAGACGACGAGCACGGCGGTGTCGTCGTCGAAGCGCTCCAGCAGCTCGCCGAGCTCGTCGTCGAGGTACTGGTAGTAGCTGCGGATGACGTCGCCGTACCGGTGGCCGGGCTCGTGGCGGGGATGGCTCTCGTCGAGCCAGCGCCAGAACGCGTGGTGCATCCGGTCGACGCCGATCTCGACCATCATGAAGAAGTCCCACGGGCGGCTGTCGAGCAGGTGCCGGGCGACGGCGAAGTGCTGCTCGGTCATCTCGTAGATCTCGGCGAGGATGCGGTCGCGGTCGTCGCTGCGGAAGTTGCGCACGTCGGTGCGGTAGGCGCCGCCGATGAGCCGCTCGACCTCCTGGCGCAGCTCGGGCGGATGGGTGTAGGCGTCGCTGCGCGTGTCGGGGGTCAGAAAGCAGGAGATCGCTTCGCCGTTGACCTGCACCGGCGGCCAGGTGCCCGGGATGCCCTGGATGACGACATGCTTGCCGGCGCGGGACAGGACGTCGAACACCCGGTCGGGCTTCACGGCGCGGGCGTCGGCGGTGTAGACGCCGTCGTAGGTGTGGTCGGCGCGGTTGCGGAACCCGTAGATGCCGAGCTCACCGGGGTCGCGGCCGGAGAGCATGCAGCTCCAGGCCGGCACCGTGATCGGCGGGTCGACGCTGCGCAGCGGCCCCCACGTTCCGCGGTCCATGAGGCTGGCGAAGTTCGGCAGGTCCTCGCGCCAGCGGTCGAAGACCAGGTTGGGATCGGCGCAGTCCAGTCCGATCACGGCGACCTTGCGGCCCATGTCCATCTCCCGTCGTCGCTGAGCAGCAGCCCGCACGCTACCGCGCGGCGGCGACGGGCACCAGGGTACGAATCGCCCAACGTTCGGCGGCGCTGCACGTACCATGACCTCCAGTGGTGGAGGCATCGTGCTTGACGCGTCGGTCCGCCGCGAGGCGCTCGACTGGACCGGCCCGGCGGCGGCCGGCGCGGCGCGCTCGATGACCGGCGCGCCGATCATCGAGGCCCATGGCCTGCGCCGGACGTTCCGCAGCCGGGGCGGGGGAGAGGTGGAGGCCGTGCGCGGCGTCGACCTCGAGGTTCGGGCCGGTGAGATCGTCGGCTTCCTGGGACCCAACGGCGCCGGCAAGACGACGACCCAGCGCATGCTCACGACGCTGCTGAAGCCGACCTCGGGCGAGGCGCGGATCGTCGGCCACGACCTACGGCGCGAGCCGCTGCAGGTGCGCCGCCGCATCGGCTACGTCGCCCAGGGCGGCGGCACCGACCGCCACGCGAAGGTCGGCGAGGAGCTCGTCGACCAGGCCCGCCTCTACGGGCTCGGTGCCGCCGACAGCGCTCGCGGCGGCCGCGCCCTGCTCGCCGACCTCGACCTCGATGGGGCGTGGGACCGGCTCGTCGGCACGTTGTCGGGCGGTCAGCGCCGGCGGCTCGACATCGCGCTCGGCCTCGTCCACGACCCGCCGCTGCTGTTCCTCGACGAGCCCACCACCGGCCTGGACCCGCAGTCGCGCGCCAACCTCTGGGATCACATCCGCACGCTGCGTGACGAGCGCGGCCGCACGATCTTCCTGACGACCCACTACCTCGACGAGGCCGACGCGCTCTGCGACCGGATCCTCATCATCGACCAGGGCGCGATCATCGCCACCGGCACGCCGGAGGACCTCAAGAAGCGCGCCGCCGGCGACACGGTCGTCCTCACCCTGCGCGACCAGGCGGTCGCCGCCCGCGTCGCGACGCTCATCGAGTCACGGGCGCTGGGCAGCGTGCCGCGGATCGAGGGCACGGTCGTCCACCTCGGGCTGCCCGACGCGGCCGCGCGGCTGCCCGGCCTGCTGCGGGCGCTCGACGACCACCATGTCGCCGTGCTCGGCCTCGAGGTCCGGCGGCCCACGCTCGAGGACGTCTTCCTGACGCTGACCGGACGCGCCCTGCGCGACGAGGAGGGATGACCGATGGCCGTCGCGCGTGACAGCCTGCTCGTGTTCCGCCGGACGATGCGCCTGTCGCTGCGCCAGCCGGTGTGGCTGCTCATCGGGCTCACCCAGCCGCTCATCTACCTCTGCCTCTTCGGGCCGCTGCTGAAGTCGGTCGCCAAGGCACCCGGCTACCCGGCCGGCGACCCGTGGCGGGTGTTCGTCCCGGGGCTGCTCGTCCAGCTCGGCCTGTTCGGCACGATGTTCGTCGGCTTCGGCCTGTTGCGCGAGGTCCGCGACGGCGTCATCGAGCGGATGCGGGTGACCCCGGTCTCGCGCGCGGCGCTCTTCATCGGCCGGATGCTGCGCGACGTGCTCGTCGTGACGTTCCAGGGCGTCGCGCTGCTGGCTGCGGGCTACATCATGGGCCTGCGCGCCCCGTGGTGGGCGTTCGCGGTCGGCCTGGCGATCCTCGCGCTCGTCGGGGCCGCGTTCTCGGCCGCGTCCTACACCCTGGCGATGCGGCTGGGCGACGAGGACACGGTCGCCTCGACGCTGAACATGACGAGCATCCCGCTGCTGCTGCTCAGCGGGGTGCTGCTGCCGATGTCGCTGGCGCCCGGCTGGCTGCAATCGCTGGCGGACGTCAACCCGCTCAGCCACATCGTCGACGGGGCGCGGGCGCTGTTCCTGGACGGGTCCTGGTCGTCGGTCTACACCGCGCTGGCGGTGGCCGCGGGCATGGTCGTCGTCTGCGGGGCCCTCGCCACGAGCGCCTTCCGAAGGGACGCCGGATGACCCGGCCGCAGGACTTCACATCACGACAGGGGAGAGGGGCATGAGCTCCACGATGACCGACCCGCCGCGCGCCACGCTCGAGCGGCGCCCGGCCCAGAAGCTGCTGGACGCCGTCTCGGCCGTCGCGCCCGGGCTGCGCCCGGCGACCCAGCGGCTCTTCATCCGCGGCGGCTACGCCGTCGTCAACCGCTGGCTCAACGACGTCGACGCCGCCTGCATGAACTACGGCTACGCGCCGCTGGAGGGCCAGCCCGCGCTCGACGGGGACGAGCCGTTCGGCCACGGTCTGTACGAGCATGTCGCCGGTGCCCGGGATCTCGCCGGCCAGGAGGTCCTCGAGATCGGCTGCGGGCGCGGGGGCGGGGCGGCGTTCGTCGCACGCCGGTTCGACGTCGGCCGGCTCACCGGCCTGGACTTCTCGGAGAAGTCGATCGCCTACTGCCGCGAGCACCATCGCGACCCGCGGTTGCGTTTCGTCGCCGGCGACGCCGAGCAGCTGCCGTTCAGCGCCGGGTTCTTCGACGCCGTGCTCAACGTCGAGTCCTCGCACTGCTATCCGAGCGTGCCGAAGTTCATCGCCGAGGCGTTTCGCGTCCTGCGGCCGGGCGGCGCGCTGCTGTTCGCCGACCTGCGCCTGGAGGAGCAGATCGACGACCTGCGCGCCCAGTTCGTCGACGCGGGCTTCGAGGTCGCCGAGGAGGAGCGGATCACCGCCAACGTCGTGCGCGCGCTCGAGCTCGACACGCCGCGCCGGGCGGAGCTCGTGCGCCGCCGGGTCCCGCGCGCCCTGCAGAGCTACGTCCTGAACTTCTTCGCGGCCACCGGCAGCGACGTCCACGAGGCGCTGCGCGACGGCGACCTCGAGTACGTCCGGTTCGTGCTCGTCAAGCCGTCCTCATGACGATGTCCGGCCGCGTCTGCCTGGTCACCGGCGCGACGTCCGGGCTCGGGCTGGCGACGGCGACCGCGCTGGCGCAGATGGACGCCACGGTCATCGTGGCCGGACGCACGCCGCAGACGTGCGCGGCGGCGGTCGCGGCGGTGCGCGCCCAGGCGCCCGCGGCACGGGTCGACTGGGTGGCGGCCGACCTCGCCAGCCAGGGCGCGGTGCGCGCGCTGGCCGAGGAGGTGGGTCGGCGCCACGACCGCCTCGACGTCCTGGTCAACAACGCAGGCGCGGTGTTCCAGCGCCGGCGCGAGAGCCCGGAGGGCATCGAGCTCACGCTCGCCGTCAACCACCTCGCACCGTTTCTGCTGACGACGCTGCTGGTCGACGCGCTGCTCGAGGCGGCGCCGTCGCGGGTCGTCACGGTCGCCTCGGTCGCCCACGAGACCGCCGACCTGGACGTCGACGACCTCGACCCCCGCGGCGCCTACCGGCCGTACCGGGCCTACGCGCGCACGAAGCTCGCCAACGTCATGTTCTCCTACGAGCTGGCCCGGCGCCTGGCCGGGACGGGCGTGACGGCCAACGCCGTCGACCCGGGGCTCGTGCGGACCGAGATCGGCGCCAAGGGCGGCTGGCTGACCGGCGCGGCCTGGCGGCTCACCCAGCGCCGGCACCGTCGCCAGGCCGTCGGGCCGGCCGACGGCGCGGCGACGATCGTCTACGCGGCCTCGTCGCCGGATCTCGAGGGCGTCAGCGGCGCGTACCTGCGCCACCGGCGGCGGGTTCCGTCGTCGACCGCCTCCATGGATCGGGCGGCGTGGGCGCAGCTCTGGGCGGCCAGCGCGCGGTTGACCGGCCTGGACGCTGCGCCGGAGGCGCTCAGCGAACCCCGAACAACCAGCGGTTGATCCGCTCGGTGGCCAGCAGCCGCCGGCGGCGGCCCGCGAGTGTGGCGGCCAGCCCGACGGCCGCGGCGGCGGGCCGGGCCCCGGCGATCCGCCGCACGGCAGTGGGGCGGTCGCGGTCGACCGCCTGCAGGGCGCTGGCGACGACCATGTCGGTCGTCAGGTGGCGGCGCTTGAGGACGCGCTTGACGCCGCGGCCGCTGCCGGTCCGGTCACCGGCGCGCTCGTGAAACGGGGTGGAGACCGGCCCGCTGCACAGCGTCACCACCCGCACGCCGGTCCGGTGGCCCTCGGCCCACAGGGCCTCGCCGAAGGACTGGACGAACGCCTTGGTCGCCGCGTAGACGGCGAAATACGGCATGGGCTGGAGGCCCGCGGTCGAGCCGATGTTGACGATGACGCCGTCGCCGCGCTCGACCATGCGCGGGAGGTACAGGCCGGTGAGGGCGACGAGGCCGAGGACGTTGAGCCGGATCATGAGCAGCTCGCGCTCCAGCGGCGCCTGCGAGAACGGGCCGCCGGCGCCGAGCCCGGCGCTGTTGACGAGGACGCTCGGGGTGAACCCGAGAGCCTCGGCGGCGCCGTGCAGGCGCTGGGGCCCGTCGGGCGCGCCGAGATCCATCGGGGCGGTCTCGGCCCGGATGCCGTGGGCGGCCGTCAGCTCGCCGGCGATCTCGTCCAAGCGCGGCGCCTCCTCGGGCAGGGCGGTGAGCAGCACGTCGGCTCCGCGGGCGGCCAGCGCGCGGGCGAACGCCTCGCCGATGCCCGACGACGCGCCGGTGATGAGGGCCTGGCGGCCGGCGTAGTCGACGGCCGGGGCGCTCACGCGGCGGGCTTGCGCAGGACGTAGCGCAGGTACGTCACGTCGCGCTGCGCGAAGGCCCGGAAGAGGTTCGTGCCCTCGACCGCGGCGAAGTCCATGAGCTGCTCGCGCAGCGCCGCGGGGGCGGAGGCCTCGACCATCTCGCGCCGGCGGTCGCTGTCGAGCTCCAGTGCCCGCACGACGTTGGCCGTGATGTCCTCCTCCTCGACGACGTCCATGCCGCAGGCGGCGATCTGCGCCTTGAGCTGCGGGGCGTCCTCTCGGGGGATCTGCACCTCGCGCCGGCCATGGAGGTCGGTGTGGCGCAAGTCGCAGAACAGCATCGTGCCGCCGGGGCGCAGGACGCGGCGCACCTCGGCCAGGAAGCGCGGCATGTCCGGGTAGCAGTGCGATGACTCGACGTTGAGGACGGCGTCGAACGAGGCGTCCGGGAACGGGAGGGCCTCGGCGTCGCCGGTGACGAAGCTCAGGCCGTCGCGGACGTGCGCGGTGCGGCAGTGCGCGATCGCCTTCTCGGCGAGGTCCAGGCCCACCATCCGCCGGGGCCTGTGGTGGTCGAAGACATAGGTCGTGCCGCCGCCGCGGCCGCAGCCGACCTCGAGCACCTCGAGCCCGTCGAGGTCGATCGCGTCGGCGACCCGGTGGTAGAGCTGGATGCCGAAGCGGTCGGCCTGCTCCTCCTCGGGCGTCAGGCCGAGGTCCTGCAGCGGCTCGTCGAGCGGGGCGTAGCCGTAGTTCAGAAACGCGGTGCCCGTCTCGCCGAAGCGCCGGCTGATGACCTCATAGACGCGCTTGAGCAGGACCTTCTGGACCGTCGCCCGGCCGCGCGGAGCAACGCGCTCCACGCCGGCCAGGAGCGCCGGGACGGGCCGGAAGCGGCGTGCCGCGCTCAGCGAAGGCACAGCGTCCGCCGCAGCGTGACGCTGCGACCGGTCTCGTCCGTGGCGCGGATCTTCAGGCGCTGGCGCTCCTTGCCGCGCTTGAGGTGGACGGTCATGCGGCGGCCGGAGACCTCCTGGCGCTTGGCGACGCGGCCGTCGAGGCGGACGACGAGCTCACGGACGCCGCCGCGGGCGTTCTGGACGCGGACGCGGATCTTGCGGGCACGCTGGCTGCTGCACGTCCGGCTGACCCCGCTGACCCGCATCTTCAGCCGGCGCAGCTTCCGAGCCCTGGTCGTGCTCTGGGCGCTGACGGTGTTGTCCTTCGCGGCCGCGGGCTTGGGCGGCGAGGCGACCGACATGAGCACGAACGGCACCGGCAGCCCCTGGTCGCAGGAGATCATGATGTCCTGGTTGCCGAACGGGTTCGTGGTGCTCGTGATGTGCGCCTGGATCTCGACGTGGCCGGTCGACAGGCTCATCAGGCCGTCGGAGGTGGCGTTGAAGCTGCCGATGACGGCGCCGGGGGGCGTGACGTTGACGGTGAGGGGCTGGCCGACCGCGATCGGCCGGCTGCCGAACGTCATCGGGTGGCCCGCGGCGAGGTCGACGATGTTGGGCGTCGCGTTCGTCGTGGCGATGTCGAAGCGGGTCACCGAGCCGCTGATGGTGTCGGCCCCGAGGAGGTTCGTGAGGACGTTGACGCCCTTGACGCCGACGACGATCTGCAGGTTGGCGTTCGTGACCGAGAAGTGTTGACCCGGGACGAGGGCGTCGGGACGGTCGCCGGTGATGACGACGTCGAAGTAGTCCTGCGACAGCAGCTGCGGCGACGAGCAGAACATCGGCGAGTGCGCGTTGACCGGCGCGGCGGACGCGGCGGCGGTCGGTACGACGAGGGTGGCGGCGAGCGACGCGAGTGCGAGCAGCAGCTTGCGGCGCCGGCCGCCCGGCGGAAACGGCGGCGGCTTCGGCATCAGATGCTCATGAGACCTGAGCATGTCGATGCCGTCAAGCCCAGGCTGGGGTACTTCTCTACCGCTGGTCTCCGACGCGCAGCGACGTTGAACGTCCGCTCCATGAACGCGCGCGTTTGCAAAACCCGGATGGCTCTGGTTGGATCGCCCGCGGAAACCCCCGGAGGAGGAGAGCCCTCTTGTTCGTCACTGCTCGCGCGCGCCTCGGCGCGCTGCTGGCCGCCGTCGTCGCGGCCTGCTTCATCGTCGGAGCGCCGGCCGCGACGGCGGCCACGCCCGACAAGGATCCGTTCTACACGTCGCCGTCGTCGACGGCGGCGCCCGGCACGATCGTGCGCAGCCGCACGGCGAAGTTCACGCTCGACCCGTTCTTCAAGTTCGCCACGCCCGGCATCAGGTCGACCCAGGTCATCTACTCGTCGCAGACCGGGCAGGGCCAGCCGATCAACATCTCCGGCACCGTGCTCGTCCCGACCGCCCGCTGGCGGGGCCAGGGCCAGCGCCCGCTCGTCACCTACGGCGTCGGCACCCGCGGCGTCGGCGACGCCTGCGCGCCGTCCTACACGATGAGCCAGGGCACCGACTACGAGGGCCTCTTCCTCTACGCCGCGCTCCAGCGCGGCTGGGCGGTCGCCGTCAGCGACATGCGCGGGCTCGGCACGCCGGGCCAGCACACCTACGAGGTGGGCCGTGACCAGGGCAAGGCCCTGCTCGACATGGCCCGCGCCGCCGAGCGCCTGCCGGGCAGCGGCCTGGACGGCGCCTCGCCGGTCGGGATCATGGGCTACTCGCAGGGCGGCACGTCGGCCGGGTGGGCGACCGAGCTCGCCCCGAGCTATGCGCCCGAGCTGAACCTCAAGGGCACCGCGGCCGGCGGCGTCCCCGCCGACCTGCTGGCCGTCGCCAAGGGCCTGGACGGCGGGCCGTTCGTCGCCTTCGCGTTCCTGGCCTCGCTCGGCTACGACGCCGCCTACCCGGAGCTCAACCTGCCCAGCTACCTCAACGCCCAGGGCAAGGACCTGCTGGCCAAGAGCGAGAACGTCTGCCTCGTCAGCGTCGACGGGATCGGCACGTTCCTCGGGACGGCGTTCAAGAAGATTGATGACTACGTCACGACGAACCCGCTCAACACGCCGCAGTGGCAGGCGCGCCTGAACGAGAACAAGCTCGGCTCGGTCAAGCCGACGGTGCCGGTCTTCCAGTACCACGGCCAGATCGACGAGATCATCCCGTTCAGCCAGGCTGAGACCCTGCGCAACACGTGGTGCGCGATGGGCGCCAACGTGACCTGGAAGACCTACCCGCTGGCCGAGCACCTGCTCGGCATGATCGCCGGAGCCGGGCCCGCGATGGACTTCCTGTCCGATCGCTTCGCCGGCAAGCCGGTCAGCGGCAACTGCTAGTCGCTTCCGCCAGGAGGACGGCACCTGAGCGCCGGTGCACCGAGAGGTGCGCCGGCGCAGCCGTTCGCGGGCCGGCTAACGGCCCGGAGCAACGACCACGCAGCGCAGCCCAGGTGCTCGGGCAAGCCGCCGGTCGAGCGTCACGAGGCGCGCATCGATGAGCTCCGCGACCGCGACGTAGCTGGCGTCATAGGCAGAGAGGTTCGCCCGCAGATCCCAGACCCTCGCGGCGATCAGCTCATACGGCCAGTGCTCAATCGCGAGGTCGAGCAGATCGGCGTGTGCCTGGGCGGCCTGGTCGGCACCGACGAATCCGGCGAGCTCATGCTGGCGGATGATGTTCGCGACCTCGAACGGCAGGAGGCTCGGAGCGGCGAGATCGGCTCCGGCGAGCGCCTCGGTCGCCCAGCGCCCGTCGGGTCCGCTGTCGAGCAGCGCCGCAACGATCGCGGATGCGTCGCAGACGGCTTGCCGGCTCACCGGCGGTCGGCGTCGCGCGCGGCGAGGATCGCCTTCGTGTCGATCCGGGAGCCCGTCGCCTCGACCCGGGCGCGGGCGCGCGCCAGCACATCATCAGCCGCGGGCCGTCCGGCCGCGGCGGTGAGCATGCCGCGGAGGTACTCCTGCAACGACTTGCCCGAGCGGGCTGCGCGCGCGGCCAGTTCGTCCCGAACCTCGTTGGGCACATCGCGGACCGTGATCGCTACAGCCATAGCATCATCCTAGCAGCGCCGCATGCACTTTGCAGGCAGTGGCTCACGCGCTGGGTGTGCGCTGGCGAGCACCGTCGCCATCGACGGACGCCGGCGCGACGCTCATGACGAGCAGGTCGCGCACGTAGTCCTCGACCGGCTTGCCGGCGCGGTCGGCCTGGGCGGCAAGTTCGTGCAGGACCTCGGCGGGGAGGTCCGGCACCGTGATCGTGACCCTCATCCCGGCGCGCACTCTCTCAGGAGCGATCGCCGGATGCAATGCCCGCTAATCGACGTTATGTCGACTAGCGGGTGAAGGTGGTTGCGATTCAGCCGATGGCTGGATCGGCCGGTCCGATCGCCCGGCCACTGGCGTCGAGCCAGGTCAACGTGCCGGCTGCTGGCGCCGGCGGGCCCGGCACGGTCGCAGGTCCGTCGTACCCGGCCGGTGCCGTGACGGCCGGCATGGTCCGTGAGGTCGGCACGGTGAGCTCGAAGAACCCGTTCGTGGTCGTGGCCTCCACGGCGGGACCCGAGTCGGGCGTGAAGCGCACGCTCGCGACACCATCGGGTACGAGGCCGGTCAGGTGCGTGGCGTCCTCGGATGCTGTGAGGATCCCGACACCGTTGGACGTCGCCGTTTGGGCATTCGTGCAGCCGACGTCGTCTCCGTCCGTCAGGCACAGCTGCTCTCCGGCTGCGGCGTCCCGCGGCGCGGTCTGCGCCACCTTCGCCGGCACCACGGCCCAGCCGGGCGCGACCATGCGGATCCCCTCGGTCTGGACGCGATCGACCTGGTTGCCCATGCCGATCGCCCGGACCAGCGGGGCTGCGCTTGCTCGATCCGAAGCGGTCTGAGACCGTCGGAGCACGGCAAACGCGCCGGACGCTTCGTCGGGAACGGGCGAGGCGTCGGTCTGCACCGGCTTGTCAACCCCAGGCCGCGACAGCTGCGGCTGCCAGGGCTGGGTGATGGCAAGAGCCGCGCCGGGAACGGCCACCGCCACCGCGACGGCGCCGAAGATCGCCGACTTCCGACGAACAAGCCTGGCGAACCGGCCGCGCCGTTGCGCGGGCGATGTCACCAGCTGAGCGGCGTAGAGTTGATCGCCGAAGCGATCAAAGAAGTCAGACACTGAGACCTCCTAGAGCTGTTTTGAGATGAGCTCTGGCACGGCTGACGCGCTTGCGCACGAGCGCTTCCGAGCACTTCAGCCGTGCTGCGATGTCGGGATAGGCCTCGTCCTCGAGGACGTGAGCGCGGAAGGCATCCCATTCCGCGGCGGGCACCACCTTCGCGAGATCGGCCACCAGATCCTGGCTGGCCGCCACCTCTGCGATCCGCTGTATGTCCTCGTCTTCGAGCGCCAGCGGCTCCAGCCCGAGCCGGCGGCGTGCATCCATCTCGACTCGTCCACGACGGATGCTGTCGGTGAGCAGGTTGCGCCCGATGGTGAACAGCCAAGCCGCCGGCGTCTCCGGCAGCGGCCGCGAAGCGTCCCTGACTGCCACCAAGGCAACGGCGAAGGTCTCCGCCATCAGGTCCGCGGCGACCTCCGGGTCCCGGACCCGGCGCGCCAGATAGCCGATGAGCAGATGCCGGTAGCGGACGTAGAAGTGCCCGAAGGCATCCACGTCGCCACTGCGGCACGACACCAGCAGGCTGTAATCAGAGCGCTGATTCATGGTCTTGGAGCTATGACGATCCAGCCCTAGCGGCTGTGACCGACCTGGACATCGGCATCGTCGCGCTGCCCAAAGGACGGCGCCGGACGCCTCCAGCGCAACGAACGTCGCGCCGGGGCCGACGATCGTCACTCGCGACGTCAGTGCTCGCGGTCGAACGCGTCCTCCACCGAGGCGATGCGGCCGTTCATGTTGACCTCCATGAGCCGCAGCGCCGCGTCGGCGAGATCGGCGTGGATGTGCGCGCACGCCTCCGGCACGACGGTGAACGAGAAGTGGCGCACGTGCGCGTCGAACGCCGAGTACAGGATGCACTGCTCGGTGACCTGGCCGCACAACACGATGTGGCCCACCTGCGCGCGGCGCAGCAGGTACGCCAGCGGCGTCTCCCAGAAGATCGAGTGGCGCCCCTTGAGCAGGAGCGCCACGTCGTCGTCGGGCACCAGCGGCTCGACGAGGCTCTGCCCGCGACCCGCCAGCGCCCGCTGGACGAGCTTGGCCCGGTCCAACGTCCAGTCGTCGAAGTTGTCGTTGACATAGACGCGCAGGAGGTCGCGCTCGCGCGCCTCGTCCAGCAGGCGGCGCAGGTGCGGCAGCGTCTCGCGCACGGACTCGGCGAGCCGGTCGGCGTCCTCGTGCTCATAGGCGTTGAGGACGTCGACGACGACGAGCGCGGTCTTGCTGCCGCCGTCGGGCACGTCAGCTCTGTTGGCCGTCGGCGCCGCGGGCGCCGAGCTGCGACAGGTCGATCGCGTCCGGCGGCGCGACGATGTCGACGGGCTCGTCGAACTTGCTCAGGCGCACGTCGGAGCCCGTCGAGTCGTCGCTGTCGTCCTCGTCGTCGCAGCGCGGGTCCGGCTTGCCGCCGCCCGGCAGGTCCGGCCCGGTCTGCTGGATGCGCAGCGGCAGCGGCCGGCCCTCGGTCGCGATCGAGATGCGGCCCGGCGAGCTGCCCGGCTTGCCCGCGTCGACCAGGACGATCGCCGGCTGGCCGTCGACGTCGCTCGTCCCGTCCTTCGTGAGCTCGCCGACGTCCTGGGTCGAGCAGTACGACAGCGTCTTCGGGTTGACCGAGTCGACGAGCTCGCGCATGCTCTTGTCGACGCCGTCGGGCGACTTCACCCAGCGATTCGCCAGCCGCTTGGCGAGCGCCGCGCCCGACGGGCCGGCCGTCTTGCGCCAGAAGTCCGCGTCGGCCTTGAAGAACGCGTCGCCCCCGACGACGATGAGGCCGATCGTCGAGCCGCGCTGGTCGATCTCGAGCTTCACCCGGCCGTCGGCGGCGACGTCACCGGCCAGGCGCATCTTGCCGTCCTTGCCCTCCTGCGTGCCGGCCACGTGGTAGCTGCGCACCTGCGCCAGCGCCTTGGACATGTCCTGGAGGATCTCCTGAGCGGGCTTGTCGGCAACCGCGCTCGACGTTGTCGCGGCTCCGCCGGCAGCCGGTGCGGCGGTCGTCTTGCCGCCATCGTCGTCTCCGCCGCCGCAGGCGGACAGGCCGAGGGCGAGCAGGGCAGCGATCAGCGTCACGCGCGTGCGGGTCATGGGCGCGGACGGTACCCACCGCGGCGGCGGAAGACGCGGGCGCCGACGCGACGTTCGGACCGGACCAACGAGGTTTCGGTGCGTGGCCGCGTCGGGGAGCGGCCAGGTGCCCGTGTCCGGTCCAGCACAGGGAGCCCTGATGACCTCCACCCTTCGAGCCCGCGCTCTTGCCGTGCTCGCCACATGTTTCACCGTTTGGTTCGCCGCCGCGCTCGCGGTGCCGCTCGTCGCACAGGCGCGGGTGCGCCACGGCGACCAGACGCCGCGCCAGGAACGCGTCGGCATGCCTGCGCCCAAGGTCAGCGCCGCGCAGACCGACCCCGCCACGCCGACGACCTGGGACACCGACCCCGCCGTCGAGGTGCGCGTCAACGCCCTGCTCGACCAGCTGACGACCGAGGAGAAGGCCGATCTCGCGACCGGCCAGCTCAACAACTTCTACGGCTTCTACAACAACCCGATCGAGCGCGTCGGCATCCCGGCGCAGACGATGGCCGACGGGCCTGTCGGCGTGCGCGTGGCCAACCCGTTCATCGACCGGCGGACGACCCGCTTCCCCTCGGGAACCAGCATGGGCGCCACGTTCGACCGCGATCTCATCCGCCAGGTGGGCGCCGCCATCGGCAACGAAGCGCTCCACACGGGCCACAACTTCCAGCTCGGGCCGACAGTCGACATCCCGCGTACGCCGCTGTGGGGGCGCGGCTTCGAAGGAAGCGGCGAGGACCCGCTGCTCACGGGGACGCTGGCCGCCCAGTACATCCAGGGCCTGCAGGCGCAGAACGTCGTCGCCACCGTCAAGCACTTCATGGCCTACGTCCAGGAGGACAACCGGTTCCAGTACTCCACCAACCTCGACGACCGCACGCTGCACGAGATCTACGGCCGCCCGTTCGAGATCGCCCAGCAGGAAGGCCGACCCGGGTCCTTCATGTGCTCGTTCAACCGCATCAACACGGTCTTCGCCTGCGAGAACCCGCTGCAGAACACGCTGCTGAAGGGCGAATACGGGTTCCGCGGCTTCATCATGAGCGACTACAACGCCACGCCGGCCGAGACCGCGCGGGCCGCGAACAACGGCCTCGACCAGGAGCAGCCGGGCGATCAGGGCCCGGGCAGCGCGAACTTCGGCGAACGCCTCGTCGCGGCGGTCAACGCCGGCGAGGTGTCGATGAACCGCCTCAACGACATGGCGCGCCGGATCCTGCGCCCGATGGTCGGCCTGGGGCTCTTCGAACACCAGCCGAGCACCGATCGCGCGTTCGACGCCACGGCGCACGCACAGCTCGCGCGCCAGGTCGCCGAGGAGGGAACGGTCCTGCTGAAGAACAGCCGTGGCATGTTGCCGCTGCGCAACCGGACGCGCAGCATCGCCGTCATCGGAGCAGACGCCGACAACACGTCCGCCCAGGGCGGCGGCTCGGCCCGCGTGGACTTCACGACGACCGACGTCAGCACGCTGCAGGGCATCCGCGACCGAGCCGGAAGCCGCGCCACGGTCACCTACGCGCAGGGGACCGACGGGATCTCTGAAGCCGACCTCCTCCCCGGTCCGGCGGCCATCCCCTCCTCGGTGTTGCGCCCGACCGGCGGGGGTCCGAACGACCGCGGCCTCAGCGCGCAGTTCTGGGGCAACCAGACGTTCTCCGGCGACCCGCATCTCGAGATGACCGACGTCGGCGTCGACACGAACTTCGGGTTCCCGACCTGGTTCAGCGCCGCGTCGCCGAAGTCCGGGTCGGCGGCGGCGGTCGGCCGGCAGGCGAGCACCGGCGACTTCACCCTGACCGGCGACCTGTCCGCACGGTGGACCGGCGCGCTCATCGCTCCGGCGACGGGCGAGTACCGGATCGGCCTGACCGCCCGGGGCGACGCCACCCTCTGGATCGACGGCCAGGTGTTCGTCCAGCACAGCGGGCCGACGTCGAGCGTCGGCAACACGATCACGCTCCAGGCCGGCGAACCGCACACGATCCGCGTCGACTACAGCGCGCCGGCGCGCGGGCAGTACCAGGGCGGCCAGGTGCGGCTCTTCTGGGAGCACCCGGAGGACGTCATGTCGCCGATGATGCGCGACGCGGTCGCCGACGCCCGCGCCGCGGACGCCGCCGTCGTGGTCGTCCGCGACTACGAGACGGAGGGCGCCGTCCGCGAGTCGGACCGCCCCACGCTCGACCTGCCGCGCGAGCAGGATCAGCTCATCCGGCAGGTCGGCCGCGTCAACCCGAACACGATCGTCGTCGTCATGTCGGGCACGCCGTCGAAGACCTCCACCTGGGACGACCAGGCGGCGGCGATCCTCCAGGCGTGGTATCCCGGTCAGGAGCAGGGCTCGGCCTTGGCTGCCCTGATCTTCGGCGACGCCAACCCGTCCGGGCGGCTGCCGGCGACCGTGCCGCGTGACGAGAGCCAGGTCCCGCCGATCGAGGACGACGACAGCGTCGACCTCACCGAGGGCATCATGGTCGGCTACCGCGGGTTCCTCCAGCGCGGCGACACGCCGAGCTACCCGTTCGGCTACGGCCTGTCGTATTCGACGTTCCGGTACCGGCGGCTGCGGGTCGTGGGCGAGGACGCGCGCCCGCAGGGCGACATCACGCTGACGTTCCGGATCCGCAACGCCTCCAACCGGGCCGGTGCCGAGATCGCGCAGGTCTACGTCGGACGCCTGCCGGACCGCAACGTGACGACGCCACCGCGCCAGCTTGCCGGCTACACCCGCGTGCAGTTGGCGCCGCGCGAACGTCGGGAGGTGAGCGTGACGATCCCGCGGCGGTCGCTGTCCTACTGGGACACCGGCGCCCAGCACTGGGTGACGCCGTCGGGCCGCGTCGGGGTCTACGTCGGCGGGGACGTGGAGACCGCGCAGCTCAGCACGACCATCGACGTGCATCCGTAGCGCAGCTCTTCCGACCCGGCGCCCCTCCGCTGTGGTGGCGGAGCGGGCGCCGGCGTCCGGCGCCGTCGCTGCGCTACAGCGCCGCGGCCAGCGCGCCGGCAAGGTCGCCGCGCGGCTCCACGGCCACGTCGTCGAGGCCGAGCCAGCCGCCGAGACGCCGCAGCTCGAGCGCGAGTGCCTGTGCCGTGTGCGCGGGCGCGTCGGGCTCGGCGTGGGCGGACTGGACGCGCAGCGCCCCGGCGGCCCGGTCGCTCTTGAGGTCCACGCGCGCTACCAGCGTGTCATCGAGCAGGAACGGCAGCACGTAGTAGCCGTGGACACGCTTGGGCTGCGGGACGTAGATCTCGATCCGGTAGCGCATGCCGAACAGGCGCTGCACGCGCGGGCGCTCCCAGACGAGCGGATCGAACGGGGCCAGCAGCGCACTGGCATCCACGGCGCGCGGCACGCGCGCCTGCGGGTGCAGATAGGCGGGCGCCCGCCAGCCCTCGACCTCGACGGGCAGCAGCTCGCCGGCCTCCACGAGCTCGGCGACCCGGGCCTTGGACTCGGCGCTGGGCAGCCGGAAGTAGTCGCGCAGGTCGGGCTCGGTGGCGACGCCGAGCGCGCGGGCCGCGACGCGCAGCAGCGTGCGCTGGGCCTCGTCGTCGGACGGCGTCGGCGCGTTCAGAACGGCCGCCGGCAGGACGCGCTCCGGGAGGTCGTAGCGGCGCTCGAAGCGCACGCGCCGGGCGCTCGTGACCTCCCCGCTCCAGAACAGGAACTCCAGGGCGCGCTTGACGTCCGACCAGTCCCACCACGGCCCCTTGGGTCCGCGCGGCTCGTCGTGGTGGGCGAGCTGGGCGGCGCTGACCGGGCCGCGCCGCCGGATGTCCTCCAGGACGGCGGCGACGAGGTCCGGGCGCTCGGCGGCCACCCGGCGCATGCCGCCCCAGGCGTCGTCGTGGGCGCGGCGCATCCGCCAGCGCAGCGCGGGCTGCAGCGCGACGTCGATGAGCGAGGCCTCGTGGCCCCAGTACTCGAACAGGCGCCGCGGAGCGTAGTGCGACAACTTGTCGAGCGCCGCCCTGTCGTAGCCACCCAGGCGGCTGAACGCGGGCAGGTAGTGGGCGCGCTCGAGGACGTTGACCGAGTCGATCTGCAGCAGGCCGAGGCGGTCCAGGACGCGGGAGCGCAGCGCGCGGGTGTCGGCCGGCCGGCCGAGCGGGCGCTCGGCGAAGCCCTGGGCGGCGAGCGCGATGCGCCGCGCCTCGGCGGCCGAGAGGCGCTCGCGCCGCCGCCGCGCGCGGGTGGCGATGACGGCGGGCGCGGACACGGCGGTCGATGCTAGCCGCCGCGCGGACGGGCGCCGAACCGGGCCAGGAGGGCGTCCCAGGCAGCGGCGCGCTCGGCGGGATCGCCGGCCTCGGACCGCGCCGGCACCCCGGGGGGCAGGACGAGGTCGTCACCTGGCACCGTGGTGCCTGGCACCGTGGTGCCTGGCACCTGCGCGAGGAGCGCATGGGCCGCATCGGCGTCGCGCTCGCGCACCGTCACGACGAGCACGCCGCGGGAGGCCAGCAGCGCAGCGGCGAGCTCGACCGTCACGTCGTCGCCGCCCGCCACGACGACCCGCGCGCACGCCCCGCCCGCGGGCAGGTGCAGGACCCCGGCGACCTCGCCGCGCCAGCGCCGCCGGCGCACGCCGTCGGCCAGCAGGCGCCGGGTGACCGTGCGCGACGCGCCGCGGCCGTCACCGGCCTCGACGCGAACGTCGACGCTCACCGGCCGCAACGACCGCAGCGCCGCGACCGCCCCGGTGCCGGCCTTCGCCGGCCCCCACGCCGCCGCCAGCGCCTCCGGCCGCTCGGCGCTCGCGCGCCACACCCGGCCATCGTCGTCGCGCAGCCGCGCGCGCCACGTCAACGCCGCGTCCGGGCCGGCGCCGCGCACGCGCAGGTCCAACGGCTCGTCGAGCAGGGCCTCCCCCGCCCCCGCGATCTCCAGCGCGCCGCTCACCGCCGGCGGTGCTGCAAGCCGCGCACGCCGGCACCGACGAACGTCATCGCGTCGTCGACGAGCGCGAGCGCCTCGTCGCGGGAGGCGCGGTCGGCCGGGTCGGGCGGGCGCAGCCGGTCGAGCGCCGCGGTGGTGGCGGCGGCCACCATGTGCGGGACGAGCGCGTCGGGCGCCACGTCGAGGTCGACGGCGACCGCGGCGGCCAGGATGTCCTCGAGCTCGGCCTGCCGCAGGCGCTCGTGGCCGCGCAGCGCGGGCTCGCGCTCGATGAGCTGCAGCTGACGGATCTTGGCGTCGTAGCCGCGCTCATCGGCCAGCAGCTCGGCGATCCACTCCCGCAGCGTGTCGATGGCGGTCGCCCCCTCGGCACGCTCGGCTAGCCGGCGCTCGAGCTGCTCGCGCAGCTCGGCGTGGTCCGGGAAGACGAGGTCCTCCTTCGTCGGGAAGTACGACCAGACCGTTCGCGGCGCCACGTCGGCCGCCTCGGCCACCTCGCGGATCGTCGTCTCCTGGAAGCCGTGCTCCCAGAAGAGCTCGAGCGCGGCCTCGGCGATCGCCGCGCGCGTGCGGCGCTTCTTGCGTTCCCGCAGCGTCGGCTCGCCCGCCGACTTGGCCCCGGCCTCCATCCCCGACAAGCTTACCGCGTTCGCTGCAAAGTTGCATCGGGTGCAGGTTTGCACTGACTGCGTGCTACTGTGCGCCGCCTCATGTCGCGCCTGCTTGCCGCCGTCGCCCGCAGCCTCACCCGTCACTGGATCCGAGGGCTCGCCGGGCTCATCCTCAGCATCGTCGTCGTCGGCGCGATCATCGGATCGCAGAACGGCTCGGCCGCCACCGACTTCTCGATCCCGGGCACCGAGTCCCAGAAGGCGATGGACCTGCTCGAGAGCCGCTTCCCGGCCGCGGCCGGCGCGACGAGCACGGTCGTCTTCACCGTCAAGGACGGCACGCTGAAGGAGGGCCCGCGCCGCGCGGCGATCGCCCAGGCGATGGGCGAGATCAGCCGCCTGCCCCACGTCACCGGGGCGCCCGACCCGCTCGCCGGCCCGACCGTGTCGCGCGATGGGCGGACAGCGTTCACGACCGTCCAGTACGACGAGATCGTCACCGAGCTCGAGAAGTCCGACGGCGAGAAGCTCATCAAGGCGGCCGAGACCGCCGAGCGCAACGGCGTCGACGTCGAGCTGCGCGGGGAGACGATCGACCTCGCCGCCCAGTCCGACGCGCCGGTCGGCGAGCTCGTCGGCATCGCCATCGCGATCCTCCTGCTCACCCTCCTGTTCCGCTCGGCGGCCGCGACGTTCGCGACGCTGTTCGGCGCGCTCGTCGGCCTCGCGTTCAGCCAGATGTTCCTTGCCGCCGTCGCCAAGCCGCTCGGCATCCCGGACTTCGCCACCCAGATCGCGGTCATGCTCGGTCTCGGCGCCGGCATCGACTACGCGCTGCTCATCCTCAGCCGCTATCGCGAGCAGCTCGCCGCCGGCGATGAGCCCGCCGAGGCCTCCGCGAAGGCGAACGCGACATCCGGCGTGTCGGTCGTGGCGGCCGGCGCGATCGTCATGGTCGCCATCGCCGGCCTGCTCGCGGTCGGCATCCCCCTCGTCGGCAAGATGGGCATCGGCGCCGCGATCGCCGTCGCCATGGTCGTCGTCTCCTCGATCACGGTCCTGCCGGTCTTCGCCGGCATGCTCAAGCGCTGGCTCGTGCCCAAGGACCCCGCGCACGTGGCGCGCTCGGAGGCGTTCGCCCGCTGGGGCGAGCGCATCACCCGCCGGCCCCTGCGCGCGGTTCTCGTCGGCGCGCTCGCGCTGCTGGTCATCGGCACCCCGACGCTCGACATGCGCCTCGGCCAGCCCGACGACGGCAACCAGCCCACGTCGATGACCCAGCGCCAGGCCTACGACGACCTCAAGCAGGCGTTCGGCCCCGGCTTCAACGGACCGTTCCTGCTGGCGATCGAGAACGCCGGAGGCGGGAAGATCCCGGCCGCCTCGCTGGAGCACCTCGCCGCGACCCTGAAGCAGACGAAGGGCATCGCCGCCGTCGACCAGCCGGTGCCCAACGAGGCCGGCGACGCCGCGATCCTCTCGGTCATCCCCACCACCTCGCCGCAGGACGCGCGCACGACCGACCTCGTCAACCACCTGCGCGACGACGTCCTTCCCAGCGCCGCAGCCGACAACGACCTGCACGTCTACGTCGGCGGCCAGACCGCCGGGTTCATGGACTTCTCGTCGAAGATCTCGTCCCGGCTGCCGATCTTCATCGCGATCGTCTGCGGCCTGTCGATCCTGCTGCTCATGGCCGTCTTCCGCTCGGTCTGGGTGCCGCTGGCCTCCGCGGTCTTCAACCTGCTGTCGATCGGCGCGGCCTACGGCGTCATCGTCGCGGTCTTCCAGTGGGGCTGGGGCGCGAGCCTCATCGGCGCCAGCAGCGACGTGCCGATCGTCTCGTTCATCCCGCTCATGATGTTCGCGATCCTCTTCGGGTTGAGCATGGACTACAACGTGTTCCTGCTCTCCCGGATCCGCGAGGCGTACTTCGAGGGCGACAGCCCGGCCGAGAGCGTCGTGCACGGCCTGTCGCGGATCGCGAAGGTCATCCTCGTCGCCGGCCTCATCATGTCGTCGGTGTTCCTGGCCTTCATGTCGGGCAGCGACACGATCGTCAAGATGTTCGGGCTGGGCTTGGGCGCGGCAATCCTCGTCGACGTGCTCGTCGTGCGCATGCTCATCTCCCCCGCGCTCATGACGCTGCTCGGCGATCGCGCCTGGTGGATCCCGGGCTGGCTGGACCGCGTCCTGCCGAACATCTCGCTCGAGGGCCATCACGAGTCGCGCGCCGAGGCGATGGCGCGGCGCGAGGAGCACGCCTCCGCCTAGCTAGCCTCCACGCGCCGTGCTGCGCGTGACCTATCCGCCCGAGCTCCCGGTCAGCGCGCACCGGGAGCAGCTGCTGGCGGCGATCGGCGACCACCAGGTCGTCGTCGTCGCCGGCGAGACGGGCTCGGGCAAGACGACCCAGCTGCCGAAGCTCTGCCTCGAGCTCGGCCGCGAGTCGATCGCCCACACGCAGCCGCGGCGCATCGCGGCGCGCACCGTCGCCCAGCGGATCGCGGAGGAGCTCGGCGTCAAGCTCGGCGCCGAGGTCGGCTACGCCGTGCGCTTCAACGATCGCACGAGCCCCGACACGCGGGTACGCCTGGTCACCGACGGCCTGCTGCTGGCCGAGATCGGCCGCGACCGGGAGCTACGCCGCTACGACACGATCATCGTCGACGAGGCCCACGAGCGCAGCCTGAACATCGACTTCCTGCTCGGCTACCTCGCCCGGCTGCTGCCCCGACGACCCGAGCTGAAGGTCATCATCACCTCGGCGACGATCGACCCCGAGCGCTTCAGCGCCCACTTCGGCGGCGCGCCGATCGTGGAGGTTTCCGGCCGCACCTACCCGGTCGAGGTGCGCTACCGGCCGCCGGCGCCGGACGCCGACGTCGAGGCCGACCAGCCCGAGGCGATCGCCGACGCCGTCGAGGAGCTGCTGACCGAGGACCGCGGGGACGTGCTCGTGTTCCTCTCCGGGGAGCGCGAGATCCGCGACACCGCGGAGGTCCTGCGCGGCCGGCTGCGAGACGAGGTCGAGGTGCTGCCGCTCTACGCGCGGCTGTCGAGCGCCGAGCAGCAGCGGGTCTTCACCGTCGGCCCCGGCCCGAGGGTCGTGCTCGCCACCAACGTCGCCGAGACGTCGCTGACCGTGCCGGGCATCCGGTCGGTCGTCGACACCGGCGTGGCGCGGATGAGCCGCTACAGCGCCCGGCTGAAGGTCCAGCGGCTGCCGATCGAGCCGGTCTCGCAGGCGTCGGCCGACCAGCGCAAGGGCCGCTGCGGCCGCGTCGCGCCCGGGGTGTGCATCCGGCTCTATGACGAACAGGACTTTCTCGAGCGCCCGGCGTTCACCGACCCGGAGATCCTGCGCACGAACCTCGCCTCGGTCCTGCTGCAGATGGCGGCGCTCGGCCTGGGCGCCGTCGACGACTTCCCGTTCCTCGACCCGCCGGATCGGCGCCAGGTGCGCGACGGCATCAACCTGCTCGTCGAGCTCGGGGCGCTCGACGCCGACGAGCGGCGGCTGACGAAGATCGGCCGCAAGCTCGCCCGACTCCCCGTCGATCCGCGGATGGCCCGCATGGTCCTGGAGGCCGACCGGCTGCGCTGCGCGCGCGAGGTCGTCGTCATCGCCGCGGCGCTGTCGATCCAGGACCCGCGCGAGCGCCCGGCCGACGAGCGCGCCCAGGCCGACCAGCTGCACGCGCGCTTCGCCGACGAGCACTCCGACTTCGTCGCCCTGCTGAACCTGTGGTCCTACCTGCGCGAGCAGCAGCGCGACCTGTCCTCCAGCGCCTTCCGCCGCCGCTGCAAGGCCGAGCACCTGCACTACCTGCGCATCCGCGAATGGCAGGACCTCGCCGGTCAGCTGCGCCAGGCGGCGCGCGAGGCGGGCGTCACGCTCAACGACGAGCCGGCCGAGCCCGACGCGATCCACCGTGCGGTGCTGTCCGGGCTGCTGAGCCACGTCGGGCTGCGCGACCAGGGACGGCGCGAGTACGTCGGCGCCCGCGGCGCCCGGTTCGCGATCTTCCCCGGCTCGCGGCTGGCGCGGACGCAGGCGTCGTGGATCATGGTCGCCGAGCTCGTCGAGACCTCGCGGCTGTGGGGCCGCACCGCGGCACGGATCCGGCCCGAGTGGATCGAGCCGCTCGCCGGCCATCTCGTCAAGCGGACCTACGGCGAGCCGCGCTGGGACCGCCGGCGGGCCGGCGTCGTCGCCACCGAGCGGGTCACGTTGTACGGGTTGCCGGTCATCGCCGGGCGCACCGTGGCCTACGGGCGCATCGACCCGGCCGCGGCGCGCGAGCTGTTCCTGCGCCGGGCGCTCGTCGAACGCGACTGGGAGACGCGCCACGCGTTCTTCGCCGAGAACGGGCGGCGGCTGGCCGAGATCGAGGCGCTCGAGGAGCGTGAGCGCCGCCGCGACATCCTCGTCGACGACCAGACGCTCTACGAGTTCTTCGACGCCAGGGTGCCCGAGTCGGTCGTCTCGGGCCGGCACTTCGACCGGTGGTGGCGCGACGCGCGGCGCGCCGACCCCGACCTGCTGACCTATCCGCGCGAGCTGCTGGTGCGGCCCGAGGCGGCGGACGCGCTCTCCGGGGCCGGCCGGCCGGCGACCTGGAAGCAGCGCGATCTCGAGCTGGCGTTGTCCTATGCCTTCGAGCCGGGCAGCGACCGCGACGGCGTCACCGTCCACATCCCGCTCGCCGTGCTCGGCCAGGTGCGCCCGGAGCGCTTCGAGTGGCTCGTGCCCGCGCTGCGCGAGGAGCTCGTCACCGCGCTCGTGCGCGGTCTGCCCAAGGAGGTGCGCCGCGCGCTCGTACCGGTGCCCGAGGTGGCGCGCGAGGTCGTCGCGCGGCTGCGGCCGCGGCGCCGCCCCCTGGCCGAGGACGTCGCGTCGGCGCTGAGCGAGGCCCGCGGCGTCGCCGTCGAGCCGGCAGCGTTCGACGTCGAGCGGCTGCCGACCCACCTGCGGATGACGTTCTCCGTGCACGACGCCGACGGCCGCGTGCTCGCCGAGGGCTTCGACCTCGAGGCGCTGCGCGAGCGGCTGCGGCCGCGGCTGCGCGCGCAGCTCGCCGAGGCGACGCGCGGCGTCGAGCGCCATGGCCTGCACGACTGGACGATCGGCACGCTGCCGCGCTCGCTCGCCCTCGACGGGACGGGCGGGTCGGTGCGGGGCTTCCCGGCACTGGTCGACGAGGGCGAGACCGCGGGGGTGCGGGTCCTGGAGAGCGAGGCGGCGCAGGCGGCCGCGATGCCGGTCGGGACGCGGCGGTTGCTGCTGGCGGTCGTCGGCTCCCCCGCGCGCGCGGTCCGGGCGTCGCTGGACGCCCGCGCCCAGCTGACGCTGGCAACGGCGCCGCACGGCAGCCTCGACGCGGTGCTCGACGACGCGGCGGCCTGCGCGGTCGACGCCCTGGTCGCCGAGGCGGGCGGCCCGGCGTTCGACGAGTCGGGCTTCGCCCGGCTGCGCACGCACGTCGCCGGGGCGCTGGCGGCGCGTACGACCCGCGTCGTGGCGGCGATCGTGGCGATCCTCGACGTGCGCCGCGAGGTCGACCGGCTCGTCGGCGAGCGCCACGCCGCCCCGTTCGCGGCCGCTCGCCTCGCCGTCGCCCGCCAGGTCGGGGGCCTTGTCCACCGCGGCTTCGCCACCGCGGCCGGCGAGGCCCGGCTGGCCGACGTCGAGCGCTACCTGCGCGGCGCCGTGCGGCGGCTGGAGCGGCTGCCTGACACGCTGGCGGCCGACCGCGACCGGATGGCGGCCATCCACGAGCTCGAGGCCGAGGTCGCCGCCCACCCGGCGGCGCCGCCGGAGGCCCGCTGGCTGCTGCAGGAGCTGCGGCTCGCGCAGCTCGCGCCGGCCGTTCCGGTCCACGGCCAGGTCTCGGCCAAGCGCATCCGCCGGCTGCTCGCCGACGCCGCCGGCTGACCGGCTCGCCCGCGGGAAGGTCTCCATGGTGGAGACAACGCCGCGGCTCAGGACGCGGCCGGCTGGTGCGCCCAGATGTCGTTGCAGCGCTCGCAGACCTCGGTGGGGATGATGCCCGCACGCATGAGCAGCGCGAAGACGCGGCAGCCCAGGCAGAAGCCGAGTGCCGCCTCGAGCGTCGCGAAGACGGCGAGGACGCCGACGAGGACATAGGCGGCGGTGTGCAGGCCGAAGGCCAGCGCGAGCACGGCGGCGGTCACCGAGAAGACGCTGCCGATCGCCTGCGCGAAGCGCTTGGGCGGCCCGGGCGTCGGGCGCGAGCCCAGCCGCGGCGCGACGACCCGCGTCGCGAGCTGGCCGAGCGGGCTCAGCGTCGGCCCGGTCGCCACCCGCGCGAGGAACCCGTAGGCGAGCGGTACGAGCAGCCACACCTGCGCGGTCGCGAGCGTCACGAGCGCGAGGACGGCGACGCCGGCCGCGACGGTCCGCGCCGCGTACTCGTTGACGGGATCCGGGAAGGCGAACAGCGACATCGACGTAAAGGGTACAAACCCGATCGCCTTTCCCGCAGCACGGGCGCGGCGCTAGCCTCGACGGCCGCATGGATGAGGAGCCGCTCATCCCCTCCGCCGTCGAGCGCCGGATCGCGCGCAGCCGCATCGACGAGCGCCGCACGGGTGCGCTGCCGGAGCGCACCCTGCAGGCCGAGCGCACCGTCGAGGGCTACCTGCGCGGCGCGGTCATGCCGCGCTACATGGAGCGCCTGCGCGACATCCACGTCCAGATGCGCCGACATCTCGACGAGCTGCGCGAGCTTCGCGACCACCTCGGCCCCGACGACTTCGAGCTCGTCCTGGAGCGCTGGGACTTCGACGAGACCAACGAGCTCATCCGCCAGCACAACGCCTGGTATCCGATCGAGCGCGACCTCCCGATGGACCCGCGCACCGGCGAGTACGTCCTCATCGCCGGGCGGCCCTATCAGCGCGAGGAGCTGTCGGCCGACTGGGCGCGCCGCCAGCTCGGCCCGTACGCTCCCGGGCCGTGAAGCACGTTCTGCGCCCGATCTTCGACCGGATCGTCATCAAGGAGCTCGAGCCCGAGCGCTTCCGCCGCTCCGGCCTGCTCGTCCCGCCCGGCACGAACGAGCCGCCGCCCCAGCACGGCATCGTCCTCGCCGTCGGCCAGGGCCTGGACTGGTGGGAGCACGTCGGCGTGCGGATGCCCGTCGCCCCCGGCGACCACGTCGTCTTCCCCGCCTCGGCCGGCGCCTGGATCGAGGTCGACGAGGAGCGCCTGCTCGTCTGCCGGGTCGGAGAGATCCTCGGCGTCATCGAAGAGGACCCCGACGAGCCGCAGCGCTGACGCGCGCTCAGCGCACGCGCAGCCGCGGCAACCAGCCCGGCACCGCCCGCAGGTAGGCGTCGTAGTCGGCGCCGAACCGGGCCCGCAGCCGTGGCCGCTCGTGGAAGCGGTCGAGCGCCGCGAGCCCCGCGACATAGGCGGCGGCCGCCGCCAGGAGGATCGGCCGCCACAGCAGCAGCCCCTGCCCGGCGATGAGCGCGGCCGTCGCGACGTACATGGGGTTGCGCACCCACCGGTACGGCCCGCCGACGACGAGCCGGTCGGGCGGGGCCAGCGGCGACGGCGTCCCGCGGCCCTCGGCGACGAAGTGCGCGAAGCAGGCGAGCAGGACGGCGAGGCCGACGGCCATGAGCAGCATCCCCGCGAGCCGGACCGCCAGCGGTGCGTCGTGCGCGTCCCAGCCGGTCAGCAGCCAGGGGGCCACACCGGCCTCCAGACCGGGGCCGACGACGAAGAACAGCAGGCTGCCGAGCAGCGCAGTGCGGCGCACGCACGCATCTTGGCGCCCACGGCCCCGGCGCCGCGCCCCGATCGTGACCCGACCCGTCGCTAGGGTCGCCGGGATGTTCGATCACGTGACGATCCGCGTCGCCGACCGTGCGACGTCGGAGCGCTTCTACCGCACGGTGCTCGCGGCCCTCGGGGTCGCGCCGGTCGCCGACGACGCCGGCTTCCTGCAGTTCGGCGACTTCTCGATCATCCAGGCCGACGCCGCCCACCCACCGACCCGCAACCTCCACGTCGCGTTCGTCGCGCGCTCGCACGACGAGGTCGACGCGTTCTGGCAGGCCGGGCTCGACGCGGGCTTCCCCGACGACGGGGCGCCCGGGCCGCGCCCGCAGTACCGCGACGACTACTACGGCGGCTTCCTGCGCGACCCGGACGGCAACTCGGTCGAGGCGGTCTGCCACGGCGACGTGCGCGGCGGCGGGCACGTCGACCACCTGTGGATCCGCGTGGCCGACCTCGACGCCTCCGCCGGCTTCTACGCGACGCTCGCGCCGCGGCTCGGCCTGCGCCACGGCGGCACCGAGCCCGGCCGGCGCCAGTTCGTCGGCGCGTGGGCCACGTTCTCCCTCATTGCCGACCCCGGCCGCGTGACGACCGGCATGCACGTGGCGTTCCCGGCGCCCGACCGCGCGGGCGTCGACGCCTTCCACACCGCCGCGTTGGCCGCCGGCTACGCCGACAACGGCGCGCCGGGCCCGCGCGAGCAGTACAGCCCGGGCTACTACGGCGCGTTCGTCCTCGCCCCGGACGGCGCGAACGTCGAGTCCGTCCACCACGGCCGCTGATCGCCCTCCGGGATCCCCCACCCTCCCGACGCCGGCCGACCGCATGGTGCGGCCGGCGCCGGCACGCGATCGTGAGGGCATGTCCACGACGACCCTCTCCCCACCGCTCCGGCGGGAGACCGACGGCTTCTCGCCGACGGCCTTCGCCCGCGACAACCTCTACCTCGCGACGTCGATGCCGCTGGCGATCGTCTCGTTCACCGTCATCGTCACCGGCGTGGCGCTCTCGCTCGGGCTCGCCGTGCTGTCGATCGGGATCGTCGTCGCCATGGCGACGTTCGCCGCCGGCCGCCGGCTCGCCGACATCGAGCGCTGGCGCGCCGGCGCGGTGCTCGGCGCGCCGATCACGCCGACGCGCCGCCCGGTCGGCCCCGGCCTGCTCGGGGCGAGCAAGCGCGACCTCACCGACCCGCTGGGCTGGCGCGAGCTCGCCCACGCCGTCGTGTCGCTGCCGGTCGCCACCGCCGCCTGGTCGCTGTGGCTGACGCTGTGGGCGGGCGCGCTGGCCTACACGACCGCGCCGCTGTGGACGTGGGCGCTGCCCGGCGACAGCTCGGCCGACACGTCGCTCTGGCCGCTGAGCCCGCACGGGCCGCTCGAGGCGCTGCCGGCCGTGCCGGTCGGACTCGGCTTCCTGGCCGCCGCCGTGTTCGTCACGCCGAGGCTGGCGCGCGCGTGTGCCCGGCTGTCGCGATGGATGCTCGGATAGCCGCCGACGACGACCCCGATTCGCTCAAGCGCGACGTCGGCCCCCGCCGACGCCGACAGGGTGAACCTCAGCTCGCTCAGCGGCATGCAGCTCGCGGCCCAGATGCTCGACGTCGTCGGGCACAACGTCGCGAACCTCAACACGCCTGACGCGCTGCAGGCCCGGACCAACCCGCAGACGAGCGCCGCCGGCGGGGTCACGTCGACGATCAGCGTCAGCGAGGCCCCCGGCGGCATCGACCTCGTCGACCAGGTCGTGTCGATGATCCAGGCCCAGATCCTCTACTCGGCCAACGCCCAGGTCTTCCGCACCGCCGACGAGACCTACGGCACGTTGTTCGACATCCGGGCCTGAGGGTTCAGGTTCGCCGGCCGCGGCCGACCACCGGACCATGGCCCGCGTCCTCGTGGTCGACGATGCTGCGTTCATGCGCAAGATGGTGATCGACGTCCTTCAGGGCGGCGGTCACGAGGTGATCGGCGAAGCCGGCAACGGCAACGAGGCGATCACGCGCTTCCAGGAGCTGCGCCCGGACGTCATGACCCTCGACATCACCATGCCCGAGAAGGACGGCCTGACCGCCCTGCGCGAGATCATCGCGCTGGATCCGGGCGCGAAGGTCGTCATGTGCTCGGCGCTCAGCCAGGAGTCGAAGGTCCTGGAGGCCGTCAAGAGCGGCGCGAAGGACTTCATCGCCAAGCCGTTCCAGGCGGCGCGGGTCCTCTCGGCGATCGAGAAGGTCGTCGGCTAGCAGCCGGCCCTGCGCCGGCTCCGGGTGCGGCTACCCGCCCCCGGCGCCCGTTTAGGGAACCCCCCGATGCCGAGGCGCGCCGTCGGCGTGACGCTGCCCGGCATGCGCTCATCCCTTCCCAAGCTGCTGGCCGCCACCGTCGCGGCCTGCGCCCTGCTGCCCGCCGCCGCCAACGCGGCCACGATCTCGCTCGAGGGCGGAACCTACGTCTACCGGCCCGACGCGGGCGAGAACGTCAGCCTCCTGGTCTCGGGCGGCACCGTCGACGGCGCGCCCTGGACGAGCTTCTCCGACGGCGGCGCGAGCGTCTACAACGTCGGCGGCACGAGCTGCAAGAAGATCGACTACGACGACCGCATGTACTGCCCGCGCGGCCCCCTGCGCATCGAGGGCAGCGAGGGCAACGACTCGATCTCGCTGTTCAGCGCGTCCGAGGTGCCCGACTCGCTCGCCGTCACGATCGACGGCAAGGGCGGCGACGACGAGCTCAAGGACACCTACGACGGCCGGGCCGGCCGGACGATCATCGGCGGCGCCGGCAACGACAAGATCCAGGGCTACGCCGGCAACGACACGATCGACGGCGGCGACGGCAACGACACCGTCGACGGCGGCGTCGGCGCCGACACCGTCCTGGGCGGCGCCGGCGACGACGTCATGTGGGGCGACCACTACGGCGACCCGGCCGCTGACGTGCTCGACGGCGGTCCCGGCTACGACCAGATCGACGAGTGGACGACGCCCGGCGGCGACTACCACCCGATGCCGACCGTCTCACTCGACGGCGTCGCCAACGACGGCCGCCCCGGCGAGAACGACAACGTCACGAACATCGAGAAGTTCCAGTTCCACGTCAGCGCGAGCTTCACCGGCTCCGACGTGGCCGAGACCGTCGAGGTGACGAACGCCATCGAGGGCCCCGCGACGCTCGCCGGCAACGGCGGCAACGACGTCCTGAAGGCCTGGGACACGGACGACACCGTCGACGGCGGCACCGGCGACGACCAGCTCGAGGGCGGCCTGGGCAACGACGTCATCACCGGCGGGCCCGGCAAGGACACGATCATGGGCGAGAGCCGCTCGTCGTACTGCACGTTCCTGGGCTCCTGCAAGGTGCCGTTCGGCTCCGACACGATCCATGCTCAGGACGGCGAGGCCGACACGATCGACTGCGGCGTCGGCGAGGACACCGCCTACGTCGACCCGCAGGACACGGTCTCCAACTGCGAGACGGTCATCAAGGGCGCGGCGGCCGGCCCCGGCGGCCCGGCCGACACCCCCAAGGACGGCGGAGGCGGCCCGGCGGCCAAGCTCGCGTTCGTCGGCAAGGGCAAGATCTCGCTCCTGCGCGCCGGACGGCTCTCCGTCAAGGTGCCGTGCGCGAGCGCCTGCCGCATCAGCGTCAGCGCGAAGATCGGCAAGCGCACGGTCGCGACCGGCAGGACGACCCTGCTGAAGGCGGGCACGGCGAAGATCAAGCTCAAGCCGGCCGGCAAGCAGAAGGGCTACCTGCGCAAGCTGCGCACGGGCACCCTGAAGGTCACCGCGACGATCAAGCCGGCCGAGGGCAAGACCCAGAAGCTCAGCCGCTCGCTGAAGCTCAAGAAGTAGCCGATCGGCTCCCGCCCACCGTGCCTGGCACCACGGTGCCTGGCACCGTGGGGTGGGCGGGAGCCGTCGCGTGCGTCATCATGCGCCCATGGGGATCTGGACGCGGCTTGCGACCGCGCGCAAGCCGCCGGCAAAGGGCACCGTCGCGTTCGGTGCCTGGAACCGGCTGACCAAGCTCAACACGCTCCTGTACCAGCGGACCGGCGGCCGGCTCGGCGGCCGCTTCGACGGGGCGCCGGTGCTGCTCCTGCACCACATCGGACGCAAGACCGGCACGGCGCGCGTCACCCCGGTGCTCTATCTGCCCGACGGCGAGGACTTCGTCATCGTCGCCTCGTGGGGCGGCGCGCCCGAGAACCCGGCCTGGTTTCACAACCTCAAGGCCGCCCCCGACACCGAGATCGAGGTGGGCGGCCGCACGGTGCCCGTGCGCGCCGAGATCGCCGGCGCAGCGCGGCGGGCCGAGCTGTGGCCGAAGGTCGTCTCGCTCTACGGCGGCTACGAGACCTACCAGGGCCGCACCGAGCGCGAGATCCCGCTCGTCGTCCTGCGCCCGCGCTGACGCGCGCCGCACGGCGACCCCTACCCTGTCGGCCGTGAGCACCACGGACGAACGCCACGACATCGCGACGCGCGCCGACTGCGCACGGCTCACCCGCGCCTTCTACGAGAAGGCGATGACCGACCCGTTGATCGGCTACCTCTTCACCGACGTCGCGCAGCTCGACCTCGAGGCCCACCTGCCGGTCATCACGTCGTTCTGGGAGACGATGCTGCTCGGCGCCGGGACCTATAGCGGAGGCGCGTTCGCCGTCCACGCCTCGTTGAACCGCCTCTCCCCCCTGCGCCCGCCGCACTTCGAGCGCTGGCTGTGGCTGTGGCGCGGCACGGTCGACGAGCTCTTCGCCGGGCCGAAGGCCGACGAGGCCAAGGCCCATGCCAACCGCGTCGCCCGGGCGTTCGTCCGGCGCCTGGAGGGTCTGGAGCAGGAGCCCCCGGCGCCGATCGCTCCGGCCCTCATCGTCACCCGCCACGGCGGGGGCGCGGGCGACTGACGCCCGCGCCCCCGGCCCGTGGGCTGGGGGAGCTACTCGCCGCCGCCCGGGCTCGGGATCATGTCGGCCGGCGGCTCGTCCTGGTGGGCGTTGCTGGCCGTGATGTCACCGTCGCCGTCGTCGGTGACCATCGGCTCGCCGCTGGGCGTGAAGACGCCCTGCTTGATCGTGCCGAGCTGCACGCCGGAGTAGCCGGAGTGGTCGTCGGCGCTGAATCGGAACGGAACGATGCCCGGACCGTGGTCGTTGAGCTTGCCCGACGTCACGGCGTCGACGAGGCTCTCGCGCGTCGGGTTGTCCCCCGCGTTGGCGAGCGCGTCGACGAACGTGTAGGCCAGCGACATCCCGTACAGGACGTTGCCGTCGAACGGCAGCTTCGGGATGTACTTGTCGTGGATCTCCTTGAAGCCCTTGATCCACGGGTCCGACGTGTCGCCGAGCGCCGGCAGGTAGCTCGCGCTCTGGACGCCCTCGATGAGTGAGCTGCCGGCCTTGCCCTTCGAGAACGCCTTCAGCAGACCGCCCACGGTGATGGCGTCGGCGCCGACGTTGCTGACGACGAGCTGCGGGTTGTAGTTGAGCTTCAGGCCGGCCAGGCGCAGCAGCGCCGTGTAGGCCGGCACGCTGAACGACACGACGACGTCGGCGCCCGCGGCCTTCATCTTGGCGACCTGCGGCCCGATGTCGGTGTTGCCCGGCTCGTAGGTCTGGCGGGTCACGACCTGGCTGGACGGGATGTACTTGTCCAGGCCCTTGGCGCCGTCCTCGCCGAAGTCGTCGCCCTGCAGGAAGTAGGCGATCTTCTTGCCCTTGAACTCCTGGGCGACGTGCTGGCCGAGGATCTTGCCCTCGATCGTGTAGTCGGTCTGCCACCCGAACGTCTGCGGGTACTTGTCGGGCTGGTTCCAGCACAGGCAGCCCGAGGAGACGAAGAGGTCGGGCACCTTGGAGGCGTTGAGGAAGTCCAGCACCTTGGAGTGCGTCGGGGTGCCCAGACCACCGACCATGGCGAAGATCTTGTCCTGCAGCACGAGCTGCCGGGTGACCTTGACGGTGTTCGTCGGGTTGTAGGCGTCGTCGCGCGCGATGTACTTCAGCTGGCGGCCGTTGACGCCGCCGTTGGCGTTGACGTGCTTGAAGTACGCCTCGATCGCCTGTGGGATCTCGCTGTAGCCCGGTGCGGCCGGGCCGGTGAGCGGGAAGTGCCCGCCGACCGTGACCGACGTCTTCGTGACGCCGGGCGCCGAGGCGCCGCTGTCGCCGCCGTTGTCGTCGGAGCCGCAAGCGGCCACGCCGAACGCCACGACGACCGCCGCCAGCGCCGCGCCGAGCGGCCTGGTGATGCTCATGGGTGTGTCTCCCCCTCTCCCGCCCGCGGGCGGGTCGGTTGTGTGGACCTGATCGGAAAGCGTGTGCGGCGCAGGCCGCCCCGGCGGGGGCGCCAGCGCAGCAGGCCGGCGAGGCCGCGCGGCGCGACGAGCATGACGCCGATGAGCACGGCGCCGTAGATCGCGAGCGCGAGGTTCGCCTTGATGTTCGTGTTGAACCCCAGCGCACCGCTGATGTCGTCGGACCACTCGGGGATCATGACGATGGCGAACGCGCCGATCGCCGCGCCGCCGAGGCTGCCCAGCCCTCCGAGCACCGCGCCGGCCAGCAGCGCGATCGAGAGCGGCAGCTGGAAGGCGCCCGGTGCCGCGAGCTGGGTGACGACGACGAACAGCGCGCCGCCCAGGCCGGCGCTCGCCGCGCTGACGACGAACGCGAGGATCTGGACGCGCGCGACGCGCAGGCCGCAGAGCTGGGCGGCGATCTCGTCGTCACGCACCGCGCGCATCGCCCGGCCGTGGCGGCTGCGGGCCAGGTTGGCCAGCAGGACGTAGGCGACGAGCGCGCCCAGGCAGGTGATCCAGGCCTGCCAGCGCTCGAGCGGGAACGTCGCGCCGAGCGACTCGGGCGGGATCGGCGGGGCGACCGTGAGGCCGTTGGAGCCGCCGAACGCGTCGGGGAAGCGGTCGGCCAGCGACGGCAGCCCGACAGCGAGCGCGAGCGTCGCGCCCGCGAGGTACGGGCCGCGCAGGCGGGCGGCGGCGGCGCCGGCGACGAGCCCGGAGACCGCGGTGATGAGCGTCGCCGCGACGAGCACGACGGCCAGCGGCCAGCCCGGACCGGCGATGAGCTTCGCGGAGGCATACGCGCCGATGGCCATGAACGCGCCGTGGCCGAGCGACACCTGCCCGTTGAGGCCCGTGAGCACGGTGAGCCCGGCGATGGCCGCGAAGTAGTAGGCCATCGTCGCCAGCTGCAGGTTGTCGAACGACCCGAGCTGGAAGGTCACCAGCCACAGCACGAGGCCGGCGGCGAGCGCGATGGCCAGGTGGCGCGGCAGGCTGCGGTCCAACAGCGCGGCCATCGTCAGACCCGCCTCGCCTCGGCCGTGGCGAACAGCCCCTGGGGCCGGACCATGAGGACGGCGACGAGCATCGCCAACGCGCCGAGCGTCACCATGCTCGACCCCGCGTAGCCAGACACGTAGCTCAACGTCAGCCCGACGATGAGCCCGCCGGCGACCGCGCCCGGCGGGCTCTCCAGCCCGCCGATGACCGCCGCGGTGAAGCCGAAGACGAGCACGGCATCGAAGCTGTTGGGCGAGACGAAGACCGAGGGGGCGACGAGCACGCCCGCCAGCGAGCCGACCATCGCGGCCAGCGCCCAGCCGAGGGTGAACATCGTCCCGACCCGCACGCCGAGCAGCCGCGCCACCTCGGGCGCGAACGCGGAGGCGCGCATCCGCAGGCCGAGGTCGGTGCGCTGGAAGAGGATGCGCAGGCCGATCATGAGGGCGGCGACGACGACCACGCCGAAGAGGTCTTGGCGCGAGAACAGCACGGTGTGCCCGCCGACGTCGAAGCCGCTGATCGAGAATGCGGGCGGGAACGAGTGCGGGTTGTTGCCCCAGATCATCCCGGCCACCGCCTGCAGCAGCACGAGCAGGCCGAGCGTGACGAGCACGGCGTTCAGCGGCGGGGCGCCTTCGACCGGCCGGATGATGACCCGCTCGACGACCGCGCCGAGCACGAGCCCGGCGACGAGCGCGACGGCGAACGCCGCCACGTACGGGCCGCCCGCGTCGATGACCGCCCAGGCGATGAACGTCGTGATCATGAGCATGCCGGCCTGGGCGAAGTTCAGGATCCGGGTGGCCCGCCAGATGAGCACGAGCGACAAGGCGACCGCGGCGTAGATGACGCCGTTGGCGATGCCGTTGAGCGTGAGGTCGAGAAAGCGCGACACGTCAGAACCCCAGGTAGGCGCGGCGGAGCTGCTCGTCGCCGGCGAGGAAGCCCTCGCCCTCGACGGCGGCGGACGCGACGACGCGTCCGAGGTTGAGGACGATCCCGTGGTCGGCCACCGACAGGGCGCTGCGTGCGTTCTGCTCGACGAGCAGGACGGTGAGGCCGCGCTCGTCGCGCAGCCGCCGCAGCAGCGCCATGATCTGGGCGGCCACCCGGGGCGCCAGGCCCAGCGACGGCTCGTCGAGCAGCAGCAGCCGCGGCCGGGCCATGAGGGCGCGGCCGACGACGAGCATCTGCCGCTCGCCGCCGGAGAGCGTGTGCGCCGGCTGGCGGCGGCGCTCGCGCAGTGCCGGGAAGCGCTCGAGGACGTCGTCGAGCTCGTCGCCGTCGGGCTCGCGGCGGCACAGCCCGCCGAGGCGCAGGTTCTCCTCCACGGTGAGCTCGGCGATGACGCCGCGCCCCTCGGGCACGTGGGCCATGCCGCGGCGCGCGATGGTCTCGACGGCCAGCCGGCGCACGTCCTGGCCGTCGAAGACGATGCGGCCGCGGCGCGGCCGCACGAGCCCCGACAGCGTGCGCAGCAGCGACGTCTTGCCCGCGCCGTTGGCGCCGAGCACGGCGGTGATCGTCGCGGGCGCGACGGTGAACGAGACGTCGTGCAGCGCGGCGACCGGGCCGTAGGCGACGTCGAGGCCCTCAACCGTGAGCATCCGCGGCCTCCACGCCGAGGTAGGCGTCGACGACGGCCGGGTCCGCCTGGATCTCCTCCGGCGTGCCGCTGGCGATGCGGCGTCCGAAGTCCAGCACGGTGACGCGATCGCAGACCTGCATGACGAGCTCCATGTGGTGTTCGACGAGGACGACCGCGTGCTCCGCACCCAGCCGCCGGATGAGCCCGGCCAGCAGCTCGATGTCCTCGGCACCCAGGCCGCCGGCGGGCTCGTCGAGCAGCAGGAGCTGCGGACGGGCGACGAGCGCCCGGGCGAGCGCGACCCGCTTGCGCACCGGGTAGGGCAGGCTGTCGGGCATCCGGTCGGCGGCGTCGGCGACCTCGAGCTCGGCGAGCGCCGCCCGGGCGCGGTCGCGGAGCGCCCGCTCGTCCCGGTCGCGGCGCGGCAGGCCCAGCAGCGAGCTCAGCGCCCCGGCGCGGGCGTGGGGCTCGGCGCCGACCATGACGTTCTCCAGCGCCGTCAGACCCTCGAAGAGGCCGAGCCCCTGCAGCGTGCGCGCGATCCCCCGGCGCGACAGCTGATCGGGGCGGACACCGTCCAGCGGCCGTCCGTCCCACCGCAGCGTGCCGGCCTGGGGTGCGACGAAGCCGCAGATGACGTTGAAGAGCGTCGTCTTGCCGGCCCCGTTGGGACCGATGACGCCGACGACCTCTCCCGTGCGCGCCTCCAGTGAGACGCCGTCGAGCGCGGTGAGCCCGCCGAAGCGAACGGTCACTCCCTCGACCTCGAGCGCGGATGCGGGCATGCGCGGCGGGACCTTCTCCTCCCCAGGACACGGTTTCCAGTACCTCGCGGTACTGCGGGCAGACTAACGCCCCTTGCGGCGGAAGGCAACCGGTGAGTACCGTGCGGTACCGCCATGGCCCGGCCCGCCCTCACCCGCGCGCAGCGCGTCGCGCTCGACCTCGCCCGCGAGCGCCAGCTCCTGCGCGCGATGGCGGCCGCGGTGGCGAGCAAGGGCTACGCCGCGACGACGATCGCCGACATCGTCCGGCACGCCCGCGTCTCCAAGAGCACGTTCTACGTCCACTTCGCCGACAAGCAGGAGTGCTACGTCGCGCTGTACTCGCGGGCCGCCGACAACGTCATCGTGCGGATGGAGGCGGCCGCCCGTGCCGCGGCCGCCGACGACCGGCCCTGGCGGGCCCACGTCGAGGCCGTCAACACCGCCTACCTGGCCACGCTCGCGCAGGGCGGCGGCCTGACGTGGTCGATGTTCGTCGAGCTGCCGGCCGCCGGACCGAACGCGCTGGCCGTCCGCCGGGAGGTCTTCGAGCGCTACGCCGGGCTCGTGCGCCGCATCAGCGCGCGGCTGCGACGGCGCGAGCCGACACTGCGGCGTGTGTCGGAGGACCTCGCGCTCGGCATCGTCGGCTCCAGCAACGAGCTTGCCCTGCGCACGATCGAGTCCGGGGCGGTCGCCGAGCTGCCGGCGCTCGTGCCGACGATCAGCGAGATGTGGTGGGCGGTGCTGGCGTCGCGCCGTTGAGCGCGGGCAGCTCAGCCGCGCCGGGGGCGAGCAGCAGCCGCAGCTGGACCTCGAGAACGGGCCCGAGCAGGCCGGGCAGGCTCTCGGCGCCGCCCGCGAGCAACTGCGCGGTGACGAGCTCGTGGATGGCGCCGACCATGGCGCGCAGCACGTGCGGTGCGACCTCGGGCAGCTCGGGCTCGACGACCCGGGCGCGCTCGAGGCTCTCGGCGAACTGGGCCGCGAAGCGTCGGTGAACGTCCTCGCGGCGCTCGAGCGCGGCCGGGCCGGCCCCGAGCACCTCGATGAGGAACGTGCGGGCGAACGCCGGGTTGTCGGCGAGCAACTCGAGGTAGGCCTCCGTCGCCGCCCGGGCGCGGGCGATGACGTCCCCGCCGCCGGACTCCTCGGCGGAGGCGATCTCGTCGAGCATCCCGCCGACTCCGGCGTCATAGGCCGCCAGGAAGCAGTCCTCCTTGTTGGCGAAGTGCTCGTAGAAGCTGCGCCGCGAGACGCCGGCGCGGTCGATGACGTCGGCGACCGCCGTGTTCGCGTAGCCCTTCTCGGCGACGGCGTCGGCGATCGCCACGAGCATCCGCTCGCGCTGGGACTCGGCGACGACCTCGCGCGGTGCCGCATGGCGGCCGCGGGGCAGGACCCGCAGCGGCGATTCCCCTCTCGCGCTCATCCAGCGCGGTACTGTACCATGGAGACACACGTGTTCCTTCGAGATGTCCGGAGCTGACCGATGACGACCACCACCGCCGGCCACGAGACCGCGGCCGCCAACGGCGCCGCCCGCCACGTCCGCTACGCGATCATCGGCGCCGGCTTCGGCGGCCTGGGCGCGGCCATCCGCCTCCAGCAGGACCTCGGCGAGCGCGACCTCGTCATCCTCGAGCGCAAGGCCGATGTCGGCGGCACGTGGTGGGCCAACACGTACCCGGGCGCCCAGTGCGACATCCCGTCGCACCTCTACTCGTTCTCGTTCGCGCCCAACCCGAACTGGACGCGCACGTATCCGCTGCAGCCCGAGCTCAGCAGCTACCTGCGCGACGTCGCCCGCCGCTTCGGGCTCTACGACCGCATTCGCACGAACACGACCGTCACCGCCCTGCACTGGGACGACGCCCACGGCCGCTGGACCGTCGAGACCGACGCGGGCGCCTGGACGGCCGACCACGTCATCGCCGCGCCCGGCCCGCTCAGCGAGCCCTCGCTGCCCGACCTCCCGGGCATCGAGACGTTCGCCGGCACGACGATGCACACCGCCGCCTGGGACGGCGGCCACGACCTGGCCGGCGAACGCGTCGCCGTCATCGGCACCGGAGCGTCGGCCATCCAGGTCGTCCCCCACATCGCGAAGGTCGCCGGGCGCCTCGAGGTGTTCCAGCGCACCCCGCCGTGGGTCGTCCCCCACCGTGACCGGCCGATCACGGGCCTGGAGCGCCTCGTCTACCGGCGCATCCCCGCGCTGCAGCGGCTCGTGCGCGCCGGCGTGTACTTCAGCCGCGAGCTGCTCGTGCCCGGCCTCGTCTACCGCCCGCAGATCATGAAGCTCGTCGAGCGCGTCGCCCGCCGCCACATCGCCAAGCAGGTCGCCGACCCGCAGCTGCGGGCGAAGGTCACGCCCTCCTACCGGATCGGCTGCAAGCGGATCCTGCCGACGAACGCCTGGTATCCGGCGCTGCAGCGCGACAACGTCGAGCTCGTCACCGACCGGATCACCGAGATCCGGCCCGAGGGCCTTGTCACCGCCGACGGGGCCGTCCACGAGGTCGACACGATCATCTACGCCACGGGCTTTCACGTCACCGACATCCCGCTGGCCGGGATGGTCACGGGCCGCGGCGGCCGCCGCCTCTCGGAGGACTGGGACGGCAGCCCGCAGGCCTACCGCGGCACGACGATCGCCGGCTACCCGAACCTCTTCTTCCTCGTCGGGCCGAACACCGGCCTGGGCCACAACTCGATCGTCTTCATGATCGAGGCCCAGCTGAACTACATCGTCGACGCGCTGCGCCAGACCGGCGGGCACGGCACCATCGAGGTTCGCGACGAGGCCCAGCGCGCCTACAACGCCCGCATCCAGGGCCGGATGGACGGCACGGTGTGGAACTCGGGCGGCTGCTCGAGCTGGTACATCGACGCCAAGGGCCGCAACACGACGATCTGGCCGGACTTCACGTTCAACTTCTGGAAGGAGATGCGGGAGTTCGACGCGTCGGCCTACACGCTGACGCCGGCGGCCGCGCCGAGCCCCGCGCCGAGCCCGGCCTGATCGCGTCCGGGCGAACGTTGCTTGCGTCGGACGCCGGCAACGTTCGCCGGGAAGGTTTGCGGTGGCGCGTCGTCCTCCTTGGCGATGACCTGCCCTCCCCACCGTTGACATGGCCGTGGCCACGGCTACGCTCGCGCAGATGCCGCAGGCGCGCCCCCGGCGGCTCGACCCGCAGCGGCTCGGCGACCACGTCGATCGGCTCTTCCGCGCCGCGCTCGCGCTGTGCGGAGACCGCCACGACGCCGAGGACCTCGTCCAGGAGACCTACGCGCGGGTGCTCAGCCGGCCCCGGTTCCTGCACCGCGACGACGACCTCGGCTACCTGCTGCGCGTGCTGCGCAACATGTTCAACGACCGCCTCCGCTCCGAGCGGCGCCGGCCGCTGCTCGTCGACCTCGAGGCGGCCCCGGACGTCGGCTCGCGGGCGACCGACCCGCGCCAGCCGGAGCGCGGATGGGAGGCGCACGCCGTGCTGGCCGCCGTCGCCGCCCTGCCGGTCGACCAGCGCGACGCGGTCGTCGCCGTCGACGTCGTGGGGCTCAGCTACGCCGAGGCCGCCCGCTCGCTGCGCGTCAAGGAGGCGACGCTCACGACGCGGCTCCATCGGGGCCGTCGGCGGGTCGTGGCCACGATCGAGGGCACCGGCGACCAGGAGGGAGAGCGGCCATGAGCGAGGACGAGCGCGACACGCGGGCCATCGGCGACGCGATCCGGGAGGCGACGGCAGACGTCACCGCGCCGCCGGGGCTGCGCGAGCGACTCGCGCGCCCGACGTCCGCGCCGCGCCGCCGCCGTCGGCGCGGCGGGGCGGCCCTCGCCGGCGTGGCGGTGCTGGCGATCGCCGCCGTCCTCATCGTCGCCGGGACCGCCGAGACGCCCGACCGTCCCGACGGCCGGCTGGCTGAAGCGGTCGCGCTCGCTCTCTCCCCCGCCCGGCACCCGGCCCCGGGCGTCGACCCCGCCGACCCGATCCACCTCACGGTCCGCGTCGGGCCCGTCGGGTTCCCGAGCCGCGTGCACCGCTGGCAGCCGACCGGGATGCGCACCGCGACCGTCGCCGGCCGCGGCGCGCGCATGGTCACCTACCGCGGCCCCGCCGGGAACGCCGGGTACGCGATCGTCGACGCGCCCGCGCTGGCGGTTCCCGGCGACGGGCGGCGCGCGACGGTCGGCCGCCTGGAGCTCACCCTGCTGCGCCGCGACGACACCTCGATCGTCACCTGGCGCCGCAAGGGCCGCACCTGCGTGCTGGCCTCGCGCACGGTCGGCACCGACGACCTGGCGGCCTTCGCGGCCGGCCTGCCCTACGCGGGCGCGTCGTAGGCGCCGCGTCGCGCCGCGCCACGCCCGCGGGTCCGCCGCCCACGGCAAGTACCGTTCCGGGCGTGCAGCGCGGCCAGTCCGACCTCGAACGACGCCTCTGGCTGCCCTACGCGGTCGGAATGGCCGGCGCGAACGTCATCGGCGCGGCGATCATCTTCGTCTTCATCCAGTTCATCCTGCCGCTGCCCCACGTCGACGACCCGGCCGGCGTCACGCGGACGAACCTCCTGCTCTTCGTCGGCTACCTCTGCGTCGCGGTCCCGGTCGGCGCCATCTGGGTCCTGCGGATCCTGCGGCCCACGCGGATGTGGCTGCGCTCCGACGAGCCGGCCGACGCCGCCCGCCAGCGCGAGGTCCTGCTCGTGCCCGCGCGCGAGCTCGTCGTCCACATCGTCCTGTGGTTCGTCGGCGGCGCCGGGTTCACGCTCTTCAACATCCACTACTCCGACGACCTCGCACGGATCGTGGCGATCGCGGCCTTCCTCGGCGCCTGCGGGACCTGCGCGTTCGCCTATCTGCTGGCCCAGCACCTGCTGCGACCGGTCGCAGCCCGCGCGCTGGCCCACGAGGTGCCCGACCGGCCCCCGCTGCCGGGCATCACGACCCGCATCCTGCTGACCTGGGCGCTGGGCACCGGGGTCCCGGTCCTCGGCCTCGTCATCGCCGCCGGAGGCAAGCTCGCCGGGCAGGTCGACGCGTCCGGGGACCGGATGGCCGCCATCGCGGTCTTCCTCGGCAGCGTCGCGCTCATCGTGGGCGGGCTCATCATGGGGCTGACCTCCCGTTCGCTGTCGGGCCCGCTCGGGGCGCTGCGCCACGCCCTGTCACGCGTCCGCGCCGGCGACACCGACGTGCGCGTCACCGTCGACGACGGCAGCGAGCTGGGCCTCGTGCAGGCGGGCTTCAACCAGATGGTGGAGGGTCTCGCCGAGCGCGAGCGGCTGCGCGACCTCTTCGGCCGCCAGGTCGGCGAGGAGGTGGCCCTGCAGGCGCTCGAGCGGGGCATCGTCCTCGGCGGCGAGGAGCGCCAGGTCACCGCCCTGTTCATCGACCTCGTCGGCTCGACCGAGCTCGCCCACGATCGGCCTCCGACCGAGGTCGTCGAGCTGCTCAACCGCTTCTTCGACGTCGTCGTCGCCGCGGTCGCCGACGAGGACGGCACGGTGAACAAGTTCGTCGGCGATGCGGCCCTGTGCGTCTTCGGCGCCCCGCTGGACCATCCCGACCCGGCGACCGCCGCCCTGCGCGCCGCGCGGGCCATGCTCGCCGAGCTGCGGGAGCGCGTGCCGAACTGCGACGTCGGGATCGGGGTCTCCTGCGGCACGGCCGTGGCCGGCAACATCGGGGCCGCCGAGCGGTTCGAGTACACGGTCATCGGCGACCCGGTCAACGAGGCGTCGCGCCTCACCGAGCTCGCCAAGCAGCACGAGGGGCGCATCCTCGCCTCGGCGGCCGTGCTCGACCGGGCCGGCGACGACGAGCGCGAGCACTGGGTCCTGGGCCCGCGCGAGCAGCTGCGCGGCCGTGCCAGCGCGACGCAGCTCGTCCTCCCGCGCCCGCAGGCGGCTCAGCGGTCGAGCTCGGCCAGCGGCCTGCCCCAGTCGTCCAGGGACGGGGGCGGCGGCACCTTGTAGCCGATGCTGAGGTCGAGCCCGGCGCCGCGCATCGCCCACTTGGCGAACGTCTCGGCGAACCGCTCACGCCGCTGCGCGCACCCGCCCGCCAGGCCGCCCTCGCACCCGAAGCCCGCCGGGATCGCGGCATCGAGCTGCGCGTCGAGCGCGGGCGGCGTGAGGACGAAGTCCACGACGTGGCCGAGCTCGTGCAGGACGAGCCGGTCGGTGCCGAGCTGGCCGAGCGAGCGGGCGACGAGCCCGAGGTTGAGGTCGACGTGCAGCGGCGGGCGGCCGTTGTAGTGGGTCACCCCGGCCGCCCCCTGCGGCGTGAGCACGACGTCGACGACGACGACCCCGTCGATGAGGTCGATGAGCCGGCGCGCCTCCGGGCGCGCCCGGGCGATCGCGCCGAGCACGACCTGGCGGTCGACCTCGGCGACGTCGGGCGCGAACGTCAGGCTCTCGGTCCGCTGCTGGGTCGTGAGCGCCATCGCCCCCTCGGCGGAGATGCCGGACGACGGCACGCCGTCGGCCCGGCGGCCGGCACCCAGGGCGAGCCCGAGGACCACGACGACGGCCACGAGAACAGGCGGGAGCCAGCGACGATCGGCCATCCCTCCCCTTATCGGCCTCCGGCGCGATAGCTTGGACGGCGTGTGGTCTTCCGAGGATGGCCCCGAGGGGCACGTCGCGGAGTTCGCGTACGCGCTGCACCCCCTTCCGGTGAGCCGGATGGGGCTGCGACGCTGGCGCTGGGAGTTGTGGCAGGGCGCCGCGATGGTCGCCGCCGGCTGGCGCCTGAGCCGCCAGCAGGCCGAGAGCGCGCTGTGCGCGGCCGCCTCACGGCGCGGCCATGCGCTGCTCGGCGTGCACCCGCTGCGCCCCCATCACACCAAGCCGGCACGCGACCTGCCGCATGTGGGCGCGGTCCGCTTGGACTGCGGCGCCTTCAGCTGCCTGCTCGTCCCGCGGCGGCCGGGGGCGCTGGGCTGGTCGTCCGAGGCCCTGGCGGTCTGACCCGCGATGAAGCTGCTGCTGCGCCGCGCCGCGGTGCTGGCGCTGACGGCGCTCGTCCTCTACGGGGTGGCGCCCGCGGTCGTGTCGGTGCTCGGCGCCTGGCCGCGGGTGCGCGACCTGCACTGGTGGTGGCTGCTGGCGATGCTCGCCGCGCAGGTCGGCTCGCTGGCCTGCCTGTGGCATCTGCAGGCGCTGGCGATCGGCACCCACGACCACCGGACGATCGCCACCTCCCAGCTGGCCGGCGGTGCGCTGGGCCGCGTCATCCCGGGCGGGGCGGCGACCGCCGCCGCGGCGCAGTTCGGGATGCTCGCCGGCGCCGGCATCCCGCGCACGGCGATCGCGACCGGGCTGGCGGTCGCAACCGCCCTGCAGGTCGCCGGCCTGTGCCTCCTGCCGCTGCTGGCGCTGCCGGCGGTCATCTTCGGGCTCGGCGTGCCCGGAACGCTGCTGGAGACGGCGGCCCTGGGGCTCGGCCTGTTCGCGCTCATGATGGTCGTCGGGTTCGTCCTGGCCCGCAGCGAGAGCATCCTGCGCTGGGTGGGCCGGACCGCCGTGACCATCGGCCACCGCTTGCCCGGCCGCGCCCATCCGGCCGACGACCTGCCCGACCGCCTGCTCGCCCACCGCAACGAGGTGCTCGCCCGGCTCGGCTCGCGGCTGCCGTCGGCGGCGGGCGCCTCGATCGGCCGGTGGCTGCTGGACCTCCTGACGCTCGTGGCCGCCGTCGTGGCGCTCGAATCCGGTGCCAGCCTGTGGCTCGTCCTGCTCGCCTATGTCGGCGCGCAGCTGCTCGGCCAGATCCCGGTCACGCCCGGCGGCATCGGCGTCGTCGAGGCCGCCCTGACCGCGACGCTGACGCTCGCCGGCCTGACGGCGGGCGAGGCGGCGATCGCGACGCTCGCCTACCGGCTGGCCTCCTACTGGCTCATGATCCCCGCGGGCCTGGTCGCCTGGGTCGTCCACCGGCGCCACCTGGGACGGCCCGTGGCGCCCGACGCCGTCTGATCAGCCGACGAGCGAGGCCGCGTGACGCAGGAACGCGGCGCTGTCGAGCTGACGGCCGGTCGCCGCCCGCACGAGCGGCTCGGTGTCCAGCCGGCGCCCGTGGCGGTGGACGCGGTCGGCCAGCCACGCCCGCAGCGGCTCGACGTCGCCGGCCCGCAGCGCGTCGTCCTGGGCGCCGAGGTCGGCCTCGAGCGCCTCCCACAGCTGGGCGGCGATGAGGCAGCCCAGCGCGTAGCTCGGGAAGTAGCCGAAGGCGCCGCCGGACCAGTGCACGTCCTGCAGGACGCCGTCGGCGACGCTCGGCGGCTCGACGCCCAGCAGCCGGCGCATCCCGTCGTGAAATGCCGCGGGCAGATCGGCGACCGCGAGCGTGCCCTCGATGAGCGCACGCTCGAGCTCGAAGCGCAGGACGATGTGCAGCGGGTAACTCACGGGGTCGGCGGTGACCCGGATCGGCGAGGGGCGCACCTCGGTGAGCGCTCCGTGGACCGCCGCGGCGTCGACCTCCAGGCCTGAGGCCCCCAGGGCGTCCGCGATGACCGTCGCGAACGCCGGGTGGCGGCCGACGTGGTCCTCCCAGAGCTTGCTCTGGGACTCGTGGGCCGACATCGACGTGCCCTCGCCGAGGTTCGTGCGGGCCAGCTCGTCTGCGATCTGGCGCTCGTACAGACCGTGGCCGAACTCGTGCAGCGCGGCGAGCAGCGACTGGAGGTCCTCGTCGACGTAGCGGGTCGTCAGGCGCGTGTCGCGCGGCCCGACCCAGCAGGTGAACGGGTGCGCCGAGACGTCCAGCCGCCACCCCTGCTCGGTGACCCCGACGCGCTCGAGCACCGCCGGGACGGCGGCCCGCTGGACGTCGAGCGGCACCGCGGGCAGGCCCGCCGCCGGCCGGCGGGCGCCTTCGGCGACGAGGGCGGGCAACGTGTTGGCCAGCGGCGCGAAGATCTCCGCGATGCGCACGGCGGTCAGCCCGAAGTCATAGTCGGCCAGCAGCGCGTCGTAGGGACCGTCGGCGTCGTCGAAGCAGGCGGCGTAGGCGCGCGCGAGCTCGACGTTGCGCTCCAGGGCGGGTGCGAACGCGTCGAAGTCGCCGTCCTCGCGGGCCGCCTCCCAGATGTCCTGGCCGGACGCCGCCGCCTCGGCGAGCTCGGCGGCCAGCTCGCCGGGCACACGGCGCCGGCGGTTGTGGTCACGCCGGGCGAGGCGTACGAGGTCGGCGTCGAGCTCGCCCAGGCCATCGGCCTGGGCCTCGAGCGCGTCGAGCCAGCCGCCGACCTCGTCGGCGGAGGCGCGCTCGTGCGCCAGCCGCGCGAGCGTCGAGAGCTGCTGGGCCCGCGAGGTCGCCCCGTCGGCGGGCATGATCGTGCGCTGGTCCCACCCGGCGAGGTTGCCGAGCGCGTCCAGGTCGGCGAGCTCGGCGAGGCGGGCGCGGAGGGCGTCGAGAGCGGCGGGCATCGGGGGCGAGACTACGAGGTCGGCCCGGCGGCACCGGTGCCGGCCGCGTCGCCGAGGCAGCCGGCGGGAACGGCGAAGGCGTCGACGAGCCGCCCCGCGTCGGGGCGTAGCTCGGCGCACAGCGTGTTGACGGCGCGGATGACCGACTTCGAACGCGTCGAGGAGAGCCGCCCGTGCTCCTGGAACCAGGCGCGCTCGGCCTCGATCCGGCTCAGGGCGTGCAGGTCGCAGAGCCGATCGAGCAGGTCGCGGTCCGGTCCGGCCGGGGTGCGGGCCACCGCCTCGGCGAACGCCTCCAGGACGACCCGGTCGACGTAGGCGCGGGCGACGGCGACGACGTGGTCCTGGCAGTCGACGAGCACGGCGAACGGGTCGCGCCCGGCGTCCAGGCCGCCCTTCAGCCGGCGCGCGGCCCCGGCCTTGACGTGTCGCTCGCGCCAGCGCATGAGCTCGAGCTGGGTCTCGCGCTCGCGCAGGTCGGCGTCGTCGTCGCGGCCGGGCAGCAGGTCGTCGGCCAGGCGCCCGAGCAGCTCGCGGATCGCCGTGCGCTCACCGGCCAGCTGCATCGCCTGGCCGGCGAAGAACGCGGCGGTCCCCAGCGGGTCGAGCTCGCCGAGCTGGTCGCGGAAGTCGGTCAGCAGGTTCTTGGCCGCGAGCTGCAGCAGGACCGTGTTGTCGCCCTCGAACGTCGTGAAGACGTCGGTGTCGGCCTTGAGGTCGGCGAAGCGCCAGCCGGCCAGATAGCCGAGGCCGCCGCAGCACTCGCGGCACTCCTGGATCGTCGCCGTCGCGTGCCAGGTGGCGACCGCCTTCAGGCCGGCGGCCATCGTCTCCAGCTCACGCCGTTCGCGGTCGACGTCGCCGGTGGCGGTGAAGATCCGGTGCACGCGCGCGACGAGCTCGTGCTGGGCGAACTGCAGCGCGTACGTGGTCGCCAGGGCGGGCAGCAGCCGGCGCTGGTGGGTGCGGTAGTCGAGCAGGACCGCTTCCTCGTCGGCGCCGGGCGGGCCGAACTGGCGCCGGGTCAGCCCGTGGCGCACGGCGATCGTCAGCGCGACCTTCGTCGCCCCGATCGACGCGCCGCAGATGCTGACCCGGCCCTGGATGAGCGTGCCGAGCATCGTGAAGAACCGCCGCGCCGGGCTCTCGATCGGGCTGAAGTACGTGCCGTCGTCGCGGATCTGCGCGTAGCGGTCCAGCAGCGCGTCGCGCCCCACGCGGACATGGTCGAACCAGATGCGCCCGTTGTCGACGCCGTTGAGGCCGAGCTTCTCGCCGCAGTCCTCGATCCGCACGCCGTCGCACGGGCGCCCGTCGTCGCCGCGCAGCCGCACGAGCAGCGCGTGCACCCCGCGCTCCTCGCCCCCGACGACGAGCTGGGCGAAGACCGCCGCCATCCGCCCGTCGCGCGCCGCGTTGCCGATGTAGTCCTTGCGCGCGGCGTCGTGGGGCGTGTGGACGACGATCGTGTCAGTCTCCGGCTCGTACGTAGCGGTCGTCTCGAGCGCCTGGACGTTGGAGCCGTGGCCGCTCTCGGTCATCGCGAAACCGCCGAGCAGCTCGCCGCGCGCGATGGCGCCGAGGTAGCGCTCGTGGTGGTGCTCGGTGCCAAGGTGCAGCACGGCGCCGCCGAAGAGGCCGAACTGCACGCCGGCCTTGACGAGCAGCGACAGGTCGCCGTGGGCGAGCGTCTCGAACGCGGCGACCGCCGCGCCGACCTCGCCGCGCCCGCCGTAGGCCTCCGGGAAGCCGAGCGACGTCGCGCCCGAGGCAGCCATCTCGGCCAGCCACGCCGCCACCTGCGCGCGGTGGCTCTCGGTGTCGCCGAAGCGGCGCGGCGCGCTGCCGGGCAGCGACAGCCAGGCGCGCACGAGCCCACGGACCTCGCCGTGGGCGCCGTCGAGCCGCTGCAGCAGCGCGTCGGCGACCGGGTCGGCCGGTCGGGGCGGGGCGGGCAGGTCGGCCAGCGAGGTGAGCGTCATCGGAGCGCGCTCAGCTCCGGGCCGGGGCGGCGTCGGTCGACGGCGCCGACGGACGTGCAGCGGTCCGGCGGCCCGTGAAGCGCGGCGAGGGCAGGACGGCGGCCTCGAGCTCCTCGAAGCTCTCGCGGGCGGCCGCGACGAGCGGCCAGGCGTCCTCGATCTGCTCGCGGTCGGCGACCACCCCGAGGTCGACCCGGTCGCGATAGCTCATGACCGTCATGTTCAGCCCCACCCCGTCGACGATGACCGACACCGGGTACAGCGACTCGACGAGCGCGCCGGCCACGTAGAGCGGCTCGCGCGGCCCGGGCACGTTGGAGACGACGAGGTTCAGCGGCGGCCGTGTGCGGCCGAGCAGCTCCAGGGTCGTGCGGGCGGCCAGCGCGCCGACCGCCGACGGGATGAACCGGGTGGCGTCGGTCAGCAGCGAGGCGGGCAGCGCGGCGTGCAGCTCCTTGGCCGAGCGCAGCAGCTCGTGGGCCCGCTGCGCGCGGCGGCGCGGGTCGGCGACGTCGGTCGGGATCGGCACGATCATCGCCCCGATCCGGTTGCCGAACGATCCGCGCTCGGCGTCGGTGCGCACGGACACGGGGATCATCGCCAGCAGCGGCGTGCGCGGCAGCGCGTCGTGCTCGAGCAGCCAGCGGCGGACCGCGCCGGCGGAGATCGCCACGACGACGTCGTTGACCGTGATCCCCATCTCGTTCTTGATGGCCTTGATCGCGTCGAGCGACAGCGTGCCGAAGCTGAAGCGCCGATGCGGCGAGATCGGGCCGTTGAACGGCGTGCGCGGCGCGCGGGCGCTCGTCACCTCCAGGATGCCGTCGTGGCGCGGCGCGCCGGCGAGCTCGCGCAGCCGCGTCATGCCGCGTGACAGCTGCGGCACGATCGGGAAGGCGTTCGCACCCGGGACCTCGGTGAGCGCGGGCAGCGTCGTCGGCAGCGCGCGCAGCGCCCGCGCGACCTGGCGTGGCGCCCCCGCGATCCCGCGGCCGAGCATCTCGAGCTCGCTGGGGCGGTGCCCGGGCCGCGGCCGGCGCCTATCGGCGTCCGGGGCGGGCGGGATCTCGCGCCCCTCCGGGGTCGGGTCCAGCAGGACGCTGAGGATCTCGCTGCCCGAGACGCCGTCGACGACCGCGTGGTGGACCTTCGTCAGCAGCGCGACCCGGCCGTCCGGCAGGCCGTGGATGAGGTAGAGCTCCCACAGCGGCCGGGCCCGGTCCAGCGGCCGGGCGAAGATCCGCGCCACGGTCTCGGCGAGCTGGTGCTCGCCGCCCGGCGGCGGGATCGCCGACTCGCGCACGTGGAAGTCGATGTCGAAGTGCGGGTCCTCGACCCAGTAGGGCAGGTCGAGGCCGAACGGCACGCCCGCGAGCTTCCAGCGAAACGGCGGCAGCAGGTGCAGCCGGCTCTCGACCATCCGGGAGACGTCGGCCAGCCCCCAGTCGCCGCCCGGCGCGGTCGACGGGTCGCAGACGCAGAGGCTGCCGACGTGCCCGAAGTTGCGGTTGTTCTCGACGGCCAGGAACTGGGCGTCGAGGCTCGTGAGCTGGCGCATCGGTCCTCCTCCGCGATCGGATCTCTGAGTGTGCCCTTCCCCGAGGCCCGGGGACCGATGCAGGTTACGCTGACGCGGTGACGCGGATCTACACGATCGGCTACGAGCGGCTGCTGCCCGAGCAGCTGCTGGCCGAGCTGCAGGCCGCGAGGGTGCGGCGCCTCATCGACGTGCGCTTCCGCCCCCAGTCGCGCCGGCCGGGGATGTCCAAGACGCGCCTGGGCGAGCTGCTCGGCGCCCACGGCATCGCCTATGAGCACCGCCGCTCACTGGGCACGCCGCCGGACCTGCGGGCGCTGTACAAGGCCGGGCGGGTGGCCGAGGCCGCGCCGGCGTTCCGCCGGCGCGTGGAGGCCGACGCGGGTGACGAGCTCGACACGCTGGCGGCCGCCCTCGACGCCGCACCGCCGACGGCGCTGCTCTGCCTGGAGGCCGACCCGGCGACCTGCCATCGCCGGATGCTTACCGAGGCGCTGCGCGAGCGGCGGCCGGACCTCGAGGTCGTCGATCTCTGAGGCCGGTCAGCCCCCGGCCGCGTCGCTGAGCGCGTAGGTCGCATGGACCGTGCCGTCGGCGCTCTGCAGCCAACGGCGGCCGCCCGACGCCAGGACGGTGTGCTCGCCGGGCTGGGCCGGGGTGCGGAACTCGACCTCCGCGTCGAGCGCGTGCAGGTCGCCGTCGCGGGCGAGCTCCTCCTCGAGCACCGTCCAGTAGGCGGCGTTGTTGATGTGGTCGGCGAGGTCGAGCTCGGCGGCGCGGAACGTCCAGGGCCAGCTCGTCGCCCCCTCCGGCGGCTGCGCCGGGTGGCGCAGGCGGGCCTTGACCGCGCGCTGCTCGGCCGACGGCCCGTAGACCGCGCGCTCGTCGTCGTCGAGCGGGGCCGGGCGGCCGCGCAGGTCGAGGTGGACCCAGAGCGCCGCCGCCTCCACCCTGCCCCCGCCCGGCGTGGTGATCGATGTGCGCCGCTCGGCCACCAGCGGCCCCAGGCCGCTGGAGAACGTCGTGACCGTCGCCGACTCGGCGAAGCGCGGGAACGCGTCCACGCGCAGCCGCGCCCGGCGCACGACCCACAGCGAGCGGCCGTAGAGCCCGGCGTCCCAGACGTCGTCGTGGGCGATGTCCTGCACCCAGCGCGCGAGCGCGTCGAGGCGGATCCGCCCGCTGGGCGCGGCGTCGGCCAGGCGCGGCATGAGCGTGGCGGAGAAGCTCCGTCCGACGCCGGGGAACGGGACGAGGTCGTCGTGCGGGTCGGTCACAGGCGACCGGATTCCAGCAGACGGCGCAGGAAGCGCTGCGTCTCCGGATGCTTCGGGGCGCCGAGGACGGCCTCCGGCGCGCCGCGCTCGACGATCGCGCCGTCGTGCAGGAAGCAGACCTCGTCGGCGACCTCGCGGGCGAAGCCCATCTCGTGCGTGGCGAGGATCATCGTCAGCCCGTCGCGCTTGAGGTCGGCGACGAGCCGCAGGACCTCGCCGACGAGCTCGGGGTCGAGCGCCGAGGTGATCTCGTCGAGCAGCAGGGCGCGCGGCTCGGTCGCCAGCGCGCGGGCGATGGCCACGCGCTGCTGCTGGCCGCCCGACAGGCGATCGGGGTAGTCGTTCTCGCGGCCGTCCAGGCCGAAGCGCTCCAGCAGCTCGCGCGCCCGCTGCTCGGCGGCCGCCCGCTGCGCCCGGTGGACCCGCCGCGGGGCGAGCGTCACGTTGTCGAGCACGCTCATGTGCGGAAACAGGTTGTAGGCCTGAAAGACGAGGCCGAGCCGGCGGCGGACCTGCGTGGCATCCACCGACGGGTCGGTGATGACCGCGCCGTCGAGCAGCACGTCGCCGTCGTCGATGTCCTCCAGCAGGTCGATGCAGCGCAGCAGCGTCGACTTGCCCGAGCCCGACGCGCCGATGAGCGCGATCGCGTGCCCCTCGGGCACGGCGAGGTCGATCCCGGCCAGGACCTGCCGGTCGCCGTAGGCCTTCGTGACCCCGCGCACCTCGAGCACCGGCGTCACAGGACGACGACCTCCCCGCCTCCGCGGCTGCGCCGGTCACGGTCCAGCAGGCGGTCCAGCAGCCGCACCATCGGCAGCGTCACGCAGAGGTAGAGCAGCATGGCCGCCATGAGCGGCGTGTAGTTGAACGTCTGGGCGGCGGCGATCTGGGCGATGCGGAACGCCTCGGCCGGCCCGAGGAACGAGATGAGCGCGACGTCCTTCTGCAGGGCGATGAAGTCGTTGACCAACGGCGGCACGACCCGCCGCACCGCCTGGGGCAGGATGACGTGGCGCAACGCCTGGCCGCGGGTGAGGCCGAGGGCGAGCGCGGCTGCGCCCTGGCTCGGGTGCACCGACAGGATGCCGGCCCGGAACACCTCGGCCACGTAGGCGCCGTAGGCGAGCGTCAACGCCGCGCCGCCCAGCACGTAGGGGCTCGTCGGCAGGCCCTCGAGCTCGAGCGCCAGCACGCCGAACCCGATGAGGTAGACGAGGATGATGACCGGGACGCCGCGGAACAGGTCGGTGTAGGCGATCGCCACCGCCCGGAACGGGAAGAGCGCCGGGCTGCGGGTCGTGCGCACGACCGCCACGAGCAGGCCGACGAGCAGCACCGCGACCTCGACGACGCAGAAGAGCTTGACGTCGAGCCAGAACCCCTTGGCGACATCGCCGAACGAGCTGCTGAACGCGGCGGACGAGAAGAACGTCTCGCGGACCGCCGGCCAGCCGCTGGAGCTCGTCACGAGCAGCGCCAGCCCGCCGAAGACGACGACCGTCGACAGGGCGGCGATCGCGGCGCCGCGCCGCGCGCGCCGCCGGCGGGCGGCGGCACGGACGGCGCGGCGGTCGCCCTGCGGGCCCACCTAGCGGAGGCTGGGCGCGCCGGCGGCCTCGCCCATCCACTTCGCCTCGAGGGCCTTCAGCGTCCCGGCGTCGCGCAGGCGCTTGACCGCCTGGTTCACGCACGGAGTGAGCTTGGAGCCCTTCTGCAGCAGCGCGCCCCAGCTGTCGCCGCCGGGAGCGGCGAACTGGCCGACGATCCGTGAGCCCTCGACCTGGGCGGCCGTGAGGTAGAAGGCGGTCGGCAGGTCGACGACGACCGCGTCGACGCGCCCGAGCTTCAGCGCGTTGACCGTGTCGTTGGAGTCGTTGAACACCTGCGGCGTGCGCGTGGGCTTGATGACCTGGGTGGCGGCGTCCAGCGAGGTCGTGCCGACCTGGACGCCGAGCTTGGCCTCTTGCAGCTCGGCGAGGCTCTTGGCGCTCGCGGCGGGCGACTCGTCCAGGGCGACGATCGCCTGCGGCGCCGTGTAGTACGGCGACGAGAAGTCGGCGCGCTTGGCCCGGGCGGGCGTGATCGAGATCTGGTTGACGTCGAAGTCGAACGTCTTGGGGCCGGGGGCGTAGGAGGCGTTGAACGGCACGGTGACCCACCTGACCTCGGCGCGCGAGAAGCCGAGCTCCTTGGCGATCGCGTAGGCGACGGCCGACTCGAAGCCCTTGCCGTTCTCGGGCTTGCCGTCGACGAAGTACGGCGGGTAGGCGGGCTTGTCGGTGGCGACGGTCAGCCGGCCGGGGGTCTGCAGGGCCAGGTCGGCCTTCGTGCAGGCGCCGGCGCTCTTCGCGGCGGCCGTCGTCTTCGACGTCGTGTCGTCGTCGCCACCGCAGGCGGCGACGACGAGGGTCAGGGTCGCCAGGGCGGCGGCGAGCAGCGTGCGGGACAGCATGGGCGGAGCTCCAGGACCGAGCCGGCGCCGTCCGGGCGCCGGCGAGATGCGAACGGCGCCCGAGGGTACCGGGGGCTAGCCTCAGACGCGTGCTTCGCCTGAGCGTCCTCGACCAGTCCCCGATCGCCGAAGGCGCCACCGGCGCCGACGCCCTGCACAACACGCTCGACCTCGCCCGGACCGTCGACGCGCTGGGCTATCACCGCTACTGGGTCGCCGAGCACCACGGCGGAGCGATGCTCGCCGGCCCGAGCCCCGAGGTGCTCGTCGGACCGATCGCGGCGGCGACGAGCGGCCTGCGGGTCGGCAGTGGCGGCGTCATGCTGCCCCACTACAGCCCGCTGAAGGTCGCCGAGAGCTTCAGCGTCCTGGCCGGCCTGTTCGGTGACCGCATCGACCTCGGCATCGGCCGCGCGGCCGGCACCGACCCGCTGACGACGTTCGCGCTGCAGCGCGACCGGCGGGCCGCGATGCCCGACGACTTCCCCGACCAGCTCGCCGAGCTGCTGGCCTATCTCGACGGCAGCTTCCCCGACGGCCACCGGCTCGCGCACCTCAGCCGGCTGCCCGGTCTCCCCCACCGTCCGGCCCCCTGGCTGCTGGGCTCTTCGCCGCAGAGCGCGATCTGGGCGGGCGAGCTCGGCCTGCCCTACGCGTTCGCCGACTTCATCAACCCGGGCGGGGCGGCGATCACCGCCGACTACCGGGCGCGCTTTCAGCCGTCGATGCGGCTCGGCGCGCCGGAGACGATCGTCGCCGCCTGGGTCCTGTGCGCCGACAGCGAGGACGAGGCGCAGTTCCTGGCCGGCTCGCACCGCATGGCGTTCGCGATGCTGCGGCGCGGACGGCTCATCCCGGTGCCGGCGCCGGAGACCGCGGCGCGCTTCCTCGCCGCCGAGCGCGACCCCACCCTGCCGGCGCCCGGCGGCAGCCGCCGGGCGATCGTCGGCGCGCCCGACAAGGTCCGCGCGCAGGTCGAGGAGCTCGCCGACGCCTACGGCGCGGCCGAGGTCGTCGTCGTGACGATCACCCACGACCACGCGGCCCGCCGGCGCTCCTACGAGCTGCTGGCCGACGCCTTCGACCTGCCACGCCGCGACGCGGCGCTCGCCTCGCGCGCGGATTAGCCGGCGACGACCCGCAGCTGCTCGCCGCCGACGACGACGACGTCGCCGGGGTGCAGCTGACGGCCCCGGCGGTCCTCGGGCACGCCGTTGACCGTCACCGCGCCCTCCGCGAGCAGGAGCTTGGCCTCGCCGCCGGCGTCGACGACGTCGGCGAGCTTCAGCAGCTGGCCGAGGCGGATGAGCTCGCCGCGGATCGGGACGTCGCGCATCACGCAAGCGTGACGCACTCCGCCGGCCGGCGGAGTGCGCCTCGCATGAGCAGGACACCCGCCGGGTGGACGGATGTTCGATGCCCGGTTTGCGCCCGCGCGCGCGTTGGGACTCCCACGACGTCCAGCACGACAAGGAGTGGGGAAGCAGATGCAGACATGGCAACGGACGGCCGTGGGGACGGTCGCCCTCGTGCTCTTCGGCGCCGGCGCGGGCGGCGCCCAGGCGGCCTCCCCCGCCGCGACCTGCGAGGCGAGCGCGCTGCGGGCCACGATCGCCGGCCAGGCGGTCGAGCCGGTCGTCGCCGGCCGCGACGGCGCCTGCGCCACGACCCAGGCAACCCCGTCGGCGACGCTGCCGCCGCTGCTGGACGCCCAGGCGCTCGTCGCGAACACCGAGGCCGCGGGCAGCGCGACCGGCGGCCTGGCCCGCCTCGCGGTCCTGCCCGTGCCCGACCTGGTCGCCCAGCTGCCCACCGAGCAGGCCATCGACGCGCTGGAGCCGGTGACGGTCGGGCTCGACCAGCTGCTCAAGCAGCTCGACCCGCTGCTGGCCCCGCTGCTGGCGGTGCTCGCCCCGAACGGCATCGAGCTCGACGTCCGTGAGGCGGTCCGCGCCCTCGTGCCGGTCCCGGGCTCCGCGGTCCTCTCCGCCGACGTGCTGACCGCGACGGCGACCGCCGGCTGCGTCGACGGCGCCGCGCAGCTCAGCGGCACCAGCACGATCACCGGCCTCAAGCTCCTGGGCCGCGACCTGGGCGTCGACGGGGTCCTCAGCCAGGCGGTCACCCTCATCGACAGCCAGAACATCAGCCTCGCCCGGCTCGACCTCACGAAGGTCACGATCCTCACGCCGCTGGGCTCGCTGCTGGCACCCGTCCAGGCGGCGCTCGCCCCGATCCTCGCGGCGCTGCCGCCGATCGAGCTGCCCGCCTCGGTCGCCCAGGTCACGCTGGCGGCCGGTGAGCAGGTCCGCGAGGCGGGCGCCCTGACCCAGCGCGCCCTGCGCGCCCGGATCGGCCTCGCCGGCCAGACCCTGCTCGACGCGGTCGTCGGCGAGGCGAAGGTCACGGCGGCCGACGAGGCCTGCGCCCTGCCGGCGCCCCCGCCCCCGCCGCCGGCCCCGGCGCCCGAGCCGCCCCCGGTCGTCCAGGAGCCGCGCCCCGAGCCGCCGGCGCCGAAGGCCGCACCGGTGGCCGCCCAGGGCGTCGCGGCCGAGATGCTCCGGTGCACCGACCGCAAGCTCGTGCTCGTCGACGTGCTGCGGCGCGGCGACCGCGTGAAGCTGCTCGGGGCCGCCAACCGCAGCTACGTCGGGCGGCGCGTCGCCATCCGGCTGCGCGCCACCGGCCGCGTCGTCGCCCACGCCAAGGTACGCCGCGACGGCTCGTTCCAGACGACCGCGCCGATGCCGCCCACCGCGCTGCTGGCGACCAACGAGCTCGCCAACGAGGTCCGCTACCGCGCCGAGATCGGTCGCGAGCGGTCGCTGCCGCTGAAGCTCCAGCGCCGCATGGTCGTCTCGAGCCTGCGCTCGCGCGCCGGCAAGGTGACGATCGCCGGCCGCGTCACCGGCCCGCTCACGACGCCGATCTCGACGATCCGCCTCGTGCGCCGCGCCTCCTGCCACAAGGTCGTGCTCGTCAAGCGCTTCAAGCCGAACGCCGACGGGACGTTCCGGGTCACCGTGAAGGCGCCCAAGGGCCAGTCGGCCGCGGTGTATCGCATGGTCACGAGCGTCCGCGAGAAGCCGAGCAACCCGCGCAACTACCCGACGTACACGCTGCCGCGCGGCGTCGCGCTCAACACCCGCTGAGCGGGGCCGGCGCCCCGTCCGCAGGCGGACGGGGCGCCGGTACCATGGTGCGGGCCGTGTCGACCGCGCTCCCATCGGACACCGCCGCCGCCCAGTCGCCGCAGCTGCCGCGCCGCGATCTGCTGCGGCGCCTGGCCACCGCCACGGCCGACGTCGTCGGCGAGCCGTTCTTCCGCGCGCTCGTGCGCCAGCTCGCCGAGACGTTCGAGGCCGAGCTCGCGTTCGTCGCCGAGCGGGTGGGCGGGGTCAGGGTCGACACCGACGCGCGGATGCGCGTCCTGGCCTCCTGGACCGGCGGCCCGGATCTCCCGGCCGGCTACGAGTTCGACCTCGACGACACGATGCCGTGCTCGGTCGTGCATCGCGACGGCGTCCTCGTGCTCGCCGAGGGAACGTGCCTGCGCTTCCCCGGCGACCGCTACGTCTCCGGCTATGGGCTGGACGCCTATGTCGGGGTGGCCCTGCCGGGCTCCGACGGCGACGGTCCCGTCGGCTACCTCGCGGTCATGGCGCGCCGGCCGCTGCGCCTCGACGACGACGAGGTCGCGGTCCTGCGGATCTTCGCCGCGCGCGCGGCCGCGGAGGTCGAGCGGCGCCGCCACAGCCGGACGCTGCGGGCCCGTGACGCCGAGGTGGCGGCCGCCCGCGCCCGCGTCCTGGATGCCGCCGACGCCGAGCGCCAGCGGATCGGCCGTGATCTGCACGACGGCGCCCAGCAGCGCATCGTCGCCCTCGGGCACCTCATCGGCCTCGCCCGCCGCCAGCTCGGCGAGGACGTCGCGGCGGGGCCGGCCGGCCTGCTGGAGCGCGCCCACGCGGAGGCCCGCCTGGCCACCGACGAGCTGCGCGAGCTCGCCCGCGGCCTGCACCCGGCCGGGCTGACCGAGAAGGGCCTGGGCCCGGCGCTCGAGGCGCTCGCCGGCCGCGCGCCGCTGCCGGTCGAGATCGAGGCCCTGCCCGAGCGCCGGCTGCCGGCGCCGGTCGAGCTCACCGCCTACTACCTCGTCTCCGAGGCGCTGACGAACGCCGTCAAGCACGCGGGCGCGACGACGCTGACCGTCAGCGTCCACCAGCGACCCGACGCCGCCCGGATCACCGTCGCCGACGACGGGCGCGGCGGCGCGCACGAGGGCTCCGGCAGCGGCCTGCGCGGACTCCACGACCGCGTCAGCGCGCTCGGCGGCACGCTCGAGCTCGACAGCCCGCCCGGCGAGGGAACCCGCATCACCGCGCAGATCCCACTGGCGCCGTGGCGCTCCGCTCGCGAGCCGTTTCTCGAGTTCGGCCACCCCGAGGATGGCGGCCAGGGCGAGCGCAACATCCAGCTGCTCATCGACGGTCGCAAGACCGCCTCGGTGACCCTGGCCCGGGAATGGGAGCTCGAGGGCGGCATCCCGCGCATCGGCCAGCACCTGCCGGTCCTCGACCACGAGGGCCGGCGCCGCGCGACCGTGGAGGTCGTCCGGGTCGCGGTGCTCCCGTTCACCGAGATCGACGCCGACGTCATGGACGCCACCGCGACCGCGGAGGGCTCGGCGGACAGCTGGCGCGCCGCCCAGCACGCCTTCTACGACACGTGCCGCGACGAGCTCGCGCTGCTCTTCGGCGAGCCCGGCTGGCGGTTCACCGACGAGGAGCCGATGGTCGTCACCTGGTATCGCCCGGTCGCGGGCGACAGCGGCGCCGCCGGTTAGAGCGGCCCGTCGATCTCGGCGAACGTGGGCTCGATGACCTCGAGCTGCTCGTGTCGCTTGCGCAGCGTCGCCGGATCGAGCACGCTCAGCTGGGCGCGCCGGCGCTCGGCCTGGCGGCTGACGATGAACGCCTCGGTGCCCTCGGCCGCCTCCGCCTTCAGACGGCGTGCGAGCTCCGCGGCGGGATGCACGGTGGCGAACACCATCGGCGAGAGGTGCGCCGTCCCGGCAGCGTCGATGAGGACGACGACGTAGGCGGGGTTGCCGGCCGCTTCGAGCTCCGACCGGACCGCGTGGATGATGCGTCCGTAGTCGTGGGCGTCGTCGGGCGCGTAGGGGAACGGTGCGGCCATATGCCCCTGTCCTCGGCCGGAGGGCCGCAGCGCCGCAGTCGACCGGGCATCTGTCGGACACCCGTGCGACGGTCGCGCCGCGACCCTCCCCCGATCAGTGGAGGACTAGGCGGCCTTGCGGCGCGGGCCGCCGCGCTTGACCGGAGCCCACTTCGTGCCCTTGGCCAGCTGCTGCACCGCCTCGACCTTGACGCTGCGGGCGGCGCCGAGGTCCTTGCGCAGGCGGGTGAGCGCGAGCCGGACGAGGTCGCTCTGGGTGAGCTTCGTCTTGCCGGCCGCGGTCTCCAGCCAGGAGATCTCGTCGCTGCCGATGAGGTACGAGCGCTGCTTGAGACCGCTCGGACGTTCAGGTGCCATCAGGTGTCCTCCTCTTGCGGGTGGGCGTCTGCTGAGCGGTTGTTTCGCCGCACGGCGACCAACTCCTTGCCTATGACTCGCCCTCTGCCCGAGGGCTACCGTGAAGGCATGCCCACCATCTCCGTCACGCACTTCAGCGACCCGCTCTGCCCCTGGGCCTACTCGGCCTCCCCGGCACACGCCCTGCTGCGGTGGCGGTTCGGCGATCAGCTGCGTTGGCGCATGGTGATGATCGGCCTCGCCGAGGACAGCACTCGCTACGAGCGCAACGGCTACACGCCCGCCCGCATGGCCCAGGGCTACGCGCGCTTCCGCCGCCACGGGATGCCGTTCGGCGGCCAGCCGCGCGCCCGCGTCACCGGGACCGGGCTCGCCTGCCGGGTCGTCGTCGCGGCCCGGGTGCGACAGCCCGACCGGGAGCTCCCCGTCTTCCGGGCGCTGCAGCTCGCCCAGTTCACCTCGACGGCCCTGCTCGACGACGACGCGGGCCTCGCCGCGGCGCTCGCACGGCTCGGCGACGACGTCGACGCCGCCGCGCTCATCGCCGCCGCCCACGACGACCCGGCCGTCGAGGAGGCCTACCAGGCCGACCGGGCCCTGGCCCGCACCGCGGCGGGCGGACCGACCGAGGCGCAGGGCAAGACGGCGGCCAGCGACGGGCCGGTCCGCTACACGGCCCCGTCGCTCATCTTCGAGACCGGGGACGGACGGCGGCTGGAGGCCGGCGGCTTCCAGACCGCCGAGGCCTACGACGTGATCCTCGCCAACCTCGACCCGTCGCTCGAGCGCCGCGGGCCGGCGGCCGACCCGGTCGACGTCGTCCGGGCCCTGCCGGTCGCGCCCACGACACGGGCGGTCGCCGTCTGCTGCGCCCCGCCGCTGGCCGAGCCCGACGACGTCGGCGTCGAGCACGCGCTCATCGAGGCCGCGGCCGACGGGCGCGTCGTTCGCGAGCCGGTCGGCGACGGCGCGCTCTGGCACCCGGCCGGGGGCTGAGCCCGCTACGGCGCCAACCGTTCGGTGACCCAGCCGCGCGCCGGATCGCGGCGGTAGCGGAGGCGGTCGTGGAGGCGGTCCGGCCGGCCCTGCCAGAACTCGACCTCGTCGGGGGCCAGCCGGTAACCGCCCCAGTGCGCCGGGCGGGGCACCGGGCCGCCCTCCGGGTAGCGGTCGCGTAGCGCATCGCGGGCCTCCTCGAGCACCGCGCGCGACGCGACGACCTCCGACTGCGGGCTGGCGAGCGCGCCGATCTGCGAGCCGTAGGGGCGCGTGGCGAAGTAGCGGTCCGACGCGCCGCCGTCCAGGCGTGACACCGTGCCGCCCAGGATGACCTGGCGCTGCAGCTCGACCCAGGGGAAGACGACGCTGGCCTGCGGGTTGGCGTCGAGGTCGCGGGCCTTGGCCGAGCGGTAGTTCGTGAAGAACACCAGCCCGTGCTCGTCGAGGCCCTTCAGCAGGACCGTCCGGGCGCGGGGGCGGGGACGGGCCGGATCGGGTCCCGACGCGGTGGCCAGGACCATGGCGTTGATCTCGAGCACGCCGGCCGCTTCGGCGTCGTCGAGCCAGCGCAGCAGCTGCGCCGTCCAGGTCGCTGCGAGGTCCGGCTCGTCCAGTCCGCCGGACGTGTAGGTCCGGCGCAGGCGGGCGAGCCGGTCATGGTCGGGGATGTCGGGGAGCGGCATCCCGGCTCAGCCACGGCCCTGCGGCGACGCGACGTCCGCACCCTCCAGCATCCGCCGGACGTGGGCCAGCAGCGCGCTCGGGTCACCGTCCTTGACGACGTAGGCGTCGGCGCCGGCGTGACGGGCCAGCGTCCGGTCGCGCTCGTCGTCCAGGCCGGTGACCATCGCGATCCGGACCCCCGCGAGGGCCGGCTGCGCGCGGATGTGCCGGCAGGTCGCGATCCCGCTCTGGCCGGGCATCCGCCAGTCCAGCAAGATGACGTCGGGCCGCTCGCGCAGAGCCGCGTCGACGGCCTGTGCGCCATCGACGACCTCGACCACCCGCAGCTCGGGGGCCTCCAGCGCCGCGCGCACGAAGGCGCGGAAGGCCGCGTCGTCGTCGACCACGAGCAGGGTCGCCATAGGCCCCGAATCTAACGCGTCGGGCGGGCGCTTCGCGACGCTCGGCGTCCGGCCCTTCAGCGTTCGGCGACGAACAGCGACTGGGCGGCGGCACCGATCCGCCCGTGGACGTCGCGCAGCACCGAGGTGGCCTGGCCGATGCCGGCCGGGTCGAGGTCGGTCCGGGCGTCGACGCACACCCACTCGCCGACGGGCTCGCGCTGGAGGTGGACCGTGAGGTCGGTGTTGACGAACAGGTGCGTGCCGAAGTCCAGCGTGTTGCTGATCCCGTTGCCGAAGTCGGCGACCGCGACAGCGCGCTGCAGCGGCGTGGGCGCCTCGCCCGCCACGAGCGGCATGCGCAGCCGGAACCAGGCCGCCGCGGGGCCGGGCTCGACCCAGCCGCCGCGCGCGAAGCGGATCTCCATCGCGCTCAGGTGGAAGCCGGTGGCCTGGCCGACGCCGGCCCAGCGTGCGGGCTCGGCGTCCTCGGGACCGGGCGGCCCCGGCTCCTCTGCGGCCGGCGGGAGCGCGACGTCGGCGGTGCGCAGCAGCGTCGCCCGGGCGCGCAGGGCGTCGCGGCCGTCGACGCTGACGGCCGCCTCGGCGAACGCGAGCCGCCGGCCGGTGCGGGTCAGCTCGGCGCGGACCGCGACCGGCTCCATCGGGACGGGCCCTTCGAACGTGAACGCCAGGCGCACGACCCGCATGGGCACCGGCGTGGGCAGGGCCTCCAGTGCCCCGGCGATGAGCGCCGCGGGGCCACCGCCGTGCATCTGGCCGGGATCCCATGGGCCGCGGGCGTGCTCGGTGGGCACGTGGAGCCCGCCGTCGACCGTGAACACCGCGTCGGTCACGCGGCCGCCCGCGCCGCCACGTCGGCGATGACCTTCGACAGCGAGCCGCCCCGCCAGGCGATCGGGCTCTCCCCCTCGGCCTCGACGACGAGCTCGGCGCCCGGGATCGCCGCGGCATACGCCTTCCCGACCGCCAGCGGATGGCCCGGGTCGGCCTCGTCGCGGTCGGCGACGACGACGGTCGGCGTGCGGATGGCGGCCAGGTCGGCCAGCGCGCCGAACGGCCGCGAGCGCGGCACGCCGAGCAGCGCGTCGGCGACCGCCTCGGGGTGCTCGTGGGCGGCCAGGCGCTGACGCATGACCTTGTTGACGGTCTCGCGGAAGGCGGCGTCGCGGCCCGGCGGCCGGTAGGCCTCGTCGGCGGCGACGAAGCCCTCGACGCCGCCGCTGCGCAGCCCCTGCGAGCGTGCGTCCCAGATGGCGAGGTCGCCCGGCCAGGTCGCCGGGTCGTAGGCCGGGGTGATGACGACGAGCCCGGCGACCCGCTCGGGATGCTCGAGCGCCACCCGCAGGGCCGTGTGGGCGCCCATCGACGCCCCCGCCAGGACGGCGCGCTGCATCCCGGCCGTGTCGAGCTGGGCGACCAGGTCGGCGGCGAGGTCCGGGTAGGTGTAGGCGTCGGGCGACGAGGCCGGGTCGGAGGCCCCGTGACCCCGCGCGTCGTAGGCCAGCACGTCGTGGCCGGCGCGCTCCAGCGCCCGCGAGCCCATGACGACGTAGCGGTGCGTGGCCGTGAGGCCGTGCAACAGGACGACGGGGGTGCCCTCGCCCGCTCTGACGGAGTGCAGCCGCACGCCCTCTACCCTAGGAGCATGGCCGTCATCGACGTCACCGAGTCCGACTTCCAGCAGCAGGTCCTCGAGCAGTCCAAGCAGCGCCCGGTCGTCGTCGACTTCTGGGCGGAGTGGTGCGGCCCGTGCCGGATGCTCGGGCCGCTGCTGGAGCAAGCGGCCGACGAGCGCGAGGGCGACGTCGTGCTGGCGAAGGTCGACACCGACGCCAACCAGCAGCTCGCCGCCCAGTTCGGCATCCAGGGCATCCCGGCCGTCAAGGCGTTCAAGGACGGCAAGGTCGTCGCCGAGTTCGTCGGCGCCCAGCCGCCGGCCCAGGTCCAGCGGTTCTTCGACGCGCTCGTGCCGACCGAGGCCGACCGGCTCGTCGCCGCCGGCGACGAGGCGTCGCTGCGCCGCGCGATCGAGCTCGAGCCCGCCCGGGCCGACGCGAAGGTCGCACTCGCCGGCATGCTGTACCGGCGCGGCGAGGCCGACGAGGCGCTCGAGCTGCTCGCCAACGCGGAGGGCGACTTCAGCGCCGACGGCCTGGCTGCCCGCATCCGGCTGCAGCGCGACGGCGTCGCGGGCGCCGACGAGGCGTTCGCCGCCCTGGACGGCGGCGACCCGCAGCGCTCGGTCGACCTCCTCATCGACGCGATCGAGCACGCCGACGGCCACAAGGACGACCTGCGCCGTGTCATCGTCGCGATCCTCGACGCGTTCGGCGTCGACCATCCGTTCGCGCGCGACGCCCGCCGCCGGCTCGCCGGCGCGCTCTATTAGACCTCGCGCGCCGCGAGCGCGTGGCCGGTGAGGAGCTCGGCGCTGCGCGCGGGCTGCTCCCACCACCACAGGTGGCCGACTCCGGCCAGCTCCTCCAGGCGCGCGCCCGGGATGAGCGACGCGATGAGCCGCCCGTTGGCCACCGGCAGCATCCGGTCCTCGTCGCCGTGGACGACGAGCGTCGGCGCGGTGATCTCGTGCAGGCGGGCGCTCGTGTCGTGGGCCTGGATGGCCTGCATCTGGAGCATGATCACCGGGACGGGCGCGTTGGCGCCGGTGGCCATCGCGTGAAACGGCGCGAAGTGCGCCTCGTCGGCCGCGAACGCCGCCGAGACGTTGACCTCGTACATCGTGCGGATCGCCAGCTCGGCGTCGCCGGACATCATCCCGGCGGCCAGCCGCTCGATGACGACCTGCTCGGCGAGGCGCCCCTCCGGGCCGCCGCAGTAGGTGCAGCCGAGCGTCAGCGTGCGGATCCGCTGCGGGTGGCCCAGCGCGAGCTCCTGGGCGACCATCCCGCCCATGGAGATGCCGAGGACGTGCGCGGTCTCGAGGCCGAGCGCGTCGAGCAGCCCGGCGGCGTCGTCGGCGAGCTCGACGATCGAGAACGGGTCGCTGACGGGGTGCGAGCGGCCGATGCCGCGATGGTCGTAGCGGATGACGTCGAACCGGGGCTCGAGCTCCCCGAGGAACGGCTCGCCCCACGCCAGGTGGGTGCCGCTCATGCCCTGGATGAGCAGGAGCGGCTCGCCGCTGCCCGAGCGCTCGTAGTAGAGGTCCCGGCCGCCGACGGTCACGTGCGTCATGCCGCGGCAGGCTACAGCGGCAGCACGAGTTGGCCGTCGGCCACGCGCGTGGCGGTGCGAGCGGCGGGCCGGGCCGACGGCGCCGAGGCCTCCGCCGCGCCCTCGAAGCCGGCCACCCGAACGCCGATGAGCCGCACCGGCCGCGGCGGCGCATAGGCGCGCAGGAGCTCGACGGCGACCGCGATGATCGTCTCGCGGTCGGCGACGTAGCGGTCGATCGACCGGGCCCGCGTGACGGTGGTCCAGTCGTCGAGGCGGACCTTGATGCCGATCGTGCGTGCCCGCATGCCGCGCTGCGTCAGCCCGTCGGCGAGCTCGGCGCCCATGCGGCGGACGACGGCCTCGAGCTGGGCGTGGTCGCTGACGTCGGTGTCGAAGGTCGTCTCGCTCGAGCGCGACTTCGCGACGCGCGTCGTCGTCACCGGCGAGTCGTCGTGCAGGTGGGCGCGGCGATGCAGCTCGGCGCCGTAGCGCTCGCCGAAGCGCTCCTGGAGCTCGGCGACGTCAGCACGCTGCAGCGCCCCGAGCGTCGCGTAGCCCATCTCGGCCAGCCGGGCGGCGGTCTTCGGCCCGATGCCCGGAACGATCCGCGGGGAGCGGTCGGCGAGGTGCTCGGCGGCGGCCTCGCGGCCGATGGCGACGAAGCCGGCGGGTTTGCCGAGGTCGGAGGCGATCTTGGCGACGAGCCGGTTCGGCGCGATGCCGGCCGAGATCTGGATGCCGGTCTCAGCCAGCACGCGGGCGATGAGGGCCCGCAGCTTCGGCAGCGGCTTGTCGATCCCGCTGAGGTCGGCGTAGGCCTCGTCGAGCCCGACCTGCTGGAGCAGGGGCAGCTCGGCGGCCACGATCGACCACACGCCGCGCGAGGCCTCCCGGTAGACGGCGTGCTCGGGCGGGATGACGATCGCCTGCGGGCAGCGCCGCCGCGCCTCCGCCGCGCTCATCGCCGAGCCGACGCCGAAGCGCCGCGCCTCGTAGGACGCGGTCGTCACGACGCTGCGCGGGCCGGTCCCGGCGACGATGACCGGCCGGCCGCGCAGCTCGGGCCGCCGCCGCAGCTCGACGGACACGTAGAACGCGTCGCAGTCGAGATGCGCGATGACCCGCTTGACCATGCCGCAAGCGTACGAACGGGGTCAGACCCGTTCCGTTGCACGGACCGACGGCGGAGGTCGTCCACCGACGCTGCCAGTGCAACGGAACGGGTCTGACCCCGATGTCGGGCTACCGCGTGGAGAGGACGGTGCCCGTCGACCCGAAGCCGAGCTTGCGCTTCGTGGCGGCGGTGAGGTCGTACTCGCGGGCGCCGACGTACGGGCCGCGGTCGACGACCGGCACGCGCACCGTTCGGCCGCGGTAGTGCAGCGTGACCTTCGTGCCGCACGGCAGGTGCTTGTTGGCGACGCCGAGCGTGCCGGCGGTCAGCCGCCCGCCGCAGGCGAGATGCCCGCCGTAGAGCCCCGGCCCGTACCACGAGGCGAGCGCCGGCCGGTAGACGTTCGCGCGGCCGGCATCACGCGTGGCGGAGGTCAGCGTCGCGGTACCGCCGAAGGTCACGCGCAGCCGCTGGCGGCCGGTGCGCGACGTGTCCCACCGCAGCCGGTAGCGGCCCCGGCGGTCGGTGCGATCGTGATCGACGGTCGTCCAGCCGTGGCCACGGTCGACCTGCAGGGCGACCGCGTGGCCGGCACCGCCCGGGCGCAGATGCCCGCGGACGACGAGGTTGCGGCCGGCGACAACGTGGCGCCGGACGTGCCCGACCTGCAACGAGGCCTTCGCCTTGGGCGCCTTCGCGGCCGTGGCGGGTGCGGGAGCCGCGGTGGCGGGCTGGCTGTCGGTGCTGGCCAGCGCGGGCACGGCCGCGGCGATGAGGGACGTCGTCAGCAGCGCACCGGACACCGTCGCGGTGCGCCGCGGGTTCAGCCTCGGCAAGAGGCACCTCCTTGGTTCTCTTGCGCCTACGGGGTTAGCTGTCGGGCTCGCGGCCGCCCCGGCGCGTGCATCGGGCACGCGCGGTTCGGTCGCTACCGGGCCATCAGGCCCGGATTCGCCCCATCCGGCCGGGTGTCATCACCGGCCGGCGGTGGGTCCCCCGTTCGCGGCGCACTGGGCGCGCGCGACTCGGCGCTTCTCGAACAACTGTTCGGACAGTAGGGGCCGGGTCCCAAGTCTGTGTGAGGCGCGTCACACCGCTCAGGTCTCGCCGCGGACGCTCACGGCGGCCGCCGTGCTCGCCGCGATCTGCGCCGCGAGCGCCGCGTGGGCGGCGGCGTACGGCTCCCCGTCAGCGGCGGCCATCCGCTCCTGGGCGAGCGCGACGAGCGCGTCGACGGCCCGCAGGCCATCGGCGTGCTCGGCCTCGCCGCACACCTGGCAGGCGAGCCGGGCAAGCGCCAGGGCCTCGGTCGGGTCGCCGCCGCGGAACGTCATCTGGATCGCAGCGGCCAGGTAGCCGGCGGCACGCTCGAAGCCGAGCACCCGCGGCCCCAGCGCCGCGGTGCCCGGCGCCGGCCCGAGATCCTCGAGGTCCTCGCCGGCGACAACCCGCTCGAGCTGGGCGCCGGCCATGACCCGGACCTGCTCGGGCGACAGCCCGACGGCCCGCGCGCAGCGCACCATCGCCATCGAGGCGTAGCGCGGGCCGCCGTAGGGCATGTCGGAGGCGTAGAGGATCTGGCCCGGCGGCACGGTCGCCATGAGCGTCAGCAGGTCGGACGCGTTCCACCAGGCCGTGTCGAACAGGACGTTGGGCAGCTGCGCGGCGCGCGGGCCGAGCAGGCCCAGGTCGCTGATGCCTGCGTGGGCGAGGATGAGCCGGGCGCCCGGGTTGGCCTGTGCCATGTGGACGACGCTGTCGCCGAGGTGCGGGATGCCTCGGCCCGCATGGAAGAGCACCGCGAGCCGTCGCTGGCCGACGAGCGCGACGATCTCCTCGACGACCGGGTGCGGCAGGCCGAAGTCGTCGCTGCGCGGGTGCAGCTTCACACCGCGCGCGCCAGCGTCCAAGCCGCGGCGGGCCTCCTCGACGGCGCCCGGGCGGTCCGGGTCCACCCGGACGAGCGCCTCGAGCCGGCCGCCGGACGCCCGGCAGGCCTCCAGGACGCGGTCGTTGGCCTCCGTGTAGCCGTCGGGCTCGTGCATGGGGAAGACGAGCGCGCGCCGCTGACCCGCGACGTCGAGCGCCTCCAGCAGGTCCTCGGGATCGGCCGTGTAGCCGTCCGGGTCGTTGTGGCCGATGTGGGTGTGGGCGTCGAACCACGCGGCCCCGTCGCCCAGCCAGGCGAGGTCCTGGGCGCGCAGCTGCGCACCGGCGTCGTCGAAGGGCAGGGCGCGAACGGGCATCACGGCGACCCTACCCAGGGCACGAGGGCATCCAGCGCTTGTCAGCCGCCAGGGCGGGTGCGAGCATCGCCCCGTGGCCGCCCGTCTCACCGCCCTCGACACCTCGTTCCTGCACCTCGAGCAGCACGGCGCGCACATGCACGTGGCCGCCGTCATGACGTTCGAGGGGGCGCCGCCCGCCTACGACGACCTCGTCGACGCGGTCCAGGCCCGGCTGCATCTCGTCCCCCGCTACCGGCAGCGGCTCGCGTTCGTCCCCTTGGGCCAGGGCCGGCCGCGCTGGGTCGACGACCCGTACTTCAACCCCCGGTACCACATCCGCCACACCGCCCTGCCGGCGCCGGGAGGCGACCACGAGCTCGAACGGCTCGCCGCGCGGATCTTCGGCCAGCGGCTGGACCGCAGCAAGCCGCTGTGGGAGATGTGGCTCGTCGAGGGGCTGTCGGGCGATCGCTTCGCGCTGCTCTCCAAGACCCATCACGCGCTCGTCGACGGCATCAGCGGTGTCGACATCGTCTCGGTGCTCTTCGACCTC
>JBDZVZ010000016.1:0-49972 GCA_040255945.1 Solirubrobacterales bacterium | reverse complement strand
CGCGCGGCCCGGCGGGCTCCCGCTGCACGGCTGTGTCGGTCATGCCCGTCGAGCGTCGCAGATCGGCCTCGACCTGTCATGAAGCAACCGTCGGCCCCGACGTCCGGGCCTCGTGCTGGCCGAACCCCGGGACTCGCGCCATCCCCGGTGCGCGCGCGGTGCCCCCCGCGGATCATGCCCGGCGACCTGCACCACCACCACCTCGAGGTCCCCACGTGACGTTCACCAGCACCATCACCCGTTCGCTGCCCGGCCTCGGCGCCCTGCGCGCCGAGTTCGGCGGCGAGCTCCATGCGCCCGGCGAAGCCGTCTACGACACTGCCCGCCAGGCCTGGAGCCTGGGCGCCGATCTGCGCCCGGCGCTCATCGCGCTGCCGCGCACCGCCGCCGACGTCGTCGCGATCGTCCGCTACGCCCGCACCGCCGGGTTGCGGGTCGCGCCGCAGAGCACCGGTCACAACGCGCTGCCGCTGCGCGGCCTGGAGGAGACGATCCTGCTGAAGACGAGCCTCATGCGCGGGGTCGACCTTGATCTGCGGGCGCGCCGGGCGCGGGCCGAAGCGGGCGCGCTCGTCGCCGACGTCCTGGACCCGGCCTCCGAGCACGGGCTGGCGATCCTCTCCGGCTCGTCGCCCGACGTCGGCATCGTCGGTTACGCGCTGGGCGGCGGCGTCGGCTTCGCCGGCCGCGCCCACGGGCTGTGCGCCAACACCGTCACGGCGATCGAGGTCGTCCTCGCCGACGGCCGCCCGGTGCGCTGCGACGCCGAGACCCGCCCCGAGCTCTTCTGGGCGCTGCGCGGCGGGGGCGGCAGCTACGCGATCGTCACGGCGATCGAGCTCGAGCTCATCCCGATGCCCGAGCTCTACGGCGGCGCGATGCTGTGGCCGTGGGAGCGCGCCGGCGAGATCCTGCGCGCCTGGCTGGACTGGACGCGCACGGCGCCCGAGTCGGCGACGACCTCGGCGACGATCCTCCAGGTGCCGCCGCTGCCCGACATCCCCGAGCCGCTGCGCGGGCGCCAGTTCGTGCGCATCGACGGCGCGGTCGTCGCCGGCGAGGCGCAGGCGCGCGCGATCCTCGCGCCGTTGCGCGCCCTGGAGCCGGAGATCGACCTCTTCGCCCCGTGCGCGCCGGCGTTCCTGAGCCGGCTGCACATGGATCCCGAGGAGCCCGTGGCGGTCGTGTCGGACCACGCGCTGCTCGAGGACCTCACCCCGGAGGTCGTCGAGCGGCTCGTCGACGCGGCCGGACCCGACAGCGGCTCGCCGCTGCTCATGGTCGAGCTGCGCCACTGGGGCGGCGCGGTCGGACGGGTCCCGGCCAACGCGGGCGCGCTCGGCCGTATCCCGACCGAGTACGGCCTGTTCGCCGCCGGCATGCCGATGGGCCCCGGAATGGCCGAGGCGATCGAGGACGCCCTTGCCGGCGTGCGCGACGCCGTGGCGCCCGTCCTCTCCGAGCGGGTGTACCTCAACCTCGCCGAGCGGCCGACCGACACGTCGACGGTCTTCGCGCCCGACACGTTCACGGCGCTGCAGGCCGTCAAGGCAAAGGTCGACCCCGACGACCTCATCCACGCCAACCACCCGGTCGCCCCGGCGGCCTCCTGACGGAGCGGCCGGCGTCCCGCCGCGCGCGTCAGCGCGGCGGGACGACGAGCCGGTCAAAGAGCCGGTCGAGCACGGCCTCGGGGTCGTCGCAGAGCCCGGTGTGGATCGGCGAGGGCTGGACGACCGTGCTCGAGGCCGCGGTCAGCCAGCCGAAGCGCTCGGACTGCGGCAGCGCCGAGATCGGGCCGGCCGTCGGGTCGCCGACCGCGATCGCCGCCAGCGCCTCGAGGTGGCGGCGCACGTCCCGCGCGTTCTCCTCGGCCCACCCGCCGGCCAGCGCCCGGAGCCGGTCGTCGTCGAGCAGCACCCGCGCGCCGAGGAAGCTGCGCCGGCGACAGTGCACGACGACGCCGGCGTTGAGGCGCTCGCCGCGCTCGATGTCGGGCACGACCCGCCACAGCGCGTACTGAAACGCTTCAGGCGGCGCCATCGCAGGCCTCCTGGGCCTCGTGGGCGAAGCCGCCCGCGTCACGGCGGCGCGCGAGCACGTCGACGTAGGCGGCGCGCGCCGCGGACGGATCGTCGCCCAGCCAGTCGTCGGGCACGAGGGCCGCGACCCGGGTCAGCGTCGCGTCGTCGAGGCGGGGCGCGAGCCGCTCGTGGGCCTCGAGGATCGAGCCCGCCTCCGGCAGCAGGATGTGGTCGGCGATCTGCGGGAACGCGGCGTCGGCGGCGCCCTGCGGCCACGACGGCGCGTGGTGACGGAAGAGCGCGGCCCCGTGGTCGATGAGCCAGAGCGCGTCGTGCCACACGAGGAGGTTCGGGTTGCGGGCGGTGCGGTCGACGTTCGTCGTCAGCGCGTCGAGCCAGACGACGTCGGCGGCCGGCTCGGGCGTGATCCCGGCGGGGGCGGCCGGGCTGTAGGGCAGTGCGCCCGGCAGGAAGTCGAGCCCGGCGTTCGTGCCGCCGCTGGCGGCGACGAGCTCCTGGATCTCCGGGTCGGGCTCGGCGGCGGCCAGCTGCGGGTCGAGGTCGACGACGACGAGCTCGGGGACCCGCAGGCCGGCGGCGCGCGCGAGCTCGCCCACGAGCAGCTCGGCGACGAGCGCCTTGACGCCCTGGCCGGCGCCGCGGAACTTCACGACGTAGAGGCCGTCGTCGTCGGCCTCGACGAGCCCGGGCATCGAGCCGCCCTCGCGCAGCGGCGTGACGTAGCGGGTGGCGCGCACATGCCGCACGGCGGTGTCGGCGTCGATCGGCATCCGGCGCGAGACGGTAACGCTAGGGTCGGCGCGCGCGTGTGGTTCGGGGCCGACAACCTGGTGCTCACCGGCGCCCAGGCGCTCTGCGTGGCGCTGCCGGCGGCCGGCGTGCCCGCAGTGCTGGCCCGGCTGCGCAGCGGCGCCTGGGTGCTCGTGCTGCCGCTGTCGATCGGGGTCGTGGTCGCCGCGATCAGCGCCGTGCCGTCGACGGCCGACGTGCTGACCTGGGTGGCGCTGCTGCTCGTCCCGCCCGGCTGCGCGCTCGCGCTCGGCTGGGCGATGCACGGCGCACGGCTCTGGCTGGCGCCGCTGGCGGGCGTGCTGCTGGCGCTCGCCTGGGTCGACCAGGACACACGGGTCGGGCAGCTCGCCACGGTCGCGCTCATCGTCGGCTCGTGCGTGACGCTCGGGCGGCTGTTGGGCGGGTCCACGTCGCCGACACTGTTGAAGCTCGGGCTCGTGGCGATGGCGATCGTCGACGCGATCCTCGTCTTCGGCAACCAGCTCCAGGCGCCGAACGCGGTGCTCGTCGCCGCCCAGCCGGGGCTCGGCCTGCCCCAGCTGCAGTCGGCCTCGTTCGGGGTGGCGGGCCTGGGCTACGGCGACTTCTTCGCGGCGGCGGTGCTCGGCGGCGTGCTGGCCGCGGAGGGGCGACGGCAGCTCGCCGCGGCGGTTGCCGTGCTCGCGGTGTCCCTGGCCTGGGACCAGCTCTTCCTCGTCGTCGACGTGCTGCCGGCGACGGTGCCCCCGGCGATCGTCCTGGTCGGCGCCGAGGCGCTCAGATCAGCGCGGCGAGCGCGGCGCCGCTCAGCCGGTCCTTCGGGATGAAGCCGGCGGCGCCGCTGCGGTCGACCTCCGGGCCGAAGTCGTGTGCCTCGCGGCTGGAGGTCAGGACGATCGTCGGACGATGGTCGACCGTGCGCAGGCGCGCGGCGAGGTCGAGGCCGTCGCCGTCGGGCAGGCCGACGTCGAGCAGGACGACGTCCGGGTTCAGCCGGCTCGTCGCGGCCAGCCCGCCGGCCCCGTCGGCCGCCTCGCCGACGACCTCGAAGCCCTCGTGCTCGAGCAGCAGACGGGCGCTCGTCCGGAAGCTCGGGTGGTCGTCGACGATGAGGACGGTCCGGGGCACCTCGTCGGTGTTCCCGGCGAGCGTCCGCTCAAGCATCCGCGGGGCGTCGCCCACCGCCCTACCGTGGAGGGGTGGGCCCGCTGCGCACCCGCAACTACCGCCTGTACTTCCTCGGTCAGCTCGTCTCGGTGCCCGGCACGTGGCTTCAGACCGTCGCGCAGGCCTGGCTGGTCATCCAGCTCGGGGGCACGGGCACCGACCTCGGGATCACCGTCGCCCTCCAGGCCCTGCCGGTCCTGCTGCTCGGATCGTGGGGTGGCGCGATCGCCGACGCCGTCGACCGGCGCCGCCTGCTCGTCGCGACCCAGGCGGCCCAGGGCGTGCTCGGGCTCACGCTCGGCCTGCTGACCGTCTCCGGCGTCGTGACCCTGTGGACCGTGTGGCTGCTCGCGCTCGGCCTCGGGCTCGCCCGCGCCGTCGACAGCCCCACCCGGCAGGCGTTCGTCTCCGAACTCGTCGATGCCGGCGCACTCGCGCGCGCGATCAGCCTCAACTCGACCGTGGCCGCCGCGGCACGCATGGTCGGCCCGGCGGCGGCCGGCATCGTCATCGCCACCGTCGGCATCGGCGTGTGCTTCCTCGTCAACGGCGCGTCGTTCATCGCCGTGCTGTTCGCCCTGCTGGCGATGGATCGCGCGCGGCTGCACAGCACCGGCGTCGTGCCGGTCCGCACCCCGGGCGCGGTGCGGGCGGGCATCACCTACGTGCGCGGCCAGACCGGGCTGCTCGTCCCGCTGCTCATGATGACGATCGTCGGCACGCTGGCCTACGAGTTCCAGGTGACGATCCCGCTGCTGGCCCACGGCGTCTTCGGACTGGGCGCCACCGGCTTCGGGCTGCTGTACGCGGCGATGGGCGCGGGCGCGGTCGTCGCCGGCCTCGCCCTCGGCGGGGTCGTCGCGCCCCGGGTCCGCACGCTCGCGGTCGCCGCTGCCGTCTTCGGGGCCGCGCTCGCCGGCGCCGCCCTGAGCCCCGGGCCGTTGATCGCCGCCGCCTGCCTCGCGGTCGCCGGCGGGGCGAGCGTCATCTTCTCGTCGATGACGAACGCGACGTTGCAGCTGCGCGCCGACCCGGCGATGCGCGGCCGTGTCATCGCGCTGTACGTCGTCGCCTTCCTCGGCTCGACGCCGATCGGCGGTCCGCTCGTCGGCGCCCTCGGACAGGTCGCCGGCGGCCGTGCCGCGCTCGCCGCCGGCGCGGCCGGGTGCCTGCTGGCGGCCGCCCTGGCGCTCGTGTTCGCACGGCGGACGGTCACGTCCCCCGGTCTCGTCCAGACCGCGGCGGGGTAGGCTGGCTCGCGGATGCTGACCGCTCCTGACCGCCGCAGCGCCCCGGTTCGCCGGGTCCGGATCCTGACCGCGGGCGGCACGATCGCCATGGCCGGCGAGGCCGGCGCGCAGCCGGAGCTGGACGCCGAGGACCTCGTGGCCAGCGTCCCCGGCCTGTCGGCGTTCCCGGACGTCGAGGCGGTGACGATCCTCAACAAGCCCAGCGCCCACCTCACGCTCGCCGACCAGCTGCGCATCTGCCGGGAGGCCCGCGATGCGGCGCGTCGCGGCCTGGGCGTCGTCGTCACCCACGGCACCGACTGCCTCGAGGAGACGGCGATGCTCTGCGACGTCCTGCACGACGCCGACGCGCCGATCGTCTTCACGGGCGCGATCCGCCCGGCCTCGGCGCCCGGTGCCGACGGGCCGGCAAACCTCCTCGACGCGGTGAGCGTCGCCGCCAGCGCCCCGGCCACCGGGCTCGGGACGCTCGTCGTCTTCGGCGGTGAGATCCACCACGCCCGCTGCGTCCGCAAGACCGACACGACGTCGCTCGTCGCCTTCTCCTCGCCGCAGACCGGCCCGCTGGGCCGGGTCACCGAGGGCCACCCGACGATGTGGACGACCGTGCCGCGCAACCCGCCGCTCGACCCGCCGGCGCTCGACAAGCGCGTGATGATCGTGCCGACGACCAGCGGCGACGACGGCTCGCTGGCCCGTGCCGCGCTGGCGACCGCCCCCGACGGCGTCGTCCTCGGGACCCTGGGCGCGGGCCACCTGACCCCCGAGCTGCTCGACCTCTGGGCCGAGGCGGCCACCGAGATCCCGGTCGTCGCCTACTGCCGGCCGGAGCGCGGCGTCGTGCTGACGACGACCTACGGCTACGCAGGCTCCGAGCAGGACCTGCGCGGCACGCGCATCATCCCGGCCGGGTTCCTCTCGCCGCAGGCGATCCGGATGAAGCTGCTGGCCTGCGTCTCCTGCGGGCTCGACGTCGACGAGGTCCGCTGGGCGTTCAGCCAGGACGACGCCTGAGCCGGGGGCGGGCGGGGCGATCAGAGCCGGTCGGCGACGACGCCGACGATGAGCAGGACGAAGACGACGACCGCCGCGGCGACGCCGAGCGCCAGCGGCAGCACGCGCGTCACGAGCGCCTGCCGGACGTCCCCCGTGGGCCGCTGCGCCGCCGCCGGCTCGTGTCGGCGCCCCTGCGCTGCTGCACGCTCCTCGGCCGGGCCGCCCCCGAGCAGATGGTCGAGGTAGATCCAGCCGAGCCCCATCGGCAGGACGACGACCGGCAGGATCCACATCTGGCCGCCGTTGATGACGGCGAAGACGATCGTCGCCGCCAGGATGCATACGAAGGCGACCAGCAGACCCCGCTCGATCGCGCTGCCGCTGCCGGCGGGTCGCGCGACCTCGCTGGTCGGCGTCAAGTCCTCGATGAGCTCGTTGAACACCTGGTCGGGGTCGGTGACGCCCTCCGCCTCGAGGCGGGCATAGACCTCCGGGGAGACGTGCTCGGTCTGGGTCGTCAGCTGCAGGACCCCGAAGGCGACGAGCACGGTCGCCGCGGCGTGGACCCCGACGGCCAGCAGCAGTGCCCAGAACTGGCCGGTGGCCAGGGCGATGATGCTGCCGACGACGATCGCCCCCAGGAACGTCACGAGGATGATGGGGCGGTTGTCCACGAGGGTCGCCGTCATCGTCGAGTGGCCGCCGTGGCGCAGGATCCGGCGCTCAAGCGTCCCCTCCGGGACGTCGACCTCGGTGGCGCCCACGACCTGCTGCAGCTCGCGCGTGAGCATCTCGTTGGCCTCGCGCGACAGGCTCGGGTCCTCGGAGCGCACCGGCTGCTTGACGAACCGGCGCTCCCGAGTGACGCGGCGTTCCTCGGCAGGCATGCCGTCGGGCTACCCGGCACGGCGGCCCGGGCTCACCCGCGATGGTCAGGCGCGTTAGCTTCCCGGGCAATGCGCGCCCTTCAGATCACCGAGCTCACCGGCCCCGAGACCGCCCTGCAGGTCGTCGACATGCCCGAACCGGAGGCCTCGCACCTGCTGACGCCCGGTGAGGGCGTCGTCGTCGACGTCCGCGCCGCCGGGGTGTCGTTCCCGGAGGTGCTGCAGACGCGCGGCCAGTACCAGGTCAAGCCGCCGCTGCCGTTCGTGCCCGGCAGCGAGGTGGCGGGCGTCGTGCGCTCGGCGCCCGAGGGGGCCGAGGTGAAGGCGGGCGACCGCGTCGCCGCGTTCTGCATGCTCGGCGGCTTCGCCGAGGTCGCCGTCGCGCCGGCGTTCCTGACCTTCCCGCTGCCCGATGCGCTCGACTTCGAGCAGGGCGCCGGGTTGATCCTCAACTACCACACCGCCTATTTCTGCCTGAAGCTGCGCGGCCGGGCACAGGAGGGGGAGACCATCCTCGTCCACGGTGCGGCCGGCGGCGTCGGCACCGCGACGCTGCAGATCGCGCGCGGCCTGGGCATGAGGACGATCGCCGTGGTCTCCGACGAGCACAAGGCGGAGGTCGCGCGCGAGGCGGGCGCCGACGAGGTCGTGCTGCTGTCGGACGCCTGGAAGGACGAGGTGCGCGAGCGCAGCGCCGGCGGGGTGGACGTCGTCATCGACCCGGTCGGGGGCGATCGCTTCACCGACAGCCTGCGCTCGCTGCGCGAGGGCGGCCGGCTGGTGGTCGTCGGCTTCGCCGGCGGTGGCATCCCCGAGGTGAAGGTCAACCGCCTGCTGCTGAACAACCTCGAGGTCGTCGGGGCCGGCTGGGGCGCCTACGTCATGAGCAAGCCCGAGGTCAACCGGCAGATCGGGGCGGCGATCGGCGAGCTCATCGCGGCCGGCCACGTGCGTCCGCTCGTCGGCGCGAGCTTCCCGCTCGACCGGGCCGCCGAGGCGCTCCTGCTCCTCGACGGCCGCGGTGCGACGGGCAAGATCGTCCTGACGACCTGATCGGGGTCAGACCCGTTCCGTTGCAGCCAAGGCGCCAGCGTCGGCCGCCGGCATCGCGCTGCTGCAACGGAACGGGTCTGACCCCGGTGTCACACGGCGACCGGCTCGGTCGCCGGCTCCTCGGCTGCCGGGGCGACCGGCTCGGGCGGCTCCGGGACCGTCCTCGGCAGCATCAGCGCGCCGACGAACGTCAGGCCGATGAGCGCCAGCGCCCACCAGAACGTGTGGCCGAAGGACTCGGCGACCGCGGGCGCCAGCCGCTCGTGCGCCCCGGGCGGCAGCGACTGGGCGGCCGCCAGCCCGCTCTCGGCGCCGGTGGCGTGCGGCAGCCGGTCGGCGAGCTGGTGGGTGAGCACGACCGACAGCAGCGCGGCGCCGATCGAGCCGCCGACGCGCTGGATGATGTTGATCGCCGTCGTGGCCCGGGCCACCTGCTGGCGCTGCATGGTCTGGTAGGCGGCCGCCATCGCCGGCATCATCGCCGCGCCCATGCCGAGGCCCATGAGGAACTGGAAGCCCGCGAGATGCCAGAGCGGGGTGTCGGTTCCGACCTGGGTGAAGCCGAACATGCCGACGAGGATGAGCGGCAGGCCGGCGAGCACGACGCGCCCGGCGCCGGTCTTGTCGGTGAGCTTGCCCGACAGCGGCATCATGAGCGCGGCGCCGAACCCCTGGGGCGCGAGCAGCAGGCCGGCGTCAAGAGCCGACTGACCACGCACGACCTGGTAGTAGAGCGGGATCATGAGCATCGCGCCGAAGAACGCGACGGCGAGCAGGAACGTCGTCAGCGACGAGGCGCGCATCGTCGACATCCGGAAGAGCTTCATGTCGATGAGCGCATGCGGCGTGCGCAGGGCGTTGAGGACGAAGCCGCCGACGAGCACGAGGCCCACGATCATCGGGACGAGCGCCTTCGCCGAGCCGACCCCGCCGCTGCTGGCGGTCTCGGCCAGGCCGTAGACGAAGAGGGCCAGGCCCGGGGAGAGCAGGAGCATCCCGCGCCAGTCGAGGCGCTCGTGCGGCGCGGTGACGTCGCGCGGCAGCAGGCGGGCGGCGGCGACGAGCGCGATCGCGCCGATCGGGACGTTGACGTAGAAGATCCAGCGCCACGAGACCGAGTCGACGAGCCAGCCGCCGAGGATCGGGCCGACGATCGGCGCCATGAGCATCGGGACGCCGACGACGCTCATGACCCGGCCGACGCGCTGCGGGCCCGCGGCCTGGCTGAGGATCGTCATGCCGGCGGGCATGATCATGCCGCCGCCGAGGCCCTGCAGGATCCGGAAGGCGATGAGCTCGCCGGCCGACGAGGCGGCGCCGGCGAGCGCCGACCCGGCGACGAACAGCGCGATCGAGATCATGTACAGCCGCTTCGTCCCGAAGCGGTCGGCGACCCAGCCGCTGAGCGGGATGACGGTGGCCAGCGCGAGCATGTACCCGGTGGCGACCCACTGGATCTCGGTCAGCGGGCTGTGGAACTGCCGCGAGAGGCTGTCGATGGCGACGTTGACGATCGTCGTGTCGAGGATCGTCATGAACGTGCCGAGCACGACGACGATCGACGCTCCGATGAGCGCCCGGTCGAAGAGCCGGTCAGGTGGGCTGGCCGACGTGGTGGTCGGTGGAGTGTCGGACATGGGGAGAGGTCTCCGCGCCTGCGGCGCAGTCGGTGGAGGAGGTCAACAGCGGGCCGATCGCCTCGGCGAGGGCGGCCCGCTCGTCGGGGCTGAGGGGCTCGACGATCCGTCGCAGGCCATCGCGGCGGGCGGCGGCGATCCGGCCGACCGCGTGCCGGCCGGCGTCGGTGAGCAGGATGCGCTTGACGCGCCGGTCGGCGTCGTCGTCGCGGCGGACGACGACGCCCTGGCGCTCGAGCGCGTCGATCGCGCGGCCGGTGGCCGCGGGGGACAGGCCGACCGCTCGGGCGATCTCCGAGGACGTGGGATCCCCGTCGACGTTGTCGAGGACGAAGAGCATCTTCAGCTGCGCCATCGTGAGGTCGAGCTCCTCGACGACGCGGAAGACCTCGCCCTGGGCGGTCTTCATCGTGGTGGTCAGAAAGCGCGCGAGCTGATCGGCGAGCTCGGTGGGGCTGACCGCAGTTCGTTGCACGGACGCAAAGATAGCGCGTGCGAGACCATTGCGCAAGCGCCGACCTTCGTGTCGGTGCAACGACCTCAGGTGGTCAGCGCGGAGCGCTCGTCGGCCGTGAACTCGCGCGAGGAGCGGGCGTGCGGGTCCCAGGCGACGAGGATCGAGCGCCCGGAGGCCGCCAGGGTGCCGTCCGGCAGCAGGATCTCGTGGGTGAGCGTCACGCTCTTGCCGCCGACCCGCTCCACCCGGCTGTGGACGTCGACGTGGCCGGCGTCACGGCGGACCTCGTGGCGGTAGTCGAGCTCGACGCGCGCCAGGACCCAGGGGAAGCCCCGGCCGTCGGGGGAGAGCCCCGTCAGCAGCTCACCGCGACCCTCCTCCAGCAGCTCGTGGTAGACGGCCTGGTTGAGGTGGCCCAGCATGTCCATGTCGCGCCAGCGCAGCGCGATGCGGACGTGGCCTGCAGGTGTCGGCTCGCCGGTCATCCGGGCGGACCCTAGAGGACCGGCGAGCCGGTGCCCGAGGCGACTAGCGGTCGCGGCCCTCCTCGGCGGTCGTCTCCTCACGGTCCTCGCTGCGCGAGTCCTGCGTGCGCGGGACGCGCCGCTGGACCATCTCGCAGGAGCCGTTCGGGTTCTCGGCGGTCGCGTCGGTGATGACGTCGACCTCGTCGAGCAGCGCACGGTCGCGGCCGTCGCCGCAGGTCACGCGGTCGACCTCGCCGTCGCGGGTGCGCAGGACGTCGTTGCCCGGGCCGCCGTCGAGCGTGTCGCCGGCCGTGTCGACGGCGCCGCCCGGCCCCGCCTCGACGTCGTGGCGCGACATCGCCCACAGGCGGTCGTTGCCCTCGCCGCCGGTCGTCGTGTCCTGGCCGCGGTTGGCGAAGATGATGTCGTTGCCGGCGCCGCCGTCCTGGACGTCGTCGCCGCGGCCGCCCGCCATGTGGTCGCCGCCGGCGTCCCCGTAGGAGACGTCGTCACCCGGACCACCGCGCAGGAGGTCACGCCCGGCGCCCCCGCGCAGCGTGTCGTCGCCGCGGTTGCCGAAGAGCCGGTCGCGGCCGATGCCGCCGGTCAGCGCGTCGTCGCCCCCGAGGCCGTGGATCCGATCGTTGCCGGCGTTGCCGTTGATCGTGTCGGCGGCCTGGGTGCCGCGCAGACGCTCGTTGCCGGGGCCGCCGTCGATCGTCGCCGCCAGCGCGGCGGACGGGATGGCCGCGGCGGCGGCGAGGGCGACGAGCGTGGGCTTGCGGAGCTGCATGGACGTTCCTCCTGTCGTTCGGACGAACGCAGGATCACCGGCGGCAGGCCCGTGGGGGCAGCGTTCTCACATACCTCTCACGCTCCGTGAGAAGTTCATGAGAAGCGCGGCCGGGATTGCCCGGGGCCCGGCGCCTGCTGCATCCTCTTCGCCATGTCGCGCCGTCTCGCCCTCCTGCTCGCCGTCCTCGTGCCCTGGTGTGGCGCGGCGACGGCGGCCGCGGTCGTCCGGCACGGCACGGCCGGTTCCGACCGGCTCGTCGGGGCGCCCGGGGCCGACCGGCTCGACGGCCGCGGGGGCGACGACACGCTGCGCGGGCGCGCCGGGCGCGACGTCCTGCGCGGTGGCGCCGGCGACGACGTCCTCGCGGGCGACGCGGGCAGCGACCGGCTCTCCGGTGGGCCCGGCGACGACCTGCTGCTCGGCGGGGCGGGCAACGACCGGCTCAACGGCGGCCGCGGCCGCGACACGATCATCGGCGGCGACGGCAACGACATCATCAACGCTCGCGACGGGGAGGTCGACGAGGTGCGCTGCGGCCGCGGGCGCGACCGGGTTCTCGCCGACCACGGCGACGCCGTCGCCCGCGACTGCGAGCGCGTGCGCCGTGGCTGAGGCGCCCGCGGGACCGCTCGTCCTGCTCGTCGACGACGACGCGGCGGTGCGGCGCGCCGTGGCGACCGGGCTCGAGCTCGAGGGCTTCGCGGTCGTCAGCGCCTCCGGCGGCCGGGCCGCGCTCGAGGCCGTCCGCCGCCTGAGCCCGGCCGCGATCCTCCTCGACCTCGGCATGCCCGATCTCGACGGCCTCGAGGTCCTCGCCCGGCTGCGCGCCGGCGGCGACCAGGTGCCGGTCTGCGTGCTGTCGGCGCGCGACGAGGTCGACGACCGCGTGCGCGGCCTGCAGGCCGGCGCCGACGACTACGTCGTCAAGCCGTTCGCGATCGAGGAGGTCGCGGCGCGGCTGCAGGCGCTGCTGCGTCGCCGGCCGGCGGGCGCGGGCGAACGGCTGGAGGTGGGGGACCTGCGGCTCGATCCGCAGGCGCGCCGCGCCTGGCGCGGCGACCGGGAGCTCGAGCTCACCCGCCGCGAGTTCGACGTCCTGCACCTGTTCCTGCGCCACGCCGGGGAGATCCTCGACCGCCGTCGCCTCCACGAGGAGGTCTGGGGCTACACGTTCGATCCGCGCACGAACGTCGCCGACGTCTTCGTCGGCTACGTGCGGCGCAAGCTCGAGGCCGGCGGCGAGCCGCGCGTCCTGCACACGGTGCGCGGCGTCGGGTTCGTCCTGCGAGTCTGACGCCGGTGCACAGCCTGCGCGGACGCCTCACGCTCGGGGTTCTGGCCGTCCTCGCCGCGGTGCTCGCGGTGGCCGGCGTGCTCGCGCTGCGCGAGGTGCGGGCGTCGGAGCGTGCTGCGTTCGACGATCGCATCGAGCGCACGGCGGAGCTGTCGCGCTCGACCGCGCTGGCCGCCGTCCAACAGGAGTTGCCCGAGCCCGACCGGCGGCTGGACGACGTGCTGCAGGCGAGCGCCAGCTCGGTCCGCGTCCGGCTCGGGCGCCGCGTCCTGCTGGAGGCGGGGGCCTCGCTGCCCGAGCCGCCGCCGCTGCGGCGCGGCCTGCAGACGTTCACGGCCGACGGGCACCGCTACCGCGCCTATGCGACGACGTTCGGCGAGCAGGAGCTCGGCGGCCTGGCCCGCCTGGAGGTCGTCAGCTCGCTCGCGTCGCTCGACGAGCGCCAGGCCGAGCTCAACCGGCGCCTCGCGCTGTTGGGCGCCCTGGCGCTCGTGCTCTGCGGGCTGGGCGTGTGGCTGGCCGCCGGGGCGGTCCTGCGGCCGCTGCGGCGGCTGCGGACCGTGGCGGCCGGGGTGGCGGCCGACGAGGACCTGGCGCGGCGCGTGCCCGACGGCGGCGGCCCGGTCGAGCTGCGCTCGCTGGCGGCGAGCTTCAACGCCATGCTCGCCCGGCTGGGCCGGTCGGCGGCCGACCGCGAGCGGGCGCTTCAGGCGACACGGCGCTTTGCCGCCGACGCCGGCCACGAGCTGCGCACGCCGCTGACGAGCGTGCAGGCCACGCTGTCGGCGCTGCGCCGCCACCCCGACCTCGACGCGGCCCGCCGCGGCGACATGCTCGGCGACGCGCTGGACGAGCAGGCCCGGCTCGTCGCCCTGCTCGACGGCCTCCAGGCGCTGGCCCGCGGTGAGACCGGCCCGCTGGAGCGCGCGCCGGTCGACCTCGCCGAGCTCGCCGACGCCGTCGTCGCCGACGTCGCCGCGCGGCATCCGGGCGTCCGCATCGACGCCGCGCTGCCCGACGCGCCCGCCGTCGTAGACGGCTGGGAGCCCGGTCTGCGGATGCTCGTCGACAACCTCGTGCGCAACGCCGCCGCCCACGGCGGCGGCACCGTGGCGGTGACCGTCGAGGCGGGTGCTGACGGCGTCGTGCTGCGCGTCGACGACGACGGGCCGGGGCTGCCCGCGGCCGACCACGAGCGGATCTTCGAGGCGTTCGTCCGGCTGGACGGCGCGCGCGGCGCCGGCTCCGGGCTGGGGCTGGCGCTCGTCGCCCAGCAGGCCGGCCACCACGGGGCGCGGGTCGAGGTCGGTGCCGCCCCGATCGGCGGGGCGCGGTTCACCGTGCGCTTCCCTGCGGTTGACCGGCAGCTATCGTCCGATGCCCCACCATGAGCGACGACACGATGACCCGCCGCGCCGCCATCATCGGAGCAGGACCCTCCGGGTTCTACTGTGCCGACCAGCTGCTGAAGGCCGGCCTCGAGGTCGATCTCATCGACGTGCTGCCGACCCCGTTCGGGCTCGTGCGCGCCGGTGTCGCGCCCGACCACCCGAACATCAAGGCGGTCACGCGGGTCTACGAGAAGATCGCCCGCCGGGACGGGTTTCGCTTCTTCGGCGGGATCGCCCTGGGCCGCGACGTCACGCGCCAGGAGCTGCTGGACCGCTACCACGTCGTCGTCTACGCCATCGGCACCCCCGACGACAACCGCCTCGGGATCCCGGGCGAGGACCGCCCCGGCTCCTACCCGGCCACCCGCTTCGTCGCCTGGTACAACGGCCATCCGGACGCCGTCGAGGAGGAGTTCATCCTCCACGCCGAGCGGGCGGTCGTCGTCGGCAACGGCAACGTGGCCATCGACGTGGCGCGCATGCTCGTCCTGCACCCCGACGAGCTGGCGGTCACCGACACCGCCGACCACGCGATCGAGGCGCTCGCGCACTCCCAGGTCCAGGAGGTCGTGCTGCTCGGCCGCCGCGGCCCGGCCCAGGCGGCGTTCACGAACCCCGAGCTGCGCGAGCTCGGCGAGCTGCAGCGGGCGGGCGTCGTCGTCGACGCGGCCGACCTCGAGCTCGACGAGGCGAGCGCCCGCTGGCTCGAGCAGGACGCCGAGCCCACCAACCAGCGCAACGTCGAGATCCTGCGTGGCTTCGCCGCCGAGGGGCCCAAGGACGGCACGCACCGCGTCGTGTTGAAGTTCCTGCGCTCGCCGGTGGAGATCCTCGGCGAGGGCGAGGACGGCCCGGTCACCGGCATCCGCCTGGCCAAGAACCGCATCGAGGCCGACGGCGACCGCCTGCGGGCCGTGCCGACCGGGGAGGAGGAGGTCGTCGAGTGCGGCCTCGTCCTGCGCTCGATCGGCTACCGCGGCCACCCGGTGGGCGACCTGCCGTTCGACGAGCGGCGCGGCCTCATCCGCAACGAGGGCGGCCGCGTCTGCGACGAGGGCGGGGCGTCGTGCGAGGGCGAGTACTGCGTCGGCTGGATCAAGCGCGGCCCCTCGGGGGTCATCGGCACGAACAAGAAGGACGCCGCCGACACGGTCGCCCGCATCACCGAGGACCTCGAGGGCGGCCGGGTGCACGAGCCGGCGATCGACGACCGCGACGAGATCGGGGTCTGGCTGCTGGAGCGCAGCGCCGACATCGTCACCTGGGACGGCTGGCGGGCGATCGACGAGCACGAGCGCGCGCTCGGCGAGCCGCAGGGCCGCCCGCGCGTGAAGATCGTGCGCCGCGACGAGCTCTTCGAGCACGGCCGCGCGACGCCGGCTCAGAGCTAGCCCGTTCGGCCCCGCACGTTCCCGCGGAAGCGCGCGCTCCGTGACGTTCACCGCCGCGGGGCTGAGGCGCCCGTTGGCTGCGGAGCAATAGCTGGGGGGAGACTCGAACTCCCGACCTCACGATTATGAGTCGTGCGCTCTAACCAGCTGAGCTACCCAGCCCGGGGCGCGGAAGTTTAGCCACCGACGTCGTGCGGGTCGGCCACGACGTCGAAGTGGGCGGCGACCGCCCCGACGTGGAGGATCTGCTCGACGTCGGCGCGCGCTCGCACGAGGACGAGGCGGCGACCGTTGCGCTGCGCCCGGCCGCGGGCGGCCAGCAGGCGGGAGACGCCCGCGGAGTCCAGCAGGTCGAGCCCGCGCAGGTCGAGCACGAGGCAGCTCGCCGCCTCGCGTTCCGCATGGCGCACCGCGTCGTCGAACCGCGACGCGTGCGCCAGATCGAGCGCTCCGGTGCAACGCAGGCTCGTCACGCCGGGCCGCAGGCGCTGGACCGTCACCTCGAAGGCCATGCTCGGCTCCCCTGGTCGACGTCTGGCGCGGCTTCCCCGACCGGTCCCGGCCCAAACACCGCGGACGGGCCGGGACCGGTCATCCGACCAGGGTGGGCCGCACGATGCGGGATTCGGCGGTCGGCGACGGGCGGCGTCTAGGCTCCGGCGCCCGTGCTGCTCATGGCCGTCCCCAACATCTCCGAGGGCCGCGACGCCGCCACCGTCGCGGCGGTCGGGGACGCCTACGCGGGCGCGGGCGCCCGCCTGCTCGACACCCACGCCGACGCCGACCACCATCGCGCCGTGCACACGCTGGCCGCGTCGGCGGGCCGCCTCGCCGACGCGCTGATTGCCGGCGCCCGCACCGTCGTCGGGCGCATCGACCTCAACGCCGAGCGCGGCGTGCACCCGCACGTCGGGGCGCTCGACGTCGCCCCGGTCGTCTTCCTCGACGACGCCCGCCGGGGCGCCGCCTGCGCCGAGGCGCTCGTCGCCGCCGAGCGGCTCGGGCAGGAGGTCGGCCTGCCGGTCTTCCTCTACGGCCTGCTCGCCGGCGGCCGGACCCGCGCCGAGCTGCGCCGCGGCGGCCGTGCTGCCCTGGCCGCCCGGATCGCCGCCGGTGAGCTGACGCCCGACTTCGGCCCGCCGGCCCTGCACCCGACCGCCGGCGCGGTGCTCGTCGCGGCCCGGCCGCCGCTGGTGGCCTTCAACGTCGAGCTCGCGCCCGGTGCGACGCTCGACGACGCGCGCGCGATCGCCGCCGCCATTCGCGAGGGCGGCCCGGAGGGGCTGCCGGGACTGCGCGCGCTGGGCCTCCGGCTCGACGCGCAGGACGGCCTCGTCCAGGTCTCCACGAACGTCGAGGACCACCGCGCCGTGCCGCTGGCCGACGTCGTGGCGGCCGTCGCCCGGCACGCCCCGGTGGCCGGGGCCGAGCTCGTCGGCCTCGCGCCGCGAGCGGCGTTCGAGGGCTTCCCCGATGACGTTCCCGTGCGCGGTCGGCACATCGTGGAGGATGCCCTCGAAGGGCTATCGTCCTGAGCCATGGCCCAGACGAAGCGCAAGCGGCGCACGAAGCACCGTGGGAACGCCGCGGGCATGGTCGAGGTGCGGGGTCGCACGAGCCGTCCGGGGGAGGGCGTGAAGAACGGCAAGCCCGCGGGCAAGCGCGGCGCCTCGCGGCTGGACCGGCCGCCGACCTGGCAGTCGGCGATCAACCGGGCCGCGATCACGACCCTGCTGTTCGTCGTCGCGATGGTGCTGCTGCTGCGCCGCGACCTCGCCGCCGCGCTCGCGCTCGGCGCGATCATGTTCTTCATCTACATCCCGCTCGGCTACTACACCGACCAGTTCGTCTACAAGCGTCGGCTGGCGCGCCGCTCGGCGCCCAGGAAGTAGGCCATGGCGCTCGACGTCCGGATGTTCACCGTCGGGCCGGTGGCCGAGAACAGCTTCCTGCTGCGCGCCGAGGGCGCAGACCGCGCCCTGCTCGTCGACCCGGGGGAGGAGGCGCCGAAGCTGCTCGGCGCCATCGAGTCGCTCGGGGTCACGCTCGAGGCGATCCTGCTCACCCACTGCCACTTCGACCACATCGGCGCCGTCGCGCCGGTCGCCACCGCCACGGGCGCGCCGGTCTACTGCCCGGAGCTCGAGGTCCCGCTCCTCGTCGACATCAACGACTACGTGCCATGGCCCGGGTTCGGCCCGTTCGAGAGCTGGAACCCCGAGCACACGGTCGCCGGGGGCGAGCGGCTGCAGCTCGCCGGCCTCGACATCGACGTCCTCTTCACGCCCGGCCACAGCCCCGGTCACGTGACCTACGCGATCGAGGCCGAGCGCGCGCTGTTCAGCGGCGATGTCCTGTTTCAGTCCTCGATCGGTCGCACCGACCTGCCCGGCGGCGACCACGCGACGCTCCTGGCGTCGATCGCGACGCTGCTGGACCGCTACGACGACGAGACCGTCGTGCACCCCGGCCACATGGGCCTGACGACGCTCGGGCGCGAGCGCGCCACCAACCCGTTCCTGGCGGAACTCGCCCGGTGAGCGAGCGCATCCAGGCGCCGCGCGGCACGTACGACGTGCTGCCCGCCTCCGACGGCCCGCGCCGCGCGGTGGAGGACGCTGCCCGCCGGATCCTCGAGGGCGCCGGCTACCGGCGCATCGAGACCCCGGTCTTCGAGCACACCGACCTCTTTGCCCGCGGCGTCGGGGCCTCGACCGACATCGTCCAGAAGGAGATGTACACCTTCGAGGACGCCGGCGAGCGGTCGCTGACGCTGCGTCCCGAGGGCACCGCGCCGATCATGCGCGCCTACCACGAGCACGGCATGCACAAGCTCCCGCAGCCGGTGAAGCTCTGGTACCTGGGCCCGTTCTTCCGCCGCGAGAAGCCGCAGGCCGGCCGCTTCCGCGAGTTCTGGCAGGTCGGGGCGGAGGCGATCGGCTCCGACGACCCGGCCGTCGACGCCGAGTCGATCCTGCTGCTGCACGCGCTCGTCACCGAGCTCGGCGTCCGCGACGTGCGGCTGCGGCTCGGCTCGCTGGGCACGGCGGCGACCCGCGCCGCCTACCGCGAGCGGCTCGTCGCGTACCTGCGCGCCCACGAGGACCGGCTCTCCGACGAGGTCCGGGCGCGGATCGACCTCAACCCGCTGCGCGCGTTCGACGCCGACCACCCGGGCACCCGCGAGGTCATGCGCGACGCGCCGCTGCTGCTGCACCAGCTCGCCGACGAGGACCGCGAGCACTTCGCCGAGGTCCGCGCCCGCCTGGACGCGGCCGGCGTCGCCTACGAGATCGACCCGACACTCGTACGCGGCCTGGACTACTACACGCGCACGCTCTTCGAGCTGACCTCCGACGCGCTCGGCGCCCAGTCGGGCGTCGGCGGCGGCGGCCGCTACGACGGCCTGGCCGAGCAGCTCGGCGCCAAGCCGACCCCGGGCATCGGCTGGGCGGCCGGGATCGAGCGGCTCCTGCTGGCGGGCGAGGGCGCGGAACGCGCACAGGCGCCGCCGGTCATCGACCTCTACGTCGCCGGCACCGACGTCGAGGCGTTCACGATGGCCGCCGAGGCGCGCCGCGCCGGGCTGGGCGTCGAGCTCGAGCTCGCCGGCCGCTCGCGCAAGGGCATGCTCAAGCAGGCCGATCGGACCGGCGCGCGATACGTTGCGCTCGTGGACGGCGACGAGACGATCCTGAAGGACATGGAGAGCGGGGAGCAGGAGACGCTGTCGGCGCAGGCCGTCGTCGCCCGCGTCATCAAGGGCCGGCACCTCGCATGAGGGCCGCTCCGCAGCCCAACGGCTACCGCGACACCTGGTGCGGCGACCTCTCCGGAGCCGACGCTGGCCGGCAGGCTCGCGTCGCCGGCTGGGTCCACCGCCGCCGCGACCACGGTGGCCTGATCTTCATCGACCTGCGCGACCGGTCCGGGATCGTCCAGCTCGTCTTCCACCCGGGTGGGGAAGGGGAGGCGAATTCCTCGGGGGCGTCGTTCGCGGCCGCCGAGCGCCTGCGCTCCGAGCACGTCGTCTCGGTGCACGGCACGGTCGTCGAGCGCGAGGAGGGCAACAAGAACCCGAACCTCGCGACCGGCGACATCGAGCTCGCCGTGACCGACATGACCGTGCTCGCCGAGGCCGAGACCCCGCCGTTCCCGGTCGACGAGGAGGTCGAGGTCGACGAGGTCCTGCGCCTCCAGCACCGCGCCGTCGACCTGCGCCGCGAGGCGATGCAGCGGGTCATGGAGCTGCGCCACCTGATCGTCAAGACGATGCGCGACGTCCTCGACGAGCGCGACTTCCTCGAGATCGAGACCCCGATCCTCACGCGGTCGACCCCGGAGGGCGCCCGCGACTTCCTCGTGCCCTCCCGGCTGCAGGCCGGCTCGTGGTACGCGCTGCCCCAGTCGCCGCAGCTGTTCAAGCAGCTGCTCATGATCGCCGGCTACGAGCGCTACTTCCAGATCGCGCGCTGCTTCCGCGACGAGGACCTGCGCGGCTTCCGCCAGCCGGAGTTCACGCAGCTGGACCTCGAGATGGCGTTCGTCGCCGAGGACGACGTCATCGAGGTCATGGAGGCGGTCATGGGCGCCGTGTTCACGGCGGCGGGCTTTGACGCCCCGCCGGCGCCGTGGCCGCGGATGCCCTACGCCGAGGCGATGCTGCGCTACGGCTCCGACAAGCCCGACACCCGCTTCGGGCTGGAGATCGTCGACGTCTCAGCGGCGCTGCGCGGCTCGCAGTTCAAGGTCTTTCAGTCGGTCATCGACGGCGGCGGCGTCGTCCGCGCGCTCAACGCGGGCGCGCGGGACATGTCGCGCTCGGAGCTCGACGGGCTCAACGACGTCGTGCGTGTCCACGGGGCCAAGGCCGTCGCGCCGATCTACGTCGGGCCCGACGACACCTGGACCGGCAACCTCGCGAAGTTCTTCACCGCCGAGCAGACCGCCGCCGTCAACGGCGCGCTGGACGCGTCGGAGGGCGACCTGCTGCTCTTCGTCGCCGACGCCGAGCCGGTCGCCGCCGAGTCCATCGGCGGGCTGCGCCTGGAGCTTGGCCGGCGCTTCGGCCTCGTCGACGAGGGCCGCCACGACCTGCTGTGGATCGTCGACTGGCCGCTCTTCGAGGCCACCGGCGACCCGGCGCAGCCGTGGACGGCGATCCACCACCCGTTCACCGGCGTCGTCGGCGACCTGACAGACCCGGCGACCGCCCGCTCGCGCGGCTACGACCTCGTGCTCGACGGCACCGAGATCGGCGGCGGCTCGATCCGCATCCACGACACGGCGCTGCAGCAGCAGGTCTTCGCGATCCTCGGCATGGACGAGGCCGAGGCCCAGCGCCGGTTCGGCTTCCTGCTCGACGCGCTCAAGCAGGGCGCGCCGCCGCACGGCGGCATCGCCATGGGCATCGACCGGATCGTCGCGATCCTCGCCGGGCGCGACTCGATTCGCGACGTCATCGCGTTCCCGAAGACCGCGAGCGGGGGCGACCCGCTCACCGGTGCTCCGGCGCCGGTCGACGACCGCCAGCTGCGCGAGCTGCACGTCGCCTCGACGGCCCCGAAGCCGGACGCCTGAGCGGCGGCGGGCGCCGCCGCGGCGGGGGCGCTACTTCTTCGCCGGGCTCTTGGCCGTGCGACGAGCGTCGCCGACCATCTGGCGCAGGACGTCGACGTCGGTGTAGCCGGTCACGACACGGGCCTTGCGGTCCTTGCCGATGACGACGATCGTCGGGGCGACCATGACCTCGACGCCGCGCGTGATCGCCTCGTAGCGACCGACGTTCGAGATCGACGTCTGGGCGACGACGACCTTCTTGTCGGCGGCGGCCAGCTCGCGGGCGGCGGTGCGGGCCGCCCGGTCGTCGGCGCCGTTGCCGTGGAAGAGCAGGACGACGACCTTGCCCTGGGCGAGGTGGGCGAGCAGCTTCGTCGACGGGTCGACGGCGGCCACCGGCTTGGCCGGCTTCTTGGCCGCGGTGACCGGCTTGGAGGCCTTGAGCTTCTTGACCGGGGCGGCCTTGGCGGTCGGCGCGGCCTGCGCCGGAGCGGCCTTGGCGGCCGACGTGCCGGCCGCGGTCGTGCCGCCGGTGGCGGCCTGGACCTTCGCGTTGGTCGCGTCGGAGGTCGCCGCGGCGCCCTTGGCCTTGTCGACGGCGCCGGTGAGGCCCTTCACGCCCGGGGCGGCCTTGCTCGCAGACGCATCGGGCGTCGCGGCGGCCGGGGCCGGGGTGCTGGTGCCACCACCGTCGTCGGACTTCGGGCGCAGCACGGTGAACCACATGCCCGCGAGGAGCACGACGGCCACGAGCGCGATCTGCATAGGACGGCTGACCTGGTCCACACCCGCGTTGTCGGACGCACCCCGCCCGAAGTTGAGCCGCGTGCGCCGGTTTGGACGCGGGGCGCAGGCGCGCTCCTAGACTCGGGGTGCGTGCCTGACGAGCGCTTCGAAGAGCATCTGCGCCACCCGGTCGGCCGCGGGCATCGGCCCGCGGGCGGCTTCCAGGGCGCCGCGGGCGGCGCCGCCTGCGGCGATCTCGTCGCGATCACGGTGGTCGTCGAGGGCGGCGAGGTCGCCGACGCGGGCTTCGAGGCGTCGGGCTGCGGCACGGCGCTGGCGGCGGGCAGCGCCGCGGTCGAGCTCGTCCGGGGCGCGCCGCTGCTCGAGGCGGCCCGGGTGGGCGCGGCGGCGGTCGCCGACGCGCTCGGCGGGCTGAGCCCCGGCAAGCTGCACGCCGCCGACCTGGCCTCCGACGCGCTACACCGGGCGCTCGGGGCCGCGGCCGCCGCCGACGCCGCGGTGCCTGCCGACGGCGGGCGGACGCTCGTGGCGATGTCGGGCGGTGTCGACAGCGCGGTGGCGGCGCTGCTGTGCCGGGCGGGTGGGGGCGAGGTCGTCGGCGTCACGCTCGAGCTCTGGCGCGACCCCGAGAACGACGCCGAGTCGTCCTGCTGCTCGGCCAGCGCCGTGCGGGCCGCCCGCGCCGTCGCCCACGGCCTCGGGCTGCCGCACTTCACGCTCGACCTGCGCGACGCCTTCCGGGCCGGGGTCGTCGAGCCGTGGCTGGCCGAGCATGCCGCCGGCCTGACCCCGAACCCGTGCGTGCGCTGCAACGGCCATGTGCGACTGGACGCCATGGTCGACCTGGCCGACCGGCTCGGCGCCGCGGCGCTGGCCACCGGCCACTACGCACGCCAGACCGAAGACGGCCTGCTGCGGGCCGCCGCCGACCCCGCCAAGGACCAGACCTACATGCTCGCCGCGCTGCGCCGCGAGACGCTTGCGCGGCTGCGCTTCCCGCTCGGGGAGCTGACGAAGCCCGAGGTGCGCGCGCTGGCCGCCGAGCACGGGCTGCCGGTCGCCGCCACGCCCGACTCGCAGGACCTCTGCTTCTTGGCCGGCACCGGTCGGGCGCGGTTCCTGGCCCGCCACGGCGGGCTGACCGAGCGGCCCGGCGACATCCTCGACGCCGACGGGCACGTGCTGGGCCGCCACCGCGGCCACTTCCACTACACCGTCGGCCAGCGCCGCGGGCTGGGCGTCCACGCCCCCGAGCCCCTCTACGTGCTGGCCACCGACGCGCGGGCCAACACGATCACCGTCGGTCCGCGCGAGCAGCTGGGCGCCGACCGGGTCCGGCTGCGCGGCCTGCGGCTGCACCGTGAGGCCGCCGAGGTCGACGCCGTGAAGCTCCGCTACCGGGCCGCGCCGGTGCCGTGCCGCCTCGAGGGCGACGTCGCCGCGCTGGAGGTGCCGTTCGCCGCTCCCGCACCGGGGCAGACGGCGGTCCTGCTGTCCGGGGACGTCGTCATCGGATGTGCGACGATCGCGGCGTGACGTCCGACGAGATCCGCGAGACCTTCCTGTCGTTCTTCGAGCGCCGCGATCACCAGCGGCTGGCCAGCGCGTCGCTCGTGCCGGCCGCCTACGACCCGTCGGTGTTGCTGACGACCGCGGGCATGCATCCGCTCAAGCCGTACTTCCAGGGCCTGGAGACGCCGCCGCACCAGCGGCTGACGAGCTGCCAGAAGTGCTTCCGCACGCCGGACATCGAGAACGTCGGCGTCACCGCGCGCCACCTCACGTTCTTCGAGATGCTCGGCAACTTCTCGCTGGGCGACTACTTCAAGGCAGGCGCGATCGAGCTGTCCTGGGAGCTGTCGCTCGAGGGCTTCGGCTTCCAGCCGCAGGACATCTGGGTCACGGTCTTCGAGGGCGATGAGGCGCTCGGCCTCGGCCCCGACGAGGAGGCGATCGCCGCGTGGGAGGCGATCGGCGTGCCGCGCGAGCGCATCGTCCTGTGCCCACGCTCGGAGAACTTCTGGCAGGCCGGGCCGACCGGTCCGTGCGGGCCCTGCTCGGAGCTCTACCTCGACCGCGGCCTGGAGTGGGGCAGCCCGGACGACCTCCCCGGCGGCGAGAACGAGCGCTTCCTCGAGTACTGGAACCTCGTCTTCATGCAGTACGACCAGGGGGTGGGTGAGGACGGGGTCACGCTCACGCCGCTGCCGCAGCGCAACATCGACACCGGCCTGGGCCTCAACCGGATGGCGCTCATCCAGCAGGGCGTCGAGACGATCTTCGAGACCGACCAGTTCGTGCCGCTCATGGAGCTCGGCCGGTCGCTGGCGTCGGATGATCCCGACGAGCGCGCGCTGCGGATCCTCGCCGACCACACGCGCGGCATGACGTTCCTCATCGCCGACGGGGTCGTGCCCTCCAACGAGGACCGCGGCTACGTCCTGCGCCGGCTCATGCGCCGCGCGATCCAGCAGGGCCACCGGATCGGCGTCGAGGGCGCGTTCCTGCCGCAGTACGTCGACGCCGTCACCGAGACGATGGGCGCCGCCTACCCGGAGCTCGTCCGCGAGCGCGACACGATCCTGCGCTGGGTCCGCGCCGAGGAGGAGGGCTTCCGCCACACGCTCGAGACCGGGCTGTCGCTGCTGGACGACATCGTCTCCGCGCGCGGCGAGGTCTCCGGCGACGACGCGTTCCGCCTGCACGACACCTACGGCTTCCCGATCGACCTCACCGAGGAGATCGCCGGCGAGCGCGGCGTGCCGGTCGACCGCGGCGGCTTCGACACGCTCATGGCGCAGCAGCGGCAGCGCTCCTCGGCCGGGGCCGGTCACCAGGAGCGCGTGGGGGCCAAGCGGGAGATCGTCCGCCGGCTCGCGGAGGCGCCGACCGACTTCACCGGCTACGAGCACCTCGAGGAGCGCACGACGGTCGCCGGCGTGCTCGAGCAGGGTGGCCGCACGTTCCTCAAGCTCACCGCCTCCCCGTTCTACGCGCAGGGCGGCGGCCAGGTCTCCGACACAGGCATGATCGCCTGCGCCGACGGCGACTGCCGCGCCACGGTCACCGAGGTCCTGCGCTCCGGCGAGGACCAGGCGATCGTCGTCGAGGTCGCCGACGGCCACGCGCCGCGCGTCGGCGAGCACGTCGTGGCCACGGTCGACCGCGCCGCCCGCCACGCGACCGCGGCCAACCACACCGCCACGCACCTGCTGCACGCGGCGCTGCGCGAGCGGCTCGGCACCCACGTCCGCCAGGCCGGCTCCTACGTCGGCCCGGACAAGCTGCGCTTCGACTTCACCCACGGCCAGCGGCTGTCGGGCGAGGAGCTGCGCGACGTCGAGGACCGCGTCAACGAGTGGGTGCTGGCCAACGACCCGGTGCGGCCGATCACGACGACGCTCGCCGAGGCCCAGGAGCTCGGCGCCATGGCGCTCTTCGGGGAGAAGTACGGCGACGTCGTGCGGATGGTCCAGATCGGCGACGGCCACTACAGCCGCGAGCTGTGCGGCGGCACCCACGTGCGCGCCACCGCGGAGATCGGCGTGTTCCGGATCGTCAGCGAGGGCTCCAGCGCGTCGAACGTGCGACGGATCGAGGCGGTGACCGGCCCCGAGGCGGTGGCGCTGCTGCGCAGCCACGACGCGCTGCTGCGCGAGAGCGCCGGCGCGCTGCGCACCTCGCCCGAGCAGGTGCCGGCCAAGGTCGCCGACCTCCAGCAGCAGGCGAAGGCGGCGGCGAAGGGCGCGGCCTCCAACGGGGCGGTCGACATCGCGGCACTCGCCGGGCGGGCGGTCGACGTCGCGGGCGCGAAGGTGCTGGCCGAGGTCGTCGCCGTCGGTGACGCCAAGGCGCTGCCGGACGTCGCCGACCGGCTCAAGAACGCGCTCGGGGACGCCGTCGTCGTGCTCGGCGCCGACACCGGCGGCAAGGCGAGCCTCATCGTCTCGGTCGCGCCCGCGCTCGTCGAGCGGGGCGTGAAGGCCGGGGCGATCGTCAAGGTCGCCGCCCAGGCGGTCGGCGGCGGGGGCGGGGGACGCGACACGATGGCCCAGGCCGGCGGTCGCGATCCGGACAAGCTCGCCGACGCGCTCAGCGCCGCCCGCGAGGCGATCGAGGCGGCGCTCGCGTAGCCTCGTGCGCGTGCTGGCGCTGGATTACGGCTCGGCGCGCTGCGGCTGCGCGCTGAGCGACCCGACCGGGACGCTCGCGACGCCGATCGAGCACGTCGAGCGGCCGGGCACCCGCCGCGGCCTGGCGCGGGTGGCCGATCTCGTGCGCGACCGGGGCGTCGAGCGCGTCGTCGTCGGGCTGCCGCTCGGGCTCTCCGGGGACGACACCGACCAGACCCGGGAGACGCGCGCGTGGGCGGACCGGCTCGCCGAGCGGGTGCGGCCGGTGCCGGTCGAGCTCTACGACGAGCGGTTCACGACGGCGATCGCGGCCCGCGACCGGGAGGCGAGCGCGAGCGAGGATTCCCGGGCGGCGGCGGTCCTGTTGACCGATTGGCTGGCGCGCCAGGTGCCGGAGGGGCGGACGTGAGCCCGTTGTTCGGACGTGGCGGCGACGGTGACGCCGGCCGGCAGCGCACGGCCGCCGACCGCGAGGCGGCGCGCCTGGAGCGCGAGCGCGCCCGCGCCGAGCGGGCCGGCACCCCGCCGCCGGCTGCCCCCTCTGACCCTCTGGGGTCAGACCCCGTGGTGCCAGAGCAGCCTGACCCCGTGGGGTCAGACCCCGTGGTGCCAGAGCGGCCTGACCCCGTGGGGTCAGACCCCGTGGTGCCAGAGCGGCCCGACCCTGTGGTGCCTGGCACTGAGGTGCCTGGCACCGAGCTCGAGCCCGAACCCGAGGAGCGGCCGTCGGGCATCCGGCGGGTCGGCGCCCCGTCCGTCCACGACCTGCCTCGGGTCGCGCCGAGCGGCGGCACCGTCCCGCAGCCGCCGCGTCGCCGGCGACAGGGCGGACGGTTCGCGCGGCGCGTGCTCGCCGTCCTGCTCATCCTCGTCATCGCCGCCATCCTGTGGGCGGTCCTCGCGATCATCCAGCCGTTTCACGGCGAGGGCGGGGCGGCCGTCCGGGTCACCATCCCCAGCGGTGCGACCGCCGGGGAGATCGGCGACGTCCTCGAGCGCGACGGCGTCGTGGCGTCCAGCACGGTCTTCGGGCTGCGCGCCCGCCTGTCGGGCAAGCGCGGCGACCTCAAGGCGGGCACGTTCACGCTGCGCCAGGACATGAGCTACGGGGACGCCATCGACGCGCTCACGCGCAACCCGGAGGCGCCGCCCGTCATCCGCGTCACGCTCCCCGAGGGCCGCTCGATCGACGAGGCGGCCGCCACCGTCCGCACCGCGGGCCTGCGCGGCAGCTACCGGGCCGCCGCGGCCCGCAACCCCCGCACGATCGACAGCCTGCACCGCTACCGGGCGCCCAAGGGCACGAAGACCCTCGAGGGCTTCCTCTTCCCGGCCACCTACGAGCTCAGAGCGGGCTCGACGGCCCGCGACCTCGTCGCCGACCAGCTCAAGGCGTTCCGCGAGAACTACACGGGCGCCGGCGCCGCCCGGTCCTGCCCCGGCCAGGACCTCACGCCCTACGACGTCCTCATCGTCGCGTCCATGGTCGAGCGTGAGGCGGAGGTCGCCCGGGAACGGCGCCTCATCGCCGGCGTCATCTGCAACCGCCTGCGCCAAGGCATCCCGCTCGGCATCGACGCGACGATCCGCTACCGGCTCGACAACTGGTCGCGGCCGTTGCGCCAGTCCGAGCTCGCGCTCGACTCGCCGTTCAACACGCGCACCCGCCGAGGCCTTCCGCCGACGCCGATCGGCAGCCCCGGCGAGGCGTCGCTGAACGCCGCGCTGAAGCCCGCCCGCAACAGCTACCTGTACTACGTCGTCAAGCCGTGCGGCAACGGCGCCCACGCGTTCTCGTCGACCGACGCCGAGTTCCAGCGCGACGTCGCCGCCTACAACAAGAAGCGCGACGAGCTCGGCGGCCGCGACCCGTCGGAGTGTTGAGTGGCTGAGGCGATGCGGCGCCTCGGCGTCCTCGGCTGGCCGGTCGCCCACAGCCGCTCGCCCGCCATGCACAACGCCGCGTTCGCGGCCCTCGGACTGCGCGACTGGCACTACCAGCGGCTGCCGGTGCCGCCCGAGGTCTTCGACGAGACCGTCCGGGCGCTGCCGAAGGCGGGTTTCGTCGGGGCGAACGTCACGATCCCGCACAAGGAGGCCGCCCTCGCGCTGGCCGACGCGGCGACCGACGCGGCCCGGGCCATCGGGGCCGCGAACACGCTGAGCTTCGATCCCGACGGGACGATCCGGGCGGCCAACACCGACGCGCCGGGCCTCATCGCCGCCCTGCCGCAGGACCCGCGCGGCCTGAGCGCGCTCGTCCTGGGCGCCGGCGGCAGCGGCCGCGCGGCCGCCTGGGCGCTGCGCGAGGCGGGCGCCGCCCGCGTCGCCGTGTGGAACCGGACGCCCGAGCGGGCACAAGCGCTGGTCGCCGACCTGGACGTCGAGCAGGTCAGCGAGCCGACACCCGCCGACGTGCTCGTGAACTGCACGAGTGTCGGCCTGGCCGACGGGCGGTTCAAGGAGCTCCCGGTCGGTGCCGATTCGCTGGGCACATACGCGATCGTGGTGGACCTCGTCTACCGGTCCGGAGGAACCGAGCTCGTTGCCCAGGCGCGCCAGCAGGGCTGCTCGGTCGTCGACGGGCTGGAGATCCTGGTCCACCAGGGCGCCCTGAGCTTCGCGATCTGGACGGGTCTCGAGGCGCCCATCGACGCGATGCGAAGCGGCGCGCGTGGATCGATCACCGACCGACAAGACCTTGGACAGTTCCCCTCCACATCTCACGGCGGTCCCGCCCTCGGCGGGGACGGCCACGGCTGATGGTGCCGCTGCCGCTCCCGCGGCCGCCGTGGAGGCGAGCGGGTCCAACGGCAAGGACCCGAGCTGGAACGGCATCACGCCGCCCCGGCGCACCGGCGGTGCGGCCCGCTTCCTGACCGACGTCATCATCGACCTGGGGCTCGTGGACCGTGCCCGGGTCGAGCAGGCCGTCGAGGCGGCCCGGGCCACCGGCACGACGCCCGAGCAGGTCCTCATGGACCAGGGCGCCCTCGCCCTCGACGGGCTGGCGCGCGCCGTGGCCGAACGCCACGGCCTCGACCATCTCGACCTGTCGGTGTTCAGCGTCGACATGTCGGCGGCGAACCTCATCGCCTCCTCGGCGGCCAAGCGCTACGAGGCGGTGCCCGTCCAGTTCATCGGCGAGCGCGGGTTGCTCGTCGCGATGGCCGACCCGGCCAACGTCCTCGCGGTCGACGACATCGCGCTCATGACCGGCTACGAGGTCCGCGTCGCGGTCGCCTCGCGCGAGGACATCCACGCGCTCATCTCCAAGCAGAGCCGGCTGGACTCGATCGCCGCCTCGGCCGAGATCGACATTCACGACGAGGAGGGCCCCGGCGAGATCGTCGACCTGCGCGAGAGCGCCGACGACGCCCCGGTCATCAAGCTCGTCAACCAGATCATCGCCCAGGCCGCCGAGCAAGGGTCCTCCGACATCCACTTCGAGCCCGACGAGGACGCGATGCGGGTGCGGTTCCGCATCGACGGCGTGCTCGTCGAGTCCATGACCGTGCCGCGGCGCATGGTCTCGGGCGTCGTGTCGCGCCTGAAGATCATGAGCGACCTCGACATCGCCGAGCGCCGCCTGCCCCAGGACGGCCGTGTCGGGCTCAGCCTCGACGGCCGCCACATCGACCTGCGCGTCGTGACGCTGCCGTCGGTGCACGGCGAGAACATCGTCATCCGCATCCTCGACAAGTCCAACGTCGTCTTCGACTTCGAGAAGCTCGGCATGGCCACCGACGAGGAGACGCGGTTCAAGAAGGCGTTCCACCAGGCCTACGGCGCCGTGCTGGTGACCGGCCCGACCGGCTCGGGCAAGTCGACGTCGCTGTACGCGGCGGTCGGCGAGCTCAACACGCCCGAGAAGAACATCATCACCATCGAGGACCCGGTCGAGTACCAGCTCGAGGGCGTCACCCAGGTCCAGGTCAACAAGAAGGCCGGCCTGACGTTCGCCAACGGCCTGCGGGCGATGATGCGCGCCGACCCCGACATCATCATGGTCGGCGAGATCCGCGACCAGGAGACCGCGAAGATCGCCGTCGAGGCGGCGCTCACCGGTCACCTCGTCCTCTCGACGCTGCACACCAACGACGCGCCGACCGCGATCACGCGTCTCGTGGAGATGGGGATCGAGCCGTTCCTCGTGGCCTCGGCGGTCGACTGCGTCGTCGCCCAGCGGCTCGCGCGCACGCTCTGCCAGCACTGCAAGCAGCGGACGATCATCGCCGCCGACGTCCTGCGCGATCACGGCTTCCGCAGCCACATGGACCTGGAGGCCTATGAGCCGGTCGGCTGCACGCGCTGCGGCGGCTCCGGCTACAAGGGCCGGATCGGCCTCTACGAGGTCATGACCGTCACCGACGAGATCCGCCACCTGGCGATCGAGCGGGCGCCCGCCGACCGCATCTCCGAGGTGGCGATGCGCGACGGCATGCGCCGGCTGCGCGACGACGGCCTCGAGAAGGTCAAGCAGGGCCGCACCTCGATCGCCGAGGTCGCCCGCGTCACCGGAACGGGTTAGGACGTCGGTCCCCCGTCCACGCCCGCGCACCCCGTTCAAGAAAGCGGGGAGGGGGGCCGACCAACGTGGCGATGCGGATCGACTTTGCCCAGCTTCTGCTCGACACGCTCGAGCGTCGTGCCTCCGACCTGCACATCACGGCCGGGTCTCATCCCAAGATCCGTGTACGCGGGCGCCTGACCTCCCTGGAGGACTACCCCAAGCTCGACCCCACCGACACGCGGGAGATCGTCTACGGGATCCTCACCAACGACCAGCGTCAGCGGCTGGAGACCGACCTCCAGCTCGACTTCGCCTACGCGGTGCCCGGCACCGCCCGGTTCCGTGTCAACGCCTACCTGCAGCGGTCAGCGATGAGCGCGGCCTTCCGCCTCATCCCGTCGGTCATCACCCCGATCGACGACCTGGGCCTGCCGCCGGTCGTCCACGAGTTCTGCAAGAAGCCGCGCGGCCTGGTCCTCGTGACCGGCCCGACCGGCTCGGGCAAGTCGACGTCGCTGGCCGCGATGATCGACGAGATCAACGGCGAGCGCGAGGAGCACATCCTCACGATCGAGGACCCGATCGAGTTCCTGCACTCCCACAAGAAGTGCATGGTCAACCAGCGCGAGCTGGGCTCCGACGCGATGGGCTTCGGCCCGGCGCTGAAGGCGGCGCTGCGCCAGGACCCCGACATCATCCTCGTCGGCGAGATGAGAGACCTCGAGACGATCTCGACGGCCCTGACCGCCGCCGAGACCGGCCACCTCGTCTTCGCCACCCTGCACACCCAGAGCGCCCCGCAGACGATCGACCGCATCATCGACGTCTTCCCCAGCCACCAGCAGGACCAGGTGCGCACCCAGCTCTCGGTCGCGCTTCAGGGCGTCATGACCCAGACGCTCATCCCGACCGCCGACGGCTCGTCGCGGGTCGTGGCCTGCGAGACGCTCGTGCCCACCCCGGCGGTCCGCAACCTCATCCGCGAGGGCAAGACCCACCAGATCCTCTCGGCGATGCAGACCGGCGGCGGCACGGGCATGCAGACGCTCGACGCGGCGCTCGCCGCGCTCGTGCGCGCCGGCAAGATCACCCAGCGCCAGGCCGAGACGCGGTCCTCGACCCCCGAGGAGCTGCGCCGGCTCATGGGCCTGACCGGCGGCATGGGGCTCCAGGCGGCATAGCGCATGACCACCTACGTCTTCAAGGCGATGGATCCCACCGGGGCGAAGGCCACCGGTGAGGTCGAGGCCGAGAGCAAGCAGAGCGTCTCCGACCAGCTCAAGCAGCGCGGGCTGATCGTCCTCGACATCGACACGAAGGGCGGCTCCAAGGAGCTCGAGCTCCCGTTCCTGAACCGCATCAAGGCGCAGGAGCTGACGGTCATGACCCGCCAGCTGGCCACGATGGTCAACAGCGGCATGACGATCCTGCGCGCGCTCTACATCCTCGAGGCGCAGACCGAGAACAAGAAGCTCGCCGACGTCCTGGCCGCCGTCCGCAAGGACGTCGAGGCCGGCCTGCCGCTCTCGGACGCCATGGAGCGCCACCCCAAGGTCTTCAACCAGCTCTTCGTCGCGATGACCCGCGCGGGCGAGACCGGCGGCGTGCTGGACCAGTCGCTGCTGCGCGTCGCCGACCAGCTCGAGTCCGCCGACTCGCTGCGCCGGCAGGTCAAGGCCGCGATGGCCTACCCGATCGTCGTCATGAGCTTCGCCTTCACGGTGCTCATCGCGCTCGTCGTCTTCCTCGTCCCGGTCTTCGAGGACACGTTCAAGGACATCGGCGGCGAGCTGCCGACGATCACGAAGTTCACCGTCGGCATCTCCAACGCGGTCACCGGCTACTGGTACGCGTTCATCGTCGGGGCGTTCGCGGCGGTCTGGGGCTTCCGCAAGTGGAAGTCGACCCCGCGCGGCAAGCACATGTGGGACGCGTTCAAGCTCCGGCTGCCGATGAAGATGGGCGACATCGTCCAGAAGATCGCGCTGGCCCGCTGGTCGCGGACGCTGTCGGCGCTCGTCAGCGCCGGCGTGCCGCTCCTGCAGGCGCTGGAGATCACCGGCAAGACCGCCGGCAACGATCTCGTCGAGGACGCGATGGGCGCGGTCATCGAGTCGGTCAAGAGCGGCGGCACGATCGCCGACCCGCTCAAGCAGGCGTCCGTCTTCCCGGGCATGGTGACCCACATGGTCGGCGTGGGCGAGGAGACCGGCGCGATGGACACGATGCTCGAGAAGATCGCCGACTTCTACGAGGACCAGGTGGCGGCGGCGGTCAAGCAGCTCGCCTCGATCCTCGAGCCGGTCATGATCGTGCTCGTCGGCGGCATGGTCGGCTTCATCGTCATCGCGATGTACATGCCGCTCTTCAAGGTCTACGACCAGATCAAGTAGCTCTTGTCGAGATCGCGCCGTGATGGCGGTGGGGTCGCGAACCGTGCTCAGTCTTGCTTGAAGGGGTTGAGGGTGCGCCCGAGCGTGTACTGCACGCGCAGCGGGACGGGTCGCATGCTGGCCGCGAGGACCTTGTTGACCGGGCCGGGCACGCAGACCGCCTTGCCGCTGTTGACGGCGTCCCAGCCCTCGCGGACGACGTCGTCGGGCTGCTGCCAGAGCACTTCGGGAAGGCGGCCGGCGTCGTCGGCGGTGCCCATGACCTCGTGGAACTCAGTGTGGGTGAAGCCGGGACACAGCGCGGTGACGTTGATGCCGTGCGGCTTGAGCTCCATGTCCAGCGCCTGCGAGGCGTGCAGGACGTAGCTCTTGATGCCCGTGTAGAGCAGTCCGGCGCCGGTCGGCTGGAAGGCGGCCAGCGAGGAGAGGTTGACGATCCGCCCGAACCCGCGTTCGCGCATACCCGGGATGACGAGGTGCGCGAGCTCGGTGGGCGCGGTGACCATCACCTGCAGCTCGCTGTCGAGTTGGGCCCACGGTGTCACGGAGAAGGCGTCCTTGCCCGACCCGCCGGCGTTGTTGATGAGCACGTCGATGCTCAGGCCCACCTCCCTGGCGTACTCGACGATCTGCCGCGGAGCCCTCGGGTCTGCGAGGTCGGCGGCCAGGATCTCGCAGCGAGCGCCGTGGGCGTGCTCAAGCTCGGCCGCCAGCTCGCGTAGGCGCTCCTCGCGGCGGGCGACCAGCAACAGGTCATGACCCTCCGCCGCCAGGTGACGCGCGAACGCCTTGCCGAGCCCGGCCGAAGCGCCGGTGACCAGGGCGGTGTTGCGCGGCGCGCGCGGGACCTCACCCGCAGCCGCCGGCGTGTTGTGCCCGAGCGTGCGGGCGAGGAACTCGATCTGCGCGCCGACGACGCTCTCGAAGAACGGATCGAGGTAGGGCTCGAAATGCCCGCAGTCGTAGGTCAGGATCTCCGCGTTGGGGATCTTCTTCGCGGCCTTCATCGCCACCTCGTACGGAGTGACGACATCGCGCTTGGCGATCTGCACGAGCGTCGGAGCGGTGATCTTGCGCGCGGTGCGCCCCGGCGAGTAGTACGGGACCCGAAGCGCGATCCGCGCAGCGACGTACAGCTCGGGCATGAGCTCGTCGGCCTGGTCCCCGGCCAGGCGATACGCCATGGGAACCGCGTCCGGGGTGCTCATCATCGCCAGCTCACCCGGCTCTCCGACGGCCGGCAGGCGGTAGGGCTCACGACCCAGAAACGCTCCGAGCTGATCGCGCAGCCCCGCGACCGTCAGCCGGGCGGCCGTCAGCGGTGACCCATTCAGCGCCGAGGCCAGGCCGCTGACGTGCGGCACCTGCGCCACGATCGCCGCGAACTCCTCCCCGCTGGCGGCCAGGTGCAGCACGTGACCACCGGCAAACGACGTCCCCCAGCCCACGACCCGACGCCCGTCGACGCCCTCCAGCCCGCGAGCGTAGGCCAGCGCGTTGCGCCAGTCGGCGTGCTGGGCGCCGATGTCGATCACGCGCCGCGGCTGCCCGTCGCTGGCGCCGAACCCCCGGTAGTCGAAGACCAGCACTGCGAACCCGGCCTGGGCGAAGCGCTCGCCGTAGGCATCCAGGCGCAGCTCCCGGATCGAGGCGAACCCGTGGGCCATGACGATGACCGGCGCATCCGCCACGCCGTCGGGACGGTAGAGCCACGCCGCACAGCGCGTGCCCTCGGAATCGAACGAGACGTCTTCACGGGTGTATGCGGTCATGGGTCCTTCCTGCGGGCTCTAGAACGTCGTTCAAGAAAGCGGCGCGCAAGGGTAACCGACGCTTGATCGCCATTCAAGAGCCGCCTAGTCTTCGAGCCGTGCCGTCCACCAAGCCCCACCAAGACCGCGCCGAGAAGCGGGAAGAGCTCGTCAGCGCAGCCCGCCGGCTCTTCATCGAGGACGGCTTTGAGGCGACCTCGATGGCTCACCTCGCCCGGACGGCGGGCGTCGCCGCCAACACGATCTACTGGTACTTCGAGGACAAGGACGCCGTGCTGATCGCCGTCCTCGACGCTGCTCTCGCCGAGGCCCTTGCCGACTACGCCGACATCGTCAACGAGCCACTGGAGCGACAGGTGCGATGGAGCGTCGATCAGCTCATGCAACTGCGCAAGCTCATCAGCGCACTGCACGCCGGACTGGAGCGCTCGCCGGCCCTCAACGCCTGGCACACCACGTTTCACCAGATCACCGAGGCGCTCCTACGAGCCGCGCTCCAACAACATGGCGCCACCGAGCAGGACCTCGACGCCGAAACCCGCATCTGGGTCTTCACCGTCGAAGGGCTCCTCACCCACCAACTCTCCGACGACGAACAGCAGGCCATCTGCCGGCAGCTCGTCGCGCGAGCTGCCTAGGAGCGGGCGAAGCAGCGGAACACCGGAGTCGGCCGAGCGGCGTGCGCAGGAAAGCACGCAGCGCGATCCGTCCCGCGCCGCGATGGTCGCCGATCACACCGACGCCTCGCGCGCCTCGGCGCGCCGGGCGTCGACCGCACCGGGCTCGGCCTCGGCCGCGGCGACGGGCAGCCGGCGCCGCGTGCCCCAGCCGAAGCTGTCCCAGGCGACGAGCAGCGCGGCGCCGCCGAGCGCGCCGGCGGCGTCGACGGCGAGCCGGCCGACGAGCGCGCCGTAGGGCGGGCCGAGGTCCGTCCCGAAGACGTGGTCGACCGCGTAGAGGTACAGCTCGAAGAAGATGCCGGCGCAGAACCCCATGGCGAAGCCGGTGAGGCCGATCGCGGCGCGCTGGTGCAGGCGGGTCTCGTCCTCGAGCTCGGGCAGGACCCGCAGGCGCACGGCCAGCAGATAGATCATCGGGGCCAGTGTCAGGCTCACCGCCGCGTGGGCGATCGTGCGGTAGCCCGGCGTGGCCGAGCCGCCGAGGGCGTGGCCCCAGGCCTGGAAGCTCATCGCCGCCATGAACGCGAGGTCGAAGAGGCGCGGCGGGTCGATGAGCCGCACGCCGACCGACAGCAGGAACGACAGGGCGAAGCGGGCGCTGTGCTCCCAGTCGCCGCTCGCCGCCTCCAGCAGCGCGCCGCCGACGAGCGCCAGCCGGGCGACGTCGGCCACGTCGCGCACCAGCCAGGTCCATTCGGTGACGAGCACGGGCGGGAGGCTCAGCGGCGGCCGGGTGCGCTCGCGCAGCAGCGTCCGCAGGCGGCGGATGCGCGGCGAGGTCAGCGTGCGTCCCTCGCGCGGCTCGGGCGCGCCGGGCCGGGTCGTCGTCCAGTTGCGCGCCACCCACACCGAGACGAGCAGGCCGCCCACGAGGGCGCCGAGCGTGTCGTCGACGAGGTCGCCGATCGTGTCGCCGTAGGTCGTGTAGAGGTTGGCGCCCAGGACGGTGTTGGCGAACCACTCGTAGAGCTCGTACAGCCCGCCGCCGAAGGCGAGGCCGAACGCGGCGGTCACGATCAGCGTGCCGGCGCGCTGGTGGAGTCCGCGCTGGTCGGCCAGCGCGGGCGCCAGCCCGTAGCGCACGAGCATGAGGTACAGCAGCGCGCTCAGCGAGGTCGGCAGGACGAAGTGGACGACCTTGTCGTAGCCGTAGACGTGGTCGAAGGCGCCCAAGAGGTTGCCCCACGCCTGGAAGTACATGCCCAGCAGGAACGCCAGATCGAACGGCCGCGGGACGTGCAACGCGCGCGGGACGAGCACGATGCCGAAGGTCAGCACGAGCCGCACGCCCTGCTCGCGGGGGCCGGCGACCAGCGCGGCGATCCCGCCGACGAGCAGCGCGAGGCGCATGAGGTCCAGCGGATCCGTCAGGACCCGCAGCGTCCGGTGCCGTTCGGCGCTCGCGTGCGAGCCCATGCGGCGCGGTCTACCCGCGCTGCCAGACTGCCGGTCGTGATCGGTTCTCGGGCTCACCTGCGCGCGGCCGTGCCGCTGGCCGTCGTCGCCGCCCTGGCCGCCGCCGGCTGCGGGGACAACGCGGGCGACCGGGGCTTCGACGTCGGAACGCTGAGCGACTGCGCCGCCCTCGGCCCGCCGCAGACGGTCACCGACCCCGCCCGCGACGCGCGCGGGGACCAGCCCGACGGGCGCGCCGACCTCGTCCGGGCCTCGCTGAGCCGCGGCCCGCAGGGCCTGTGCGCGGACCTGCGCACCGCGGACCCGGTCGGGCCGACGACGCTCTACGCGATCGTCCTGCGCCCCCGCAACGCCGAGCGCCCCGTTGTCGCGGTCGAGGTGGGCATCCTCGCGGGCACGAGCCCGGAGATCACGCTGCGCCGCGACACCGGGCGGCCGCTGCGCGACGTCGCGGGCGCCATCGGGGTGAAGGGGCGCCGCATGACGATCCGGGTCGATCGCGCGCCGCTGGAGCGCGTCGGGGCACGGCCGCTGCTGGACGACGGCCGCTGGGAGGTGCGCACGGTCGTCGCCGGGCGCCGCACCGCGGTCCGCAGTGACTGCGCGCCGACCTGCCGCTGACCACGGCGCTCAGTTCCTTCTGACCGCGGTCGATCATCTGGGCCATGAGGGGGACTGCGTCGATGCCGCCGCCTGAGACCGGTCAGCCGGTCCCGCGCTCCTGGCTGTGCCCGGAGCCGGCCGACCGTGCCCGCGCGGTCGACATGGAGGAGCGCCTGCGCCCGTGGCGCAAGGCGACGTTCGTGACGCTCGCGGTCGCCCTGATCCTCTGCGGCCCGTGGGAGGGCTGGTGGACGCTCGTCCCGCTCGGCATCGCCGTCGTGGGCTTCGCGATCGTCGACCGCCAGCTCGTGGTCTCGCCCCAGCCCGAGCGTGCGATCGCCAGTGCCTGGCTGCTGTCGGAGCTCGTCATCGCCGGCAGCATCGCGCTGACCGGCGGCCCCAAGAGCTCGGCGGTCGCGTGGCTGGCGATCCCGCTCGTCACGCTGCCGGCCCGCTTCAACGGTCGTGCGGTGGCGGTCGGCGTGGGCGTCCTGTCGGTCCTCATGGTGCTCGTGACCGTCGGGGTCGACGCCCAGTACGTCCTCGACAACCCGCCGTCGCTCATCATGCCGGTCGCCCTGCTCATGGGCGTCGCGTTCCTGTCGTCGGCGCTCATGCGCTCCGATCTCGAGCACCGCAGCTCGTCGGTCATCGACGCGCTCACCGGCATGTTGAACCGCAACGCGCTGCAGACCCGGATCGACGAGCTCGCCCAGCAGGCGGCGATCCTCCACGACCCAGTCGCGCTCATCGTCGGCGACCTCGACAACTTCAAGGCGATCAACGACGGCCACGGGCACGCCGCCGGCGACGCGGTCCTGCGCGACGTCGCCTACCGGATGCGCAAGACGCTGCGCGCCTACGACCTCGCCTACCGGCTCGGCGGCGAGGAGTTCCTCATCGTCCTGCCCGGCGCCGACATCGGCCAGGCGGCGATCGTCGCCGAGGACCTGCGCGAGGCGATCGGGCGCGACCCGGTCGCCGGCCTCATGATCACCATCTCGTTCGGCGTCAGCGCGTCGGAGCCCGGCGAGTTCATCTACGACGAGATCTTCGCCCAGGCCGACCTCGCCCTCTACCGGGCCAAGCAGGACGGTCGCAACCGCGTCCGCGTCCACGCGCCCGAGCTCGACGGCAACGCGGCGGCGGCCGCCTAGTTCGAGACGGCGATCCGGCGGTCGGCGCCGACGCGCAGGCTGCGCCGGCCGGCCAGCAGCTCGAGCAGCTCGCCGCCCACCAGCTCGCGGCGCCAGCCCTCGAGCGTTCGCACCGCGGGCTCCGGTGCCCCTTCGCGCACGGCGGTGACGATGCGCTGCAGGTCGGCGCGCGCCGCCACGAGCTCATACGCCAGGCCGGCCTCGCGGGCCCGCGTCCGCACGAGCGCCTCGCCGAGCGCGATGAGCGGGGCGTCCTGGGCGTCGGGCTGGCTGGAGCGCTGCCCCTCGACCGGGATCGGCGCGCGCTCGCGTCCGCGGGCGACCACGTCGATGATCGTCCGGCCGCGGCGGTGCAGCGTCCCGTCGTTGACCCCGCGGATCTGCTTGAGGCGCTCGAAGTCCTTCGGTCGGCGCTTGGCGATCTCGACGAGCGTCGCGTCGTGCAGGACCGTCGACGCGGGCCGGCCGGCCTCCTGGGCGGCCTCCTCGCGCCAGCCGACGAGCTCGCGGGCGACCGCGCGCTGGTTGGGGTCCAGCGAGTTGATGCGCGGCAGCCGCGCGAAGAGCGCCTCGGGGTCGCGGCGGTCGTCGACCTCCTCGAAGAAGCGGCATTCCTCGCGCGCCCACTCGAGGCGGCCGAGCTCGCGCAGCCGGTCCTGGAGCGCGGTGGCCAGCTCGAGGAGGTGCAGGACGTCCTCGCGGGCGTAGCCGAGCTGCTCGGCGGTCAGCGGCCGGCTGTCCCAGCGGGTGAACGACGCGCTCTTGCGCAGCCGGACCCCGAGGACCTCCTTCAGCAGCGGCTCGTAACCGAGCTGGGCGCGCATGCCGGCGAAGCCGGCGGCGACCTGCGTGTCGAAGACGTTGCGCAGCGGCTCGCCCCAGTCGCGGCGCAGCAGGCCGACGTCCTGGCGGGCGGCATGGAGGACGACCTCCACCTCGGGAGCGGCCATGACGGCGGCCAGCGGCGCCGGGTCGAAGTCGTCGATGAGCGGGTCGAGGACGACGATGTCGCCGTCGTCGAGGGCGATCTGGACGAGGCAGAGCAGCGGCTGGTAGCGGCCTTCGCCCATGAACTCGGTGTCGATGCCGAGCCGGCCCGCGGTGCGGGCGCGCTCGGCGATCTCAGCGGTCGAGATCGTCGCCATGTGGCCGCGGACGCTACCGGTCGGGCAGCGGGCCCGACGGCGGCGGCCGGAACGCACCGGGGTCGAAGCGGGCCGCGAGCTCGGCGGCGGTGGGCCGCTCGCCGGGTGCGCAGAGCCCGACCGAGGCGGCCAGCCGGGCGCGGACGTCGCTCGCGGTCTCGCCGCGCGCCAGGCGCTCGGCGAGCGTCACCGCCCCGTGGCGTTTGGCGAGCCGGGCGCCGTCGGGGCCGAGCACGAGCGGCACGTGCGCGTGGGCGGGGCGGGGGAGGCCCAGCCGATCGGCGAGCCAGAGCTGGCGCGGCGTGGAGTCCAGCAGGTCGTCGCCGCGGACGACCTCGCCGATCGCCTGGGCGCCGTCGTCGACGACGACCGCGAGGTTGTAGGCGTAGGCGCCGTCGTTGCGGCGCACGACGAAGTCGTCGACGACGCCCTGCTGGGATCCGTGCAGCCGGTCGGTGAAGGCGATCGTCGCCGTGTCGGCCGCCACGCGCAGCGCGGGCGGCCGGCCGGAGGCCTCGCGCTCGGCCCGCTCGGCGGCCGTGAGCCGGCGGCAGGTGCCCGGATAGTGGCCCTCGGACAGCGGCCCGTGCGGGGCCGCCGTCGCTTCGCGGATCTCGGCGCGCGTGCACCAACAGAGGTAGACGAGCCCGTCGGCCTCCAACCGCGCCAGCGCCGCGGCGTAGCGGTCGGTGCGCTCGGACTGGCGGACGACCTCGCCGTCCCAGTCGAGCCCGATCGCGGCGAGGTCGGCGAGCTGCTCGTCCTCGAAGCGGCGCCGCACCCGGCCGGTGTCGAGGTCCTCGACGCGCAGCCGGAAGGCGGCCCCCTGGGCGCGGGCGTAGAGCCAGGCCAGCAGCGCCGTGCGCAGGTTGCCGAGGTGCAGCGTGCCGGTCGGCGACGGGGCGAAGCGCCCGGTCGCGCTCAGGAGAAGACCTCCGCGAAGCCCGCCGCCCGCGGCCGCGGGGTCCAGTCCAGCGCCGTCCTGGCCCGGCCGTTGGCGTTGCCGGGCAGCGTCGTCGCGTAGTGGACCACGGTGTCGCCCGCGACCCGCCGCACCAGCCAGGCAGGGGCGCGGCGCGGCGGCTTGGCGCCGAGCAGGGCGGCGAGCTCGGGCAGCCAGACGCGCTGGGCGATCGGGTCGTCGTCGCAGACGTTGTAGACGCCGGGCGCGCCGCGGTCGACCGCGCGCGCCGTCGCGTCGACCGCGTCGTCGACGCAGACGAACGACGAGCGGCCCTCACCGCCGCCGATGACGGGGTAGCGGCGCCGGCGGACGAGCGCGGCGATCGCGCCGTCGGGCGCGTACCAGGTGCCCGGCCCGTAGAAGAACCCGTAGCGCAGGACGAGCCCCTCGAGCCCGTCGCCGGTGGCCGCGGCCACGCTGTCCTCCAGGTCGCGCACGGAGGCCACGAGGCCCCGGATCTCCGGCGGCGCGTCGAGCCACAGCGGGGCGTCCTCGTCGTGGACGGCCCGCCCGTCGGGGCGCGTGACGAACGAGATGGACTGGACGATCGCCCGGCGTGCGCCCGCGGCGCGGGCCGCGTCGAGGAAGACCGGGACCGTTTCGCGTCGCAGCCGGCCGGTGAGCTCGCCGGCGGCGGCCATCGCCTTGCGCGTCGGGTCGCGGGGCAGGGCGGTGAGCTGGTGGACGAGCACGTCGGGCGCGGCGTCGGCGACGGCCCGGCGCACCGCCTCGGCGTCGAAGGCGTCAAGGACGACGGGCTCGACGCCCTGTTCTCGCAGCGCCGCCGCGCGGCCGGCGTCGCGGGTCGTGCCGACGACCGTGTGGCCGTCGGCCAGCAGCCGCGCGACGAGCGGCCGGCCGATCGCCCCGGTGGCCCCGGCGAGGAAGATGCGCGCCATCGTCCGACCGTAGCGGCTGGCCGTTTCGCGCACGGGGACGCTACGCTCGCGGGCCAGTGGCCGCCGAGGAAACCGACGAGACCATCGATCCGCAGCCGTGCACCGTCTGCCGGGGCACCGGCTCGGTGCAGTCGAACCTCGGGGGGACGCCGTCGACGGTGACCTGCCCGTGGTGCGAGGGCACCGGCACCTACCTGGGTTCCGAGCACGACGCCCAGGCGGCGCGGCGCGAACAGGCCGCCGGCTAGCGCCGTGGTCGTTGGACGCTGAGCGTGCCCAGCCGCGTGCCGGGCCCCTCGACGACGACCGGGTAGCGGCCGGGTTCGGACGCCGTCGCCTCGAGCGTGGCCGGCTGCTCGGGCGTCGCGACCGCGGAGACTCCGAGGCCGGGGATCGCCACCTCGGCGACCTGCTTCGTGCTGACCGTCAGGCGGACGAGGTCGCCCGGCTGGGCCTCGACGACCCGGTCGGCCGGCAGGGCGCCGTCCACGACGGGGGCCGGCGCCCCCGTGGCCGCGGGCGGCGGGGCGACCGCCTGGTCGGCCGCGTTCTCGCGCTCGTCGAGCGAGACGAGCACGACCACGACCAGCAGGAGCGCCGCGGCGACGAAGAGCAGGCGTTGGACGCGCACGACCACATCGTGGCAGAGCCTCCCACGATCGGCCTGGGGCCGACCCCCTAGAACAGGCGTCCAGCTGCAAGAGGGATTGCTGAGGTCCGGGCGCCCCGCGCCGATCACTCCCACTGTGCGGTGACCAATCACCGCCGGGACCTTCCGCCGGGGCTTGCTGCTTCGAATCGGGGGACCGCGGAGCCGGGAGCTCGCACGTGAAGGCCAAACCGAGATTCCTCAGGAGGGATCACTTTGCTTCAGCGGTTCAAGAGCGAGGACGAGGGCTTCACGCTCATCGAGCTCCTCGTCGTCATCCTGATCATCGGCATCCTCGCCGCGATCGCCCTGCCGAGCTTCCTCGGCCAGAAGGACAAGGCCAAGGACGCCTCGGCCAAGTCTGATGCCCGCAACTCCGTGAGCCAGATCGAGGCGTGCTACGCCGACACGCAGACCTACACGACCTGCGCCACGATGGCCAAGCTCAACGCCGCGGGCCTGAAGCTCATCAAGGAAGAGCCGACGAACGTCGGTGCGGACACCTACACGGTGACCGCGACTTCCGATAGCGGGCTGAAGTTCTCGATCAGCCGTGCGGCGGACGGCACCGTCACGCGCGCCTGCATCGACGGCGGCGGCAAGACCTGCTCCGCGCCGACCTGGTAGTCAGCCGGCAACAGCAACACGTGTGAGAAAGGGCGGCCTCCGGGCCGCCCTTCTTCATGTCCGGCCCCTCGGCCCTCGACATCGGTCCAGCAGCGGACCCACCGCTCAGTGCCGGGGTGCGGCGCGCCGAAGCACGGGCGGAGGGCCGATCGCATCCGGGACTTGCTGCAACCAGACCTGGACGTGGGGCTCGCCATCACCACCGACCACCCCAGGGGAGGGCCACGTGCCATCTGCCATCCGCGACGACGAGGGCTTCACGCTCATCGAGCTGCTCGTCGTCATCCTCATCATCGGGATCCTCGCCGCGATCGCGATCCCGAGCTTCCTCGGCCAGCGCGAGAAGGCCCAGGACACCGACGCGAAGTCCAACGCCCGCTCGCTCGTCAGCCACGTCGAGTCCTGCTACGCCGGCACGAGCAACTACACGCTGTGCACGGCGCCGAAGCTCGGCGCGACCGGCTTGCCGCTCGGCGGCGGGCCCGGCGAGGTCGAGGTCGACGTGCAGGACGCCGAGAGCTACGTCGTCACCGCCCACTCGATCACCGGCGGCGACTTCACGATCACCCAGGGGGCCGGCGGGCTCGAGCGTGCCTGCTCGGGCGGCACGAGCGGCTGCCGCGACGACGGCACCTGGTAGGAGGACCGCAGGCGTCAAGGCGGCCCCGCCCGCTGCCGATGACCCGGGACGATGGCTCCCTCCCTCGTCGTCGCCGCGGTCTTCGGCCTGCTCATCGGCTCGTTTTTGAACGTCGTCGCGTGGCGCCTGCCGCGTGGCGAGTCGCTCGTGCGGCCGCGCTCCAAGTGCCCGGGCTGCAACCGCCAGCTGGCGGCCTACGACAACATCCCGGTCCTCTCCTGGCTCGTGCTGCGCGGCAAGTGCCGCAACTGCCGGCAGCCGATCTCGGTCCGCTACCCGCTCATCGAGGCGCTCACCGCCGGGCTCTACGTCGCCGTCGTCGCCGGTCTGTGGGGCGACGAGCGCAAGATCGCGCTCGGCCTCGCGCTCGTCACCGTGCTCGTGCCGATCGCCGTCATCGACCTCGACGTGCGCCGCATCCCGAACCCGCTCGTCATCGCCGGCTCGGTCGCCGCGCTGGTCATCGGGCTCGCGCTCGGCATCGACAAGGTCCCCGAGCAGCTCATCGCCGGCACGGCGGCGCTCTTCTTCTTCCTGCTGCCCGCCCTCGTCCACCAGAAGGGGATGGGGATGGGGGACGTGAAGCTCGTCGGCATGCTCGGCCTGTACCTCGGCCGCGGCGTCGCGCCCGCGATCCTCATCGCGCTGGCGCTCGGCACGATCGTGGGCATCGGCATCGTCCTGGTCAAGGGCATCTCCGACGGGCGGCGCACGAAGGTGCCGTTCGGCCCCTTCCTCGCGGTCGCCGCCGTCGTCTGCCTCTTCGCGGGCGACGCGATCGTCGACGGCTACCTCGATCGGTTCTAGCAGCCGCCGCCCAGCGCTCAAGACCCGGGCGTATTGGACGAACAACCGAGGGTGTCGGGGCCAGTGTTTGAGGCACCGGCGTTCCCCGCCGACCCACCCGTCTGAGAACCCATGGCCAAGCGCGCATCTTCCATCGTTGGCCTCGAGATCGAGCCCTCCGCCATCCACGCAGCGTCCGTGACCGTCAACGGTTCGGTCGAGGTGCGGGCGGCGGCGGCGGCTCCGCTCGAGGCGGGCATCGTGCGCGACGGCGAGGTGAACGACGTCGAGGCCCTCACCGAGGCCCTGCGCTCCCTCTACAAGGAGCACAAGGGCCTCGAGAAGAAGGTCCGCATCGGCGTCGCGAACCAGAAGATCGTCGTCCGCGTCATCGAGCTGCCCCCGATCACCGACCCCAAGGAGCTCGAAGCCGCCGTTCGCTTCCAGGCCCAGGACCAGATCCCGATGCCGCTGGACTCGGCGGTCCTGGACTACCAGCCGCTCGACACCGTCGAGACCGAGAACGGCGAGCGCCTTCGCGTGCTCATCGTCGCGGCCCGACGCGACATGGTCGACCGCGTGCTCGCCGCCTGCAAGGGCGCGGGGCTCAAGGCCGAGGGGGTCGACCTGTCGGCCTTCGCGATGATCCGGGCGCTCTACCGCCCGCCGGCCGACGGCACCCCCGAGCCGGTGCTCTACCTCTCGGTCGGCGGCCTCACGAACCTCGCGGTCGCCGAGGGCACGACCTGCCTCTTCACCCGCGTCGTGGGCGGCGGCCTGGAAGCCATCGCCGTCGAGCTCGCCGAGCGCAAGGCGCTGACCCTCGAGCACGCTCGCGGGTGGCTGCGCCACGTCGGGCTCATCTCGCCGCTGGAGGACATCGAGTCCGACGACCAGGACGAGATCGTGGCCGAGGCGCGGACCGTCCTGCTCGACGGCGTGCGCCGCATCGGCGGCGAGGTCCGCAACTCGCTCGACTTCCATCACGCCCAGGAGGGCATGAGCCTGCGCGTCCAGCGGGCCGTGCTCACCGGGGCGGCCGGGACGATCCCGGGCTTCGACGACGCCCTGGCGGCCGAGCTCGGCATGCCGGTCGAGGCCGGCGTCGTCGGCGGAGCCCCCGAGGGCCTCGATCCCCATCTGCTCACCATCGCGGCCGGCCTGGCCGTCGAGGAGGCGCCGCAGGCATGAAGGCCGTCAACCTCATCCCGGGCGACGTCCGGCCCGGCGCCGGCGGCGCCGCGGGCAAGTCGGGTGGCGCGGCCTACGCGGTCCTCGGCGCCCTCGCCCTCATCGTCGCGATGTTCGCGCTCTACACGAAGACGAACGCCTCGCTCGACGACAAGACGGCCAAGGTCGCCACGCTCGAGCAGCAGGCGTCGGCGGCCGAGACGCAGGCGACGTCCCTGGCGTCCTACACGAAGTTCGCTGCCCTGCGCACGAAGCGCGTCGCCACCGTCAAGCAGCTCGCCGGCGGGCGCTTCGACTGGGCCCACGCCCTGCACGAGCTGGCCCGCGTCCTGCCGCCCAACGTCTGGCTCACCGACCTCACCGGCACGACCTCGCCCGAGGCGCGCGTCGAAGGCGGCGCCTCGTCGGCCAGCGGCGTGCGCAGCGCGCTGCCGGTGCCCGCGATCGAGATCACCGGCTGCACGACCAGCCAGAGCTCCGTCGCGAAGATGATGGCGCGCATGCGGCTCATCGACGGGGTCCAGCGGGTCACGCTGATCGACGCCCAGAAGTCCAACAGCGCGGGCGGCGGTCCGGCCGACGCCGCGGCGGGCGGTAGCGGCAGCGGCTGCAACGCCTCCCCGCAGTTCCCGACGTTCCACCTCGTCGTCTTCTTCGAGCAGCAGGCGTCCGCCGTCGCGGCGGCACCGGGTCAGACCGGGCCGACCCCCGCCGCGGCGACGACCCCCGGGACGACCCCGGGCACGACCCCCGGCACGACGACCGGCGCCGCGCCGACGTCGACGACTCCCACGGCGACGACGGCCACCGGCGCGTCGCCCTCCACGCCCGCGACCACCGGAGTGACCAAGTGACCGCTCGCGACCGCATCGTCCTGCTCGTCGTGGCTGCCGCGGCCGTGCTGGCCGGCTTCTGGTTCCTCGTCCTGACGCCCAAGCGCGACGACGGCAAGGAGCTCGACGCCAAGGTGGCCGCCGCCGAGACCCGGCTGCAGGCCGCGCAGGCCTCGGCCTCTGCCGCCCAGGACGCCAAGCAGCGCTACGACCGCGACTACGCCACCGTGGCCCGGCTCGGCAAGGCCGTGCCGGTCGACGACGACGTGCCGTCGCTCGTCTACCAGCTCGAGTCGGTGTCCAAGCACAACAAGGTCGACTTCCGGTCGATCAAGCTCGACTCCAGCTCCACGCCCACCGCGGCGGCCGGTGCCGCAGGCGCCACCGCCGGCTCGGCGAGCACCGCCGGCGCGGCGCTGCCGCCCGGCGCGACCGTCGGGGCGGCCGGCTTCCCGACCATGCCGTTCTCGTTCGCCTTCGACGGCTCGTTCTTCCGCCTGGAGGACTTCGTCAGAGATCTCGACCGGCTCACGAGCGTCCGCGGCGACGACTCGATCGACGTCAAGGGCCGGCTGCTGACGATCGACGGCATCGCCCTGCAGGCGGGCCCGAAGGGCTTCCCGCAGGTCTCGGCGTCGATGTCGGCGACCGCGTACCTCCTGCCGGCCGACGAGGGCCTGGCCGACGGCGCGACGGCGACCGCGCCCGGCGCAGCCACCGCCACGGCGACCCCGAACACCTCTGCCGCCCAGTCCTTCCGGAGCGACCGATGACCATGCTGCGCAACATCTGGACCGACCTCGTCGACAAGAAGCTGTGGCCGGTCGCGGTCCTGCTGCTCGTCGCGCTGGCGGCGACCCCGTTCGTCCTCGGCGGCGGCGACGATGCCGCGACCGAGAGCGCCGCCGTGCCCGTCACGCCGCCGGCGAGCTCGCCCGGCATCGTCTCCGACCAGGGCGGGGAGGTCACGCTCGTCGAGCCCGAGGCCGGCAAGAAGGTCGAACGGGCCGGCAAGGCCCGCAACCCGTTCCTCCAGCACAAGCCCAAGGTCGACAAGACCAGCGAGGCCTACAAGGCCGGCCAGGCGCTCGGCAAGGCCGTGGTGGACGCGCTCACCAACGGCTCGTCCGGCGGGGCATCCGCTCCGGAGCCGACGCCCACGACCCCGACGGCGCCGGCCGGCCCGTCGGAGCCGGTCGCCCAGGCCAAGCCGACAAAGACGACCTTCCAGGTCGACCTGGCGTTCGGCGAGATCGACGTCACGAAGAAGTACAACAACGTGGCGCGCCTCACGCCGCTGCCGTCCGCCGACGACCCGTTCTTCGTCTTCCTGGGCGTCAGCGACGACGGCACGTCGGCGACCTTCATGATCACCAGCGAGGCCGAGCCGTCCGGTGACGGCAAGTGCGCGCCCACCCGGGACACGTGCGAGACGCTGACGCTGCGCCCCGGCGACACCGAGTTCTTCGACATGCAGAGCGGAACTGCCGGCATGGTGACCTACCAGCTCGATCTCAAGAAGATCCGCAAGGTCAAGGTCGCCTCGACCGCCCGCGCGGCGGTCGCCCACGCCCGCGAGTCGCAGGCGGGCCGCGACGCCCTGCGTTCGATGCTTGCCGACGATCCGGACCTGCTCGACGGCTGGACGTTCCAGCCGGAGACCGGCCTGCTCGTCGACGAGCCGGCCGGCAAGGCGTCGGCCGCGAAGGCCGGCACCGCGGTCGCACGGCCGTAGCGCGAGCGGCTCCATAGACTTCGGCGCCGCATGGCGCTGAAGCTTGTGACAGCCGGAGAGTCCCACGGGCCGGGCCTGACGTGCATCGTCGAGGGTCTGCCCGCGGGGCTCGAGCTCGACCGCGAGTCGATCGACCGCGACATGGCCCGCCGCCAGCTCGGCCACGGCCGCGGCGGGCGCATGAAGATCGAGCGCGACCACGCCGACGTCACCGCCGGCGTCCGCCACGGCCGCACGCTCGGCGGGCCCGTCGCCCTCCAGGTCCCCAACCGCGACTACGCGAACTGGGAGGAGCGGATGAACCCGTGGCCGGTCGAGGCCGACGTGCCCGAGGTCCATCTGCCGCGCCCGGGCCACGCCGACCTCGTCGGCGTCCAGAAGTTCCGCTTCACCGACGTGCGCAACGTGCTCGAGCGCGCGAGCGCCCGCGAGACGGCGGCGCGGGTCGCCGGCGGTGCGCTGGCCAAGGCGTTCCTGACCGCGGTCGGCGTGGAGATCCGCAGCCACGTCGTCCAGATCGGCGACGTGCGGGCCGCCCGCCGCGAGACGCCGCTCACCGTCGAGGACTTCACGGCCGTCGACGACGACCCCGTGCGCTGCCTGGACCCCGAGGCGAGCCGCGCGATGGTCCAGCACATCAACGTCCAGCGCAAGGCCAACGAGTCGATCGGCGGCGTCTTCGAGGCGATCGCGTTCGGGCTCGTCCCGGGCCTCGGCGCCCACACCTCGTGGGAGGAGCGCCTCGACGGGCGCATCGGCGGGGCGCTGTGCTCGATCCAGGCGGCCAAGGGCGTCGAGTTCGGTGACGGCTTCGACCTGCCGGGCGCCCCGGGCTCGCAGAGCCACGACGAGATCTTCTACGACGAGGCCCGCGGCGGCTACTACCGCGAGACGAACCACGCCGGCGGGCTGGAGGGCGGCATGACGACCGGGCTGCCGCTCATCGCGCGCGTCGCGATGAAGCCGATCCCGACCCTGACCAAGCCGCTGCGCTCGGTCGACATCGAGACCCACGAGCCCGCCCAGGCGCTGCGCGAGCGCACCGACTCGTGCGTCGTGCCGGCCGCCGGGGTCGTGGGGGAGGCGATGCTCGCGTTCGTCCTCGCCGACGCCTACCGGCGCAAGTTCGGCGGTGACCACATCCTCGACGTCGTCGAGGCGGTCGACCGCTACCGCCAGCGCATCGGCTTCGCCGGCGCCTAACGGGAGGCGTTGCCACCCAGTCATGGCCGGCCCACTCGTGCTCATCGGCTTCATGGGGGCGGGGAAGACGACCCTGGCCCGGCGCCTGGCCGCCCATCGCGGCGTGCGCCACGTCGACACCGACGCGCTGCTCGAGGAGCACTTCGGCGTGACGATCCCCGAGGTCTTCGCCCGCGACGGCGAGGCCGCGTTCCGGGCCGCCGAGGAGGAGGTCGTGCTCGCCCAGCTGGCAGCCGGCGACGGCGCGGTGCTCTCGCTCGGCGGCGGTGCGGTGCTCTCGGACCGCGTGCGCGACGCGCTGGGCGGCCACGTCGTCGTCGCGCTCGACGTCGACGTCGAGACCGCGTGGGAGCGCTGCGCAGGCAATGGCCGCCCGCTGGCGGCCGACCGCGAGGCGTTCGCCGCCCTGCACGCCGCCCGCGCGGCGCGCTACGACGCCGTCGCCTCCGCCTGGCTGCCGCAGGCCGACCCCGGCGTCGTCGTGCGCGCCGACGCCGCCCTGCGCCTGCTGGCCGAGGCGCCGGAGGGCACGCGGATGGCGTGGGCCTCCGCCGCCTCCGGCGAGTACCCGGTCTTCGTCGGCCGCGGCGTGCTGCGCCTCGACGTCTCGGGCCTGCCCGGCCTCGCCGGGCGCGGCATCGTCGTCACCGACAGCACCGTGGCCGAGCATCAGCTCGGCGCCGTCCGCGACCCGGCCGGCGTCATCGAGTTCCCGCCCGGCGAGG
>JBDZVZ010000137.1:0-3394 GCA_040255945.1 Solirubrobacterales bacterium | reverse complement strand
CGCGGGCGCGGGTTCAGGCCGTCCCGGCCGCGGCCACGGGCGGCGCGCTGCGCTGCGCCCGGCGCGCGATGAGCATCCCCACCGCGGTCGGCACGTAGGCGGGCTCGACGCCGCGCCCGCCGCCGTCGGGCGACGAGCGGACGAACCCGGCAACGCGGGCGACCGACAGCTGCGTGGCGGCCTGGTCGCCGGCCATCCGGGCCTGGATGTCGCGCAGCCGCAGCGGGCGGCCCTCGTCGGCCAGCAGGCAGAGCAGCTCGCGGGCGACGCTCGAGAAGGGGTCGGGACGGTTCAGCACGGTGGTCCTCCGTTCGCCACCCTGGCGCGCCGCCTTCCCTCCGACCACCGCTGCACAGGTTCTGCACAAGTTTCGCGCGGAACGCTGCAGCTCTGATGGACCCTGGTGGACGGGTTGCAGCGGGAGTAGCCTGCGTCCATGACGAGCACGGCTGGGCAGGCCGGGCACGCGGCCATCGACCAGATCACCTACGACGATCTCTACGCGCGCTGGGAGCGCGGCAACTGGCGGGCCACCGAGATCGACCTCTCCCAGGACGCCGTCGACTGGCGCGAGAAGCTCGACGACGCACAGCGCCGCAGCGCCCTGTGGCTCTACACGCTGTTCTTCCACGGCGAGGACGCGGTCGCCGACAACCTGTCGCCCTACATCGACGCGGCGCCCCTCGTGGAGCAGAAGTACTTCCTCGCGACCCAGCAGGCCGATGAGGCGCGCCACGCGGTCCTCTTCCACCGCTTCATGGCCGAGGTCGTCGGGGTCGACCGGGGTGGCGACGTCGCCGGCGCGCTGGCCGCGACGAGCAGCCAGCTGACCTGGGGTCACCGCCGCGTCTTCGGGCGCCTCGACGAGATCGCCGACCGGCTGCGCGCCGACCGGTCGCCCACCCAGCTGGCCGCGGCCGTCACGCTCTACCACCTCATCGTCGAAGGCACGCTCGCCCAGCCCGGACAGCACATGATCGAGCGCTACCTGGAGGACTACGACCTCCTGCCCGGGTTCCGCCAGGGCATGCGGATGGTGGCCCTCGACGAGCAGCGCCACATCGCCTTCGGCGTGCGGCTGCTGACCGACCTCTACCGCGAGCAGCCGGAGGTCATCCAGGAGGCGATCGTCGGCGAGCTGCGCGAGACGCTGCCCCACGCACTGCTCGTCCCGCGCCCGCCCGGCTGGGACGCCAGCTACACCGAGGCCTTCGGCTTCACGCTCCAGGAGCTGGCCGAGGAGGGGATGCGTTCCCTCGAGCTGAAGCTGCGGTCGATCGGCCTGCCGGTCGACGACCTGCCCGGCCTGCCGATCGACATGTCGCTGTCGATCGAGCAGCGCGCCCGCCGCGGCCTGCTGCTCGCCCGCTGCAACCTCCTGGGGCCCGACCGGCCGGTCGTCCGCGACCCGGAGGCGATCGAGGTGTTCTTCGACTCGATCGCCCGCACCACCCGCCCGGGGGTCGTGCCGCACGGCACGACGATCCTCTGGGACTTCACCGACCACGAGCCGTGGCACCTGACGCTCGACGGGACGGCGCAGGCGGCGCCCGGCACGATCGCGCGACCCACCGTCCGGCTGCGGGCGGGCTTCGACGATTGGGCCGACGTCGCCGCCGAGCGCACCTCGGTCCCCAGCGCCCTGCTGCGCCGCCGCCTGCGTCCGTCGGGCGACCCGCGCGTGCTGCTGCGGATGGGTCGGTTGTTCGGCCTGTAGTGATCTGAAAGGCTCAGAGCCATGCGCGCGGCACGGATGCTGCCGGCCATGGTGCTGGCCGGATGGTTGTTCATGGTCATGACGTCGCCGGCGTCGGCGGCGGCCGGGTTGAAGCTCGTCGAGATCAAGGGGGCCGACGGCGGCCGGTTCGGCTCACCCACGGGCATCGGCCCCTCCTACGTCGCCAGCCCACCCGGCGACACGCGGCGCACCTTCGTCGTCACCCAGGACGGCTACGTGTACGTCATCGTCGACGGCGTCGTGCGGCCCGAGCCGTTCCTGGACCTGCACACGCGCACCGACGTCCACAACGAGAACGGGATGTTCACCATCGCGTTCGACCCCGACTACACCGATAACGGGATCTTCTACGTCAACTTCTCGGACCTCAGCGGCGGGCCCAACAGCGAGCTCGACCGGCACACGATCCGCGCCTTCCGCCGCTCGACGGCGAACCCCGACGTGGCCGATGTCTCGACCGAGCGGGAGATTCTCACGGTCCCGAGCTCGGGCTCCGTCCCCGGCTGCGAGACCATGGACTCGCCGCACTACGGCGGCCAGATGGCGGTCGGGCCGGACGGCAACCTCTGGATCTCGATCGGTGATGGCGGCGACGGCGACGACTGCGACAGCCGGCTGCTGGCCAAGGACCTCGACGACCTTCACGGCAAGCTGCTGCGCATCACGCCCGACCCGGTCGACGGCGGGTACACCGTCCCGGCCGACAACCCGCTCGTCGGCCGCGCCGACGCCCGTCCCGAGGTCTTCGCCTACGGGCTGCGCAACCCGTGGCGCTTCGCCTTCGACCCGCAGGCGCCGCACGACATCGTCATCGGCGACGTCGGCGAGGGCTGGTTCGAGGAGCTCGACCGCATCTCGTCCGACCCCGCCGACGCCCCAAGGTTCCTCGGCTGGCCGTGCTGGGAGGCGAACATGCCGTTCGTCGGCTCCTGCACCGCCGAGCACGCTCCCACGGCGCCGATGCTCGCCCACGAGCACGCCGGCGGCTGCTCGTCGATCATCTCCGGCCCGTTCCTACGCGATCCGGCGCTCGGCGGCGACTATCCCGGCCGGCTCGTCTACGGGTTCTTCTGCGACGGGCCGTGGCCGGCCGGCGGGCAGATCCACACGATCGACGTCCACGGTGACGTGACGCCGCGCTACGAGGGGTTGTCGCTCGGGGCCGGCCTGAGCTCGTTCGGCCTCGACGGCTGCGGGCGAGCGTATGTCATGAGCGTGCGCGAGCAGCCGGGGGGCGGCAAGATCGGCCTCTGGCGGATCGACGGCGATCGGCCGAGCGGCTGCGGCAAGACCACGGCGATCACCGGCGGACCGTCGGGGACGACGGACGCCACGACCGCGGCGTTCACCTACATGTCGACGCTGGCGAGCGCCACGTTCACCTGCACGCTCGACGGCGACGACGTCCCGTGCGACGAGGAGCTCACCGGGCTCGCCGACGGCGAGCACACGTTCACGGTCACCGCCGCCAGCGCGGCACAGGGCATCGTGGCCACGCCGGCCTTGCGGACGTGGCGGGTCGACACGGCGGCGCCGGCGCCGCCGCCCACCGAGCCGACGCCTCCCACGCCGCCCACCGAGCCGCCGGCCGCCGCGTTGGCCGCGCATGGCCCGCCGCCGCCGTCGGCGGGCGACCCGGTGCCCGGCGACGCGGCG
>JBDZVZ010000083.1:11864-13458 GCA_040255945.1 Solirubrobacterales bacterium | reverse complement strand
CTACTTGAGCTCGACGGAGGCGCCGGCCTCCTCGAGCTCCTGCTTGAGCTTGTCGGCCTCGTCGCGCTCGATGCCCTCCTTGACGGGCTTGGGGGCCTCGTCGACGAGCGCCTTGGCCTCCTTCAGGCCCAGGCCGGTCGCGGCACGCACGACCTTGATGACCTGGATCTTCTTGTCGCCGGCGCCGGTCAGGACGACGTCGACGGTCGACGACTCCTCCTCGGCGGCAGCGCCACCGCCGGCGCCGCCGGCGGCCGGGGCGGCCGCCGCGACGGCCGTCGCGGAGACGCCGAACTCCTCCTCGAGCGCCATGATGCGCTCCGAGAGCTCGAGCACGGAGATGCTCTTGAGCTCCTCGATCCAATCAGCGGTGCTGGTAGCCATAGTTGTTAGCCCTCCTGGGTCTCAGTGGTGTCGTCCGGACCCTCGGCGGGATCCTCGGTCGGAGCCGGGGCGCCCTCGGGCGCCTCGGCATCCTGGTCGGTGGTGTCGTCATCGGTCGCCGAAGCGGCCTCCGGATCGGGCGCGGGAGCCTCCTGCGCCGCGGGAGCCTTGGGCGCGTCGCCCGAAGGGATCTCCCCGCTCTGCTTCTTCTCCAGCACGCCGCCGAGCGCGACGGCCAGGCCCGAGAGCATGCCGTTGAGGCCGCGGGCCAGGCCGGTGATCGGCGAGGCGACGATGCCGACGAGCTGGCCGTAGAGGACCTCGCGCGCCGGGAGCTTGGAGATGGCGGTGATCTGCGCCGCGTCAAGAGCGGCCCCATTCATGAGGCCGCCCTTGAACGGCAGCAGGTCGCCACCGGAGGCCTTCTGCTGGTCGGCGATCGCCTTCGCGGCCGCCGCGGCATCGCCACGCACGAACGTCAGGGCCGTCGGGCCCTCGAGGAGCTCCTTGAGCGCCTCGGCGTCGGCCGCGTCGGCCGCCCGCTCGGTCAGCGTGTTCTTGACGACGCGGAACGAGGCGTCGGCCGCACGCAGCTTCGCGCGCAGCTCACCGATCTCCGCGACGGTGATGCCGCGGTAGTCGACGGCGAAGACCGCCTCGGATTCCTTGATCTGCTCGGCGATCTCAGCGACCGCCGCTGCTTTCTGTTCCCTGTTCACGGGCCTCCTCTGCCGGGCTTGCCGCGGATCCGCGTCCGCGTGCCGGCGGTCTCAGGACGGCTCGGTGAGTGCGATGCCTAAGCGGCGGCAGCCGCGGGCTCGCCCTCCCCGAGGATGTCGCGGGTACGGGACGGGTCGACCTTGATGCCCGGGCCCATCGTCGAGGCGATGGTGACCGTGCGCAGGTACTTGCCCTTGGCCGCCGAGGGCTTCGCGCGGATGAGCTCCTCGATGACGGCGGCGTAGTTCTCCAGCAGCTGACGCTCGTCGAACGAGGTCTTGCCGATGTTCAGATGGACGATCGCGGTGCGGTCGGTCCGGTACTCGATCTTGCCGGACTTGCTCTCCTCGACGGCCTTGGCGACGTCCATCGTGACCGTGCCGACCTTCGGGTTGGGCATCTTGCCCTGCGGGCCGAGAATGCGGCCCAAGCGGCCGACGACCGGCATCATGTCCGGGGTCGCGATCGCGACGTCGAAGTCCGTGAAGCC
>JBDZVZ010000083.1:0-11764 GCA_040255945.1 Solirubrobacterales bacterium | reverse complement strand
CCCATGCTGCGGGCGGTACCAGCGATGATCTTGCTCGCCTGCTCGACGTCGTGGGCGTTGAGGTCGGGCAGCTTCTTCTCGGCGATCTGGCGCACCTGGTCGGCGGTGATCTTGCCGACCTTGTCGCGGTGCGGCTCGCCCGAGCCCTTCTCGAGGCCGGCGGCCTGCTTGATGAGCACCGCCGCCGGCGGCGTCTTGGTGACGAACGTGAACGAACGGTCCTCGTAGACCGTGATCACGACCGGGATGACCGTGCCGGAGTCCTGCTGGGTCTGGGCGTTGAACGCCTTGCAGAACTCCATGATGTTGATGCCGTGCTGGCCCAGGGCGGGGCCGACCGGCGGGGCCGGGCTGGCCTGGCCGCCGACGGCCTGCAGCTTGATCTGGGTGAGGACCTTCTTGGCCATGTGACGTCCTTTCGCCTCCCGCGTCCGCTGGCCACGGCGCGGTGCATGTGGCGATGGTGGGTTAGATCTTCTTCACCTGGTCGAAGCCGACCTCGACGGGCGTCTCGCGACCGAAGATGGATACCAGGACCTTGAGCTTCTGGGCGTCCTGGCTGACCTCGGAGATCTCGCCGGAGAAGTCCGAGAGCGGGCCGGAGATGACCTTGACGGACTCGCCGATCGAGAACTGCGCCTTCGTGGCGACCTTCTGCGCGACCTCGCGGTGCAGCAGCCGGTCGACCTCGGGCTGGGTGAGCGGCACCGGCTCGTTGCTGGCGCCGACGAAGCCGGTGACGCCCGGGGTGCCCTTGACGAGCTGCCAGGAGTCCTCGTTGAGGTCCATGTTCACGAGCACGTAGCCCGGCATGGTGCGCTTCTCCTGGCTGACCTTCTGCCCGTCCTTCATCTCGGAGACGGTCTCGGTCGGCACGACCACCGAGCGGATCGCGCGGCGCTGGCCCAGCGAGCTCGCGCGGTGCTCGAGGTTGCTCTTGACCTTGTTCTCGTGCCCCGAGTAGGTGTTGACGACGTACCAGCGATACATGGGCTCCCCTAGAGGATGAAGTCGACGATCCGCTGGGCGACCCAGTCGGACCCGCCGAGGAAGGCGCCGGTGACGATGACGAAGCCGATGACGACCGCGGTGGCCTGGCCGACCTGACGGCGGTCCGGCCACTGGACGCGCTGAAGCTCGGCCCACGAGGCGCGAAGGAACTGGACAAAGCGCGGGCCGCCGGTCCTGCCGGCCTGACGAGCGGGCGGCCGGCCGCCGGAGCCGCGGCGGTTGGCCGTCGCGGCGAGCGCGCGGTCGTCGTCGTCGACGTCACCGTCGTCGTCGAGATCGCCCGCCGCAGCCGTCGCGGCAGCCTCGAGCTCGGCGTCGGTCGTGACGTCGTCGGGCTCGCCGCCGGCACCCTCGATGATCGAGGCCTCGACGCCCTCGACCTCACCGGAGGCGTGCTGAAGCTCGCCGGGGACGTTCTCCCGACGGGGCTGCTGGGACTTTCGCTCCTGGGCCATGCGCACAGGCTCCTGGAGACCTAGCGGGTCTCCCGGTGGCTCGTGTGCCGCCGGCACCACTTGCAGAACTTGCGGATCGTCAGGCGATCCGGGGTGTTCCGCTTGCTCTTGTTCGTCTGGTAGTTGCGCCGCTTGCAGTCCTCGCAGGCGAGGGTCACAGCGATGCGCACGTCTCCGCGGGCCATTCGGGCTCCCGTCGAGGGTGAAACTGATGAAGGTGGGTGCGACGTCCGCGTCCCGGGGCAGAAAAACGACTCGCCCCGGAGCGAGTCGGCCCCGCATCTTAGCGAGGTCCGCGGTTCGGGGCCGAGCCGCACGTCCGGTCGCCGCATGCGCACCGGCCGCGAGGGGTAGCCGGGCACCGAGATGACTGACGTCACAACCCATCCTCCGGCCACAGGGGCGTCGGCCGCGCCGCCGCCGGCCGACCTGCGACAACGGCCGGCCGCCGACCTCGTCAAGGACCTCTCCAACCAGGTCTCGACGCTCATGCGCCAGGAGCTTGAGCTCGCCAAGGTCGAGCTGAGCGCGAAGGGCAAGCAGGCCGGCATGGGCGCCGGCATGCTCGGGGGCGCCGGCCTCATGGCGCTCTACGGGGTCGGGGCGCTCGTCGTCGCGTCCATCGCGGCGCTGAGCCTCGCCCTGCCGGTCTGGGCGTCGGCGCTCATCGTCGCCGGGGCGCTCTTCCTGCTGGCCGCCATGCTCGGCATCCCGGGCGCGATCAGCGCGAAGAAGGCCGTCCCGCCGATGCCCGAGCAGACCGTCGAGACCGTCAGGGAGGACGTCCGGTTCACGAAGGAGAGCGTCCAGGAGGCCCGACAGTGAGCGCGAGCAACGGCAGCGGCGACCGCCGCAGCGCCGGGGAGATCCGGCGCGACATCGAGCACACGCGCGAGGAGCTCGCCCGCACCGCGGCCGCGCTCGCCGAGCGCGCCGACGTCAAGGCACGAGCCCACGAGAAGGTCGACGAGACGCGCGCGCGGATCACCGGCCGGATGCACGACGCGCGCGCGAAGGTGACCGGCGGCGCCGCATCCGCGCGGGACGCCACCCCGGACGGGGTCGTGCAGGGCGCCCAGCAGGCGGCCGGCACGGCGCGGCAGAACCCGGTGCCGGTCGCGCTCATCGCCGGGGTCGCCGCCGGGATGCTGCTCGGCTACCTCGTCGCCGTCCCGCGCCGGCGCCGGGCGTCGCCCTGGGACTAGCTTCCGGCCTCAACCGTCGTCGAGGAGCTCCTGCACCGGCCCGAGCAGCCGGCGGGAGCGCCTCGAGACGCCGGGCAGCGCGATGAGCCGGTGGCTCGCCCGGGCGCCCGCCTCACGACGCCGCAGCTGCTCGGCGGCGATCGGCTGCCAGCGCTCGTCGACGAGCGCGATCGGGTCGGCGGCCCGGACCGTCTCCGGGTCGAGCTCGAGGTGCTCGGCCCACAGCCGCTCGCGGGTGGCGCGCGCGAGCTCCGCGTCGTCGGTGACGAGGTTGAGCTCGGTGTCGTTGAGCAGCGAGTGGCTGTTGAGGTTCGCCGAGCCGACCGTCAGCCAGCGGTCGTCGACGATGCCGACCTTGGCGTGGAGATAGAGCGGGTCGTCGCGGTCTCCGCTGCGCGAGCGGATGGTCGCCGCCAGGAAGCGGCCGCGGCCGCCGTCGGCGTCGATGAGGACGGCGACCTGGCCGCTCGTGTCCTCCTGCCCGTTGTTGGGCCGCTGCGGCAGCACGACGACGAGCCGGAAGTCGTCGCGGGGCGGTCGGCGCAGCTTGTCGGCCAGCAGCGCGACGATCTCCGGCGACCACAGAAACTGGTTCTCGAGATAGATGAGCCGCTGTGCCGAGCGCAGCGCCCGCTGGTAGGCCTCCATGATCCGGAAGTCGCCGCGCGGGACGGCGGCATACATGTCCTCGGCGACCGTGCGGACGACCTGGACGGTGGTCGGGCCGGCCGGCTCGGACCCGCGGGGCTCGGGCAGGACCTCGCCGGTCACCTCGCGCCAGCGCATCGTGAAGTGACGGGCGACGTCGGCGACCGCCGGTCCCTCCAGGCGGGTGGCGACGTCGTGCCAGCCGAGCCGGCGGCGGGCCTGGTGCTCGGTCGTGTCGTAGCGGTCGCCGGCGAGGTCGGTGAGGTCGATGCCGCCGACGAAGGCGACCTCGTCGTCGATGACGATCGCCTTCTCGTGGTGGCAGTGGACCGGGTGCTCGCGCGGGTCGCGCTCGCAGCGGATGCGCGTGTCGCGCACGAGCCGCTGGACGGTCTCCTCGACCTCGCCGCGGGTCGGGTGAAACAGCGGCACCGGCGCGCCGGCCCACACCATGACGCGCACGTCGACGCGCTCGGCCAGCTCGGCCAGCAGCGCGCCGAGGACGACCGGCCGCTCGCCGCGCACGAGCTCGAACGCCGGTTCGAGATGCCAGCCGGCGATGTGGACGTGGGAGCGGGCGCCCGCCAGGGCGCCCGCCATCGCCGCGAACGCCTCGGCGCCGTCGACGAGCACCTCCAGGCGACAGCCCGGACGTGGCGGCGGGTCGCCGGAGGCGAAGAGGCCGTCCGCGGGCGGCTCGAGCGCGGCGCGCTGGCCGAGCCGGCCGAGCCGTCGGCGGTGCTGGAGGCGCAGGCCACCCTCGATCGCCGCGCCGACGGCGGCGTCCAGCCGTGAGAGCGGATCGAGCGCCATGGTCGGCGCGTACCCGGCTAGCGGCCGACCCAGGCGGCGACGAGCAGCGCGACGCCCGCGGCTGCCGCCACGGCGATGACGATGAGGTTCGCGATCAGCAGACGGCGGCGCCGGTCGCGGGTCGGTCCGCCGTCCGGTGGGCCGGACGCCGGGGCGTGCTCGCCCCAGCCCACCGCGGCGGCCAGGCGCCCGGCGATGAACGTGTTCAGCGGAACCTGCTCGCGGGCGGCCGCGCGAGCGAGCTCGGTGTGCAGCGACTGCGGCAGGCGCAGCAGCAGGCGGCCGCTGCGAGGCGCGCCCGACCCCGGGGCGGCCGGGGACTCCGGCGCGGCGGGCGACGGCGGCGACGGCGGTTCGGGTGCCTCGCCGTCGAGCGCCGGTTCGCCGACCGCGTCGCGCAGCCGTCGCAGCGCGGCGCGCAGGAGCCGCGAGACGTGCGCCTGCGAGAGCCCGACCTCGCGCGCGATCTCCGACTGGCTGCGGTCCTCCTCGTAGCGGAGGCGCAGGATCGTGCGGTCGCGCTCGTCGAGCACGTCCCAGCCCGCCGCCAGCAGCAGGCGCGCCTCGGCGGCCTCGGCGTCAGCCTCGGCACGGGCGGCGGGCGGGTCGTCGTCGAGCTGCAGGGCGACCGGCGGGGCGGCGGCAGCGGCGAGGACGGCGGCCGCGCGGTCGGGCTCGACGCCCGCCGCCCGGGCCAGCGCCTCCAGCCGGGGCGGGCGGCCCTCGCGGGCCGTGAGCTCTGCGTCCAGGCGCCGCAGGCGGCCGGCCAGCTCACGGTCGCCGCGCGGCAGGTGCGGGCCGCGACCGCCGTCGCGCAGGTGGTGGCGGATCTCGCCCTCGATCGTGCGACGCGCGAGCGCGGCGAGATCGTCGTGGCGGGCCGGGTCGTAGCGGTCGACCGCCTTGATGAGGCCGACGCGCCCGGCCTGGACGAGATCCTCGAGCGGCTCGCCGCCCCCGGCGTAGCGGCGGGCGATCGTCTCGACGAGCGGAAGGTGCGACTCGATCGTCGCGTCACGGGACCCGGCCGCCGGACGCATGGGTTGACGCTAGGCGTGCGGCGCACGGCAGCCCCTCGACGATCGGGTAGTCGCACCCCCCGAACGGCGCGCATGCATCGGCGATATCGGCCTGGCATCGGCCCGCGCATGGATCGCGGCGGCGGCCCGGTGGCAGGGAAGGCGCGTGTCCCTCCTGTTGCGCCTGTCCCCGGTGGTCGCGCTCGCGGCCGCTCTGGCGCTCACCACCCCCGCCGGCGCCCAGGAGGCGGCGCCGGCGGGACCGGTGGCACCCGCGGCAGCCGCCCCGGCGCCGGTTTCCGTGTCCGTCGTCGTCAACGGCGGCCAGCAGAGCCCGACGAACGTCAACGTCCAGGTCGTCGTCAACAGCCCGGGCGCGACCGCCGGCGGCGTCCAGCAGACCAACGCGGTCGACGTCGCCGTCGCGCCGCCGCCGGTCCCCGAGACGCCCGCCGTGCAGACCGTCACGCCGCAGCCTGCGGTCACGCCGCAGGTGGCGATCCCCGACCCGCCGGCGCCGCCGCACGTCACGCCGCCCGCACCGCCGACGGTGACCCCGCCCCCGCCGCCGCCGGTCGACCTGTCCGCCACCGGCGGCGCCGCGGCGCCCGCCGTCGCTGCCGCGCTCGCGCCGGCGGTCGCACCCGGCGTCGCCCACCGCCGCGATCCTCACGGTCGCCAGCACCGGCACACCGCCCCCGCGCGGCCCCATCGGGCTGCCGGGCATGCGCCCGCCGCATCGGCCACGGTGCCACCCGTGGCCGAGCCTGTCGCTCCCGCCGCCGGCGCCGCCCCACGGCCGGACGTGCACCCCCCGAGCCATCCGCGGGCCGCACGAACCCATCACCGTCCCGCACCCCCGAGCCCGCCCGAGCCGGCGCCGACCTCCTCGGCCAGCGCCGGGATCGGCTCGCCCGGCGGCGGCGGTCAGCTTCTCCCTCTCGCGCTCGTCGCAGCGCTCCTGCTCCTCGGTTCGGCGGGACCGTGGGAGCCGGTCGCGCACCTGCGTCGACGCGCGCTCGCCGGCGCCGGAGGTCGTCACGAGCGGCCGGGCTAGCTCCGAGGTCGTCCTCAACCATCCAACGACCAAGGAGTTCACTTCCATGCGCAAGACCATCATGGTGTGCTCGGCCTGCGCGGCGGCGCTGCTGCCCGCGCTGGCGGCCTCCACCGCCGGGGCGCAGGCCCCGGCCACCCAGGACGTCGGACAGCAGGCGTCCAACCAGCAGAGCGCGAGCTCGACCGCGAGCTCGACCCAGACCAACCCGTCCAACACCGCGATCTCGGTGGCGATCCTCAGCCCCGGCGCGGCCACCGGCGCGGTCAACCAGAGCAACGCCTCGGGCGCGAGCTCGAGCGCCGGCAACACGAACACCACCAACCAGTCGGCCGGCCAGGCCGGCGGCGGTGGCGGCGGGACGGGCGTGCAGGGCGTCGGCCAGGCGGCCGGTAGCGCGCAGAGCGCCACCTCGCAGGCGTCGTCGACGCAGACGAACCCGACCAACCAGGCGATCCACGTCGCGATTCTCAGCCCCGGGGCGAGCAGCGGTGCGGTGAACCAGGCCAACAACTCGGGCGCGAGCTCGAGCGCCGGCAACGCCAACACGACGAACGAGTCGGCCAACCAGGCGGGCGGTGCCGGCGGCGCCGTGCAGGGCATCGGGCAGCAGGCCGTCAACCGGCAGGACGCTCGGTCGACCGGCACGTCGGTGCAGAGCGACCCGGCCAACCGGGCCATCTCGCTGGCGATCCTCAGCCCGGGCGCCGGCAGCGGCCCGGTGTCGCAGGCCAACACGTCGGGCGCCGACTCGCGGGCCGGCAACACCAACACGACGAACCAGTCGGCCAACCAGGCCGGCGGGGGCGTGCAGGGCATCGGCCAGGCGGCCGCCAACGACCAGCGGGCGGACTCGACCGCGACGTCGCAGCAGACGTCGCCGTCGAACCTCGCGCTCGCGCTCGGGCTGCTGAGCGGCCCGACGTCCGGCGGCGCGGTGTCGCAGAGCAACGCCTCGGGCGCACGCTCGCAGGCGGGCAACAGCAACACCACCTCGCAGTCGGCCAACCAGGCCGGGCTCGGCGGCCCGCTCGGGCTCGCCGTCCAGGCGATTGGGCAGGCGGCGCCGAGCTCGCAGGCGGCGACCTCGGCGGCGCAGTCGCTGCAGCAGGGTGCCGCCAACGCGGCGCTCGCGCTGCTCGGCGCGGTGACGCAGGCCAACACGTCGGGCGCGAGCTCGATGGCGGGCAACGCGAACACGACGAACCAGCAGGCCAACCAGGCCTGACGGGTCCCGGGAGGGCGCCGGCCGCCGCCGGCGCCCTCTGACCCCCTGGGGTCTGACCCCGGCGGCGTGCCCTTGCTCCGGTGGGCGTCGCGGGCGTAGCGTTGCGGCAGGCCACCAACGGCAGGGGGAAGCGGACGTTGCAGCGGCTCATCGGCGGCATCGCGGCGCTCGTCGCCGGCGCGGTCCTGACCGTGCCCGCAGCGGCGCAGGCGCCCGACCCGGCGCCCGGCCCGGCCGCCACGCCCCGGCCCGACCCCGCGCCGACCATCGCCGGCCCGTCACCGCAGCGCCGCGTGCAGCCGGTCGCGCCCGGCCCCACCCCCCGAACGGCCCACCGGGAGCCGGCGCCCGCCGCGGCCGCCACGCCCCGGGCCGCCACGCCCCCGGCCACCACGACCACGGCCGCACCCTCCCCCGCCGCGCGCCGCCACGCGACGATCGCCACCCGAACCGCGCCGCACGCCACCGTCGCCCATCCGCGCGTCACGCCCACACACCGGTCGGCCGTGCTCCCGACCGCCGACCGCCGGTCGCGCGCGGCGCTCGCCGTCGCCGGGTCGGCCCTGCTCGCCCTCGCGCTCGGGGCGGCCCTCGTGCTCCGGCGCGCCGTCCAGGAGTCGCCCACGTGATCGCCCACCGCGCGCTCTTGGCCGCCCTTGCCGTGCTGAGCGTCGGCGCGGCGCCCGCCGCGGCCGCGCTGCCGCAGGTCGACTACGACCTCAGCGGCCCGGCCGGCGACAACGGCTGGTACACCGGCCCGGTCACCGTGAAGTGGACCGTCACCGGCGAGACCGCCACCAGCGGCTGCGACACCCGCACGCTCACCGCCGAGACCACCGGCGTGCAACTCACCTGCACGGCCACCGGCGACGGCGGCGACACGTCGGCCACCACCACCCCGATCCGGATCGACCACACGGCGCCCGCCGGCATCGCCGCCGCCGCCGAGCGGCCGCCCGATGCCGTGACCCCGCTGGGCGCCTGGTACCGCGCGCCCGTCGCGATCGCCTGGAGCGGCACCGACAACGGGTCAGGCCTCGCCGCCTGCACGACGCTCATCTACGCCGGGCCCGACGACCCCCATGCGGCCCCCGCCGGAAGCTGTCGCGACCGCGCCGGCAACACGAGCGCGCCCGTGCCCTTCGCCCTCGCCTACGACGCGACGCCGCCGACGCTCACCGACCTGCACGCGACGATCGCCGGCACGACCGCCACCGTCACCTGGACGGCCGCCCCCGACACCGCCGAGGTGACGGTCGTCCGCGCACCGCGCGCGACCACGGCGGCGCCGGACGCCCCCGCCACGGCGCGCACCGTGCTCGCGACGCCCGGCCCCGGCGGGCACCTCACCGACCCGTCCCTGGAGCCCACCCGGCGCTACGTCTGGACCGTGACCGCCCGCGACGCGGCCGGCAACGCCACGACCGCCGGCGTCGCTGCGACGGCCGGCCTGCCGGTCCTGCGCTGGCGGCGGGTCACCGGCGCCCGCTACTACAACCTCCAGCTCTACCGCGGCCGCCGCAAGGTCCTCAGCGCCTGGCCGACCCGGGCCGGGTACGCGCTGAAGACCCACTGGCGCTACGCGGGCCGGACGCGGCGCATGAGCGCCGGTCGTTACCGCTGGTACGTCTGGCCCGGCTACGGCCCGCGCGCCGAGCGCCGCTACGGACGGCTCGCCGCCCACGGGCGGCTGCGCATCCCCGCGTCGTTGCGGTGACCAGCGCGAGGCGGCGAACGAATCGCCGCGGGGGCACAGAGGTGAGATCGCGCGTCGAGCGTCGAAGCGCTCCTGCGCGGCGTCTGCGCGCAGACGGGCGGCGACGCGCCGAAGACCATGCACGCCCGCGGCGGTTTGTGACGGACGCCTCTGCGGGGAGCGCGGTGCACCATGAAGGTGCTGGGCGTCAACGCCGTCTTCCACGATCCAGCTGCCGCGCTCGTGGTCGACGGGGTGACCGTCGCCGCCGCCGAGGAGGAGCGCTTCAGCCGCCGCAAGCACGGCAAGACGCCGGTGCCGTTCTCGACGTGGGAGCTGCCCGAGCAGGCCATCGCCTTCTGCCTCGGCCAGGCCGACCTCGCGCCCCGCGATGTCGACGTCGTCGCCTACTCCTACGACCCGGCGCTCGCGACCGCGCCGGCGACCGGCGACCTCACCGCGGCCGAGTGGGAGGGTCTGCGCACGCTGTTCGTGCAGCGCGCCCCGCGCTTCTTGGCGACGCTCGGCTTCGACGCCGACCGGGTGCGCTTCGTCGCCCACCACGTCGCCCACGCCGCCTCCGCCCACCTCGCCTCCCCGTACCCGACCTCGGCGGTCCTCGTCGCCGACGGCCGCGGCGAGCGAGCCTCCTCGCTGCTGGGCCGCTACGACGGCGGCGGGCGCCTGGAGACCCACGCCGTCCAGGCGCTGCCGCACTCGCTCGGCCTGCTCTACGAGGAGCTCACCGCCCACCTGGGCTTCCGCCGCAGCTCCGACGAGTACAAGGTCATGGCCATGGCCTCCTACGGGCGGCCGCGCCACCTCGACGCGCTGCGCCAGCGCGTCCACGCCACCGGCGACGGCGGCTTCGTCACCGACCCGGTCGACTTCGCGGCCTTCGCCCCCGCGCTGCCCGCGGGGGGTGACGGGTGGACCGCGGACCACGCCGACCTCGCCGCCGGCGTCCAGCGGGTCGTCGAGGACGTGCTGCTCGACCTCGCCGGATGGCTGCACGACCAGACCGGCGAGACGCGGCTGACGATGGCCGGCGGCGTGGCGCTGAACTGCGTCGCCAACGCGCGGCTGCTGCGGGACGGGCCGTTCGACGATGTCTGGGTCCAGCCGGCGGCCGGCGACAGCGGCACCGCGCTCGGCGCGGCGCTCCAGGTCGCCGCCGACGCCGGCGACGCCGTGCAGGCGATGCCGACCGCCGCCCTGGGCCGTTCGTGGGACGACGACGCGCTCGCCGCCTGGCTCGACCGCGCCCGCGTCGACTACGAGCGCCCGGACGACGTCGCCGCCGAGGTCGCCGAGGCGCTGGCCGCCGACGGCGTCGTCGCCTGGTTCCAGGGCCGCAGCGAGTTCGGTCCGCGGGCGCTCGGCCACCGGTCGCTGCTGGCCGACCCGCGCCGCATGGCGAACCTCGAGCGCCTCAACGACGTCAAGGGCCGTGAGCAGTTCCGGCCCGTCGCGCCGATGGTCCTCGCGGACCACGCGACCGAGATCTTCTCCGGCCGGCACCCGTCGCCGCACATGCTCTTCGTCCATGACGTCGACGAGGCGTGGAAGGCGCGGATCCCGGCCGTCGTCCACGTCGACGGCACGGCCCGCGTGCAGACGGTCGACCCCGCTGACGAGCCGCTCGTCGCCCGCATGCTCGAGGCGTTCCGCGCGCTCACCGGCGTGCCGGTCGTCGTCAACACCTCGCTGAACACCGCCGGCCGCCCGATGGTCGACGACCCGCGCGACGCCCTGGAGTGCTTCGGCTCGGCGCCGGTCGACCTGCTGGCGATCGGGCCGTTCGTCGTGCGCCGCGACCGCGCGTCGCGCCGCACCCGCGAGCTGGAGCAGGCCGCCTGACCGTGCCCGGCACCTACGACATCGTCATCCCGACCGCCGGCCGCCCGACATTGGCCGTGCTGCTCGCCGGGCTGGGCAGCGCCGACGGGCCGCTGCCCGGGCGGGTCCTGCTCGTCGACGACCGCCCGGGCGATCACGCGCCGCTCGATCCGCCGGTGCCGGCCCCGCTGCTGGGACGGACGTTCACGCTGCGCACCGGCGGCCGCGGGCCCGCCGCGGCCCGCAACGCGGGCTGGCGGGCCAGCAGCGCCGAGTGGGTCGCGTTCCTCGACGACGACGTCGTCGCGCCGCCCGGCTGGCGTGCCGACCTGGCCGACGACCTGCGCGGGCTCGGGCCGCGCGCCGGCGGCTCGCAGGGACGGATCCGCGTGCCGCTGCCGCGACACCGGCGACCGACCGACTGGGAGCGCAACGTCGCCGGGCTGGAGCACGCCCGCTGGGCGACCGCCGACCTCGCCTACCGGCGCAGCGCGCTGGCCGCGGTCGGCGGCTTCGACGAGCGCTTCCCGCGCGCCTACCGCGAGGACGCCGACCTCGGCCTGCGGCTGGCCGGCCGCGGCCTGGAGATCGTGCTCGGCCGGCGCTGCGTCCTGCACCCGGTGACGCGCGCGCCGTGGACCGTCTCGCTGGCCAAGCAGGCCGGCAACGCCGACGACGCGCTCATGGACGCCCTGCACGGGCGCGGCTGGCGCGACCAGGCCGGCGCGGCGCCCGGGCGCTTCCGGCGCCACGCGGCGACCGCCGCGGCGGGGGCGCTGGCGGCCGGCGCCGG
>JBDZVZ010000082.1:2968-13634 GCA_040255945.1 Solirubrobacterales bacterium | reverse complement strand
GGCTACGCGAGCTTGGTGAGCGAGGCGGTCGGCGGCCCGAGCCCTGGTGACAGCCGGCCTGCACGCATCGAGCCTGCTGTGCCGCTGTCCGCGCTCCTCGACGTCGGCGACGGCGCAGAGATCGCCCTCGCGCACCGGACGCACGGCTACCCGATGCGCTCGATCGCCCACGAGATCGGCTGCGCCGTGTCGACCGTCAGCCGCCGGCTGGCGCGCTTCGAGGCACAGCGCGCTGCAACGGAACGGGTCTGACCCCGGTCAGGTGGTGAGGATCTCGACGGCGCGATCGAGGTCGGCGGAGCGCTCGGCCACGAGCGCCTCGCCGGCCGCCCGCAGCGCCGCGAGGTTCTTCGGGCTGGCGTCGTCGAGGTCGTCGCTGGCGTGCTCGAGCACGGTCTGCAGCCGGATGTAGCGGTCGCCGAGGATCCGGGACGCCTCGAAGTCGACCGTCTCGGCCACCCCGTCGAAGACGACGTCGACGATCCGCGGCGCCCATTCGAGCGAGCCCCAGCCGCGCACGGCGTCGAACCGCAGCGGCCGCGTGTGCTCGCCGGTGCCCAGCGACAGCAGCAGGTCGACGTCCGGTGCGGCGCGCGCCCTGACCGCGTCGGCGAGCGCGCACATCGCCGGGTTCGTGGCGTAGACGCCGCCGTCGATGAGCGACCAGGTGTCGCTGCCGGCGACGTCGGTGACCTGGACCGGCTCGAAGTACGTCGGCGCGGCGGAGGTGGCGTGCGCCGCGTCGGTCATGAGGAAGTTGTAGGTCTCGTCCTCGCGTGCGCGCGCCGAGCGGAAGAAGAACGCGAAGCGCCGCTCGATCTCGTAGGCGGTGACGAGGATGTCGGTGCGCGCCTCGGAGATCGGCGTCTGGCCGAGGTAGCCCGACAGGGCGGCGCGCAGCCCGTAGTCGCTGTAGCGCTCGTCGATGAGGCCGTCGACGGTCCGGATCCGGCGCAGGAGGTCGCGGTGGAAGATCGCCGGGCCTTCGACCTCGTAGAGCTCGAGCAGCTGGGTGGCCGTATAGCGCGGGCTTCCGTCGTCGGCCGGGCGGGTGAGCGCGCACGTCAGGATGCCCCCGGTCGAGGTGCCGGCGATGAGGTCGAACAGGTCGCTGACGGGCCGGCCGGCGCGCTGCTCGAGCTCGGCGAGCACGACCGCGGGGATGACGCCGCGGATGCCGCCGCCGTCGATCGCGAGGATGCGCACGCGGGAGAACCTACCGGCCGGTGGTGCAGCGGAACGGGTCTGACGGGGTGGGTGGGCGAAATCCGGGGTTGACACAGCTGTGTCAAGGTTGCGGTAGGCTACCGGCCATGCGCGATTTTCTGGCTGCCGTCCGTGACCACGTCGTCGTCTTCGACGGCTCGATGGGCGCGACGCTCGAGCAGTTCGACCTCACGCAGGCCGACTACGGAGGACTCGAGGGCAAGTGCCACGAGGCGCTCGTCCTGCACCGCCCCGACGTCATCGAGAACCTCCACGCGTCGATGATCGAGGCCGGCGCCGAGGTCGTCGAGACCGACACGTTCCAGGCCTCGCGCATCAAGCTCGACGAATGGGGTCTCGGCGAGCACACCTCCGAGATCAACCAGAAGGCCGCCGAGATCGCCCGCAAGGCGGTCGGCGAGAACCACTTCGTCGCCGGTTCGATCGGCCCGACCGGCCACCTCCCCGCCTCCGACGACCCCACGCTCGGCGCGATCAGCTTCCGCGAGCTCGTCGAGGTCTTCACCGAGCAGGCCCAGGGCCTCGTGCGCGGCGGCGCCGACCTGCTCATCATCGAGACCGCCCAGGACATCCTCGAGGTCAAGGCCGCGATCTTCGGCGCCCGCGAGGCGTTCAAGCGCGAGGGCCGCACGCTCCCGATCCAGACGAGCGTCTCGCTGCTGCCCAACGGCGGCAAGATGCTGCTGGGCACCGACATCAGCGCCGTCCTCGCCACCCTCGAGGCGCTGAAGGTCGACGTCATCGGCCTGAACTGCTCAACGGGCCCCAACGACATGCGCGACGCGATCCGCTTCCTCGGCGAGTTCGCGCCCATGCCCGTCCACTGCATCCCGAACGCGGGCCTGCCCCAGCAGGGCCGCAACGGCGAGACGATCTTCCCCGAGGGCCCCGAGGAGCTCGCGACGGTCCTCGGCGAGTTCGTCGACAACTACGGCGTGTCGGTCGTCGGCGGCTGCTGCGGCACGACCGTCGACCACATCCGCGCGATCGCGCAGCGCGTCAAGGGCAAGACGCCGCCCCCGCGCCCCGCGCCCCGCCCGCCGCACGTCTCCTCGATGATCACCGCCACGCCGCTCGTCCAGGAGCCGGCCCCGACGCTCGTCGGCGAGCGCGTCAACTCGCAGGGCTCGCGCAAGGCCAAGCAGATGCTGCTGGCCGACGACTACGACGGTCTCGTCCAGATCGCCGAGGACCAGGTCGAGGGCGGCGCCCACGTGCTCGACCTCTGCGTCGCGCTCACCGAGCGCACCGACGAGGACGAGCAGATGCGCCAGGTGGCCAAGCGCGTCTCGCTCTCCCAGCCGGCGCCGCTGCAGATCGACTCCACCGAGCCCGAGGTCATCAAGCTCGCGCTCGAGCAGACCCCGGGCCGCGCGATCGTCAACTCCATCAACCTGGAGGCCGGCGAGGACAAGCTCAACACCGTCGTCCCGCTGGTCATGGAGCACGGCGCCGCGCTCATCGCGCTGACGATCGACGAGGTCGGCATGGCCAAGACGGCCGAGCGCAAGGTCGAGATCGCGACCCGCATCAAGGAGCTGGCCTGCGACGGCCACGGCCTCGACCCCGAGCTGCTGATCTTCGACTGCCTGACCTTCACGCTGACGACCGGCGACGAGGAGTGGAAGCCGTCGGCGATCGAGACGATCAACGGCATCCGCGAGATCAAGGCGGCGCTGCCCGGCGTCAAGACCTCGCTGGGCGTGTCCAACGTGTCCTTCGGCGTGTCGCCCCGGGCCCGTGCCGTCCTGAACTCCGTGTTCCTCCATCACTGCGTCGAGGCCGGCCTCGACCTCGCGATGGTCAACCCGAACCACATCACGCCCTACGGCGAGATCCCCGAGGACGAGCGCGAGCTCGCCGACGACCTCGTCCACAACCGCCGCGAGGACGCGCTGGAGCGCTTCATCGCCCACTTCGAGTCCAAGGGCGCCGAAGCGGAGGCCGAGCAGGCCGACCCGACCGCCGACATGGAACCCGAAGAGGCGCTGCACTGGCACATCCTGCGGCGCAAGAAGGACGGCGTCGAGGCCCAGATCGACGCGTCGGTGAAGAAGATCGGCGCCGTGCCGACGCTCAACGACGTCCTGCTGCCGGCGATGAAGGAGGTCGGCGACAAGTTCGGCGCCGGCGAGCTCATCCTGCCGTTCGTCCTGCAGAGCGCCGAGGTCATGAAGCGGGCGGTCGCCCAGCTCGAGCAGTACCTCGACCGCATCGAGGGCTACACGAAGGGCACGGTCGTGCTGGCGACGGTCTTCGGCGACGTGCACGACATCGGCAAGTCGCTGGTCAACACCATCCTCACCAACAACGGCTACAGCGTCGTCGACCTCGGCAAGCAGGTGCCGGTCTCGACGATCCTCGAGGCGGCCAAGGAGCACCAGGCGACGGCGATCGGCCTGAGCGCGCTGCTGGTCTCCACCTCGAAGCAGATGCCGCTCGCCGTCCAGGAGCTGCACCGCGAGGGGCTGGAGTACCCGGTGCTCATCGGCGGCGCGGCGATCAACCGCAACTTCGGCTACCGCGCCCTGCACGTCAACGGTCTGGACGACGAGACGAAGTACGGGCCCGGCGTCTTCTACTGCAAGGACGCCTTCGAGGGACTCGGGGTCATGGACCAGCTCGTCGAGGGCGAGGCCCGCGAGGCGCTGCTGGAGAAGCTGCGTGCCGACGCCGACGCGTTCCGCGAGAAGGGCGAGGAGATCGAGGAGCTCGACACCTCCGACGACTCGGTCCGCTCGCCGGTCGACGTCGACGTCGACGTGCCCGAGCCGCCGTTCTGGGGCGTGCGCGAGATCGAGGTCGACCTCGACGAGGTCTACCCGCACCTCGACACCCACGTCCTGTTCAAGCTGCACTGGGGCGGGCGCGGCGTCAAGGGCGACGCCTGGAAGGAGCTGCTCGAGAACGACTTCCGCCCCCGGCTGGAGCGGATGTGGCGCGAGCAGACCTACCTGCACCCGCGCGCGCTGCTGGGCTACTTCCCGTGCTACAGCGAGGGCAACACGATCGTCGTCCTCGACCCCGAGGACCGCGAGACCGAGATCGAGCGCTTCGTCTGCCCGCGCCAGCCCAAGGGCGACCGGGTCTGCCTCGCCGACTTCTATCGGCCCAAGGACCACCCGGACGGCCTGGACGTCGTCGCGCTGCAGGCGGTCACGGTCGGCTCCGAGGTCACCGAGCTGCTGGACCGGCTGCACGAGGAGGGCGAGTTCGCCGAGCAGCTGTTCGTCCACGGGATGGGTGTCCAGACCGCGGAGGGCCTGGCCGAGTGGCTGCACTACCGGGTGCGCCAGGACCTGGGGATCGGCCTGGGCCAGGGCCGGCGGTACTCGTGGGGCTACCCGGCGGTGCCCGAGCAGTCCGAGCACGCGAAGGTCGACCACCTCCTCGGCCTGTCGACGATCGGGATGAGCCTCAGCGGCGGCTACGCGCCGATGCCCGAGCAGTCGACGCTGGCGATCGTCGCCCACCACCCGCAGGCCTTCTACTTCGGCTCGACGCAGGGCAAGCTGCGCCCGGCCGACAAGACCGCGCCCGACGACCTCATCAAGGGCTCCAAGCGCGACCCGTCGCTCTTCGGCACGCCCGAGGACCTCGCCGGCGACGACCCGCTCTCGGGCGGCGTGGCAGAGGGCGAGGGGTCGGGCGCGCCGGTGGCCGCCGAGGTGTAGGCGGGCGCGCTCAGCGGCGCGCGCCGACGCAGCGCGTCGCGCGCCGCGGGCAGACGTCGCGGAGGTGGAGCTTGTGGACCGTCGGGTCGGTCCGCTGGCGACCACGGTCGTCGACGCTCGTCGCGCGCACGATGACCGTGAACGCGTCGATGTGGCGCAGGATCGCGGAGACGTCGGGCGCCAGGGGCAGCCGTATGCGCGAGCCGCCTGCGCTGTCGCGGACGACCCGGGCACGGCCCGCGAGCACGGTCGGCCCGCCGGGCATCGCGCGGTCGAGCAGCGAGCTCGCCCGCCGGAAGCGGCGGTTGCCGTAGACGAGGACGTCGACGGTCGTCGTGCACGCACGGCTGCAGCCGACCGCGACCGGCAGGCCACGGCGCAGCAGGGCGGTCGGCCCGGGCCGCTTCACCGGCGCGACCGACTGCGCGAGCGGGGCGGCCGGCGGCACCGGCGGCGGGTACGCGGGGGCCGCCGCCGGGACGGGCGCCGGCGCGGCCGGCCGCTCGACCCGCAGCGTCGCGGTCGCCGCGCGGGTCTGGCCGCCGACCGTCGCCTTCAGGGTGACGTGATGGTCGCCGACGGCCGCGTCGTCGGGCACGACAACCTCGACAGTCTGCGAGCTCGACCCGTTGCTCGACGGGACCAGCGTCGTACCGTCGAGCACGGGGTGCGCGTCCGGCAGGTCGGTCGTGGCGCTGAGCGCGAACGTCGCCGACGGGTCGGCGCTGCCGCGGAAGACGATGTCGAACGGCACCCAGACCTTCTCGCCGGGCCGCGCCGTCGTCACGTCGCCAGGCGCGAGGGCGAGGTCGCGTGTCGGGACCGCGAGCGTCGCGGTGTCCTGGATGCAGGCGGTGACGAGCTCGGTGACGCCGCCGGCAGGCGGGCGCTGCTCGGAGCAGTCGACCGGGCGATCCGCCGTGTAGGTCGCGTCGACCTCGCGGTCACCCACGACGTGGGTGACCGCCAGCGGCCCCTCGAACGGGCGCCCGGCGGCACCGGCGGGCAGGCTGAAGTCCGCGTCGACGTGGACGAGCCCAGGCGCGGTAGAGGTCACGACGTCCGAGCGGTAGCCGACCCAGCGCCGACCCGACGGGGCCGGTTGCTGGGCCTCGAGGCCGGCGACGTATGACGGGCTCGCGACGAACGCGACGCCGGGCAGGTCGGGCGAGGCCAGCGCCTCGGGGGCGGTCACGCCGTCCGGAACGAGGTAGCCGAGCAGGTACTGGCCGGTCGGGGGGCGGCCGCTGGCGGTGGAGCCGGAGTCGCACTCCGAGGGCTGGATCGGCGCAGCCCCGAGCGACGACCCGAACCCGAACGTGCAGACGATCGAGCTGACGCGCACCGCCCCGATGACGTCCTGCTGGGCGGCGGTCGGCGGCGCGTTGAACTGCGAGCAACTCGGCAGCACCAGCAACGCGGCGGCGCCGGCGGCGACGAGGGCGGTGCGGGGGCTGGGCGTCATGGCGACCGCCGCGGCAGGGGCCGTTCGGCCCGTCCTGCCACGGGTGCCGGTTAATCGGCACGCCGGCCGTCCCCTTGAGGCGACGGCCGGCGTGCGACACACCTGGCGCCACGGTGCCCGGCACCCGGGGTCAGTGCTGCATGAGGATGGCGGTCGCGTCCGCGGGCAGCGTCTGCGTGCCGATCGAGTCGAACTTGCCGGCGAACGTGCCGCTGACCGTGCCGGTCGCCATACCGGCCATCGGCTCACCCGTGAACGAGAGGCTGCCGGTGAGGAACGGCCCCGCCGCCTGCGCCGTGGCCGAGGACAGGTCGCCGGCCGCCGTCAGGCCGGACGCCGGCGCCTTGGCCATGATCATGTGCGTGATGCTCGCCGGCGCGCTCGCCGTGCGGTCGTCGGTGCGCATCATCATCTGCTGCACGCTCGAGCCGACCTTCGAGATGCTCAGCATGAGCATGTCGACACTGCCGGCGTCGGTGACCGACAGGGTCGTGCCCGTGGTCTCCTTGCCGGTACCGCTCCCGCAGTCCAGCTTGCCGCTCTTGGCCAGCTGGCCCTTGAGCTGCTTGGCGCTGACGGTCTTGAAGAACGTGCTGTCGAGCTTGAGCTTCAGCGAGCCCTTCATGGTGCCGACGGTCGTCTTGCCCGGGGTGCCCGTGCAGCCCTTCGGAACAACGCCGCGGCCCGAGCGCCCGCCCGAGAACCTCAGGTCGATCTTGCCGTAGCGGCCGAGCGAGGCCTTGATGCCCTTGGCGCTGACCTTCGCGCCGGTGAAGCTCCAGGTGTGCATCTGGGTCGAGCCGCCGGAGGTCTTGGCGGCCATGATCGCGAGGCTCGAGCCCGAGCCGCTGATGGTCAGGTCGTAGCCCTTGGCCTTCAACGGGCCGGCGACGACGGAGGTGCCTGCGGCCTGGGCGCCGGCGGGGACGAGGAGCGCGCACGCGGCGGCAAGAGCCGTACCGCGCGCCATCGAGGTGACGTTCATGCCGGGCAGCCTCGCGCCCGCATGCGTCGCGCGCATCAGGGAGATCCCCGGAATCGCGCGAGGTGCGGCTGCCCACACCATTTATGCCGCCGTTAGACGACTCTCGGGAGGTCTTGAGCTTCAGCGGGCATCCTTCCGGCTGATGACCTCGCCGAAGCACCTGTGGAGCGGCAACTGGCGTGCCGAAGCCGAAGCCGAGGCCCAGCGCCGCCGCGAGCGCGAGGCGCAGGCCGAAGCCGCGCCCGCGACGCCCGCCCGCGCACCGGAGCCCGACCCCTACGACGCGGCCGACGCGACGCCCGCGCCGGCGCGCCGCACGACCGGCCGCGGCGTGCTCGCCCTGCTCGCCGTCGTCGCCGTGCTCGCCGGGGCCGGCGGCGCCGGGCTCACCCGCCTGCTCGACGGCAACGGCAACGGCGACGTCGCCCGCCCGGCAGCGCTGCCGGTCGCCACCGACCGCGGCGCGGTGCCCAAGGGCGCCCAGACCCGCGCCGGCGCCGTCTATGCGGCCGCCAGCCCGGCCGTCGTCTCGATCCGCGCCGGGCAGGGGTCGGGCACCGGCTTCCTCACCAGCAGCGACGGGACGATCGTCACCAACGAGCACGTCGTCGAGAACTCGGGCCAGGCCGTGCAGGTCCGTTTCGGCACCGACGGGCGCGTCCTGCGCGGCGAGGTCCTCGCCGTCGATGCCTCCAGTGACCTCGCCGCGATCCGGATCGACGCCGGCGACATCCCGAACGGCACCAAGCCGCTGGAGTTCGCCGACTCCGACCAGGTGCGCGTCGGCGACGAGGCGATCGCCATCGGCAACCCGTTCGGCCTGGACCGAACCGCCACCGAGGGCATCGTCTCGAGCGTCGGCCGGTCCATCCAGGCCCCCAACCACTTCCAGATCGACGGCGTCATCCAGACCGACGCGGCGATCAACCCCGGCAATTCGGGCGGGCCGCTGCTGAACGCGGCCGGGCACGTCATCGGCGTGAACTCGCAGATCGCCACCTCGGGCGCCAGCCAGGGCAACGTCGGCATCGGCTTCGCGGTCCCCTCCAACACCGTCCGTCAGATCCTGCCCGGCCTCATGCAGGGCAAGGCGATCCAGCACGCCTGGCTCGGGGTCGAGACCGACGCGAGCGCGGTCGCCTCCGGCGCCACGATCGGCAACGTCATCACCGGCGGGCCCGCCGACAGCGGCGGCCTTCAGGCCGGCGACGTCGTCACGAAGATCGACGGCCAGGCCATCCGCGACCCCACCGCCCTGTCGGCGGCGATCAACCGCAAGGCGCCCGGCGACAAGATCACGCTCGAGGTCGTCCGCGACGGCACCCGCGAGCACGTCGCGGTCACGCTGCGCAACCGCCCGGCCCAGGTGCCGTAGGTGAGCTTCGGCGCCCCCCTCGCGCTCATCGGGCTCGCCGCGCTGCCGGTCCTCGCCGCCTGGTACGTCCACGCGGGCCGTCAGCGCCGCCGCGCCGCCGAGGTGTTCGCCAGCCCCCGGATGAGGGCGTCGGTCGCCCCGTGGCGGCCGGGCTGGCGGCGGCACGCGCCGATGCTCGTGACGCTGGTGGCGGTCGCCGTGCTCATCGTCGCCCTGGCGCGCCCCCAGCGGACCGTGGCCGTGCCGGTCGAGCGCGCCCAGATCATGCTTGCCACCGACGTCAGCGGCTCGATGCTCGCGACCGACGTGACCCCCAGCCGGCTCATGGCCGCCCGCGCCGCCGCCCGGCGCTTCCTCGAAGGCGTCCCGGACAAGGTCAACGTCGGTCTGCTGGCGTTCAACTCGACCCCGAAGGTCCTGCAGAGCCCGACGACCGACCGCGACGCGTTGCACGCCGCGCTCAGCCGGCTGACCGCCAGCGGCGGCACCGCCACCGGCGAGGCGATTCGCAGCGCCGTCACCAGCCTGCGCCGCGCCCCGACGGTCGGCGGCAAGCGCCCGCCGTCGGCGATCGTCCTGCTCTCCGACGGCGCCTCGACGCGCGGCGTCGACCCGGTGCAGGCGGCCCGCGAGGCCGGCCGCCTGAAGATCCCGATCACGACCGTCACGCTCGGCACGGCCGAGGGCACGATCACCGTGCCGCGGCCGGACGGGAACGGCAGCGAGACCAAGCGCGTCCCGCCCGACGAGGCGTCGCTGCGCCGGATCGCCCAGGTGTCCGGGGGCCGCGCCTACACCGCCACGACCGCCGCCGGGCTCTCCTCCGTCTACGAGAAGCTCGGCTCCCAGCTGGGCCACAAGCGCGAGCCGCGCGAGATCACCTCCGGGTTTGCCGGCGCCGCCGCCGTCCTGCTGCTCACCGGCGCAGCCCTGTCGCTGCGCTGGTTCGGCCGCCTCATCTGACCACCGCCAGGAGACCCCATGTTCGAGAACCCCCGCCACGACGAGCCCGCCCACCCCGGCGAGGACGCCCGCGCCCGGCTCGGCGACGCCCTGCACGAGATCAAGCGCGTCATCGTCGGCCAGGACGCGATGCTCGAGCGGCTGCTCGTCAGCCTGCTCGCCGGCGGCCACGTCCTGCTCGAGGGCGTCCCCGGCCTGGCCAAGACGCTGACGGTGCGGACGCTCGCCGACGTCCTCGGCGGCACGTTCCGGCGCATCCAGTTCACCCCGGACCTCGTGCCCGCCGACCTCGTCGGCACCCGGATCTGGCGGCCCGACAGCGGCACGTTCGACACCGAGCTCGGCCCGGTCTTCGGCAACTTCGTGCTCGCCGACGAGATCAACCGCGCACCCGCGAAGGTCCAGTCGGCGCTGCTGGAGGTCATGCAGGAGCACCAGGTGACGATCGGCGGCCAGACCTACGCGGTGCCGCGGCCGTTCCTCGTGCTGGCCACCCAGAACCCGATCGAGTCCGAGGGCACCTATCCGCTGCCCGAGGCGCAGGTCGACCGGTTTCTCATGAAGCTGCTCGTCGACTACCCGAGCGCGGGCGAGGAGGCGGCCGTCGTGGGCCGCTCGCTCACCGACGCGGCCCAGGTGCGCGAGGTCCTGTCGCTCGCCGACCTCGAGCGCTTCGCCGCCGTGACCGCCGACGTGCTCGTCGAGCGCGACGTCATCGGCTACGCGGTCGCGCTGGCCGACGCGACCCGCAACCCGGCCGCCCACGGGCTCGGCTCGCTCGAGGGCCTCGTCGAATACGGCGCGTCGCCGCGCGGGCCGATCGGCCTCGTCCACGCGGGGCGCGCGCTGGCGCTGCTGCGCGGCCGCGGCTACGTGCGGGCCGCCGACATCCGCGACCTGGCGCCCGACGTGCTGCGTCACCGGCTCGTGCTCTCCTACGACGCGCTCAGCGACGGGGTGACCGCCGACGACGTGCT
>JBDZVZ010000082.1:0-2868 GCA_040255945.1 Solirubrobacterales bacterium | reverse complement strand
GGCTCGTGCTCTCCTACGACGCGCTCAGCGACGGGGTGACCGCCGACGACGTGCTCAACAAGGTCCTCGAGGCCGTCCCCGAGCCGCAGGCCGACCACGAGCGGACCGCCGTGGCATGAGTGTCCCGGCCCTCAGCCCGCCCGCTGCCCGGCAGGGACCGGGCCCGATGCCGCAGGCGCTCGTGGAGGCGCTCGACCTGTCGCTGTCGCGCCGCATCTCCGGGGCCTTGGCCGGCGACCGGCCCGCTGCCGGCGTCGGCGCCGGCACCGAGCTGGCCCAGGTGCGCCCCTACGTCCTCGGCGACGACGTGCGCCGGATCGATCCGGCCGCCAGCGCCCGGACCGGCGAGCTGCACGTCCGCCTCCAGGTGCCGGAGCGCACGCTGACGACCTGGATCGCGATCGACGTGTCGGCCTCGATGGCGTTCGGCACGACCCGGCGGCTGAAGGCCGACGTCGCCGAGGGCGTCGCCGTCGTCCTCGGCCGTCTGGCCCTGCGCCGTGCCGGCCGGCTCGGCGTCCTGACGTTCGGCGCCGACGACGGCGGCCGGCTGCTGCCGCCGCGCGGGTCGAAGGCCGGCCTCGTCGCGCTGCGCCGGGCGCTGGCCCACGGCGTGGCCGCCGATGGCACCCATGACCCCCGCGCGCTCGCCCACGCCCTGGGGCGCATCGGCCGGGTCGCGCGCCAGCCCGGGTTGATCGCCGTCGTGTCGGACTTCCGCGACCAGCAGGACTGGGCGCGGCCGCTCGGCGCGCTGCGTGCCCGCCACGCCGTGCTGGCCGTCGAGGTGGGCGACCCGCGCGAATCGGCGCTGCCCAGCGTGGGCCGGATCGCGGTCGTCGACCCGGAGACCGGCGCCCGCGTCGAGGTCGACAGCTCCCGGCCGGCGCTGCGCCGGCGCTTCGCGGCGCTGGAGGCCCACCGGCGGGCCGAGCTGCAGGCCGAGCTGCGGCGGCTGCGCGTCGACCACGTCGCCCTGTCGACCGGCGACGACTGGCTGCTTCAGCTCGGACGGCGGCTGGGCGCATGAGCGCGTCGACGTCGTCGCCGTCGAAGGGGGAACCGCAAGGATGAGCTTCGCGAACCCCCTCGCGCTGCTGGCCCTGCTGCTCGTCCCGCTCGCGTTGGCCGCCCACGTCGCCGCGCGGCGCCGCGCAACCCGCTACGCGATCCGCTTCCCGGCCACCGCGACGCTCGCCTCCGCCGTCGGCGCCGTGCCCGCCTGGCGCCGCCATCTGCCGGCCGCCCTGGCGCTCGCGGCGCTGGCCGCGCTCGCGGTCGGCTTCGGCCGGCCCCAGCGCACGGTCGCGGTGCCGATCGAGGGGTCGTCGATCATGCTCGTCACCGACCACTCCGGCTCCATGTCGGCCAACGACGTCGAGCCGAGCCGGCTGGAAGCCGCGGTCGCCGCGGCGAAGTCGTTCTTGAAGGAGACGCCCGAGCAGACCCGCGTCGGCGTCGTCACCTACGCCGACGCCCCGGACGCCACCCAGCCGCCGACGACCGAGCGCGAGCCGGTGCGCCGCACGCTCGAGGCCCAGGCGCCCTACGGCGCGACGGCGACCGGCGCGGCGCTGAAGGTCGCGCTCGACACGCTGCGCCGCGCCCGCCGCACCGCCGCCCAGCCGGCCGCGGCGATCGTCCTGCTCTCCGACGGCCGCACGACGACCGGCCCGGACCCGGTCGAGGTCGCCCGCGAGGCGCGCCGCCTGCGCATCCCGATCTCGACCGTGTCGCTCGGCACCGACAACGCGACGATCCCGAACCCGATCAACCCGATGAGCGCGCCGATCGAGGTGCCGCCCGACCCCGAGACGCTGCAGGCGATCGCCCGGGTCTCGGGCGGCCGCTCGTTCACGACCGCCGACGCCGAGCGGCTGACGTCGATCTATCGATCGCTCGGCGCGACGCTCGGCACCCGCAAGGAGCACCGCGAGATCACGGTCGCGTTCGTCGGCGCGGGCCTCGTCCTGCTGCTGGGCGCCGCGATCGCCTCGGTGCGCGGCGCGGCCCGCGTGCCCTGAGGGCCGCTCAGGCCTCGAGCTCGGCGCGCTCGCCGCGCCGCGGCAGCGGCGCCAGCTCGACCGGGGAGGCATGCATGGCGCGCATCCGGACGTCCTTCCAGCTGACGCCCTCGCCGAGCAGCGCCGGGCCGCCCATGACGAACGCCGTGGCGATCTCGACCGCCTGCAGGATGATCCCGTAGCCGAGCGCGTCGTCGACGCTCACGCCATAGCCCTTGTGCAGCACGAAGACGCAGGCGGCCTGGAAGACGCCGAGGTTCGACGGCGTCGCCGGCAGGACCGCGCTGACGTTGACGGCGAACAGGACCGCCGCGGCCGCGCCCATCCCGGCACGATCGTCGAGGCCGAAGGCGACGAGCAGGACGTAGCAGGACAGCCACTGGATCGTCCACGCCAGCAGCTGGGCGAAGACGGCGATCGCGCCGCGGCGCGGGTGGCGGAAGACGAGCAGGCCGGTCCGCACCTGGGCGAGCGCGTGTCGGCCCTGCCGTGCCCACGCCTGGACCCGGGCCGACCGGGCCAGGCCGCCGCTGCGCAGCAGCGCCGGCGCGCCGAGGACGGCGGCGACGATGACCAGCGGCAGGACGGCGAAGGCGATGAACGCGCCCTCGTGGCGGTCGAAGAGGTCGACCGACGCGAACATGACGATCCCGAGGATGACGAGCGCGAAGATGTTCAGCAGCGTCTGGGAGACGATGGTCCCCAGGACCGTCGGCAGCCCGTCGCGCGGGCGGCCGATGCGCCGGGCGACGACCATGGCGCGCGCCGGCTCGCCGAGCCGAGCGGGCAGCGTGGCCGACATGAGGACCCCGATCATCGTGCCCTGGGCGGCGTCGCGCAGCCG
>JBDZVZ010000081.1:0-13915 GCA_040255945.1 Solirubrobacterales bacterium | reverse complement strand
GCGCTCGGGCGTCGCGCCATAGGCGGCCAGCCACTCATCGTGGGTCGTCGGCGTCACCGGCGAGGAGGTCGCAGCCATGACGGAGAAGTGTTACACGTCCGTCCGATGATAGGAAGCCCTACTATCGGAGGATGGCACGACGGACTCACACGTTGGGAGAACTGAGCTGCAGTCGGTCGCAGTCGTCGGAGCGGATGCGATCTGCGAGCTCGGGGCGCTCGTCGGCGACGTCAGGGCGCGTCGAGAAAGTCGTCCGCTCCCGCCCGCAGGGGACGCAGCAGCTCGAACAGCCGCTCCAGGTCCCGTTGCGGCAGGGGCGCGGTTCCAAAGCGCTCCCGGTTGAGGACCTCGGTCGCCTCCTCCGCGGCGCGGCGGCCCGCGTCGGTGATCGTCGCGAGCGTCGTGCGGCGGTCGTGCTCGTGGCGGGTGCGCTCGACGAAGCCCAGGCGCTCCAACCCGTCGATCGTGTTCGTGACGCTCGTCGGGTGAACCTGGAGCCGGGCGCCCATCTTGCCCAGAGGCAGCGAGCCGTTGCGGCTGTAGTACAACAACATGAGCGCCTCGTAGCGGGGGAACGTCAGCCCCCACGGCTCGAGCAGCGCGCGCAGCCGGGCGGTGAGGATCTGCTCGGCGCGCATGATCGACGTCACCGCCACCATCGACGAGTCCGGCCCACGCCCCCAGTGGGTGCGCCACTGGCGACGCGCCTCGGCGATGGGATCGAACGGCAACGGCTCCTGCACGGCGCCGAAAGCCTGTCACAGCGCCCGGCGCCTGCGGCGGGTGGCCGGGCCGGCCAGGTCCCTGTCGCGTCCAACCGACCGATTTTTCCACCTGAGCGATCGTCCAGTGACCTCGTCGGTGAGCCGGGTCACCCTCGGCGGCACCACCACGACCAGCAGGGGGCAAGCCGATGACCGAGACCGGGGCGATCGATCTGCGTGCGGTCACGCAGATCCAGCAGCAGGTGTGGTCGCAGGGCGATTTCGCGAGGATCGGCTCGACGATCGTGCTCATGGCCGAGCAGCTGTGCGAGGCCGCCGGGGTGCGGGCCGGCGACCGCGTCCTGGACGTCGCGTGCGGCCACGGCAACGTCGCGCTGGCCGCCGCCCGCCGGACCTGGGCGCCCGTCGTCGGCCTCGACTACGTGCCGGCGCTGCTGGAGCGCGGCCGCGAGCGGGCCGCCGCCGAGCGGTTCGACATCGAGTTCGTGGAGGGCGACGCCCAGCAGATGCCGTTCGACGACGGCACGTTCGACGTCGTCCTCTCGACGTTCGGCGTCATGTTCGCCCCCGACCAGCAGCGCGCCGCCGGCGAGCTGCTGCGCGTCTGCCGGCCGGGCGGGCGCATCGGGCTGGCCAACTGGGTGCCGGACGGCTTCGTCGGCGAGATGTTCCGCACCGTCGTCCAGCACGCGCCGCCGCCGGCCGCCGTGGCACCCCCGGCGCTGTGGGGCACCGAGGACCACCTGCGCACGCTCTTCGGCGACCGGATCTCCGAGTTGCGCACCGAGCGGCGCACCGCCACCCAGCGCTACCTCTCCGCCGAGCACTGGCTGGAGGTCTTCCGCACCTGGTTCGGCCCGACGAAGATGGCGTTCGCCCGTGTCGGCCCAGAGGGCGAGCAGGCGCTGGCCGACGATCTCATCGCGCTCGCCAACCGGCACAACGTCGACCCCGGCGGCGCGCTCGCGGTCCCGAGCGACTACCTCGAGGTGGTGGCGACGACGGCGGCGTAGCGCGCGCGATCAGGCGGCCGGCAGCTCGAGCGGTGCCCGGGCCGCCAGACCGCGGTCGGCGGCGAGCCGGTCGAGCATGAGCGCCGTGTCGGCGATCCGCACGCCGGTGAGGTGGTCGGCGCGCGCGCCGAAGTCCGCGACGATCGCGTCGACCGCTTGCGCGTAGGCGTCCGGGTCCCGGCGGGCGATGGCGTTGATCGCGTCCGCCGCCCGGGCGAACGCATCGCCGCCGGCGCGCATGCCGGCAGCAGCCTGAGCGGCCGACTCGTCGTCGCCCAGCACGAGGCGTGCGAGCGCCAGCGCGTAGGAGGACGGCGGCGAGTCGGCCGTGTCGAGCTGCGCGATCGCGTACTGCGCCGGCTCCTGCGCCGCGCCGCCGAGGATCGCCGCCTTGAGCATGCCGATGAGCCGGCCGAAGCTCCGCGGCGGCGCCAGCTCCCACGACGCGCGGTACTGCGCGGCCGCCGCGGCGAACGCGGTCGCCGCGCCCGGGTCGCCGGTCTGCAGGCGATGCTGGGCGTCGGCTTCGAGCCGCAGCGCGTCGCGCAGCGCGTCGAGGTGGGGGCCTTCCTCCATGCCCGGACTCTACGCCGCCCGCCTTCCCGCGGAAGGTCGTGACAGGGATGGCGCCATTTCGTTGGTAATGGCGCCGATCTGGCGCTAGCGTCTCCGGCACGATGCCCAGCGTGCAGATCAAGAACGTGCCGTCGGACGTCCACGCGGTTCTGCGCCGGCGCGCGGCCGCGGCGGGCCAGTCGCTGCAGGAGTACCTCCTCGCCCGCCTCACGGAGGAGGCGCGCCAGGAGAACCTCGACGAGGTGCTCGCCCGCGCCGGGGGGCGCGCGGGCGGGTCGGTCCCGCTGTCGTTCTCGGCGCGCACGCTGCGCACCGAGCGCGGCCGCCGGTGATCGTCGTCGACGCGTCGGTCCTGGCGCCCGCGCTGGCCGATGATGGGGCCGACGGCGACCGCGCCAGGCAGCGCCTGGTCGGCGAGACCCTGGCCGCCCCCGAGCTCGTCGACCTCGAGGTTGCCTCCGTCCTGCGTCGTGCCGAGCACGCCAACCGCCTCGGTCCGCGTCGCTCCGATCAGGCGCTTGCCGATCTGATGGCGATGCCGCTGCAACGCGCGCCACACGCTCCGCTGCTTGCGCGGATCTGGGAGCTGCGCGACAACCTCACCGTCTACGACGCCGCGTATGTCGCGTTGGCCGAGGCGCTCGCCGTCGAGCTCCTCACCGCGGACGGTGGGCTGGCCGCGGCGTCCACTGTGCGCTGCCCCGTCGAGCTGCTGCGGTGAGACGGTTCGGCGTCAGCCGCTCCGGACGAGGTCGCCGAGCTCCGGGTGGCGCTCGAGGTGCTCGCCGTCGACGTGCAGCTCGAAGCGACCCAGACGCGCGTTGTCGGTGACCTCGCCGGCGCCGGTCATCGTCTGTCCGCGGCCGTCGCCGGCCATCCGGCGCGCGGGTCGGGCAGGGGCGTCAGGCGCGCCTCGGCCTCGGCGCGGCGGCCCTCCAGCCACGGCGGCAGGATGATCTTCTTGCCGAGGTCCTCGACCGGGCCGTCGACGGTGAAGCCGGGCTCCTCGGTGGCCAGCTCGAACAGCACGCCGCCCGGCTCGCGGAAGTAGACCGAGTGGAAGTAGTGGCGGTCGATGACGCCGCTGTTGGGCACGCCGGCGGCGTTGAGCCGCTCCAGCCACGCGCCCTGCTCGGCGTCGGTCGTCGACCACGCCACGTGGTGGACGGTGCCCGCGCTCGGGCGGGCCCGCTCGGCCGGCGGGTCGTCGAGCGCGATCCAGCCGCCGCGCTGGTCGCCGCGCAGCTCGAAGGCGCCGTCGTCGCGGCGGCCCGCGCCCATGAGCTGCTCGAGCACGAGCGTGGTCGCCTTCGGCGCGGCGGAGTAGGCGCGCACGCCCTCGAAGCCGCGCAGCGCCAGGTCGGCGGGGATCTCCGGGTGGTCGGCGATGAGCGCCTCGTCGTCGGTGGCGTCGACGACGAGCTCGTGGCCGAGCCCCTCGAAATCGGCGAAGCGCAGGCTGCCGTCGTCGCGCTGCAGGGCCGTGCCCTGGGCCGCCAGGCGGCGCTCCCAGAAGTCCAGCGCCCCCGGCGAGCCGACGCGCCAGACGATGCGGTGCACCATGCCGGCGCCGGCCCGCCCGGGGATCGCGTGCGGGTACTCGAAGAACGTGAGGTCGGCGCCGGGGCGCGCGAGCTCGTCGCCGTAGAACAGGTGGTAGACGGTCGGGTCGTCCTGGTTGACCGTCTTGGCGGTCAGCCGCAGCCCCAGCACGCGCGTGTAGTAGTCGACGTTGCGGCGCGCGTCGCCGGTGATCGCCGAGATGTGGTGGATGCCGTTGAAGCGCATCAGCAGCTCCCTTCGGATGGTGGCGCGTCGGAGGCGCGCGGGCGGGACCAGATGGCGCCGAGCGCGGCGACGTCGGTCGGATCGAGGTGATCGAGGAAGGCGCGGCGAACGCCCTCGCGGTGCGTGCGCCGGGCGGCCGCCACGTGATCGAGACCCGTCTCGGTGAGCTCGGCGAACAGCCCCCGGCCGTCGGTGTCGGCGGCACAGCGGGTGACGTAGCCGAGGTCGACGAGACGATCGATGAGACGCGTGAGCCCGCTGCGGGTCAGCAGGACGCGCTCGGCGATCTGGGCCATGCGCAGCCGGTGGTCGGGCGCGTCGGCGAGGAACATGAGGACCTCGTAGGCCGACAGCGACACGCCGTGCTCGGCGCGCATCTGCGCGTCGAGGTCCCGGGTGAGCCGGGCGTGGACCTCCAACAGGCCGCGCCAGGCGGCGAGCTCCCGGGCGCTGAACGCATCGGAGGAGGGCTGGGGCGTGGCGGTCATCGGTCGGTCCCGGGTCGAGCCGGCGGCCGGTCGGCGCAGAGGGCGCCGGCCGGCCGGCGGCGGAGCGGTCAGGCCTGCTTGGTGGCGGAGATGTCGAGCGCGAGCTTGACCTTGTCGGCGACGAGCATGTTGCCACTGCCCAGCGCCTGGTTGAACTTCATGTCGTAGTCGCCGCGGCTGAGCTGGCCCGTGACCTCGAGGCCGACCCTCTGGTTGCCCCAGGGGTCGACGTCGGTGCCGTTGATCTCGGCGGTGAGCACGACCTCGTTGGTGACGCCGTGCATCGTGAGGTTGCCGCTGATCTTGAACGTGTCCTCGTCGACCGCCTCGATGCTCGTCGACTCGAACGTGAGCTCCGGGTGGGTCTCGACGTCGAAGAAGTCGGCCGAGCGCAGGTGGGCGTCGCGCTGCGGCTCGTTCGTGTCGACCGACGCGGCCTTGACGGTGCCGCGAGCCTTGGCCGACGAGAAGTCCTCGCCGATCTCCAGGACGCCCTCGAACTCGGTGAACTCCCCGCGGACGGTGGCGATGCCCATGTGCTTGACGGCGAAGCCGACCTTGGAGTGAGCGGGGTCGACGGCCCAGGTGCCGGTGGGGATGCTGGTGGCGGTGGCGCTCATGGTGGATCTCCTCTGTGAGGGGCCGTTCGGCCGGCCCGAAGTGGTTGTGAGTGCAACTATAGCAAAGGTAGTTGCGGCCACAACCACTGTCGTCCGGCGCGGACGGCCCCACCGCGCCACCCCCGTCCGTCAGCGGCAGCGTCGGGTGGCGAGCCGCCGCTGGGACTTCAGCTTGCGCTCGGCGCTCTTGAGCGTCTTGCGCGCCTTGGCGAGGCTGCGCCGTGCCGCCGGCGAGCGCTTGCGGGCCACGGCGCGCTGCGCGCTGCGGACCGCCTTCCTGGCCTTCGTGACGCGGCGCTGGGCGGTGGTGACCGCCTTGCGCGCCTTCTTGCACGACGACGAGACCGGGCGCGGCGTCGTGACGACGGGCGAGCCCGGCCGCGTCGTCGGGGTCCCCGGAGGCGCGGGCGGCGGCGGGGACGGGGTGCCCGGGGTGGCCGGCGTCTCGGGCACCGCAGCGGCGGCGGGAACGTCGGCCGGACCCCAGTCGGGACGGGAGCCGCCCGGCGCGATGAGCCGCGGCTGCAGCGTGCACGTGCCCCCGCCGGTCTGCGTCGGCACCGGCGAGACGTACACGCCCGCCGTGTCCTGCCAGGCGAGCATCGAGCCGTCCGGCGACAGCCGCGCGTAGCCCGGGATCTTCGTGTAGTCCTCGAGCTGGCAGTCCATCACCGGCAGCGAGCTGCCGGGCGCGCCGGAGTAGCGCAGCAGCACGAGCGTCGTCGGCGGACGGTCGTTGGCGACGTCGATGACGCTGCCGACCGCCGGGTCGACGCCCTCGGCGACCAGCCGTCCGGCGGCCTCGTCGATGCTCGAGATGCCCGCCTCGGTGAAGTTGAACCACGGCGCCGGGGCCGCGGAGGGGCTGCTCTGGACGCCAACGCCGTCCGCGCCGAGATACGCGTCGACCGCCAGCGCCCGGCCGCCGGTGCTCCAGCGCGGAGCCACCCAGCCGTAGGCGCAGAAGATCCCGCACGCATCGGTCGACTGGATGCGGCCGATGATCGACATCGCGTAGTTCGCGCGACCGCCGAACGCCGCCTGCGCCCAGTCGTAGACGACCATGCCGCCGTCCGGCGACACCTGGGCGCCGGTCAGGGCGGGGATGCGGACGGTCCCGGCCGGGGCGGGCAGCGGCTGGCTCTCGATGAGCGTCCCGTCGGGCCGCAGGAAGAACGCGAACTTCATGCCGTCCGCGGCCGTGGTGCCCTCGCTGACGGCGACGATCGTGCCGTCGTCGGCCTGCGACGGGAAGTCGTAGCGGAGGGTGGCCGTCGCATCGCGGGTCACCTGCCGCGTCGCCGACCCGTCGGGGCTCGACAGGTGGACGTTGCCGTCGGCGCCGACGTAGGCGATGCTCGCGGCCGGGGCGGCGGCCGGCGCGGCCAGCAGGACGACGGTCGCGGCCGCGACGACCGCTGCGCAGATGGATCGCATGCCCGAACGGTGACGCGCGCCGGGCGCCGTTGGCGACGGGGAGATCCCTAGTCCCCACCGATCAGGAGGCGCCGGTACGCTGGCCGCCTTGGTCAGCGATCGTACGTTGTTCGGGCGCCGGGACGAGCTGGCCCGGCTGGACGCGGCGCTGCGCGATGCGCGCGCCGGAACGCCGTCCGTGCTGCTCATCACCGGTCCGGCGGGCATCGGCAAGACGAGCCTGCTGCGCGCCCGGCTCCTCGACGCCGAGGCGCACGTGCTGCTCGCCGTCGCCGACGAGGACGAGGCCGACCTCGAGTACGGGGTCCTCGGGCAGCTCCTGCGCGGACACGCTCCGGACGGCGCGCCCGAGCCGGGCGACGATGCGTTTCGCGCCGGCGCCGTCCTGCTGGCGGCGATCGACCGCCTGCAGGCCGACGCCCCGGTCGTCGTGGTCGTCGACGACGCGCAATGGGCCGACGAGCGCTCCCTGCAGGCGCTGGCGTTCGCGGCACGGCGCCTGCGCGCCGACCGCGTTCTCGTCGTCGCGGCGTGCCGCAGCGAGCAGGTCGACCACGTGCCCGCCGCGCTGCGCCGCGCCGTCGAGGCGGGTGGCGGCACGCTCGAGCTCGGCCCGCTCGCCGTCGCCGAGGTCGCCGAGCTCGCCGAGGCGGTCCACCGGCGCCCGCTGACGACGGCGGCGGCACGGCGCCTGGCCGAGCACGCCGGCGGCAACCCGCTGCACGTCCGCGCGCTGCTGGCCGAGCTGGCGCCCGACGCGCTCGAGGCCACCGGGCGGCTTCCGGTCCCCAGCACGTACGCCGCGCTCGTCCTGGAGCGACTGCAGGCCTGCCCGCCGGCCGCCGAGGCGCTCGTCGCCGCCCTCGCGGTCCTCGGCAGCGCCGCGCCGCTGGCCGACGTCGCCGAGATCGCCGGCGTCGACGACCCGCTGCCGGCGGTCGAGGCGCTCGCGGCCGGCGCGCTGGCCGAGCTCGACGATGCCGCCACCGGGCCCCGGCTGCGCTTCGCGCACGACCTCGTCCATGCGGCGGTGGAGCAGAGCCTGACCGCGTCGCGCACGGCGCAGCTGCACCGGCGCGCCGCCGCGGTCGTCGCCGGAGACGGCGCGCTGCGCCACCGGCTCGCGGCCACCGTCGGGCCCGATGCCGAGCTCGTCGCCCTGGCCCGCTCCGCCGCGCAGGCCGAGGCGTCCCCGGACCGGGCGGCGGGATATCTGCTCGCCGCCGCCCCGCTGGCGGCCGACGAGGCGGAGACCCGGCAGCTCGTGCTCACGGCGGCGACCCGGCTCGTGCTCGCCGGTGAGCCGGTCGACCACCTCGCCGCCGAGATCGAGCGCTTCCCGCCCGACCCCGCGCGCGACCACGTCCTCGGCCGCGTCGCGCTGGGCCGGGGGCGGCTGGCCGAGGCCGAGGAGCTGCTCACCCGAGCCTGGGGCGGGCTGGCGGACTCCGGCGAGCCCGACACCCTGGTCGGCCCGGTCGCCGACATGCTCGCGATCTTCGCCGAGCACCGTGGCCGCTTCGACGAGGTCGCCGCCTGGGCGCGGACCGCGCTGGACGCCGGCAGCCAGTCGCTGAGCTCGGCGATGATGTTGTCGTTCGGCCGCGCGGTCGTCGACGGGCCGGCGGCCGCGGCCGACGAGCTCGCGCGGGTGCTCGCCGGGGCGCGGAGCGCCAACGTCGCCCTCGACGCACGACTCGGCCTCGGGATCGCGCAGCTCTACGCGAACCGGCTCGAGGAGGCCGAGCGCACGCTCGTCGCCGTGCTCGCCTCGCCGCGCGTCCGCGGCTCGATGCTCGCCTTCGTCAACGCCCGCATGCACCTGGCCGACCGCCACTTCCGGGCCGGCCGCTGGGCCGACGCCCTCGACCTCGCCGAGACGACCGCGTCGATCGTCGCCGACAGCGGTCAGGAATGGCTGGCGCTGCTGCCGCACGGCATCGCCGCCGTCGTGCTCGCCGGTCAGGGTCAGGAGGCACGGGCGCGTGAGCACGCGGCCGCCACCGCCTCGCTGGCCGAGGCCGTCCGCCTCGTCCCGGCCCAACTGCTGGCCGCCTACGCTCAGCTGCGGATCGCCGACGCCGCCGCCGACCACGAGCGCGTCGTGGCCGTCGCCGACCGGCTCGGCCCCGGCGGGCAGTTGCACTTCCCCGAGTGGGTGCATCACTACCGGGCGACCTACGCGGAGGCGCTCGTCGCCACCGGCCGCCTCGACGACGCTGCGGCGGCCGCCGGCGCGCTGGAGCGCGAGGCCGCGGCGGGCGGTGACGTCTCGATCGCCGCCGACGCGGGCCGAGCGCGCGGCGTCGTCGCGGCCGCCATGGGCGACGCGGCGTCGGCCCAGGCGGCGTTCGCGGCGGCGCTCGCCCTCGACGCCGACGCGTGCCGCCCGTTCGAGCGCGCCCGCCTCGAGCTGGCGGCCGGCGCGCATGCGCGTCGCACGCGGCGCCGCCGCGAGGCCTCCGCGCTGCTGGCGTGCGCGCTCGAGCGACTGTCGGCGCTCGGCGCGCAGCCGTGGATCGGCCGCTGCGAGCGGGAGCTGGAGGCGTGCGGCCTGCGTCCCGCCAAGCGCACCCGGCCGCGCGACGACGCGCTGACGCCGCAGGAGCGCACGGTGGCGCGGCTCGTCGTGACCGGGCTGACGAACCGCGAGGTCGCCGCCGAGCTCGTCCTCAGCGCGAAGACGATCGAGTTCCACCTCGGCCGCATCTACCGCAAGCTCGGGGTGCGGTCGCGCACCGAGCTGGCGGCCCGGTTGCGCGACGCCGAGTAGGCAGGCGCGTCGGCCGGGCCTCACCCGTCGCCGTCGGACAGCTCCGCGAGCCTCGCCACCGTGTTCCAGTTGCGAAACGACGTCACGGGCGCGGGCGGTCGCCGCCCGAGCGTCGCGAACAACCGGCTGCCCTGCACGCCGTTGGGCAGCCAGACGTGGATCTCGGTCGGGCGCGCGACCAGCCGCTCCGGCTCCTGGGCCTCGGGCAGCAGCGCGGGGTCGTGGGGCTCGGAGCAGAAGACGACGAACTGGCGGCGGCCGTCGGTGGCGACGTCGGCGAGCGGGTTGTCGGCGACGATCGCCCGCAGCTGGTCGGCGTCGCGGACGACGACGTCGACGTGCAGATCGAAGCGGGTCGTGAGCAGCTCCCGCACTGCTGCCTCGACCCCGGCGGTGTCGCGGTCGGACGTGACGACGGCGTTGCCGCTGTTGACGTGCGTGCGGACGTCGCTGAAGCCGACGTCCTCCAACCCCGCCCGGAAGTCGGCCATCTTGATGCGGTTGCTCGGGCCCATGTTGACCCCGCGCAGCAGGACGATGTGGCGCATGGTGGTGCCCGCGAGCCTACCCCGGGCGGGCCGCCCCGGCGCGCGCCGCGCGCTCAGGCCGCGTCGTCGTGCGAGCGCGCGAAGCAGGCCGCGTGGAAGAGGCCGCCGGCGTGCCGGCCGAGGTCGGCCTCGGCGGCGGCGGAGGTCGTCCGGGCGCGGCCGTCCTCGACGATCGTCGCCGGCTCATACGTGCCGATGACGTCGCCGCAGATGGCGCAGCGCAGGGTGTTCCTCGGAAGATCCACGGGCAGCCGCCGATGGTGGCACACGGCAGGTCGTCCACCATCGGGGCGATCCCGCCGCGCGGTTGCGGACAACTACGGATCCGGGTCCGCACGCCCGCGGCGCGGCCCGGTGGCGATCGCCCGCATGACCGCCTACCGTCCGGACCGTGACCGCGTTGGACCCGGCAGCCTCCGAGACGGCCGTCGCCGCCGGCGGCCTGACGGAGGCCGAGGCGGCCCGTCGGCTGGAGGCGGCCGGTCCGCAGCGCGGCACGCCGACCAGCCGCTCCTACGCGTCGATCGTCCGGGCGAACACGCTGACGATCTTCAACGGGATCCTGGCCGCGTTCGGCGCGCTGACGCTCGCGTTCGGCGACTGGCGCGACGCGCTCTTCCTGGGCATCCTCGTCGCCAACGCCGTCATCGGCATCGCCCAGGAGGTGCGGGCCAAGCGCGCGCTCGACCGGCTCGCCCTGCTCGTCGCGCCCACCGCGCGCGTCGTGCGTGACGGGCGCCGGCGTGAGATCGCGGTGGCCGAGCTCGTCGCCGGCGACCTCGTCGCGTTGCAGTCCGGCGACCAGATCGTCGCCGACGGACGTCTGGCCGGGGCGGAGGGGCTGCGCGTCGACGAGTCGGTCGTCACCGGCGAGTCGCGGCCGATCGCGCGGGGGGCCGGCGACGAGCTGCGCTCCGGCGCGTTCGTCGTGGAGGGCTCGGGGGCGATGGTCGTCGACGCGGTCGGGGCCGACAGCTACGCGCACCGGCTGCTCGGCGAGGCACGCAGCTTCCGCCACCCGCGCTCGCCGCTGGAGCAGGCGGTCAACCGCCTGCTGCTGGCGACGCTCGCGCTCGTCATCGGGCTCGGCGCCCTGCTGGGCTACTCGCTCTGGCACCACCAGGCCGGTGTCAGCGACGCGGTCGCCACCGCGACGGCCGGCGTCGTCAGCCTCGTGCCGGAGGGCCTGGTCCTGCTCGTGAGCCTGACGTTCGCCGTCGGAGCGGTGCGGATGGCGCGCCGCGGCGTGCTCGCCCAGCAGCTCAACGCCATCGAGTCGCTCGCCTCGGCCGACGTCATCTGCATGGACAAGACCGGGACGCTCACCGAGGCGCAGCTGCGCGTCGTCGAGCTGCTGCCCGCCGCCGGGGCCTCCGAGGAGGAGCTCGCGGAGGCGATCGGCGCCTACGCCGCGTCGGACCCGGCGCCCAACGGGACCCTGCGCGCGATCGGCGAGGGGCTGCCGGCGCGGCCGCGCCCGGTGACCGGGCAGGTGGCGTTCAGCTCGCGGCGGCGCTGGAGCGGCCTGGCGCTCGACGGCGCGGCGTACGTGCTCGGGGCGCCCGAGGTCGTGGCCGGCCCGGAGCTCGGGGCGCTCGCTGCGCAGCGCCAGCGGACCGGGCGCCGGGTCGTCGCCCTCGCGCGCACCGACGGCGCCTTCGCCGCGACGCCCGACGGCGACGAGCCCGTCCTCCCGGCCGACCTGCGCCCGCTCGGCGTCATCGTCCTCGCCGAGCGCCTGCGCGAGCAGGCACGCGAGACCGTGCGCTTCCTGCTCGACGAGGGCGTGCAGGTCAAGGTCCTCTCCGGCGACGCGCCCGAGACGGTGGCGGCGATCGCGGCCGACGTCGGCCTGCCCGCCGGCGCCGTGCTGCGCGGCGACGACCTGCCCGCCGACGAGGCGGCACTGGCCGACACGGTGGCCGACGCGGTCGTCATCGGGCGCATCTCGCCGGAGGGCAAGCGCGATGTCGTGAGCGCCCTGTCGCGCCGCGGCCACCACGTCGTCATGGTCGGCGACGGCGTCAACGACGTCCCCGCGCTGAAGGCGGCGCGCCTGGCGATCGCCCAGGGCACCGGCACCCAGATCGCGCGCAGCGTCGCCGACCTCGTCCTCGTCCGCGGTGACTTCGCCACCGTGCCCCAGCTCATCCACGAGGGCCGCCAGATGCTGCGCAACCTCCAGCGGGTCGCCAAGCTCTACGCGACGAAGTCGGCGTTCGCGGCGTTCCTCATCCTCACGATCGGCATCACCTCGACCGCCTACCCGCTGCTGCCGCGCCACTTCAGCCTCGCCGCGACGCTGACGATCGGGGTGCCGACGTTCTTCCTCGCATTGGCGCCGTCGAGCGGGCGCTGGCGGTCGGAGGGGTTCACGCGCGAGGTGGCGCGCTTCGCGATCCCGGCCGGCGTCCTCGTCGGCGTGGGCGTCGTCTCCAGCCATCTGTTCGCGCTGCACGACCTCGACTACGGGGTCGAGCGCGCGCGCACGATCGCGACGACCGTGCTCGTCGCGGTCGGCCTCTACCTCGTGCTCGTCCTCGAGGCGCACGGACGTCGGCGCACGCGCGTGGTGAGCATGATGTGCGCGGTGCTGGCCGCCGCGTTCGTCATCGTGGTCGCCGTGCCCGGCCTGCGGGAGTTCTTCGACCTCGCATCGCCGACCGTCGGCATGGTCGCGACCGCCGTGGTCGCCTCGCTGCTGTCGATCGGCGCGCTCGCCGCCGCCGGCTTCGCCCCGGGCGGCCCCACCGCCGTCGAGCCCGAGAGGCCGGCCGAGTGACGCACGGACCGCCCGGCCTCGTCGCCGAGCTCGAGGTCCGCGACTTCCGCTCGCTGCGCGCGCTGACGCTCGGGCTCGGACCGGTCGCCGCGCTCGTCGGCGAGGGCCAGGCCGGCACCTCGAACCTCCTCGGGGCGCTGCGCGCGGTCCTTGACCCCGGCGGCGCCCAGCTCGACGCCGGCGACCTGCGCGTCGGCGCCTCCGAGCTGCAGGTCGTCGCGACGCTCGTCGACGGCGCCCGGCTCGAGCTCGCGGGCCGCCCTCCGGCCGTGCGGGCCGGCGGCGCCTCGGAGCACGCGCCGGCCGTGCTCGCGCTCGCCGCCCGGGACCGGACCGGCGGTCTCCCGGCCCGTCGCGTCATCGAGGACCTCGAGGCGCGGGCGGAGGCCGGCATGACGGGGACCGTGGTCCTCATGGAGGAGCCCGAGCTCTATCTGCGTCCCCAGGCCCAGCGCTACCTCGCCCGGCTGCTGCGCCGCCTGGCGGCGGCCGGCAACCAGGTCGTCTACGCGACCCAGTCGCCGGCCTTCCTCAACGTCGCCCGGATCGAGGAGCTCGTCTTCGTCGAGCGCCGCGACCCGACGGGGACGACCGCGCTGCGACCGCCGCCCCTGACCCCCGACGACGACTTCCGCATCCTCAGCGAGTTCGACGCCGAGCGCGCGGAGCTCTTCCTCGCCCGCGCCGCCCTGCTCGTCGAGGGCCAGACCGAGAAGCTCGCGCTGCCGTTCGTCTTCGCCGCGATCGGCGAGGACGCCGATCGCGAGGGCATCACGATCGTCGAGTGCGGCGGCAAGGCCAACATGGTGCTCTTCGCGCGGGTCTGCGCGGCGGTGGGCGTGCCGTTCGTCATCCTGCACGACCGCGACGCGCGGCCCGGCCGCCGGCCGTCGGCGACCAACCGCGCGCTGCACGCGAGGCTGCGGGCGCTCGCCGGGCCGCGGCACACGATCGAGCTCGCCCCCGACTTCGAGGGCGTCGCGCAGCTGCAGCGCGGCAACCACAAGCCCGAGCGCGCCTGGCGGCGCTTCGCCCGCCTGCCCGAGGACCGCATGCCGCGCGAGCTCGTCCGGGCCGCCCGGCTCACCGTGGCGCTGGCCCGCTCCCCGCAGCTGCCCGGGCACCCGATGGCCGAGGTGGGGAAGGTCGCCACCTAGGGGCGGCC
>JBDZVZ010000136.1:0-3611 GCA_040255945.1 Solirubrobacterales bacterium | reverse complement strand
CCGCGCACGGCGACCGAGCGGGCGCGACGGCGCTGCTGGCGCTCCGTGCGATGCTTGTTGGTGCGCTTGGCCTTCGCCCGCTTGGCCTTGGCCTTGGCGTGCGTGGCCTTCGCCGCGCCGTCGGCGGCACGCTGGCCCGGCCCGGCCTGCGCGGTCGCCGCGCCCATCGCGAGCGCCGCGGCCAGGGCGGCCGCGACGGCGGGCCGGAGTGTGCGGGCGGCGGGCAGGGGCATGCCTCCCAGGGATCGACGGCCCCTCCCGCCGCCTTGAACCGTCGCGCCGGTGCCGGGACATCGGTCGGTCGATAGCGTCCGGTCCACCATGGACGCCACGACTGCCGCCTACGCCGGCGCCACCGAGCAGGCCCGGCTCATCCGTGCCGGCGAGCTCTCCGCGCGCGAGCTCGTCGAGCTGACGCTGCGGCGCATCGACGCGCTCGATCCGCAGCTCAACGCCTACCGGGTCGTGCTCGCCGAGCGCGCGCTCGCCGAGGCCGACCAGGCCGACGCGCGCCGCCGCGCCGGCGACGACCGGCCGCTGCTCGGGGTCCCCGTGGCGATCAAGGACGACGTCGACGTGGCGGGCGAGCCGACCGCCTGGGGCACCGCCGCCCACGGCGGGCCCAAGAGCCGCGACGCCGAGGTCGTCCGGCGGCTGCGGGCCGCGGGCGCCGTCGTCGTCGGCAAGACCCTGGTGCCCGAGATGACGATGCTGCCGGCGACCGACACGACGACGTTCGGCTCCACCCGCAACCCGTGGGACCTGGGGCGCACCCCTGGCGGCTCGAGTGGCGGCAGCGCGGCGGCCACCGCGGCGGGCCTGTGCGGCGTGGCGCTCGGCAGCGACGGCGCCGGCTCGATCCGCGTGCCGTCGGCCTGGACCGGGCTGTTCGGGATCAAGCCGACCCGCGACCGCGTCCCGCTCGCGCCGCACGAGGACGCCTGGCAGGGCATGTCGGTCAACGGGCCGATCGCCCGCACGGTCGCCGACGCGGCGCTCTTCCTCGACGTCACGGCCGACGGGGCGCCGGACGGCGGGTTCCTCGGGGCGGCGATGACGCCGGGGCGGGCGGGATCGCATCTGCGGATCGCCGTCTCGACGAAGCTGCCGACCGGTGCGGTCGCCCGCGTCGGGCGCGAGGAGCGCGCCGCCGTCCACGCGGTCGCCGACCGCCTGCGCGCGCTCGGCCACGACGTCGTCGAGCGCGACCCCGACTATCCGCCGGCGATGTTCTTCAGCGGGCTGGTGCGCGTCCTGCGCGGCATCGCCGACGACGTCTCGGAGTCGATGCCGCACCGCGAGCGGCTCGAGGCGCGCACCCGCAACGTCGCCGCGATCGGCGAGCGCCTGCCCGCCGGGATCGTCGGTTGGGCGCGGCGCAGCGAGGCGGCGTTCACCGCGCGGGTCGGCGCGCTGTGGCGCGACGTCGACGTCCTGCTGTGCCCGGTGGCGACCGACGGCCCCTACCGGGTCGGCCAGCTCGGCCGCCTGGGCACCGCGGGCTGGCTGGCGCGCGCCCCCGAGCGGTTGCCGTTCATGGGCATCTGGAACATCACCGGCCAGCCGGCCGCCTCGGTCCCGGCGGGGCTGGACGGCGACGGGCTCCCGGTCGGCGTGCAGCTCGTCGGCCGTCCGAACGACGAGGCGACGCTGCTGGCGCTCTCCGCCCAGCTCGAGGCCGACCAGCCGTGGGCTGACCGCCGACCGAGCGCGGTCGCATGACGCCCGAGGAGCTGCTGGACATCGCCCGCGAAGCGGCCCGCGAGGCGGGCGCGCTGCTGCTGCCGCGCTTCGGCACCGAGCAGGCGCTGGCGACGAAGTCGACGGCGACCGACGTCGTCACCGAGGCGGATCTGGCGGGCGAGCGGGCGATTCGCGCGGTGCTCGCCCGGCGGGCCCCCGACGACGCGGTCATGGGGGAGGAGGGCGAGGACGAGCCCGGCACGACCGGCCGGCGCTGGATCGTCGACCCGATCGACGGGACCGTGAACTTCCTCTACGGGATCCCGATGTGGTGCGTGAGCGTCGCCTGCGAGGGGCTCGCCGGGGTCGTCTTCGACCCGGTGCGCGACGAGCTCTTCGCCACGGTGGCGGGCGGTCCGGCGACGCTGAACGGCCGCGAGCTGTCGATCTCGCCGCCGACCGAGCTCGGCCAGACGCTCGTGGCGACCGGCTTCGGCTACGACGCGCGACGGCGCGAGCTGCAGGGTGAGGTCGTCGCCCGTGTCCTGCCGCGGGCCCGCGACATCCGCCGGGCGGGAGCCGCGGCCCTCGACCTGGCCTGGTGTGCGGCGGGCCGCGTCGACGCCTACTTCGAGCGCGGCGTCAAGGATTGGGACATCGCCGCCGGGGAGCTGCTCTGCGCGGCGGTGGGGCTGCACGTCGAGCGGCTGCCGCCGACCGGCGAGCTGCCGTGGGGCGCGTTTGTCGCCCCGCCGGCGGTCGCCGACGAGCTGCGAGCGCTCGTCAGCTGAGCGGTCTCAGCCGCGGTAGGTGACGCGCTCCGGCGTGAGCCGGAACGTGACGCGCTGCTCGCCCTCCTGGCGCAGCGGGTAGCTGTCGACGTCCATGTACTTCTTGGCGAGCGCGTCGATGTCGGCGTCGGCGGTCTCGTGGGTCTCGTCGGCGAGGCGCCCGACGACGACGACCGACTCATACGGGTTGTCCTGGTTGTGGAAGCTGACGGTCGCCTGACCGGTACGGCGCAGGTTCTGCGGCCAGCCGCGACCCTCGGCCGAGTTCACCAGGATGTTGCCGGCGTCGTCGACGTCGGCCCAGATGACCACGCTCTGGATCGTCCCGTCCTTGCGGGTGACCGAGAGGTGGGCGAAGTTCTTGTCCGCGACGAGCGCGCGGGCGGGACCATCGAGCGTGTCAGGCATGTGCCGAATGTAGCGCCGTAGATGCCCGGAGTGGGAGTCGAACCCACACGCCACAAAGGACAGAGGGACTTGAATCCTCCGCGTATACCAGTTCCGCCATCCGGGCAGGCGGGAGTGATTCTAGAGCTCTACGCCGTCTGCGGTGCGTGCGGCGGGGCGTCGGTGTAGCGCTCGACCTCGACGTTCCAGGCCTGGTTGAAGCCGCGCATCGCGAAGCCGATGAGCAGCACCTGGACCGGGATGAGCACGGCGCAGAGGATGCCGAGGATGTCGGCCGGGATGGACGACTCGGCGAACCCGGACGCGTCGCGGTCGAACCAGCCGGGCATCGCGATGGCCGCGTAGATGGCGATGATGATCGCCAGCCCGGCGGCGACCGGCAGCACGCCGCGGTTCCAGCGCGCCACGTAGTAGGCGAAGACCAGGTCGATGATGATGAACGCGATGGTGGCGGCGGCGTAGCCGGCCATCTCGCTCCAGCCGCCGGCGAGGATGATCGCCATCAGCGCTGCGGTGACGAGCAGCAGGAGGATCACGACCGCGCGCGTCGACTTGCTCGTCGCGCTGTCGCGGTTGGGGTGCTCGATGATGACGTCCGGTTCGGCCATCGCCGGCCGACCTTACAATCCCAGGCGGTCGCGCGCGACGGTCGCGCGGCCCGAGCGGGTGTGGCGGAATCGGTAGACGCGCGAGGTTTAGGTCCTCGTGGCCGCAAGGTCGTGGGGGTTC
>JBDZVZ010000002.1:63012-120231 GCA_040255945.1 Solirubrobacterales bacterium | reverse complement strand
CGGCCTGCGGGCCCGGGCCGGTGCCGGTCGCGCACGCCGTCGTGCCCGGGTCGGCGGGTGTCGTCGGCGTCCCGCCGCCGGGCTCGGTGCCCGGCGTGGCGCCCGGCGGTGTGCCGCCGCCGCCCGCGGCCGCCTCGTCCTCGTCGCCGAGCCCGTTGCCGTTGGCGTCGGCCTGCAGCGTGGCGTTGAAGAGGACGACGTGGTCGGCGAGCGCCGCATAGGTCGCGGTCGAGCCGGCGGGGTGGTGGCCCGCGTGGCGCGCCGCGGTCTGGCCGGCGGCCGCGCCGAGAACCTTCAGCTCGCTGCCCGCCCAGCCGGAGGCGACCTTGAGGCCGACGAGCTCGCCGGCCTTCACCGGCAGCGAGACGCTCAGCGTGTCGGTGCGGTCGGCGTCGGCGGTGGCCGGGACGGTGACCGCACCGCTCTCGCGCACGGCGGTCAGCGACAGGCCCGCGCGCTGGTAGGCGACGAGCCGGACCTCGGTCGTCGCCAGGCCGCCGGTCGCCGGCCCGTGGCGCAGCTGCAGGCTCGTGAGCACGCCGTCGGAGGGCACGGCGACCGCGGCCCCGTCGAGCCCGACGGCCGAGCACGTCGCCGCCCCGCAGTCGTGAGCAGGCGGTCCGGCGGCCGCGAGGTCGGGCCCCAGCCGGGTGGCGGCGCCCGCGGAAGCCGGCGCGATGAGCAGCGCGGCCAGGGCGACGACGACGAGACGGCGGGCGGGGGTCATTCGGGCCTCCTATGGGGGTGCGGCAACCGTGCCGGCGCACAACCTAGCCGTTGGCACCCGGCGGGGTCCTGCGCCCTGCCCGCTGTCCACCGCGCGTGCGCCCGCCCCCGGACATCCGTCGACCGCCACGCGCCCCGGGGACTGTCACGAACATGTCACAAAGTCTCGGACTTCGATACCCTGGGCGCTGCCGCCAAGGAGGTGCCTGTCCCACCTCCGGAAGGGTCGTCCCGCACGGAAGCGCGGGACGTGCCAGCCATCGATCAGGGCCCGACCCCAGGCCCTGGCGCCATGTACGAGTCCGACGACCTCCGACACCCCGACGATCGCCCGCGCCCGCAGATCCGCGCGCCGCGCATCACGCCGTGCGCCCGCGGCCGGGCTCGTGCGCGGCTCGTCGCGGCCCGCCGGCGGCGCACCCGCCGGCGCCGGGAGCGCTGCACCCGGTGACCGCGCTGCGCTTCCTCGACGTCTTTCTCGTCGCGGTCACCGCGCCGGTGCTCGCCCTCCTCGGGGCGCCTGCCCTCGGGCTGCTGGTCGGCGGCGCCGCCTGGATCATCCAGCGCTTCCTCGCTCTCGGCCTGGAGGCCCACGCCAAGCGTCAGGACAGCGTCAAGACCGCGATCGGGCTCAACCTCGCGGGGGCCGCAGGACGCGCCTGGCTCGTTGCGCTTACCATCCTGGCCGTCGGGCTTGCGGGCGACCGCAAGGACGGCCTGGCCGCGGCGGTCCTCACCATCGTCGCGCTCACCATCTACTACGCCACGTCTCTCGCCGCACGCACGCTGGAGAGGAGCTCCTCCCCCTCATGACGACCCGTACGAAGGCCTTCATCGGTCTCGGCTCCTACGTAGCCGTGATCATCCTGTTCGTCGCCATCTTCGGCTGGTCGCGCAGCAGCAACACGGAGTTCAAGCCCCAGAACGAGTTCAAGCTCGACACGCTGTTCTCGCTCGGGCCGCTCGACGTCAACAAGGCGCACCTCTACATCCTGGGCGCGGCGATCCTCATGTGCGTGACGATGATCTACATCGCGCGCAAGATGACCCAGCGCCCGAACAAGGTCCAGACGCTCGTCGAGCTCATCTACACGTTCATGCGCGACAACCTCACGCGCGGCAACATGGACGACAAGATGGCGGCGCGCTGGTTCCCGTTCGTCGCGGCGCTGTTCCTCTTCATCCTGTGGTCGAACCTCCTCGGCTACATCCCGCTGCCGACGAACGTCGAGCACAAGGTCGACATCGCCGGCCTCGAGGTCCCCGCCTTCGTCCTCTACGCGGCGACCGCGAACCTGTCGGTGCCGCTCGTGCTGTCGCTCGTCGTCTTCCTCTTCTACACCGGCGTCGGCCTGAAGACGAAGGGGCCGATGGGCTACCTGAAGTCGTTCATCCCGGCGGGCGTGCCCGGCCCGATGCGGCCGTTCATCCTCGTGCTCGAGCTCGTGTCGAACCTCATGCGGATCATCTCGCTCTCCGTTCGACTCTTCGCGAACATCCTCGCCGGCCACCTCATCATCCTCTTCATGGCCGGCGGCCTCGCCGTCATCCTCGGCATCGAGGCGCTCGGCATCATCACGCTGCCGCTCGCGCTGGCCCTCTTCATGTTCGAGGTCGGGCTGATCGCCGGCCTGCAGGCCTTCATCTTCGCCACCCTCACTGCCATCTACCTCGGCGGCGCGGCCGCCGATTCCCACTAAGGAACCAAGGAGAACCCCGTGGACCTCGCTGTCATCGACATCCTCGCCCAGGCTGTAGCTGGTGAGGACAACGGCGTGAAGGCCGGCCGCGCGATCGCCCTCGGCGTGGGCGGCGGCCTCGGCGCCGTCGGCGCCGGCATCGGCATCGGCCAGATCTTCAGCGCCGTCATCGAGTCCGTCACCCGCCAGCCGGAGATGCGCGACGAGATCACCTCGATCCAGTGGCTCGGCTTCGCCCTCACCGAGGCGGTCTTCTTCTACGGCCTCGTCGCGGGCCTCATCGCGTTCTTCCTGTAGGCCGATGCTGACGTCCCTGGCAACCGCGCTGCCCCTGGCGGCCTCCGACGAGAGCAGCGGAAGCTTCCTCGTCTCGCCGGGCCTGGGCATCATGGTGTGGACCCTCGTGGTCTTCTTCATCTCGATGCTCGTCCTCTACAAGCTGGCGTTCCCGCCGATCTCGGCGGCGCTCGAGAAGCGCCAGCGGCTCATCGAGGACTCGATCGACACCGCCCAGCGCACGAAGGACGAGGCCGAGCAGCTGCTGGCCGAGTACCGCGAGCGCCTGAAGGAGGCGCGCGCCCAGGCCGAGGAGATCGTCGCCAAGGCCCGCCGCGCCGGCGACGAGCACGAGCGCGACAGCCTCGAGGCCGCCAAGCAGACCCGCGAGGACCTGCTCGAGCAGACCCGCCGCGACGTCGAGGCCGAGACCCGCCGCGCGATCCAGGAGATCCGCCGCGAGGTCGCCGACCTCACCGTCGCCGCCACCGAGGCCGTCACGCGCAAGACGCTCGACGAGGCCGACCAGCGGCGTCTCGTCGAGGAGGCGCTCTCCGAGCTGGACTTCTCCGCCCTGGGGGAGCGCCGGTAGATGGAAGAGATCGCCCAGGTCTACGCGCGGTCGCTCTTCGAGGTGGCCAAGGAGCACGACAAGCTCGACGTCGTCCGGGAGCAGCTCGGCCAGTTCGCCGACGCCCTCGACGGCAACCGTGAGCTGACGGTGTTCTTCTTCTCGCCCTACTTCTCCACCCCGGAGAAGAAGGACGGCCTGGGCCGTCTGCTCGAGGGGGTCGACCCGACGGTCGGCAACTTCCTCGAGCTGCTCGTCGAGAACCACCGCATGCCGGTCATCTTCCGGACCCGCAAGGCGTTCGACGCGCTCTGGGAGCAGGAGAACGACCTGCTGCCCGTGACGGTCACGTCCGCCGTGCGCCTCGACGAGGCTACGGTGAAGAGCATCGGCGATGCGATCGGCCGCCAGACCGGACAGACCATCCAGCTCACCGAGACGGTCGACCCCGACGTGCTGGGCGGCCTCGTCGTCCGCGTCGGCAACTCGATCCTCGACGCCTCCATCCGCAATCGCCTCGAGAACCTGCGCCGCAGCGTCGCCCGCGCGTAGCGCTTTCACATCAAGGAACGAAACCCCGCCATGCAGATCAAGCCCGACGAGATCACCAGCATCCTGAAGTCCCGCATCGAGGGGCTCGACCAGGGGCAGGCCGAGCTGACCGAGGTCGGCACCGTCCTCTCCGTCGCCGACGGCATCGCCCGCATCCACGGGCTCGAGAACTGCATGTCGTTCGAGATGCTCGAGCTGCCCCACGACGTGACCGGCCTCGCGCTGAACCTCGAGTCCGACAACGTCGGCGCGGTGCTGTTCGGCCCGTGGGAGAAGATCGTCGAGGGCGACACGGTCAAGCGCACCGGCCGCCTGCTCGAGATCCCGGTCGGCGAGAAGCTGCTCGGCCGCATCGTCAGCCCGCTCGGCATCCCGCTCGACGGCAAGGGCGACATCGACTACGACGGGACGCGTCCCGCCGAGTTCAAGGCTCCGGGCGTCGTCAAGCGCCAGCCGGTGACCGAGCCGATGCAGACCGGCCTGAAGGCCGTCGACTCGATGATCCCGATCGGCCGCGGTCAGCGCGAGCTCATCATCGGCGACCGCCAGACCGGCAAGTCGGCGATCGCGATCGACACGATCATCAACAACAAGGACTCCGACCTCGTCTTCGTCTACGTCGCGATCGGCCAGCGCATGGCGACGGTCGTCGGCATCGCCGAGACGCTCGCCGAGCACGGTGCCCTGGACAAGACGATCATCGTCGCCGCCTCCGCCGACGAGGCCGCGCCGATCAAGTTCCTGGCGCCGTACGCCGGCGCGGCGATGGGCGAGTACTTCCTCTACAAGGGCGGCCACGCCGTCGTCACCTACGACGACCTCACCAAGCACGCGTTCGCCTACCGCCAGATGTCGCTGCTGCTGCGCCGCCCGCCGGGCCGCGAGGCGTACCCGGGCGACGTCTTCTACCTGCACTCCCGTCTGCTCGAGCGCGCGGTGAAGCTGTCGGACGACCTCGGGGCCGGCTCGATGACCGCGCTGCCGATCATCGAGACGCAGGCCGGCGACGTGTCGGCCTACATCCCGACGAACGTCATCTCGATCACCGACGGCCAGATCTTCCTCGAGCCGAAGCTCTTCAACTCGGGCGTGCGCCCGGCCATCAACGTCGGCATCTCGGTGTCGCGCGTCGGCGGCAACGCGCAGATCAGCCCGATGAAGAAGGTCGCCGGCCGCCTGAAGATCGAGCTGTCGCAGTACCGCGACCTCGAGGCGTTCGCCCAGTTCGGCTCCGACCTCGACCCCGACACCCAGCGCACGCTGGCTCGCGGCGCGCGCCTGGTCAAGACGCTCAACCAGAACGAGCGCGAGCCGCTGCCGGTCGGCGTCCAGGTCGTCCAGGTCTACGCCGCCACCAACGGCTTCCTCGACCGCATCAACGAGGACCGCATCGGCGAGTTCCTCGACGGCCTGACCCAGCGCGCCAACGCCGAGGGCAAGGCCCTGCTCGAGAAGATCGCGGGCGGCGACTGGTCCGACGACACGCAGTCGACCCTCCGGCAGCTCATCGCCACGTACGCCGACGACTTCGGCTACGACCTCGACGAGGAGGGCCTCCCGATCGAGGCCGGCGAGAGCGACCGGATCGTCTCCCGTCCGACGTCCGAGGCGGCCGCCTCCGACGTGGGCGAGGAGAGCGAGGCCCAGCAGGAGGCGGCCGGCGCCGCCGCCTAGCGCGGACGCAGAGGCCTGCTCATGTCGCAGCGCGACGTCAAGAACCGGATCGCGTCGATCCAGAACATCCGCAAGATCACGCGGGCGATGGAGATGGTCGCCGCGGCGCGCCTGCGCCGCGCCGAGCAGCGCATCGAGCGGCTGCGCCCCTACGCGGGCGCGATCCGCCGCATGACCCGCCAGGCCGCCGAGGCGGCCGGCGGGGAGATGGGCTCGCTGCCGATCCTCCAGCAGCACGAGAGCGAGGACAAGGTCGGCCTGCTGCTCGTCACCGCCGACCGCGGTCTGGCCGGCGCCTTCAACTCGCAGATCCTCCGTGCCGGGCTTGCGGCGGCGGGCTCCTACGAGCACGACGGCCAGCAGGTGGCCTTCTTCGCCACCGGCCGCCGCGGCAAGTCCTCGCTGACGTTCCGCAACCGCGAGCCGGTCGGGGCGTGGACGGGCTTCACCGAGCGCCCGGCCTACGCGAACGCCCGCGAGGTCGCCGAGGCGCTCATGGCCGCCTACGTCGACGGCGAGGTCGACCGCGTCGAGATCATCTACAACGGCTATGTCTCCCCGCTCGTGCAGGAGGTGCGCCGCGAGACGCTGCTGCCGCTGCAGGAGGCGACGATCCTCGAGGGCACCGAGCGCGAGGATGCCGACCCCGCCCACCCTGCCGAAGGGGAGTCCGGGCACAGCGCGCTCGTCGACTACGAGCCCGACCCGGCGCTCATCCTCGAGCGGCTCATCCCCGACTACGTCGAGATCTCGATCTACCGCGCCCTGCTGGAGAGCTCCGCCTCCGAGCTGGGCGCCCGCATGACCGCCATGCGCAGCGCGTCGGACAACGCCGGCGAGCTGATCCAGAAGTACACCCTGGAGATGAACCGCGCCCGCCAGGCCGAGATCACCCAGGAGATCATGGAAGTCGTCGGAGGCGCGGAGGCGCTGACCTAACCAGACCCAGGAGTGCGTGGCGCCGAGGCGCTCACCTGATCCCCGGAGAACCGAGAACCATCATGGAAGCCAGCATCACGGAGCGCCCCGCGGGCGCCGAGACCGGTCGCAAGAACGTCGGCCGCATCGAGGAGATCCAGGGCGTCGTCATCGAGGCGGTCTTCCCCGACGAGCTCCCCGAGATCTACAGCGCGATCCGCGTCAAGCTGCCCGAGCAGGCCAAGAGCGAGGAAGGCGCCTCGCCCGAGGCGGGCGCCGAGTGGCTCGTCTGCGAGGTCCAGCAGCACCTGGGCGACGACCGCGTCCGCGCGGTCGCCATGGACACGACCGACGGCCTGGCCCGCGGCATGGAGATCGAGGACACCGGCGGGCCGATCACCGTCCCGGTCGGCGACATCACCCTCGGCCGCATCTTCAACGTCCTCGGCGACCTCATCGACGAGGGCGAGGACATCGAGATCAAGGAGCGCTGGCCGATCCACCGGCCGGCCCCGACGGTCGAGAACCTCACCCCGACGACCGAGATGTTCGAGACGGGCATCAAGGTCATCGACCTGCTCGCCCCGTACGCCAAGGGCGGCAAGGTCGGCCTGTTCGGCGGCGCCGGTGTCGGCAAGACCGTCCTCATCCAGGAGCTCATCCACAACCTCGCCAAGGAGCACGGCGGCCTGTCGGCCTTCTGCGGTGTCGGCGAGCGCTCCCGCGAGGGCAACGACCTCTGGCTCGAGATGACCGAGTCGGGCGTCATCGACAAGACGATGATGGTCTTCGGGCAGATGAACGAGCCGCCCGGCGCCCGCATGCGCGTCGCCCTGACCGGCCTGACGATGGCGGAGTACTTCCGCGAGCAGGGCGGCCAGGACGTGCTGCTGTTCATCGACAACATCTTCCGCTTCGTCCAGGCGGGCTCCGAGGTCTCGGCGCTGTTGGGCCGGATGCCGTCGCAGGTGGGCTACCAGCCGACGCTCGAGTCCGAGATGGGCCAGCTGCAGGAGCGGATCACCTCGACCCGCCAGGGCTCGGTCACCTCGATCCAGGCGATCTACGTCCCGGCCGACGACCTCACCGACCCGGCGCCGGCCTCCGTGTTCGCCCACCTCAACGCGACGACGACGCTGTCGCGGGCGATCTCCGAGAAGGGCATCTACCCGGCGGTCGACCCGCTCGACTCGACCTCGACGATCCTCAAGCCCGACATCCTCGGCGAGGAGCACTACCGGGTCGCCAACCAGGTCAAGAGCATGCTGCAGCGCTACCGCGAGCTGCAGGACATCATCGCGATCCTCGGCATCGACGAGCTCTCCGACGAGGACAAGGTGCTCGTGCAGCGCGCCCGCAAGGTCGAGCGCTTCCTGTCGCAGCCGTTCCACGTCGCCGAGCAGTTCACCGGCACGCCGGGCGCCTACGTCCCGATCGCCGACACGATCCGCTCCTTCAAGGAGATCCTCGAGGGCCAGCACGACGATCTGCCCGAGTCGGCGTTCCTGCTGAAGGGCACGATCGAGGACGTGGTGGCCGCCGCCAAGGGCGACTCGTAGTGGCCCGCACGACGTTCACCGCCGAGGTCCTCACCCCCGAGGGGGAGGTCTTCAACGACGAGGTCGAGATGGTCTCGACGCGCACGGCGGTCGGCTCGATCGGCATCCTCGCCAACCACCAGCCGCTGCTGGGGATGCTCGAGCCGACCGACCTGCGGCTCTACAAGAGCGAGTCGGACGTCGTGACGCTCGCCCAGGGCGAGGGCTACGTCCAGGTGGCCGACGGCCGCGTGCTCATCCTCGTCGAGGAGGCGCTCGAGCGCGACGCGCTCGACGTCGCCGAGCTGCGCGACAAGCTCGCCACGGCCGAGCGCGAGCTCGAGACGGCCCCCGACGGCTCGGAGGCCGCCCGCGTGGCCGCGCGCGACAAGCGCCGCTGGGAGACCTTCCTGCGGATCGCGGAGGGCTAGGAGGCCCTCCGCGGCGCCTACGGGTGGTGCCGCCGGTGCGGTGGCGTTCCGCGCGGACGTCGCGGTGCCGCTCCGCGTGCGCGGTGATCAGTGACGGGAACGGGGTGCCAGCGGTGGCGCCGCCGCCCGGGTGTCGCGCCCGGCCGTAAGGTGAATGGCACTTCCGGTGGCCTATTTGCCATCCAGGTGCCAGCCGTTCCCCGGGCGAACCTGAACGTTGGTGCCGTGCACCCAGGCGTGCAGCAGACCAACGTTCAATGCCGGGCTGGGGCGGTGCCGCGCGCGCCGCTACGGGTGGCGCCGCACGGGCAGATCGACCGCGCCCGAGGCCAGCGCCTCGAGTGCCGCCTCGATCTGCGCCTGCGCGGCCCGCTCGCAGCGCTCGAGGTGCTCGAGCTCGGAGTCCTCGACGACCTCGGCACGCTCGCGGCCGCAGTTCGTGCAACGCAGGCACACCCGGTACAGGCCCTCGTCGACGATGTCGAGCAGACTGGTCGCGACGACGAACGGGCGGCCGCAGGCGCTGCAGGTCTCCATATCCGCTTCAACGGACGGCCGGCGCCGATCTTGTGGGCACCTGGACACGTGGTCGGGCGGCGAGCACGGCGGGGGCGGCCGGTACCCTGCCCCGGATGGACGAACGCGTCCTCGCCGAGCGCCTCATCACCTACGACACGTCCACGCCCGACGGGCTGCGGGCGGCCGCCGGCTTCGTCAAGGGCTGGCTGGAGTCGCGTGAGCTCGACGTCCGCAGCCAGGAGCACGAGGGCCTGCCCGTCGTGCTCGTCGACGTGGGCGGTGATGCGGGCTGCCCGACCGTCGTCTTCCACGGCCACCTCGACGTCGTCCCCGCCTACGCCACCCAGTTCGAGCCGCGCGTCGAGGGCGACCGGCTCATCGGCCGGGGCGCGTACGACATGAAGGGCGCGCTGGCGGCCATGATGTGCGCCATCAAGGACGTCGCCGGCCAGTCCGACGTCCGCGTGCGGTTCGTCTGCGTGCCCGACGAGGAGTCCGACGACGTCACCAGCCGGTCGATCGAGACGCTCATCGCCGACGGGCTGCGCGGCGACTTCGCGCTCACCGGCGAGCCCACCGACCTCCACATCGGCATCCAGGCCAAGGGTGTGCTCGCCGTGCGCCTCGCGGTCGCCGGCATCGCCGCCCACGGCTCCACCCCGTGGCTCGGCGACAACGCCATCCTCAAGGCCCACGACGTCTTCCGTCGCATCGAGACCCTGCCGTTCAGCCGCCAGTCCTCCGACCTGTTCGACCGCCCGTCGATCAACCTCGCCCGCATCGAGGGCGGCGACGCGTTCAACAAGGTCCCCGACCGGTGCACGATGGACGTCGACATCCGCTTCCTGCCCACCCAGGACCCGGGGGAGATCCTCGCCCAGATCCGGGCGATCGGCGACGTCGAGGTCCTGAAGTGCTTCACCCGGGCGCCGGCGGTCGTGTCACGCACGAACCCGTACGTGCGCGCCCTCTGCGAGGGCATCGGCCGGTCGATCGAGGGCGAGCCGCTGAGCGTCGGCCGCGACGGCGCGTCCGACGCGATCGCGTTCCTGCAGGCCGGCGTGCCCGCCGTCGAGTTCGGTCCGACCGGGGCCGGCCACCACGGCCCCGAGGAGTGGGTGTCGATCTCGTCGCTGCGCCGCTACCGCCACGCGCTCGGCGACTTCGTCCGCGTCCTGCCGCAGATCCTCGAACGAGAGGGTGGGTGGGGGTCCGGGTCGACCCCCGACCTGCGCGCCGTGGAGGGCGGGCTGGCGTGACCCCGGAGGATCGTCCGCCCCGGGAGGGGCTGCGCTTCCTGCTGCGCGCGTCGCTGGCGCTCGCGCTCATCGTCGTGCTCTCCGCCGGCGCCACCGCCACCGCGGGCCTGCTGACGATCAAGGAGCAGATCACCCCGCCCGACGACGCCCCGCCGGCCATCAAGACGCTGGCGGTCACCGACGCCAAGCCGGGCGCACCGCAGACGATCATGATCCTCGGCTCGGACCGCCGCTGGAGCGACCTGAAGTCCAACAACCCGGCGCTGGCCCGCAACAACCCGGCCCGCTCGGACACGATCCTGCTCGTCCGCATGGACCCCAAGCGCGACGTCATCGCCGTCCTGTCGATCCCGCGTGACCTCAAGGTGACGATTCCCGGCCACGGCATCGACAAGATCAACGCGGCCTACTCGATCGGTGGACCGAACCTCACCGCCGAGACGGTCAAGTCGCTGCTCGGGATCAAGATCAACCACATCGTCAACGTCAACTTCAAGGGCTTCCGCCAGGCGATCAACGCCGTCGGCTGCCTGTACCTCGACGTCGACCGGCGCTACTACCACTCCAACCTCGGCCTGCCGATCTCCCAGCGCTACGCCGAGATCGACATCCACTCCGGCTACCAGCGCCTGTGCGGCCAGCGCGCGCTCGACTACGCGCGCTTCCGCCACGCGGACTCCGACATCGTGCGCGCCGCCCGCCAGCAGGACGTCCTGCGCGCCGCCAAGGACCAGATCAGCACGTCGTCGCTCGTCGACAACCGCGGCAAGCTCATCGAGATCTTCCAGCGCAACACCCAGACCGACAAGAGCCTGCGGTCGGTCAAGGGCGTCCTGAAGCTCGCCAAGCTCGCCCTGTACTCGACCGGCAACCCGGTCACCCAGATCCCGTTCCCGGCGACGTTCACCGGCGACGAGACGTCCGGCTCGTTCGTCGAGGCGTCGCCCGACGCGATCAGCAAGGTCGCCTACCGGTTCATGCACGCCGCCCCGCCCAAACAGCACCAGGTCCAGCGCAAGCTCACGCGGCGCGGCAAGAAGACCCGGCTCAGCGCCCGCCTGGTCAACGCCCGCACCCGCGGCGAGGACTTCGTCGCGAGCACGGTCGCCAGCCACCGGCTCGGCTTTCCCCTCTACTTCCCGCGCAAGCTCAGCCCGGAGGGGCGCTACGCGAGCTTCAGCAGCGAGACGCAGCCGCGCGTCTATACCCTGCGCGACCGCGCGGACAAGCCGCATCGCGCCTATCGTCTCACCGTCGTGCAGAACGAGCTCGAAGGCCAGTACTACGGGATCCAGGGCACCGACTGGCGCAACCCGCCCCTGCTCGCGCACCCGTCGAGCACCCGCACCGTCGCGGGTCGCAAGCTCCTGCTCTTCAAGGACGGCTCGCGCCTGCGCTTCGTGGCCTGGAAGCGCAAGCGGGCGTCCTACTGGGTGGCCAACAGCCTCTCGCTGTCGCTGACGAACTCCCAGATGCTCGGCATCGCGTCCTCGCTCATGCGGCTGAAGTGATCGCGCGCCGCAACAAGCTGCCGCCCGAGGACCGGCCTCCGCGCGTCGCGTTCGCGATGTACCGGCGCTTCCTGCTGGGCATCCTCGTCGTCGTCTTCGCCAGCGCGGGCGCGGTGGCGACCGCCGGCATCCTCGAGCTCCACGACGACGCGTCGATCTTCCGCGAGAACTCGGTCGGCATCAAGAACATCTCGGGCGCCCTGGACGGGGTCGACGCCGGCGGCCCGCAGACGATCCTCATCCTCGGCTCCGACCGCCGCTGGGCCGACATCAAGGCCAAGACGCCGGTGCGCTCCGACACGCTCATCCTCCTGCGCCTGGACCCGTCGAAGGGCGCGACGGCCGTCATGTCGCTCCCGCGCGACCTCAAGGTGCGCATCCCCGGCCACGGCACCGACAAGATCAACGCTGCCTACGCGATCGGCGGGCCGGCGCTCACCGTGCGGACGGTGCGCAGCCTCCTGCACATCCCGATCAACCACGTCGTCAACGTGAACTTCGGCGGGTTCAAGCGGGCGGTCAACCGGCTGGGCTGCGTCTACACCGACGTCGACCGCCGCTACTTCAACGACAACAACCCGCCCTACGGCGGCGGCCCGAACTACGCGACGATCGACGTCAAGGCCGGCTACCAGCGCCTCTGCGGTCAGAACGCGCTCGACTTCGTCCGCTACCGCCACTTCGACACCGACCTCGTTCGCGCCGCCCGCCAGCAGCAGTTCCTCGCCGACGCCAAGGACCAGATCGGCACGGGCAAGCTCTTCAGCGACCGCAAGGCGCTGCTGAAGATCTTCGGCCGCTACACGCAGACCGACATCCAGTCCGACGAGGCGATCCTGCGGCTGCTGAAGCTCGCCGTGACCTCCGCGCAGAAGCCGGTCCAGGAGGTGCGCTTCCCGGGCACGATCACCGGCGACTTCGTCACGGTCTCCGACAGCGACCTCACCCGGGTCAAGGAGCAGTTCATGAACGCGCGGGGCAGCAAGGGCCCGCGCGGCAAGACGAAGCGCACCCAGACCAAGCCCAAGCGCGGCGGCCGCCGCAAGAGCTCGTCGCTGCCGCCCGGCATGCTGCTGGCCACCCGGCAGGGCCAGGACCAGGCGGTGCGGCTGGCGACCTCGGTGCGCTTCCCCGTCTTCTACCCGAAGGCCGTCGTGGCCGGCGCCGAGTACCTCACCGACCACAGCCGCGCCTACGACATCTACGACCGCAGCCACCACCGCTACCGCGCGTACCGGATCGTGGTGAAGACCGACGAGCTCGGCCAGTACTACGGGGTCCAGGGCACGACCTGGCCGGGGCCGCCGATCCTCGACAACCCGAGCGAGCGGCGCACGATGGGCGGGCGCACCTACGAGCTGTTCTTCGACGGCTCGCGCCTGCGCCTGGTCTCCTGGCGGTCGGGCAAGGCGAGCTACTGGGTCAGCAACACGCTGCTGCACTCGCTGAGCAACGCGCAGATGCTCGCGCTGGCGCGCTCGGTCAGCAAGGTCTCCTGAGGCGCCGTGAGGGCGCGTTCGCGTCGCCGTCGATAGCCTCTCGCGCCCTATGGCAGAGCGTGAACCCGTTGGGGTCATCGGCACCGGCTATGTCGGCCTCGTCACCGCGGCGGGGTTCGCCGAGCTGGGCTCCGACGTGTACTGCATCGACATCGATGCGGAGAAGATCGAGCGACTGAAGCAGGGCGAGGTCCCGATCTACGAGCCCGGTCTGGCGGAGCTCATCGAGCGCAACCGCGACCGGATGCACTTCAGCACCGACATCGCCGACGCGCTCGAGAACTCGCGCCTGCTGTTCGTGGCGGTTGGCACGCCGCCGACCTACTCGGGCGACGCCGACCTGTCGGCCGTCCACGCGGTCGTCGCGTCGATGCCGGCCTCCGACCGCCACGCGCTCGTCATGAAGTCGACCGTGCCCGTGGGCACGGGGGCGTCGATCAAACGGGTCTTCGCCGAGCAGGGCAAGGACGGCTTTCGCTACGTCTCCTGCCCCGAGTTCCTCAAGGAGGGCTCGGCGGTCAAGGACTTCCTGGAGCCCGACCGGGTCGTCATCGGCGATGACGGCGACTGGGCCGGCGACGCGGTCGCCGAGCTGTATGCCCCGCTGAACGCCGAGATGGTGCGCACCGACATCGCCAGCGCCGAGATGGTCAAGCTGGCCTCCAACGCGTTCCTGGCCACGAAGATCTCGTTCATCAACGAGATCGCCAACGTGTGCGAGCTCACCGGCGCCGACGTCATCGAGGTCGCGCGCGGGATGGGTCTCGACAACCGCATCGGCCCGAAGTTCCTGCAGGCCGGCCTGGGCTTCGGCGGCTCGTGCTTTCCGAAGGACGTCACGGCGCTCAAGCAGCTGGCGGGCAACACCGGCTACCACTTCCAGCTGCTCAACGCGGTCATCGAGGTCAACGAGCTGCAGAAGCGCCGCGTCATCAGCAAGCTCCAAAAGCACCTCGGCTCGCTGGTGGGCAAGCGCATCGGCCTGCTCGGCCTGGCGTTCAAGCCCAACACCGACGACATGCGCGAGGCGACCTCGCTGGTGCTGTCGGCGCGGCTGCAGGCCGCGGGCGCCCAGGTCGTCGCCTACGACCCGATCGCCGAGGGCGAGGCGCGCAAGCTCATCACCGGCGTCGAGTTCGCGCCCGGCGCGATGGAGGTCGTCGACGGCGCCGACGCGGTCGTCCTCGTCACCGAATGGGACGAGTTCACGGGGCTGGACTGGGCCGCGGTTGCCGCAGCGATGAGCGGCGATCTGCTCATCGACGGCCGCAACGCCCTGGACGCCGAGGCGGTGCGGGCCGCCGGTCTGGTCTACGAGGGCATCGGGCGCAGCTGACGTGCAGGCCGTCGTCCTCGTCGGGGGTGAGGGCACCCGGCTGCGCCCGCTGACGTCGTGGCGGCCCAAGCCGGTCATCACGCTCGTCGACCGCCCGTTTCTCGTCTACATGCTCGAGTGGCTGGCCGGCCACGGGGTCGACGACGTCATCCTCAGCTGCGGCTTCGAGCCGACGAAGGTCCGCGAGGCGCTCGGCGACGGCGAGGGCCTGGGCCTCGGCCTGAAGCTGCGCTACGTCGTCGAGCCGGAGCCGCGCGGCACCGCCGGCGCACTGAAGTACGCCGAGGAGCTGCTCGACGAGCGCTTTCTCATGCTCAACGGCGACGTGCTGACCGATGTCGACGTCGGCGCCCAGCTGCGCCTGCACGAGCGGTCCGGCGCGACCGGCACGCTCGGCCTGGTACCCGTCGAGGACCCGTCGGCCTACGGGCTCGTCCTCCTCGACGGCGACGGCGCCGTGGACGGCTTCCTGGAGAAGCCGGGCGGCGAAGAGCTCGTGGGCGTCGACGAGTACCTCATCTCGGCCGGCATCTACGTCCTGGAGCGCTCGGTCCTCGAGCTCATCCCGGCCGGGCGCAACGTGTCGATCGAGCGTGAGGTCTGGCCGCGCCTCGTCGGCAACGGCCTCTACGGCTGCCCGGACCGCCACGCCTACTGGATGGACATCGGGACGCCCGAGCGCTACCTGCAGGGCACGTTCGACATCCTCGAGGGTCGGGTGAGGACCGCGGTGGGCCAGCGCCTCGGCGCCGGCTATGTCGGCCAGGCCGACGGGGTCCGCAACGCGGGGCGGATCATCCCGCCGGCGATCCTCGATCCGGGCTGCACGATCGAGGCCGGGGCGCAGGTGGGGCCGCTGGCCGTGCTCGGCCCCGGCGTCACGGTGGGGGCCGGCACGCGGATCGAGCGGTCGGTCGTCCTCGACGGCGCGTCGGTCGGCGCCGGCTGCGAGCTCGCCGATTGCGTCCTCGCCCCGGGCGCCCGGCTCGGCGACCGGGTGACGGTCAGCGGCCGGACGATGGTGGGGGAGGACGTCACGGTCGGGGACGGCAACGTCCTCGCCCACGGGATCAAGGTCTTCCCCGGCACCGAGCTGGCCGCCGGGGCGATCCGGTTCTGATCCGCGTAGGGTTCCGGCCGTGAGGAGGCACGGATGACGACGACGAACCCTGCGCTGGACCGTGAGCACATCGCGGCGGTCGACGGCAGCGACCAGCTCACCGACGTCCTGGCGATCCCCGAGCACCTGCGCGACGCGCTCTGGAAGGTCGAGTCGGCGCAGCTGGACGACTGGGACAGCCCGGCCGGGCTGATCGTCGCCGGCATGGGCGGCTCGGCGATCGGCGGCGCGCTGGCCCGCGCGGCGCTCGGCGACACCGCGTCGCGCCCGATCCTCTCGGCCCGCGCCTACGGCCTGCCGGCCTGGACGACGCCCGACACGACCGTCCTGTGCTCGAGCTACTCGGGCAACACCGAGGAGACGCTCGCCTGCTACGAGGCGGCCGGCGCCCTGGGCGCGCAGCGGGTCGTGGCGACGAGCGGCGGCCGCCTGGCCGAGCTCGCCCGCGCCGACGGGGTGCCGGTCGTCCCGGTCGCCGGCGGCCTGCAGCCGCGCGCCGCCGTGGCCTACATGACCGTGGCCGCCGTCGAGGTGGCCGCCCGCTGCGGTGCCGGCCCGCGCTCGTCGGCGGAGATCGACGTCGCGGCCGAGCACCTCGAGGAGCTCGTCGAGGAGTGGGGCCCGGACGCGCCGGAGGACTCGCTGGCCAAGTCGCTGGCCCGCGGGCTGCACGGGTCGGTGCCGGTCGTCGCCGGGGCCGGCCTCACGTCCACGATCGCCTACCGCTGGAAGACCCAGCTCAACGAGAACGCGAAGGTTCCGGCGTTCGCCCACGAGCTGCCCGAGCTCGACCACAACGAGCTCGTGGGCTGGGCGGGCGCCGCCGAGCTGGGCCGGTTCAGCGCCGTGTTCCTCGAGGACAGCGACACGCACCCGCGGATCGCCGACCGCGTCGAGCTGACCGAGGCGCTCATCCGCGAGAGCACGGCCGGGACCTTCCGGGTGCAGACTCGCGGGACGTCCTCGTTCGAGCGCGTCTTCTCGCTCGTGCTGCTCGGCGACCTCGTCTCGGTCTATCTCGCCGTCCTGCGCGGGGTCGACCCGGGTCCGGTCGACCTCATCGAGCAGCTCAAGGCCAGCCTGGCGCAGCGCTGAGCGGGTCGGGCGTCTGACGGGGCGGCCCAAGCCGGGCGTGGGCGTTCCGATCACCCGGGGCGGCGGTCCCCTGCGGCCGCCGTGCCGCCATGCTCCTCCGCTCGCTGTTGTCGTCGTTGCTGCTGTCGCTGGTGCTGAGCGCCCCGGCGTCGGCCGCGCTCGTCCGCGTCGACGGCCAGACGCTGCGCATCGACGACCCGGCGGGGGAGCGCAACGCCCTGAGGGTCGCGCCCGACAGCTCCTGGGTCGACCTCAGGGCGACGTCCGGGACCCTGGGGGCGGGTGATGGCTGCTACGTCGTCCGCCGCGACCGGCGGGTCATCTGCTTTGCGTCGCCGGCCCGGATCGATGTCGACCTCGGCGCGGGCGACGACACCTTCACGCTGACCGGCGCGCTGCCGGCCACGGTACGTGACGGCGCCGGCAACGACGTGATCAGCGCCGGCTCGGGCGACGATGTGCTCATCGACGGCCCCGGCGCCGACGTGCTGCGCGGCGGGGGCGGCACCGACACGCTCGACCTCTCGGCCCGCACGACCGCCGTCCGCGTCACGCCGGGCGCGGGCGCCGACGACGGCGAGCCCGGCGAGGGCGACGACGTCGGCGACGACCTCGAGTGGATCTCCGGCGGGGCGGGGAACGACACCTTGAGCGGCGGCGCGATGCTCGTCGGCGGGGCGGGCGACGATTCGCTCTCCGGCGCGGGCGTGCTCGACGGCGGCGACGGCAACGACGCCCTGGCCGGTGACGGCGCTCTCATCGGCGGCGCGGGCGACGACCGGCTCACTGCGACGGCGCCCACCGCGCGCCCTGAGGGCGGCGACGGCAACGACCTCCTCGTCGGCTCGTCCGGTCCCGACCGGCTCGCCGGCGGCGACGGCGACGACACGCTCCAGGGCCTGGACGGCGCCGACACGCTCGATGGCGGCGACGGAGCCGACACGCTCGACGGCGGGGACGCCGACGACCTGCTCTCCGGCCACGAGGGCAACGATCAGCTCGTCGGCGGACCCGGCAACGACACGCTCGCCGGCGATGCAGGCGACGACCGGCTGCGCGGCGACGACGGCGACGACGTTCTCGCCGGCGGCGACGGCGCCGACGGGCTCGACGGCGGCGGCGGCGACGACACGCTCGACGGCGGGACCGGGCCGGACGCGCTCGTCGGCGCAACCGGCCGCGACACCGTGACCTATGCGGGTCGCGCCGACGGCGTCGCGCTGCTCGTTGACGGCGCGGCGAACGACGGCGCGCCCGGTGAGGGCGACTCGCTCGCCGGCGACCTCGAGGTCCTCGTCGGCGGCGACGGCTCCGACACGTTCGTCGGCGGGTCCGGGCCGACGACGATGCGCGGCGGCCCCGGCGCCGACCGCGTCGACTACTCCGGCTCGCTCGCGCCGGTCGACGTCACGCTCGACGAGGGCGCCGACGACGGCCCGGTCGGCGAGCGCGACGACGTCCGCGAGATCGAGCGCGTCGACGGCTCGCCGTTCGACGACAACCTCGTCGGCGGCCCGGGCGCCGACGTCCTGTCCGGCGGCGCGGGCGACGACCGGCTCGACGGCGGCGCGGGACCGGACGCCCTGCTCGGCGGGCCGGGCCGCGACCGCGCCGACTACAGCGCCCGCACCGCGGCCGTCGCGGTGAGCCTCGACGACCGCGCCGACGACGGCGAGCTCGGCGAGGGCGACCTCGTCGCCGCCGACGTCGACGGGGTCGTCGGCGGGGAGGGGGCCGACCAGCTCGTCGGCTCGGAGGCGGCCAACGTCCTCTCCGGCGGCGACGGCAACGACACGATCGACGGCCGCGGTGGCGACGACCTGCTCGCCGGCGGCCGCGGCACCGACCGGCTCGTCGGCGGGGCCGGCATCGACGGCATCGGCGCGTTCGACGGCGAAGCCGACGTCGTCAGCTGCGACCGTCGCGACACCGCCACGATCGATGCCCGCGACGGCCGCCCGCGCTGCGGGCTGCTGCTGCGCCAGGCCGGTGCGGGCCCCGCCCCGAAGGCCACACGCGCCGGCGCCGCCTCGCTGTCGGCCTGGCGCCATGCGGCCCGGCCGCCCAGCCGCCTCACCGCGTCGGCCGCCGGCGCCCACATGGCCGTGCGTCGCGGAACCACGAAGGCCGACCGGATCTTCGGCGGCCCGGGCGCCGACCGCCTCATCGGCGGCCGCGGCGCCGACCGCCTCAGCGGTCGCGGCGGCCGCGACCGGCTCGACGGCGGCCTGGGCTCCGACCGGCTGCTCGGTGGCGACGGCGCCGACGCCATCCACGGCAACGAGGCGCCCGACACCATCGACGGTGGGGCGGGCGACGACAAGCTCTGGGGCCAGACCGGCGGCGACCGGCTGCGCGGCGCCGACGGCCGGGACGTCCTTCAGGGCGCCTCGGGCGACGACCGGCTCGACGGTGGCCGCGGCGACGACGTGCTGCTCGGCGGCTTCGGCCACGACACGGCGATCGGCGGCGACGGATCCGATGTCGTCCACGGCGACGCCGCCCCCGACCTGCTCGAGGGCGGCGCCGGCAACGACTCGCTCGACGGGGGCTCCGGTCCGGACGTCCTGCGCGGCGGCGACGGCGACGACCGCGTCGTCGGCGGCACCGGCCGCGACGAGCTGGCGGCCGGGCCCGGCGACGACATCGTCGAGGCCAACGACCGCGGCGGCGACGAGCACGTCGACTGCGGGCCGGGCGACGACCTGCTGCTCATCGACCCTGCTGCCGGGGAGGGTGGGGCGGCCGACCGCGCCATGGTCCGCCGCGGCGACGTCAGCGGATGCGAGCGCATCGTCGAGGCGCCGCCGCCGGCGGTGGACCCGGCGACCGGCATCCAGGTCCTGACGCCCGACGAGGGCGACGCGCGCCGCGGCAGCGATCGCAACGACAAGCTCCTGGGCGGCGCCGGCGGCGACGTCCTGCTCGGCGAGGACGGCGAGGATCTCCTCTGGGGCGACCGGGAGCCAGGGACGGCGGCGCCCGACATCCTCTTCGGCGGTCCCGGCGCCGACACGATCTACGGGGGCGGCGGGCCCGATCTCATCGAGGGCGACGCCGGCGACGACGTCCTGCAGGGCGACAACGGCCGCGACGTCATCCGCGGCGGCGCCGGCGACGACCTCATTCGGCCGGGCCGCGACCGCGACCGGGTTTCGGCGGGCGCCGGCGACGACGTCATCATGGCGGCGGCCGACGGCGGCGGGGACGTCATCGACTGCGGCGCCGGCCGCGACACCGCGAAGGTCGATCGCGGCGACCGCACGCGCCGCTGCGAGAAGGTCAAGCGCGCCTAGCCGGACGGCGGTTGAGCGTCCCGGCGGGCGGGAAGGGCCTCGGGCATGAACCTGGTCTTCCGCCTCCCGATCCTGCTGCTCGAGGCGCTGCTGCGGCGCAGCGCCGAGGTCCTGGGCGGCATCGTCGCCGTCCTGCGCGGCAACGGCGACGAGGGTGCCGGCCCGGCTGGGCCGGCGGTTGCCGAACGTCCGGCCGGAGCGCCGACGACCGCGCCCCCGCCGCGCCGGGCCGCCGAGGGGGCGGGTGGGCCTCCTCCGCCCACCGCTGAAGAGGCGCTCGAGCGGCGCTTCGAGCGCGAGGCCGCCGCGGCGGCGACCGAGCCGCCGGTCGAGCCGGAGCGGTTCGGCGCGCCGCGCCACGTCAGCCGCGACGCCGCGGTCGTCGAGTCCTTCGGGGAACCGGACGACGTCGGCGCGGCGATCGAGGTCGACGAGCCGTGGCCCGGCTACGCCGGGGCGCCGGCCAACGCGATCGTCGCCCGGCTGCGCGACGCCGACGAGGCGACCCGGGCGGTCGTCCGGCTCTACGAGCAGCGGCACAAGAAGCGCGCGACCGTCCTGCGCGCGACGTCGTAAAACCTTGACACGCCCGTGGTAAGGTTGGGGCGTTGCAGGACGCCCTCACCATCCACGAGGCCGCGGAGACGACCGGGTGGTCGCCCCGCATGCTGCGGTACATCGAGCGCAACGGGCTCATCGAGCCGCAGCGCTCGGCAGCCGGCTACCGCCTCTACGGGGCGGCCGAGCTCCAGCGTCTGCGGACGCTGCGCGAGCTGCTGGCCGACCACGACCTCGAGCTCGGTGACGTCGGCTTCGCGCTGCGCCTGCGCCGCGACGCGGAGCTCCGCGTCGCGGTGGAGACGTGGTTGCAGGCCACGCCGCAGCGTCCCGTCGACGTCCCCGCCGCCGACTGGCTGAGCTTCGAGCAGGAGAAGCACTCGCGCCTCCTGGAGGCCGTCCGCGCACGCCAGCAGCACACCCCGACCCCGGAGACCGCATGAGCACCACCGCACCCGCCCACACCGACTTCAAGGTGGCCGACCTCTCCCTGGCCGAGTTCGGCCGCAAGGAGATCCGCCTCGCCGAGCACGAGATGCCCGGCCTCATGAAGACCCGCGAGGAGTTCGCGGCCGCACAGCCGCTGAAGGGCGCGCGGATCATGGGCTCCCTGCACATGACGATCCAGACCGCCGTCCTCATCGAGACGCTGACCGCGCTCGGTGCCGAGGTCCGCTGGGTCTCCTGCAACATCTTCTCGACGCAGGACCACGCCGCCGCGGCGGTCGCCGTCGGGCCGAACGGCACCCCCGAGGACCCGCAGGGCATCCCGGTCTTTGCCTGGAAGGGCGAGACGCTCGAGGAGTACTGGTGGTGCACCGAGCAGGCGCTCACCTGGCCGGGCGAGGACGGCCCGAACATGATCCTCGACGACGGCGGCGACGCCACGATGCTCGTCCACAAGGGCACCGAGTACGAGAAGGCCGGTGCCGTGCCCGACCCGGCCTCGGCCGAGTCCGAGGAGTTCCAGGTCTTCCTCACGCTGCTGCAGAAGTCGCTGGCCGCCGATCCGCAGAAGTGGACGAAGATCGGCCAGGGCATCCTCGGCGTCACCGAGGAGACGACCACCGGCGTGCACCGCCTCTACGAGCTGGCCCAGCAGGGCGAGCTGCTCTTCCCGGCGATCAACGTCAACGACTCGGTGACGAAGTCGAAGTTCGACAACCTCTACGGCTGCCGTCACTCGCTCGTCGACGGCATCAACCGCGCGACCGACGTCATGCTCGCCGGCAAGACCGCCGTCGTCTGCGGCTTCGGCGACGTCGGCAAGGGCTCGGCCGAGTCGCTGCGCGCCCAGGGTGCGAAGGTCGTCGTCACCGAGGTCGACCCGATCTGCGCGCTGCAGGCCTCGATGCAGGGCTACCCGGTCGTCCGGCTCGACGACGTCATCGACACCGCCGACGTCTTCGTCACCACGACCGGCAACAAGGACATCATCATGGCCGCCGACATGGCCAAGATGAAGCACCAGGCCATCGTCGGCAACATCGGCCACTTCGACAACGAGATCGACATGGCCGGCCTGGCGAAGGTCGACGGGATCAAGCGCATCAACATCAAGCCGCAGGTCGACGAGTGGGTCTTCCCCGACGGCCACTCGATCATCGTCCTCTCCGAGGGCCGCCTGCTGAACCTCGGCAACGCGACCGGCCACCCGTCGTTCGTCATGTCGAACTCGTTCACCAACCAGACGATCGCCCAGATCGAGCTGTTCACGAAGAACGACGAGTACGACAAGCAGGTCTACGTCCTGCCCAAGCACCTCGACGAGAAGGTCGCGCGCCTGCACCTCGACGCGGTCGGCGCCCGCCTGACCGAGCTGCGCCCCGAGCAGGCCGCCTACATCGGCGTGCCGGTCGAGGGCCCGTACAAGCCCGACCACTACCGCTACTGAGAAATCCTCGCCCAGGGGCTCGGATTCCTTTCAGCGGGAGCTCGCCTGGCGGCTCGCTCCCGCGGCCCTGGGCTCCTTGATCGCATGAGCGACATTGCGGATCCCGCGCTCGCCGAGGCGGGCCGGACGAGGATCGACTGGGCGGATGCCCAGATGCCCGTCCTGGCCTCGCTCCGCGAGCGCTTCGCGGCGCAGCGCCCGCTCCAGGGGCTGTCGGTCGCGGCGTGCCTGCACGTCACGGCCGAGACGGCGAACCTCGTGCGGGCGCTCGTCGCCGGCGGCGCGCAGGTCAGCCTCTGCGCCGCCAACCCGCTGGCGACCCAGGACGAGGTCGCCGCGGCCCTGGCCGAGCTCGACGGCGTCGAGGTCTTCGCCCGCCACGGGGAGGACCTCGACACGTACGCGGGCCACATCGCCGACGTCCTGGATCGTGGGGCGGGTGGGGACGTCATCACGCTCGACGACGGGGCCGACCTGCTCATCACGCTGCACGGCGCCCGGCCGGACCTGCTCGACGGCCTGCTCGGCGGCACGGAGGAGACGACGAGCGGCCTGGTCCGCCTGCGGGCGATGGAGGCCGACGGCCGTCTGGCCTGCCCGGTGCTCGCCGTCAACGAGGCGCGCGCCGAGCGCGTCTTCAACGACCACTACGGCACCGGCCAGTCGACGCTCGACGGGATCCTGCGCGCGACGAACCTCCTGCTCGCCGGGCGCACCGTCGTCGTGCTCGGCTACGGGCCGACCGGTCGCGGCATCGCGCTGCGCGCCCGGGGTGCGGGCGCCCAGGTCGTCGTCTGCGAGGTCGACCCGGTCGCGGCGCTCGACGCGCGGATGGAGGGCTTCGAGGTCCTGCCGTCGGTTGCGGCGGCCGCGCGCGGCGACGTCTTCATCACCGTCACGGGCGCGCCCGGCGTCCTGGGCGCCGAGCACTTCGCGGCGATGAAGGACGGCGCCGTGCTCGCCAACGCCGGCCACTTCGACGTCGAGATCGACCTGGCGGCGCTGCGCGAGGCCGGCGGCGAGCCGCACGCCGTGCGCCCGCTCGTCGAGCAGTACGTGCTCGGCGACGGACGGCGGCTGAACCTGCTGGCGTCGGGCCGCGTCGTGAACCTCGCGGCGGGGGAGGGGCACCCGGCATCGGTCATGGACCTCTCGTTCGCGCTGCAGGCGCTGTCGGTCGAGTACCTCGCCTCCAGGCCGCAGCTGGCGGCGGGCGTCCAGCCCGTCCCGGAGGCCATCGACCGCGAGGTCGCCCGTCTCAAGCTCGCCTCGCTGGGCGTGCGCCTCGACACGCTCACCGACGCCCAGGAGCAGTACCTGCGCCGCTGGGAATAGGGGCCGTCGCGCCGGAGCATCCGACTGCGACGGCTTCGTCTCGGATACCTTCAGCGTCAGTGGACGCGCTGGAACGAGCCTTGGAGAAGATGCGACGCGAAGGCCTCGGCGACGTCGCCATCCGCGCCTTCGAGCACTACCACGGCAAGCTCGCCGCGGGCTATTCGGGCACGCTGCCCGAGGCCGAGATCGAGCCGGTGACCGACCTGCCCGACGCCGACGAGCTGCCCGAGGCCGAGGCCCCGCTCGACGCCACCGTCATCATCAAGCTCAACGGCGGCCTGGGCACCTCCATGGGGATGGGCCGGGCCAAGTCGCTGCTGCCGGTCAAGGGCGAGCGGACGTTCCTGGACCTCGTCGCCGACCAGGTCCTGCACCAGCGCGAGATCACCGGCGCCCGCCTGCCGCTCGTGCTCATGAACTCCTTCGCGACCCGGGACGACTCCCTGGCCGCGCTGGCGCAGCACCCGCGGATCGCCGTCGACCTGCCGCTGGACTTCGTCCAGAACAAGGTGCCGAAGATCGACGCGACGCATCTCGGGCCCGTCGTGCACGAGCCCGACCCGTCGCTGGAATGGGCGCCGCCCGGCCACGGCGACCTCTACACCGCGCTGGCCACCTCCGGCATGCTCGAGCGTCTGCTGGGCGCCGGCTATCGCTACGCCTTCGTCTCGAACTCCGACAACCTGGGCGCCGTCCTGGAGCCCCGCATCCTGGCGTGGATGGCCGATCGGGGCGCGCCGTTCGTCATGGAGGTCGCCGACCGCACGGCGTCGGACCGCAAGGGCGGGCATCTCGCCCGCCGCCGCCTCGGCGGAGGGCTCGTCCTGCGCGAGATCGCCCAGACGCCGGCCGAGGACCTCGAGGCCTTCCAGGACATCGAGCGCCACCGCTACTTCAACACGAACACGCTGTGGCTCGACCTCCATGCGCTGCGCGACACGCTCGCCGACGAGGGCGTCCTCGACCTGCCGATGATCATCAACCGCAAGACCGTCGACCCGCGCGACGCGGCGTCGGCCGAGGTCATCCAGCTCGAGACCGCGATGGGCGCCGCGATCGCCGTCTTCGAGGGCGCCGCCGCGGTCCGGGTGCCGCGCGAGCGCTTCTCGCCGGTCAAGACGACGAGCGACCTGCTCGTCCTGCGCTCCGACGCCTACGTCATCGGCGACGACCAGGCTGTCCATCTGGCGTCGGCCCGCAGCTCGGCGGCGCCGCCGCACGTCGCGCTCGACGGCGACCACTACAAGCTGCTGGCGGACTTCGAACGGCACTTCCCGCACGGGGCCCCGTCGCTCATCGGCTGCGACTCGCTGCGGGTCGACGGCGACGTCCGCTTCGGCGCCGGCGTCGTCGTCCGCGGCGACGTCCACCTCGAGGGGCCGGCCGAGATCCCGGACGGCACGATCCTCGAGGGCGTCGCTCAGACGACGCCGTAGCGCTCGGCCCGCTGCTCCTCGCGCTCGGACTCCGAGAGCGCGCGGACGAAGAGGTAGACGAGCGCGATGCCCATGACGACGGTCTGCTCGGTGGCCATGATCGCGCCGGCCATGGCCTGGTCGTTCTGGGGCGACAGGCCCCAGACGCGCGGGCCCTGCTCGTAGAACGCGTACAGGGCGCGCGGGGCGAACGTCAGGAAGATGCCGAGGATGCCGACGAGGACCTTCGTGGACGCCATGTAGGCGACCGGCGCCAGCCCGGACAGGTGGCGCCCGCGCACCGGCGACAGCAGGTGCCACCAGTACAGCGTCCCGGCCGACATGAAGAAGACGTGCTCGAGGATGTGGATCGACGAGTGCTCGAGGGCCGCGTCGTACAGGGCGGGCACGTGCCAGACCCACATGACGCCGGCGTAGAAGATGACGGCGAAGACGGGGTGGGCGATCGGGCCCAGGGCGCGTTCGAGGTCGAGGACCGTCCGGGCGATCGGGCGCAGCAGGACCTTCGAGAGCCCGCAGATGAGCAGGATCGGGGCGATGTCGATGAGCAGCACGTGCTGGACCATGTGCATCGCGAAGACCTGGTCGGCCAGCGTGTCCAGCGGCGAGATGAGCGCCGCGACGAGTGCGGCGACCCCGCCGAGCCAGCAGGCCAGGCGGATGCCCTCGGCCCCACGGGGGCCATTGGCCGTACGGACCCGCCGCCAGCGCATGACGTAGCCGACGGTGAGGATCAGGCAGATGACGATCGGGCCCGGCGCGAACGACCAGGACGTGTCGGCGGCGACGGCGAGCACAGCCACGACACGATTGTGGCACCGGATCGTCACGAGGGCGTCTGGGCCTGCGACGGGCCGGGCGAGAGTCTGGGCGGCGTGCTGCCCGCCCTGCTCTCGATCATCGCCCCGCCCGCCTGCCTGGCCTGTCGGCGACCGCCGGCGCCCGGGGACATCCTGTGCCGCGACTGCAAGCTCACGACCCCGTGGCTGACCGGCGATCTGTGCCCGCGCTGCGGGCTGCCGTGGCCGTGCGGCCGGCGCTGTCCGGCGGCCGGCCTCGCCTTCGACCGTGCGTGGGCGCCCGTCGCCTACGCCGGCCCGGCGCGCGACCTCGTCAGCGCGCTGAAGGAGCGCGGCGCCATCGTCGTCGCCCAGCTCATGGCCGCCCAGATCGTGGCCACGGCCCCCGCCGGCCTGCTCGCCGAGGGGGTCGTCGTGCCGGTGCCGGCCGACCCGCTGCGTCGCCGGCTGCGCGGCCTGGACCATGCGGGCCGGCTCGCCGCCGAGCTCGCCGCCCGGGCGCACCTCGAGGCCGACATGGTCCTGCGCCGCCGTCCCGCGCCCCGCCAGGCGGGCTCCAGCCGTCGCCGTCGGCTCGCCGGCGATCGAACGAACGTCGAGCCGCGGATGGGCGCCGCGCCGCGCGTCGTCGTGCTCGTCGACGACGTCCACACCACGGGCGCAACGCTTGACGCGTGCGCCCGCGCGCTGCGCACCGTGGGAACCCGTGAGGTTCGTGCGGTGACGTACGCGCGCACGTTGCCAGCGTCGGGGGCCGGGGTTACCGTGTGACGGGCCAATCGACCCCAGCCCACAGGAGGGCCAGATGCAGATCGAGGTCAAGGGCCGCAACACGACCGTCCCGGAGGAGCTCCGGGAGTACGTCGAGAAGCGATTCGCCAAGGTCGGCAAGCAGGTGTCGCCGCTCGCCGTCCTGGAGGTCGAGCTCAGCGAGGAGCGCAAGCGCACCACGCCCGACCGCTACATCGCCGAGGTGGCGCTGCACGTCAAGGGCCGCACGCTGCGCGCCCGCGACGCCTCGCGCGACATGGCCCACTCGATCAACCTCTGCGCCGACCAGCTGGCCGTGCAGGTCAAGCGCCACCGCGACAAGCGCCGCAAGCGAAGGGAGTCGCGCGCCGCCGCGCCGCAGCCGCCGGGATGGTCGTCCGAGGGCGCGTCGGCGTCGATGTGACCGCCGCTCAGCGCTGAGTCGGAGAGGAGGTCCATGGGGCTAGACTCACCCCCATGGGCCTCCTCGACCGCGCGCTGAACATCGGCGAGTCCAAGCAGTTCCGCCAGTACCAGAAGCGCGTCGCTCAGATCAGCAACCTCGAGCCCGAGCTCGAGCGCGAGTCCGACGACGAGCTGCGGGCGCGCATGGACGCGCTGCGCGAGCAGATCCGCGACCTCCCCGACGACAAGATCGCCGGGGCGCTCGACGCCGCCCTGCCCGAGTGCTTCGCCGTCGTCCGCGAGCTCGGCAAGCGCACGATGAGCATGCGCCACTTCGACGTCCAGCTCATCGGCGGCATGGTCCTCCACAGCGGCTCGATCGCCGAGATGAAGACCGGCGAGGGCAAGACGCTCACCGCGACGCTGCCCGTCATCCTCAACTCGCTGGCCGGCCGCGGCGTCCACGTCGTCACGGTCAACGACTACCTGGCGCGGCGCGACGCCGAGTGGATGATGCCGCTCTACGAGGCCTGCGGCGTGACCGTCGGGGTCCTGCAGAACAACATGGACCCGCAGGTCAAGATCGACGCCTACCACTGCGACGTCACCTACGGCACGAACTCCGAGTTCGGCTTCGACTACCTGCGCGACAACATGGCCCAGGCGATCGAGGAGAAGGTCCAGCACGGCGGCCGCATCGGCTCCGACGGCCGCCCGATCGCCATGCACTTCTACGCGATCGTCGACGAGGTCGACAACATCCTCATCGACGAGGCCCGGACGCCGCTCATCATCTCCGGTGCCCCCGAGGCGGCCGCCGAGCACTACCTCCGCTTCGCCAAGCTCGCGAAGGTCATGAAGCCGGGCAAGAAGCCCGAGGGCCTGGACCCGCGGGCCAAGAAGGAGTTCGTCGCCGACTTCGACTTCGAGTTCGACGAGAAGCACAAGACGGTCGCGGTCACCGAGCAGGGCGTCGAGAAGGCCGAGAAGTTCCTCGGCATCGACCACCTGTACCGGGCCGAGAACGGCCCGCTGGTCAACCACCTCATCCAGTCGCTGAAGGCCGAGTCGCTGTACAAGCGCGACGTCGACTACGCGGTCATCGACGGCGAGGTGAAGATCATCGACGAGTTCACCGGCCGCATCCTCGACGGCCGCCGCTGGTCGGAGGGCCTGCACCAGGCCGTCGAGGCCAAGGAGGGCGTCGCCGTCCAGGAGGAGAACCAGACGCTGGCGACCGTCACCCTCCAGAACTACTTCCGCATGTACTCCAAGCTCGCCGGCATGACGGGCACCGCCCTCACCGAGGCGACGGAGTTCATGAAGATCTACAAGCTGCCGGTCGTCCAGGTGCCGACGAACCGGCCGATGGTCCGCCAGGACAAGAACGACCAGATCTACAAGACCAAGAGCGGCAAGTGGGCCGCCCTGCTCAACGCGATCGAGGAGCGCCATGGCCAGGGCCAGCCGGTCCTCGTCGGCACGATCTCGGTCGAGGTCTCGGAGATGATCTCCGACCGCCTGCGCAAGAAGGGCATCCCGCACGCCGTCCTGAACGCCAAGCCCGAGCATGCCGCCCGCGAGGCGGAGGTCGTCGCCGAGGCGGGCCGCCCGGGTGCGGTCACGATCGCGACGAACATGGCGGGCCGCGGGGTCGACATCAAGCTCGGCGGCAACGCCGAGCACCAGGCCGAGATGGAGCTGCGCAAGCTCGGCCTGGGTCCCGGCGACCCGGACTACGAGGAGCGCCACGCCGAGCTCGTGCCGAAGCTCGAGGCCGAGATCGACGCCGACCGCGAGAAGGTCATGGAGGCCGGCGGTCTGTTCATCTGCGGCACCGAGCGCCACGAGTCGCGCCGGATCGACAACCAGCTGCGCGGCCGCGCCGGCCGCCAGGGCGACCCGGGCGAGTCGCGGTTCTTCCTCAGCGCCGAGGACGACCTCGTGCGGCTGTTCGCCGGCGACCGGATCTACAAGATCCTCGACCGTCTCGGCACGACCGACGAGGAGGGCAACGAGGAGCCGATCGAGGCGGGCATGCTCTCCAAGCAGATCGAGAAGGCCCAGCGCAAGGTCGAGGAGCAGAACTTCCTCATCCGCAAGCGCGTCCTCGAGTACGACGACGTCATGAACGAGCAGCGCCGCGTCGTCTACGAGTACCGCGACCACGTGCTCGAGGGCCGTGACATGGGCCCGGTGGCGCGCGAGAACCTCGGCGAGGTCATCCGCCGCGCCGTCGACGACCACACCGCCTCCGATTTCGTCGAGGACTGGGACCTCGACGGTCTGTTCACCGTCCTGGGCGACATCTTCCCGGTCGGCTTCGGGCCGGACCGGGTGGACGAGGTCAACGACCGCGAGGAGCTCGTCGAGCTGCTCGTCGAGGACGCGATGAAGCTCTACGACGGCCGCGAGCAGGAGCTCGGCGAGGAGCTCATGCGCGCGCTCGAGCGCTACCTGCTGCTGCAGATCATCGACAACAAGTGGCGCGAGCACCTCTACGACATGGACTACCTGCGCGAGGGCATCCACCTGCGCGGGTTCGCCCAGATCGAGCCGATCGTCGCCTACAAGAACGAGGCGTTCGAGCTCTTCACCGACCTCATGCACTCGATCTGGTCGGACTTCGCGCGGATGATCTTCCACGTCGAGGTCGAGGTCCAGGAGGACGGCGGCGGCCCCGCCGCGCCGACGCTCGGCGAGGGCCCGCAGCAGGCCGCGACGAACCTCAGCTACACGGGCGGGGTCGGCACCCAGCAGCCGAGCGCGCTCACCGGGGCGGCGGCCGCCGGCGCGACCGCGGTCGCGGGCGAGTACACCGACGAGGACGCGAGCGCCATGCCGATCGTCCAGCAGCGGCGCGTCGACGAGCACGACACGATCGGCCGCAACGACCCGTGCTGGTGCGGCAGCGGCAAGAAGTACAAGAAGTGCCACGGGGCGTGAGGAACGCTCGCCTGAAGGCTCGGTTCCTTTAGCGCGAGCTCGCCTGGCGGCTCGCCCGCGCGCGCGGCGAGTACCCTCGGAGACCGCATGTCCTCAGCCTCGTCCGACACCGGCCAGCCCGTCGCCCAGCGCCTGACGGCGATCCGCGAGAGCTTCGAGCTGCTGCGCGGCGGCACCGACCCCGACGCGCTCGCGGCGACCGCCGCCGAGCTCGAGGGACGGATGCAGGCGCCCGGGTTCTGGGACGACTCGGACGCGGCCGCCAAGGTGTCGGCCGAGCACGCGCGCACGAGCCGCAAGCTCAAGGCGTTCCAGGGGCTGGCCGGCGACGTCGAGGATCTCGACGCGCTCGTCGAGATGGCGGACGAGGACCCCGAGCTGGAGGGCGAGCTGCTCGAGCAGCTCGGCTCGATCGAGGATCGGCTCGGCGCCCTGGAGGAGGAGCGGCTGTTCAGCGGCAAGTACGACAGCGGCGATGCGCTGGTGACCGTCAACGCCGGCGCCGGCGGCACCGACGCCCAGGACTGGGCCGAGATGGTGCTGCGGATGCTCATGCGCTGGGCCGAGTCGCGCAGCTTCAACGTCGAGCTGCTCGAGGCGAGCCCGGGGGAGGAGGCCGGCATCAAGTCGGCGACCTTCCGGGCCGCGGGCGAGAACGCCTACGGGCTCTTCAACGCCGAGCAGGGCGTCCACCGGCTCGTGCGCATCTCGCCGTTCGACGCCCAGTCTCGCCGCCAGACGGCGTTCGCCGGCGTGGAGGTCGCCCCGGTGATCGAGGATGCCGGCGAGGTCGAGATCGACGGCGATGACCTGCAGATCGACACCTACCGGGCGTCGGGCGCGGGCGGCCAGCACGTCAACAAGACCGACTCGGCCGTGCGCATCACCCACCGGCCGTCCGGCATCGTCGTCCAGTGCCAGAACGAGCGCTCCCAGTCGGCCAACAAGGACACGGCGATGAAGATGCTGCGTGCCAAGCTGCTCGAGCGCCAGGAGCGCCAGCGCCAGGCCGAGATCGCCAAGGAACGCGGCGAGGCACAGGACGTGAACTTCGGGTCGCAGATCCGCTCCTACGTGCTGCACCCGTACACGATGGTCAAGGACCATCGGACCGACGTCGAGGTCGGCGACGCCCAGCGGGTCCTCGACGGCGACCTGGACGGCTTCGTCCGGGCCTACCTGCTGCAGAGCAGCACGTCCTAGCCGGCCGGCGGGCACCCGGGCGGGTGGTCGCTAGTACCGCACCGTGCCGGTGCAGCTGAAGCTGCCCGTTGAGAGCCGCCCGCGGAACGTGCCCGCGCCGGAGATGCGCTGGTAGCGGCCGGTGCCGCCGAGCATCTGCCAGCGACCCCGCGAGCGGTCGGCCAGGCCGGTGGTGGCCTTCGAGCGCATCCGGATCCTGCCGCCGCGGCAGCGCAGGTTGTAGGTCGTGCCGGCGCGGGTGATCCTCCCCGTGCCGCTGCAGCGCCCGAGCGGGCTGCCGCTCACCGTGACGTTCACCGCCGCTCCGTGGGCCTTGCCCTGGACGTGGAGGTTCGCGCGGTAGGTCTTCGCGTCGGCGGCGGTCGGCAGGGCAAGCGCGGTGAACGCCGCCAGCAGGGCGGCGGTGGGTGCGTGTCGGCGGGCCATCGGCGGCGACGGTACTCGGGCGGCCCGCCGGGCGCGAGGTAGAGATCGCACCCGCCACCGTGTCTTTCCACAGCCCCAGTAGGCAAAAGCCCGGGTCGAGTGCTAGGTTTTTTGCCCATAAAGAGTGGGTTAACCTCTGAACCGGAAAGGTCCTCGATGAGCGATGTAGGGCTGCTCGCCGTCCTCGGCGTGATGCACCTGTTGGCGATCAGCTGCGGCGCCGTCCTCGTCGTCCCCCTGCTGCTCGCCGACCGCTGCTCCTCCGACGACGACGGCCCGGAGTACGGCGGCTCCGGCTGGTCGCCCGGCCCGGGCGCGCCCGAACCGGTCCCGCCGCGGCCTCCGGGCTTCGGCCCGCCGCTCCCGGCCAGCGTCCCGTCCGCGACGCGCCTGCGCGAGCCGGCGCCCCTGCGCCGCCGCCCGCTGCGCCGCAGGCGCCCCGCGCATCCGTCCCCCGCGCCGTCGCCGACCGTCGCCCGATGACCGCGCGGCTGAGACGCCGCGCGGTCGGCGCGGGCATCCTCGGCGCGCTCTGGCTCGGTGCCGGTGCGAGCCCGGCGTGGGCGGGAGCGCTGCTGCCCGAGCGCGGCGGGTCGCCGAACGCCGACGACATCGCGTCGCTCTACACGGTCGTCCTCGTGCTCGCCGGGCTCGTCTTCGTCGGCGTCGCAGTCGGGCTCGTCTTCGCGCTCGTTCGCTACAACCACCGGCGCAACCCGGAGGCCAGCCAGATCCGGGGCCACACCCGGCTCGAGATGAGCTGGACGCTCGCCGCCACCGTCCTCATCGTCTTCATCGCCGTGCTCTCGTTCGCGCGGCTCGGGGCCATCGAGCACCCCGACCACCCGCGCGCCAGCCTCGTGGCCGCCACCGAGGCAGGGATCACCGACAGCGACGAGCTGCGCATCCACGTCATCGGCCGCCAGTACCTCTGGCAGTTCGTCTATCCCAACGGCGTCTTCACCTACCACGACCTCGTGGCCCCCGTCGGCGTGACCGTCCGGCTCGACATCCAGTCCGTCGACGTCGCCCACTCCTGGTGGATCCCGAAGCTCGGCGGCAAGTTCGACGCCGTCCCCGGCTACACGAACACGACGTGGTTCCGCCTGAAGGCGCCCGGCGTCTACCGCGGCCAGTGCGCCGAGCTCTGCGGCCGCAACCACGCCGACATGACCGCCACCGTCCGCGGCCTCGCCCCGGCCGCCTACCAGCGCTGGCTGGCACGCCAGCAACGCCTGATCTCCGCCGCCCGCCAGGAGCCCAACCACCGATGAGCATCGCCGAGACCGAGACGACCACCGCGACCGAGGCGGTGGCGACGACACCGCGTCTGGCCCCGCGACCGCAGATCGTCACCGACCGGGTCCGGGCCGAGCCGCGCCCCCGCTGGGTCGGGTGGGTGACGACCACCGACCACAAGCGCATCGGGATCCTCTACCTCGCCACCGCGTTCTCCTTCATGATGCTCGGCGGGGTCGAGGCGCTGCTCATGCGCAGCCAGCTCGCCCAGCCGGACAACACGCTGCTCTCGCCACAGACCTACAACCAGGTCCTGACCCTGCACGGCAGCACGATGGTCTTCCTCGTCGTCATGCCGCTGTGGGCCGGCTTCGCCAACTACGTCGTGCCGCTGCAGATCGGCGCCCGCGACATGGCGTTCCCGAAGCTCAACGCGCTCTCCTACTGGCTCTTCGTCGCGGGCGGGATCGTCTTCTACGCGTCGCTGTTCTTCAGCGCGCCCGAGGCGGGATGGACGGCGTACACCCCGCTGTCCTCGGGGCCCTACATCCCCGGCAACGGGACCGACGCCTGGATCTTCCTCATCCACCTCACCGGGACCGGCACGATCCTCGGCTCGATCAACGTCATGGTGACGATCGCGCGGATGCGCGCGCCGGGCATGGGCTGGTCGCGGCTGCCGCTGTTCTGCTGGTCGATGATCGCCCAGGTGATCATGATCCTGCTGACCGTGCCCGTCGTCGCCGGAGCCGTCACGCTGCTGCTCACCGACCGGCACTTCGGCACCTGCTACTTCGACCCGTCCTGCGGCGGCTCGGCCATGCTCTGGCAGCACCTCTTCTGGTTCTTCGGCCATCCCGAGGTGTACATCATGATCCTGCCCGCCTTCGGGGCGATCTCCGAGGTCCTGCCCGTCTTCGCCCGCAAGCCGATCTTCGGCTACAAGGCGATCGCCGCGTCGAGCGTCGCGATCGCGTTCCTGTCGATGCTCGTGTGGGCCCACCACATGTTCTCGACGCCGCTGCCGCAGGCGGCGCTCATCTTCTTCATGGTGGCGTCGATGACGATCGCCATCCCGACCGGGGTGAAGATCCTCAACTGGGTGGCGACGCTCTTCCACGGCTCGATCCTGCCGCACACCCCGCTGTACTTCGCCTCCGGGTTCCTGCTGCTGTTCACGCTCGGCGGCATCACCGGCGTCATCCTCGCGATCTTCCCGATCAACCGGCAGGTGACCGACACGTACTTCATCGTCGCCCACTTCCACTTCGTGCTCGTGGCGGGCTCGGTGTCGGGGATCATGGCGGCGCTCTACTTCTGGTTCCCGAAGATGACGGGCCGGATGCTCAACGAGCGGCTCGGCAAGGCGTCGTTCTGGCTCCAGCTCGTCGGCTTCCTCACGACGTTCCTCATCCAGCACTCGCTCGGGCTTTCGGGGATGCCGCGACGCATCTACACCTACCGCGCCGACACCGGTTGGGGCACCGACAACCTCATCTCGACCGTGGGCGCCTTCATCCTCGCGCTCGGCGTCCTGTTGACGCTCATCAACGTCGGGCTGAGCCTGCGCAACGGCCGCCGCGCCGGGCCGGACCCGTGGCAGGGCAACACGCTGGAGTGGTTCTCGACCTCGCCGCCGCCCCCGCACAACTTCGACGTCATCCCGACCGTGCGCTCGGTCGAGCCGATGCAGGACCTCCGGCGCGAGATCCGCCGGCGAACCCCGGCAGCGGTGTGATGTTCAGAAGCGCAGCAGCGCGGCGATCTTGCCGTGACGCTCCAGGGTCGGCTCGGTCACCGGCAGATAGCGCACCCGGGCGTCCTGGCCGAGCGACGCGGCGACGGCCGCCTCGACGACGTTGTCGACCGGCTCGGTCATCGTGCCGTCGGCCGGACAGGCCGCCCCGGCGCTGACCCCGAGCCAGCCGCACTGCGGGCAGCGGATGCCCTTCGCGGTCAGGCCTTCCTGGACGACGAGCGTGTCGATCCGGCGCTCGTGGACGGCGGCCAGGACGTCGGCGAGCCCCTCGGCGGCGCGCCCCTCGGTCGCCACGCCCTCGGTGATCCGCCCCAGCAGCTCCTCGTCGCGGCGGGCGGCGAGCTCGTCGAGGACCGGGCGGGCGGCGCCGAGCACCTCGTCGGCGCCCGTGTTCCAGACATCGACGTCGAAGCGGCCCTTGACGCACTTGCGGACGTCGGCGTGCAGCATGCCCTCGAGGTGGCTGGTCGTCTCGTTCGGGCCGCCGAGCAGCAGGCCGGCGATCGTCGTGCGCTGCAGCCGGCGGCGGACCTCCTCGTCGACGGCGCGCAGGTGGTCCTCGGCCTCCTTGTCGACCGAGCGCTGGTAGCGGGCCTGCGACCAGCCGCCCTGGTCGTGCTGGCCGTGGATCTCGCTGTCGCGCCGCCACAGCTCGACGAGGCCGTCGACGGTTCCCGACAGCAGCCGGGCGCGGCGGCGGTCGACGACCAGCAGCCACCACAGCTCGCCGGCGCCGATGCGGGCGAGCGGCTCGACGCAGGGGCTGTCGGCGATGCCGACCCGATGAGGGACCGGGCGGGGCAGCTTGAGCACCTCGAAGAGCCCGGCCGGCTCGGAGGCGAAGATCGCCAGGCCGCGGGCGCCCTCGGCGTCGCTGCCGTTGCGCAGGCGTTCGCGGACCCGTTCGACGTCGGCTTCGAGCGCGGCGCGCTCCTGGTGGGTGAGGTCGTCGTGGTCGCGGATCATCCGCGAGGCCTCGTCGAGCACCGAGCTGATCTCGGTGGCCCGGGCGGGCGGGGCGGCGAAGTGCCGGGGGTCGAGGTTGACGAAGACGCTGAGGACCTTGCCGCTGGGGTGGCGGGTCTCCGCCAGTTCGCGGAGGCGGTCGGTGCTGATGTCGGTCGCCATTGCCCTCGCCCTACCCGCCACCCACCGGGGTCAGACCCGTTCCGTTGCAGCGGGGTCGGAACTCCGCTGCAACGGAACGGGTCTGACCCCGGTGGGCGGGGCCTATTCCGGTGACCGCAGCTCGACCGCGCCCTCGGCGCCGAGCACCGCCCGCACCGTCGAGCCTTCGGCCAGGCGGCCGTCGAGGATCGCGCGGGTGAGCTCGCGCTCGAGCGTGCGGCGCACGTGGCGCTGCAGCGGGCGGGCCCCGAACGCCTCGTCGAAGCCGTCGGCCGCCAGGCTCGCGACGAGCGCGTCCTCGACCTCGAGCTCGATGCCCCGCTCGGCCCGCAGCCGGTCCGCGACCCGGTCGACGATCATCCGCGTGATCCGCTCCACCTGGTCGCCGCCGAGGCCGTGGAACGTCACGACCTCGTCGATCCGGTTGAGGAATTCCGGGAGGAACGCGCCCCTGGCGGCCTCCAGCATCCGATCGCCCTCGGCCGACCCGCCGGCGCTCGCGCTGCTCGCGCTGGCGGCCGTGAAGCCCAGCGCACGCTTGGCCTTGCCGGCGCCGAGGTTCGACGTCATGACGACCACGGCGTTCGTGAAGTCGACCGTGCGGCCCTCGCCGTCGGTGAGGCGCCCGTCGTCCAGCAGCTGGAGCAGGACGTTCCAGACCTCCGGGTGGGCCTTCTCGATCTCGTCGAGCAGCACGACGCTGTAGGGCCGACGGCGGACGGGCTCGGTGAGCTGGCCGCCGTCGCCGTAGCCGACGTAGCCGGGCGGCGAGCCGATGAGCCGCGCGACCGTGTGCGGCTCGCGGTACTCGGACATGTCGATGCGCACGAGGGCGTCCTCGGTCGCGAACAGCCGCTCGGCCAGGGCCTTGACGAGCTCGGTCTTGCCGACCCCGGTCGGGCCGAGGAACAAGAACGAGCCCAGCGGCCGGTCGGCCTCGGCGAGTCCGACGCGGGCGCGGCGGATCGTGTCGGCGACCTTCTCGACCGCCTCGTCCTGGCCGACGACCCGCTCGTGCAGGTCGGCCTCCAGGTGCTGCAGGCGCTCGAGCTCGCCCTCGACGAGCTCGCCGACCGGGATGCCGGTGCGGGCGGCCACGACGGCGGCGATCTCGCGCTCGCCGACGACCGGGGCGGACGCGGCCGCGCTCGCGGCGTCGTCGGACGGCCGCTCGGCGGCCGCGATCGCCCGCTTGAGCTCGGCGGCCCGCTCGTACTCCTCGGCGGCGACGGCCTCGTCGAGCTGTGTGCGCAGCGACGCGACGTCGGTCGGCGCGCCCTGAGCCAGCCGCAGCTTGGCGGCGGCCTGGTCGACGAGGTCGATGGCCTTGTCGGGCAGGTGCTGCTCGGTGAGGTAGCGGTCGCTCAGACGCGCGGCCGCGTGCAGTGCCTCGTCGTCGATCGTGAGGCCGTGGTGCTCCTCGTAGGCGCCCTTCAGGCCGCGGAGGATCGCGACGGTCTCCGGCACCGACGGCGCCTCGACGAGGACCGGCGAGAAGCGCCGCGCCAGGGCGGCGTCGCGCTCGATCTTGCGGAACTCGGCCAGCGTCGTGGCGCCGACCATCCGCAGCTCGCCGCGGGCGAGCATGGGCTTGAGGAGGTTGGCCGCGTCCATCGCGCCCTCGGCACCGCCGGCGCCCAGGACGGTGTGGAGCTCGTCGAGGAAGAGGACGATCCGGCCGTCGGCGTCGGAGACCTCCTTGAGGACGGTCTTCAGCCGCTCCTCGAACTGGCCGCGGTACTGCGAGCCGGCGACCATGCCGCCGAGGTCGAGTCCGACGACGCGGACGCCCTCGAGCGCGTCGGGCACGTCGCGCTCGGCGATGCGGCGCGCGAGGCCCTCCGCGATCGCGGTCTTGCCGACGCCCGCCTCGCCGATGAGGACGGCGTTGTTCTTGCGCCGGCGGGCGAGGATCTCGACGGTCTGGGCGATCTCCTGCTCGCGGCCGATGACCGGGTCGATCCGGCCCTCGGCGGCCTCGCGGGTGAGGTCGCGGCCGAACTCGTCGAGCGCCGGGGTGGCCGAGCGCTGCTGCTCGCGCGTGCGGGTGGCGGCCGACTGCGGTCCGCCGGCCCGGGCCGGACCGAAGCGCTCCGGCCCGCCCGCGCTCCCGGGGCCCGCAGCCTGCGTGGCCTCGAAGCCCTGGACGACCTCGTGCGCGCAGACCTCGCACATCGCGGCGGTCTGGCGGCCGGCGACGGTGGCCACGACCATCTGGACGGCGCTGGGGCGCTGGCCGCAGACGGAGCAGGGCGGAACGGAGATGGAGGGGTAGTCAGGCACGTTCTCTGCTTTCGGTCGACAAGGAAATCTCAGTCGATGCGGCGCAGATGATAGCGACGTTCGTGGCGCCGCTTCACGAGCATGCGAGGATCGGACGATGCTCGGCGCCTACCGCCGCACCGGGGCCGACCCGCCCTTCGGCGATCCGGTGCGCCCGCACGGGGTCGCGATGGAGGGCTGGTTCTGGCGCATCACCGAGCCCCGCGCCGGCGCGGTCGTCATCGCGCTGGCGGCGGTCAACCGGGCCGCCGACGGCCGCCGCTGGGGCACGGTCGGCCTCGCCGGACATCCCGGTGGGTTCGCGGCCTGCGCGGCGATCGACGGTGCCCGGGCCGACCCGGCCGGCGGCCTGCGGGTCGGCCACGCGCTGCGGGCGGGGCGCGGCTCGGTCGCGCTCGACCTCGGCCCCGACGAGCGCCTGGAGCTCAGCGTCGAACCGCGGCGCGCGTGGCCGCGGCGGCGCGCGTTCGGCGGAATCGGCTCGGCCCATGCCGTGCCCGGGCTCAGCCAGTACTGGCATCCATGGCTGCTGGAGGGGCGGGCGCGCGGCCGCGCGGTCGTCGGCGGCCACGAGGTCGACCTCGACGGGGCGACGGTCTACGCCGAGAAGAACTGGTCCAACGGCGGCTTCCCGGAGCGGTGGTGGTGGGGGCAGAGCCACGCGTTCGCGGCCGACCCGGCCACCTGCGTCGCGTTCGCCGGCGGCCGTGCGGGGCTCGGGCCGGTCGGCGTGGACGCGACGTCGCTGGTGGTCGCCGCGCGGGGGAGGGTCCTGCGGCTCGTGCGGGCCGGCGTGGCGGGCACGCTGCGCGCCGTGGACGTCGACGAGCGCGGTTGGCGCCTGGCGGGCCGCACGCTCGACGGGACGACGGTCGAGGTGGAGGGCCACGCCAACGGCAACCGGCCGCACCATCTGCCGATCCCCCTGCCGGCCGAGGGCCGCCACCATCCCGACGCGGCGGCCCAGCATCTGGCCGGCGAGTTGCGCGTGGCGCTGCGGCGCCGCGGCCGGCTGCTCTACGAGGACGTCTCCTCGCTGGCGGGCCTCGAAACCGGGGTCAGACCCGTTCCGTTGCAGCGAGATCGCCCGCGGTCTCCGCACTCGCTCGCCGCTGCAACGGAACGGGTCTGACCCCGGTTCAGGGGTGGTGCGCGTGGCGGGCCGCGCGGGCGAGGCCCTCGCCGCCGATGAGCCGCTCCCACGGGCCAACGACCGTCCACAGGGCGCGCAGGCGCAGCGCCGCCGCCCGGTCGACCGGCGCGACCCGCGCCTCGGAGACCAGCGCGGCCCGTCCGTCGCCGGCCGGCTCGACCCAGTGCGCGAAGAGCACCCGCACCGTGCCCGGCCCGTCCCAGGCCGCGAACGCCTCAGGCGCGTCGACGACCGGATAGTCGCGCCGCAGCGTCCAGATCCGCCCCACCAGCCCCGACACCGACCAGCGCTCGCCCTCGGCCAGCAGGGCGAACGGCGGTGCCGCCAGCATCCCCTGGAAGGTGATCCCGTGCGGCAGCCCGGGGATCCGCCAGCGCACGAGCCGCCCGAGCGCCCCGGTCTCGTCGAGGCGCAGCGAGCGTGCCGCCGCCCACAGCGCGTCCGGCGTCGTACGGGCGACGCGGCGGTGCCGGGTGCGCACGGCCGGGCGCGCGAGCCAGTCGTCGAGGTCGAGGGGCAGGGCGTCGGTCACGGGCACGGACATATCCTCGTCGTCTCCATGCCCGTCGATCCAGCCTTCGTCACCGACCTCGTCGCCCGCGCCCTGGCCGAGGACGCCGGCGGCGGCGACGTCACGACCGCCGCGACCGTCGCGCCGGGGACGCGCGCCGTGGCGACGATCACCCAGAAGGCGCCCGGCGTCGTCTTCGGCCTCGACGTCGCCGAGGAGGTCTTCCGCCAGGCCGACGCCGAAGCGACCGTGGAGCGGCTCGCCCCCGAGGGCGTCTGGCACGAGCCGGGAACCCCGATCCTCAGGATCGCCGGCACGGCGGCCGGCATCCTGCTCGCCGAGCGCACCGCCCTGAACTTCCTGCAGCGCCTGAGCGGCGTCGCGACGCTCACCGCCCGCTACGTGAAGGCGGTGGAGGGCACGGGCGCGCGCGTCATCGACACCCGCAAGACGACGCCGACGCTGCGGCCGCTCGAGAAGGCCGCGGTCGTGGCCGGCGGCGGCACGTCGCACCGGTTCGGCCTGTTCGACATGGTCCTCATCAAGGAGAACCACGTCGAGGCGGCCGGCGGGGTCGGCCCGGCCGTGCGGGCCGCCCGTGAGCGGTTCCCCGACATGGCGCTCGAGGTCGAGTGCGAGACGGCTGAGGAGGTCGCCGAGGCGCTCGCCGCCGGGGCGCCCCGGATCCTGATCGACAACATGACCCCGGACGAGATGCGCGCCATCGTCGCCGATGTCGGCGGCCGGGCCGAGCTCGAGGCCAGCGGCGGCATCGACCTCGACACGGTCCGGGCCGCGGCCGAGACGGGGGTAGACTTCATCTCGGTCGGAGCGCTGACCCACTCCGCCCCCGCACTCGACCTCTCCCTCATCTTGGAGCGCCTGCCATGAACCTCCCCATGGCCTCCACCCCCGAGGCCCCCAAGGCCCTGGCCCCCGAGGAGATCGACGCCCTCAGCGCCGAGATCCGCGAGCTCGCCGCGGCCCGCAACGCCGTCATCCTGGCCCACAACTACCAGGTGCCTGAGGTCCAGGCCGTCGCCGACTACGTGGGCGACTCGCTGGGCCTGAGCCGCAAGGCCGCCGAGGTCGAAGCGGACGTCATCGCGTTCTGCGGCGTCCACTTCATGGCCGAGACCGCCTCGATCCTGTCGCCGGACAAGACGGTCCTCATCCCGGACCTGGACGCCGGCTGCTCGCTGGCCGACTCGATCAGCCCCGAGCAGCTCGCCGCCTGGCAGGCCAAGCACCCGGGCGCCGTCACCGTCATGTACGTCAACACGACGGCCGAGGTCAAGGCGCTCACCGACTACTGCGTGACCTCGTCGAACGCCGTCAAGGTCGTCGAGCACATCCGGGCCGAGCACGGCGCCGACGTCGAGATCCTCTTCGGCCCGGACATGTGGCTGGGCGCCTTCGTCGAGAAGACGACGGGGACGAAGATGCACGTCTGGGACGGCGAGTGCCACGTGCACGCCGGCATCCGCCCGGCGGACATCACGACGATGCGCGCCGACCATCCGGGCGCCGACTTCCTCATCCACCCGGAGTGCGGCTGCTCGACGCAGGTCATGGAGTACGTGGCCTCCGGCGACGTCGACTCCGAGGGCGTGCACATGCTCTCGACCGGCGGGATGATCGAGTACGCGCGCGGCCGCTCCGGCAAGGACGGCACGGCGATCGTCGCGACCGAGACCGGCATGCTGCACCAGCTGCAGATGGCCGCCCCGGACGTCGAGTTCGTCGCCGCCAACGAGCGCGCCACCTGCCGGTTCATGAAGATGATCACGCTGCCGAAGCTCCGCGACTGCCTGCGGGACATGTCGGGCGTCGTGAAGGTCGATCCGGTGCTCGCCGAGCGGGCGAAGCTGCCGATCGAGCGCATGGTGGCCATCGGCTGAGCACCTCCGGCGCGTCGAGGGACGACTGAACCACCGCATGGGTGGTTGAGTCGTCCCTCGATGCGTGGCACGCTGCGGCCCATGTGCCGGAACATCCGCACCCTGCACAACTTCGACCCGCCGGCCTCCGAGGACGAGGTCCGTGCCGCCGCGCTCCAGTACGTGCGCAAGATCAGCGGGTCGACGAAGCCGTCGCAGGCGAACGCCGAGGCGTTCGAGCGCGCGGTCGACGAGGTCGCCGCGGTCTCGCGGCGGCTGCTCGACAGCCTCGTGACGAGCGCCCCGCCGAAGGACCGGGAGGTCGAGGCGGCCAAGGCGCGCGAGCGCTCGCGCAAGCGCTTCGCCGCCGCGTAGCGCTCGACGTCCGCGCGACCGCGGCGGGCGAATCGTCGCGTCGGCGGCGCGGGTAGCGCGAGGGGGACCCCAAACGAAGGAGATCCCCCGTGTTCGAGCGTCTCAACACGCCGGAAGAGGCCTACAACTACCAGCTCGGCGCCACGCTGAAGATGGAGCAGATCAGCCTCGGCATCCTCGAGAAGAACGCCGAGGAGGCGCAGGATCCGCAGGTCGCCCAGCTCTTCCGCCACCACCACGACGAGACGGAGAGCCACATCCGCAACGTCGAGGAGGCGTTCCGGCTCATGGGCTGGCAGGTCGACGACTCGGCGTGCCCGGCGATGCAGGCCCTCGACAAGGAGGGCAAGATGAACGCCAAGAAGACCGACGAGGCGATCGTCGACTCGATCCTCCTGCAGAGCGCCACCGAGGTCGAGCACCACGAGATCGCGGTCTACGAGAACCTCATCATCAACGCGATGGCCATGGGCCGCGACGACGTTGCCAAGGTGCTGCAGCGCAACATCGACGACGAGCAGCACACGCTCCAGGAGGTCAAGGAGATGCAGGCGCGGGTCGCGGCGCACACGCCGAAGCAGCCCCTCTGAGCTTGACGTCGTCCGCCGGCCCCGTCAAACTGACAACGCACGTTTCCTAGTCGGTGTGTCGGAGGTCGGATGGGCGGCGATGGCTACTTCCCGCGGGGCAGCTCGACGCTGCGCCGCGTCCACGAGCAGCGGGCGGTCGGCCTGCACTACGGGCAGCGCGCCCTGTGCATCGGCGCGCTGAAGCCGCTGAACTACGTGGGGACCAGCGAGCACTCGCACCACAAGCTGTCGCCGTTCAAGCGCCTCTCGCACACCGGCAAGATGTTCGAGGCGGTCATGTTCGGCGACCGCGAGGAGGCCGACCGCGTCCTGAAGGCCGTCGAGGGCATGCACCGCCGCGTCGTCGGCGTCCTGCCCGAGGACGCCGGCCCCGCCTATCCGGCCGGCACGCCCTACTCGGCGTTCGACCCCGAGCTCATGCTGTGGACGATCGCCGTCATGGTCGACTCGGCGATCTGCTTCCACGACCTGCTCGTCCGCCGGCTGCGCGACGACGAGCGCGAAGCGCTCTGGCAGGACTACGTCCGCTTCGCCGAGCTCTTCGGCATGCCGCGGGCCACCGCCCCCGGCAGCTACCCGGCGTTCCGGGCCTGGTTCGACGCCCAACTCGCCGGCGACGACCTCCACCTCACCGACGAGGCGCGCTACATGGGCCACGCGTCGGCGTTCGAGATCCCGATGCCCGCCCACCTGCAAGGCGCCAAGCGCGTCCACGACCTCGTCATGCTCGGTTCGCTGCCGCCGCGCGTGCGCGAGCTCTACGGGCTGCGCTGGACGCGCTTCCAGGAGGCCCGGTTTCGGGCGGTGACGCTCCTGGGCCGCCTCTCGCGCCCGTTCACGCCGCGGGCGGTGCGCGTCGGCTCCTGCCGGGCGTCGTTCGAGATGGTCGCCAACACCGAGCGCCGGCGGATCGAGCGCGGCGAGCCCACGCCGCAGGTGCCGGCGGCCGTCGCACCGACGTCGCCGGCGCCGTCGGCGGCCGCGACGAGGTCCTGACCGCGCCCGCCGCTCAGCGGCCGGCGAGCGTCACGCTGACGAACAGGACGGGGTCGGACTCGCGGTCGAGCTCGGACTCGGTCACCCAGGCGCCGACCGGGACGCGGTCGAGCTCGCAGGCGTCGGCGCCGGCGATCGAGCGCACCGAGGCGGCCGTGAGGTCCACCTCGTCGTCGGTCTCGTCGTCGGGGGCGTCCTCGGCGTCGGGGTCGTCGCCGTCCTCCTCGACGACGTCGTCGTCGGTGCCGTCGTCGAGCGAGTCGTCGTCGGCCGACTCGTCGTCGAGCTGGCCGCAGTCGAGCACGCCGCGCACGGTCCGCCCGGTCGCCGCCAGGCGCAGCGTCAACGTGAACGTGTCCTCGTCGAAGGCGACGATCTGGCCGGCGCCCTCGGCGCCGTCGCGGACGCCGTCGTCGTCGCTGTCACGGTCGCGCGGGTCGTTGGCGGTCCGCTGCTCCATGAGGTTCGTCAGCCCGTCGCGGTCGGCGTCCTCGCGGTCGTCGCGCAGGCGGTCGCCGTCGGTGTCGGCGCGGCGCGGGTTCGTGCGGGCCCGGAACTCGGTGAGGTTCGTGAGCCCGTCGCGATCCGGGTCGGCCGCGGCGCTCGTGACCGCGTAGCGCTTGCGCCAGTCGGCGGGCATGAGCCGGAGGGCGGCCTTGCCGGAAGAGGTCGCCGTGGGCTTCGCCGCCGCGGTGGTGGCGGGCGCGGCCGTGGCGGCCGCCGGCAGGGCGGCGGCGGCCAGCAGCGCGGTGGAGACGGCGAACAGGCGGGCGGCGGCGTGCATGCTGGCGCGGTCATCGGCCGCCCGGGGGGCCGTGCTTGACGAACCGGGCGCGAGAACCGTCCGGGCGTCCAGCCTGCGGGCTCAGCGGCGGGCGACCGGCCAGTCGAGTCCGTGGGCGAGCGCGCGGCGCAGGGCCGGGAGGACCTCACGCTTGCGCTCGAACTCGCCCGGCGTGTAGCAGTGGACGTCGGCGGGCGCGCCCATCTCGGCCGCGTCCCAGAGATTGGCGGCGTGGTAGACGCGCTCGAGCCACGGCACGCCGCCGAACTGCTCGGAGATGAGCACGACGACGTACTCGGGGCCGCGCTCGCGCTGGGGCGGGCCGCCCTGCGCGTCGTAGACCAGCGCGCCCCCGAGCAGGACGCGCTCAAGCGGCCAGCGGCCGTCGACGCGCTGGACGTAGCGGTCCAGTTCGCGCGCGTTCACCAGGTCAGGCACGAGTGGCGTGCTCGCCGTCATCGTTCTCCCACGGCCCCTCGGGGCGGCACTGTCGCAGAACGGGGGCGCCCACGCCAGTCATTGCCACGCCCGGCGGTCAGAACTCGTCGGCCTCGTGCGGCCCCACGCAGGCGACCGCGGCGGCCTCCGGGTCGACGGCCCGGGCGACCGCGGCGACGTCGTCGAACGTGACGGCGTCCAGCGCGGCGATCGCGCCGTCGGGGTCGATGTCGCCGCCGAACACGATCGTCTGGGCGGCGGCGTGCCGGGCGACGGCGTTCGTGTTCTCGAAGGCGAGCACGCGGCGGCCGGCCGCGTAGGCGCGGGCCCGGTCGACCTCCTCCTGGGTCGGCCCGTCGCGGTGCAGCTCGGCGACGATCTCCCGCATGCGGGCGTAGGCCTCGCCGGTCTTGCCGGACTCCAGGCCGGCGCCGAGCTGGAGGATCGCCGCGTCGGCGAGGACATGGTCGACCGCCCACACCGAGTAGCAGAGGCCGCGCTGCTCGCGGATCTCGTCGAACAGGCGCGACCCCATCGAGCCGCCCAGCAGCGTCGCGTAGATCGTCAGCGCGGCACGCTGGCGCAGGTCGGTGGCGTCGATCGCCGGCGCGTACATGAGCCGCAGATGCGACTGGTTGGTGTCGCGCTGCTCGACGAGCGTGTCGGTGCGCAGGGCGGGGGCGGCGTCGTAGCCCTCGGGGGCGGACAGGGTGGGGAAGCGGCCGAGCAGCTCGGCGACGGCGCCACCGTCGTCGACGTGGTCGACGTTGCCGGCCAGGAACGCGCCGCCGCGCTCACCGGCCCAGCGGCGCTGACGGAACGCGACGATCCCGTCGCGGCTGAACGTCCGCAGGTGCTCCTCGGGGCCCAGGACAGTGCGCCCGAGCGGGTGCTCGCCGAACGCGGCGCGGTCGATGAGCTCCTCGGCGACCGAGGCGGGCTGGTCCTTGTAGCGCTGGATCTCCTGGATGACGACGCCGCGCTCACGGTCGAGCTCGTCGGCGTCGAGCTTCGGTCGCCCGACGAAGTCGCTGAGCAGGTCGAGCGCCTCCATCGCCGCCTCGGCCCTGACCGTGATGTGGAAGGCGACCAGGTCGTGCGAGGTGTAGGCGTTCAGCGTGCCGCCCATCCGCTCGGCGGTCTCGTTGACCTTCTTGTAGTGGTCGAACTTCTCACCGCCCTTGAACACGAGGTGCTCCAGGAAGTGGGCCATCCCGTTCTCCTCGGGGCGCTCGGTGCGCGCGCCGGCGTCGAAGGCGACCAGGATCGTGACCGCGCGGGTCCCGTCGAGGCCGATGCGGTGCACCGGCAGGCCGTTGGCGAGGGTCTCGGTGGAGATCGAAGGCACCCTCGCAATCTAGCTTGCAGGTGCGCTCGCACCGGCAGGGATCGGCCTCGGCGCAGCTAACCTCGCGAAGGTCATGGCCATTGTCGAACGCCACAAGCAGGAGCTCGAGCGCGCCGCCGCGCCCGGCGATCGCGCCCCCGCGGTCATCGAGTTCCGCGGCGTCTCCAAGTCCTACGGGCCCAACAACGGCGGGCTCGAGAACGCGACGTTCTCGGTCCAGCGCGGCGAGTTCGTCTTCCTCGTCGGCTCGACGGGCGCCGGCAAGTCGACGCTCATGAAGCTCCTCATCAAGGAGATCGAGCCGACCGGCGGCGTCCTCAAGGTCGCGGGCCGCGACCTCACCGAGATCACGCGCAAGAAGGTGCCGTTCTACCGGCGCAACATCGGCATCGTCTTCCAGGACTTCAAGCTCCTGCCCGATCGCACGGTCTACGACAACGTCGCCTACGCGCTGCAGGTCACCGGCTCGTCGCGCAAGGAGATCCGCGCCAAGGTGCCGGACATCCTGCGCCTCACCGGCCTGTCGACGAAGATCCACAACTTCCCCGACCAGCTGTCGGGCGGCGAGCAGCAGCGCGTCGCGGTCGCCCGCGCGTTCGTCAACCATCCGCCGCTGCTGCTGGCCGACGAGCCGACCGGCAACCTCGACCCGGAGACCTCGGTCGGGATCATGCAGCTGCTGTACCGGATCAACCGCACCGGCACGACGGTCATCGTCGCCACCCACGACGCGACGATGGTCGACCGGATGCGCCGCCGCGTCATCGAGCTGCAGGGCGGCCGCATCGTCCGCGACGAGCACGGCGGCCTCTACGCGCCGCGCGACATGAGCACCGCCGAGTTCGGCGCGCTGCTGCGCGAGCCGGCGCCGGAGCCCAAGCGGGTCCGCGACGAATTTGACCGCATCGAAGGCCAGCCCACGTCGGGCCCGGCAGAGCCTGGCGCAGCCTTCGACGACATCTTCCCGCTCGACGAGGGGAACGAGCGATGAGGCCCGGGTTCTTCGTCAAGGAGGCGCTGCGCTCGATCTCGCGCAACGCCATCCCGAGCTTCGCGGCCATGGCGTCGGTGCTCGTGACGATGCTCGTGCTCGGCGTCTTCATCCCGATCGTCCAGGCGACGACCGGGGCGGCCAACGAGGTGCGCGGCCGCGTCCTGGTCGACGTCTACCTCAAGCGCGACGCCAAGAAGGCCGACGTCGACCGCGTCCACGCGCTGCTGACGAGCAAGGTCGACCATGTCGGCAAGGTGCAGTTCGTCTCCAAGCAGCAGGCCTACGAGCAGGAGAAGAAGCGCAACCCCGAGGCCTACCAGCTGCTGGGCACCAACCCGCTGCCCGACACGTTCCGCGTCACCCCGGACAAGCCCGACAACGCGCTCAAGCTCCGCGACGAGCTCATCCCGGTCGGCGTCGCGGGCGGCCGCACCCCGATCGACGGCTCGATCGACACGGTCAAGAACCGCAAGGACGAGACGAGCAAGATCCTCACCGCGACGCGGGTCGTGAAGCTCTCGATGGCGCTGCTGGCGATCCTGCTCGTCGTCGCCTCGGTGCTGCTCATCTCGAACACGATCCGCCTGAGCCTCTTCGCCCGCCGGCGCGAGGTCGAGGTCATGAAGCTCGTGGGCGCGACCGACTCGTTCATCCGCTGGCCGTTCGTCATCGAGGGCGTCGCCCTCGGCGCCCTGGGCGGGGGCATGGCGGTCATCCTGCTGGGCGTCGGCAAGGTCGCGTTCCTCGACCCGCTGGCCAGCGACTTCGCGCTCATCGCCGCCCCGCGCACGATCAGCTACGCGCTGCTGGCCTTCCTGCTGCTCGCCGCGAGCATCGCCGTCGCCGGGACGGGGTCGAGCCTGTCGCTGCGCAAGTTCCTGCGCGTCTGAGGAAGGACTCGCGCAGAGCGCTCGCCTTCCTTCAGCGAGTGTTCGCCCTGGGGGGCGAAACTCGCGGCTCGCGACGACTGGGCGCTCCCTTGCTCCGCCGCCTCGTACCCTGCACAGCGCAATGATCCGTCGCGCGCTCGTCACCGCCGTGCTCGTCCTGGGCCTGCTGGCCATCGGCATCTACGTCGGCGGGCATCCGAGCGGACTGCCGGACGTCATCCGCAACCCGCTCGTCGGCGACCAGGACACCCGCGCGTTCAATCGGGCGCTCGACACCGTCGCCGAGACCTACTACGTCAAGGTGCCGCGCGAGGAGCTCGCCGACAAGGCGATCCACGGCATGGTCGAGCGCCTGCACGACCCGTACTCCCGCTACCTCAACGCGCAGGAGTACCAGCAGTTCCAGCACCAGCAGGCCCAGCAGTTCACCGGGGTCGGCGTCGCGGTCGGCAGCGACCCGAAGGGGCTGCGCATCCTCGAGGTCTACGACGGCTCGCCGGCCAAGAGCGCCGGGCTCCAGCACGGCGACGTCATCGTGGCGGCCGGCGGCAAGAGCCTGAAGGGCCGCACCCAGGCCGAGTCGGTCGCGCTCGTCAAGGGCCCGGACGGCACGCCGGTGACGCTGCGCGTCGCGCGCGACGGCGATGCGCGCACGGTCGAGCTCGTCCGCCGCGAGATCACCGTCCCGTCGGTCGCCTCGACCGTGCGCACCTACAAGAACACGAAGTACGCGGTCATCCGCCTGGCGTCGTTCACCCAGGACGACGTCAGCGAGCAGCTGCGCCGGGCGATCGAGCGCACCGGCCACCGCGGCGCCCGCGGCATCGTCCTCGACCTGCGCAGCAACCCGGGCGGGCTCGTCACCCAGGCCCAGTACGTCGCCAGCGAGTTCATCAAGAAGGGCGACATCGTCACGACGAAGGGGCGCACCGTGCCCGCCCACACGCTCGAGGCGACCGGCTCGCCCAGCGCGCCGAACATCCCGCTCGTCGTGCTCGTCGACCGCAACACCGCCTCGGCCGCCGAGATCGTCGCGGGCGCGCTGCAGGACCACCACCGGGCGACCCTCGTCGGCACCCGCACGTACGGCAAGGGCGTCTTCCAGCAGCTCATCATGATGCCCGACGGCGGGGCGCTCGACCTCACCGCCGGCCAGTACTTCACGCCCGACGGGCGCAACCTCGGCGGGGCGGGGACGAAGCCGGGCAGCGGGCTGAAGCCCGACGTCAAAGCGGCCGACGACCCGAAGACGCCCAAGCGCGACGAGGCGCTCGACGCCGCGCTGCGCACGCTGTCGGCCAAGGTGAAGTGAACGGCGCCGACGGCTTCTCGGTCGGGCTGCTGGCCCGGCGCGGCCGGCTGGCCGTGGCCGAGCCGTTCTTCGAGCGCAGCCGCGGCCACGGCGGCCGCATCCCCGTGGACCCCGGCCGCGCCCGGCCCGGGCAGCTCGTGCTCGTGCGCGCGGGGCGCGCGGGGCGCGGGGGTCGGAGCCGGGGCCACGCGAAGGTCGTCAAGGTCCTCGGGCGTCCCGACGTCGCCCGGGACGTCATCGAGGCGTTCATGCACGACCGTGGCCTGCGGCGGTCGTTCCCTGCCGGCGTCGAGCGGGCGGCCAAGGACGCGGTCGAGCGCGTCGACGGCGACCTCGCCAACCGCCGCGACCTGCGCAAGCTGCCGACGTTCACGATCGACCCGGCGACCGCGAAGGACTTCGACGACGCGATCTCGGCCGAGGCGCTCGGCGAGGGCCGCTGGCGGGTCTGGGTCCACATCGCCGACGTCAGCGCCTATGTGCGGCCGGGCTCGCCGGTCGACCGGGAGGCCTACCGGCGCGGCACGTCGGTCTACGTGCCGGGCGCCGTCGAGCCGATGCTGCCCGAGGTGCTGTCCAACGGCGCCTGCTCGCTCGTGCCCGGCCAGGAGCGCTACACGGTCACTGTGGAGCTCGACCTGTCCGGTCCGGAGGTCGTGCGCAGCGCGTTCTACCGCTCACGCATCCGCTCCGACGCCCGCCTGGACTACGAACAGGTCGACCGGATCTTCGCCGGGGCGCAGCGGGCGGAGGATCCGTGGGCGCAGCCGCTGGCGGCCGCGCGGGCCGCGGCGGCGGCGTTGCGCCAGCGGCGCGAGGCGGCGGGCGCGCTGGCGGTCGAGTCGACCGAGCCCGAGTTCGCCTTCGACGGCGGCGGCCACGTCAGCGACGTCGTGCGGTCGGTGCAGACCGAGTCCCACCAGCTCATCGAGCACCTCATGATCGCCGCCAACGAGGCCGTGGCCCGGCTGCTGAGCGAGCGTCAGGTGCCCACCCTCTACCGGATCCACGAGCGACCGGAGCCGGCGGGCGCGCGGCGGCTGCTCGAGCAGCTCGCCTCGCTCGGGGTGCCGACCCCGCCCGCGGGGGAGACGATCGCCCCGGCCGAGGCGGCCGAGCTCGTCGCGGAGTGCTCGCAGCTGGTGGCCCGCGAGGTCACCCGCCGCAAGGGGGTGGGCCGGCTCGGGTTCACGTCGCTGGTCCTGCGCGCGCTCAAGCAGGCGCGCTACTCGCCCGAGAACCGCGGCCACGCCGGCCTGCACTCGACCGCCTACTGCCACTTCACGTCGCCGATCCGCCGCTACCCCGACCTCGTCTGCCATCGCGCGCTGCTCAGCGCGGTCGGCGGCGGAGAGGACGCGCCGCGCGCCAACCGGCTCGACGAGGCCGCTGACTGGACGTCGGGCCGCGAGCGTGACGCGATGGGCATCGAGCGCGGCGCCGACGACATCGCGCGCGCCTTCCTGCTGGACCGCCGGCTCCACGAGGGCGAGCTGGACCGCGGCTTCGAGGCCGAGGTCGTCGGCCTCGTCGGCGCGGGCGCGTTCATGGCGTTCGGCGACGGCTATGAGGGCTTCCTGCCGGCGCGTCGTCTGCGCGGCGACTGGTGGGAGCTCAACGAGCTCGGCACGATCCTGCAGGGCTCGGGGTCCGGCAAGACGATCCGGATCGGCGACCGGCTCGACGTCGTCGTGCGCAGCGTCGAGGCGCCGCGCGGGCGGGTCGAGCTGTCGACCGCCGACTACAGTTGAGCGCCGCATGGCCAAGGGCAAGAAGCGCAAGGTCGCGCCGGGCGACGTGGCGACCAACCGGCAGGCGTCGCACCGCTATGAGTTCCTCGACAAGCTCGAGTGCGGCCTCGTGCTGCGCGGCACCGAGGTCAAGGCGCTGCGCGAGAGCGGCGCCCAGCTCAAGGACGGCTTCGCGCTCATCCGCGACGGGGAGCTGTGGCTCAACAACGTCCACATCCCGCCCTACGGCCCGGCTGCGCGCGACAACCACGAGCCCGAGCGGCCGCGCAAGCTGCTCGCCCACCGGCGCGAGATCGACCGCCTGGCGGGCAAGGCCGTCGAGCGCGGGCTGACGCTCGTGCCGACCCGGCTGTACTTCTCGCCCGACGGCCGGGCGAAGGTCGAGATCGCGCTGGCCAAGGGCAAGGACCGCTTCGACAAGCGCGAGGCGATCAAGAAGCGCGAGACGCAGCGCGACCTGCAGCGGGCGCTGCGCGAGGCGAATCGCTGAGCGGGCGATGACCCGGGCGGCGCGCACGCATCGCCTCGGCGCGCGCCGGCCGGGGTCGGCGAAACGTTCAGGCGTGTGAGCGCGTTCCGGTGCCGTGCGTCTGATCGCGCTCATCCTCTCCGCCGCCGCCGCCGCCGCCGTCGCCGTCGCCGGCGTGGGCGTCGCGGTCGCGCAGGCGCGCTCGGCGCCGGTCGTGGTCAGGCCCGCGGTGACCACCTGGACCGCGGGCAAGACCTACACCGTCCGGGTGACCGTCCGTCAGCGAGGGCGGTACTCCCTGTGGCTGTCGACCGACCGGCGCCGCAGCGCCCGCGACCGGCATCTGCGCACGGTGCGTCTGCCGACCCGGCGGGGGCGGCGGGCGTCGACCGTGCGCGTCCGGACGCCCCGGCTGAGGGCCGGACGCTGGTGGCTGCTGGCCTGTGCGCGGGCGTCGCGCAGGTGCGCGGCGGCCCGCGTGCGCCTGCGCGCGCCGACGCCCGTGCCCTCGGCGCCGGCCGAACCGCCCGCACCCGCGCTCGTGCCCGAGCCGCTGCCCCCGCCCGCGCCGGCACCCGATCCGGTTCCCGCCCCGGTCCCGCCGCCGAGCCCGCCGCCTCCACCGCCGGCGCCGCAGCCGGGGCGCTGGACCGCGCGCTCCTGCGCCGACGCGCCCGCGACGCTGGCCACGCAACCTGACCGGTTCACCGCGTTCTTCGCCCAGCTCGACCACGGCTGGACCGGCGGGGACGGCACCTGGTCGATCCGCCTGCCCGACGGCCGCGACCTGTGGCTGTTCGGCGACACGTTCGTCGGTGACATGCAGGATTCAGCCACCCGCGCGCCCGGCTGGAGCATCGTGCGCAACAGCATGCTCGTCCAGGAGGGAGCGTGCGCGACGACGCTGCTGGAGGGCACGCCGGCCGCGCCGGCGGCGATCGTCACGACCGGCGAGAGCGACCGGTGGCTGTGGCCGGGCGCCCCGATGGTCGTCGGCGGCGAGCTGCGGGTCTTCTACACGCGCATCCGCCGGACCGGGCCGGGCCCGTGGGACTTTGCGGTGGCCGGGACGCAGCTGGCCGCCTTCTCGCTGCCCGACCTGCGCCTGCGCTCCAACCGCGTGCTGCCGACGCCCGCGGGCGTCCTCTACGGCGCGGGGTTGGCCTCCGACGACGGCTGGACCTACATCTACGGCGTCGGTGGCGGCACCTGGAACCACGACCTGCACGTAGCGCGCGTGCCGCGCGATGAGCTCGACGCGCCGTGGTCGTTTCGGACCGCCGACGGCTGGAGCGACGACCCGGCCGACAGCGTGGCGCTGCTGCCCGCCGTCGCCAACCAGCTGACGGTCCTGCCCGCGTCCGACGGCGGCTGGGCGCTCGTGACCCAGGACGCGGTGCTCGGCCGCCAGGTCACCGCCTACCACGCGGCCAACCCGGCGGGGCCGTGGACCGACGCCACGATCATCGCGACGGTCCCCGACCCCGGGCCGACCGCGTACACCTACAACGCGCTCGTGCACTCGCAGTTCGTCGACCCGGCTGACCCGGACGCCCTGCTGTTGTCCTACAACGTCAATGGCGACGCCGCCTGGACCGACGGATTGCTGTACCGGCCGCGCTTTCTGACCGTGCGGCTGCCGGACGCCTAGAGCGCGCGCTCGAGGTGCGTGACGTCCATGGCGATCGTCAGGACCGCGATGAGCGCCAGGTAGGTGACCGAGATGAGGATGCGGTCGCGCTTGCCGATCCCATAGTACTTCTCCACCGCCTCGCCGCCGGCGCGGAACTCCTTGAAGCGCCGGTAGGTCTCCCAGATCGACAGGATCCCGATGAGGATGATGAAGGGGTTGGGCCAGACGAGGATGAGCGTCACGATCCCGAACACGCCCAGCAGCCACAGCCACGGGCTCATCGCCGCCGCCGCTCGCGCGCCGTCGAGGAAGCCCACGGGCAGCAGGTTGAAGAGGTTCAGGAAGAACCCGGTGAACGCGAGCGCGCGGAAGAACTCGTCGCCGGTCAGCAGGTAGATGCCGGCGCACACGGCGGCGCCCACCGAGCCGATGATCGGCCCGGCCAGCGCGGTGCGCGCCTCGGCCGCGGCGTTCTCGCCCAGCGACTTGGCCCAGATGAGGGCGCCGAGGAACGGGATGAAGATCGGCGCGCTCGCGTCGCGGATGCCTTCGCGGCGCAGCTGGATGACGTGCCCGTACTCGTGGACGAGCAGCAGCAGCACGAAGCCGACGGCGAACTGCCAGCCCCAGATCGTCGCGTAGGCGGCGACCGAGACGAGCATCGAGCCGGAGCTCACGAGGAACTTCGCCTTCGTCAGCGCGAGCAGGACGGTCTTGAACTTGCCGGCGAACGCGACGAGCGCGATGAGCGGTGCGACGAGCCGGCCCAGCCAGGACTGGCGCCGGTCGGGGTCCGGCACCGGGTCGGGGACGATCGGCGGCTCGGGCGCCGCCGCCGGGGGCGGGGTCGCCGCGACCGGCGGCAGCCAGCGGTTCTCGTTCACGCCCACAGTGTGACGCGTCCGGATACGCGTTCCGTCAGCCGGCCAGCACGGTCTCGGCGGCCGCCTCGGCCTGCTCGAGCTGGCCGCGCACGAGGTCCAGCCCCGAGCGCCAGAAGCCCGGGTCGGTGAGGTCCAGGCCGGCGATCGCGGCGAGGTCCTCGGGGGCCTTCGAGCCGCCGGCGGCGAGCATGTCGAGGTACTTGGGCACGAACGCGTCGCCCTCGGCCAGGTAGCGCCCGTAGACCGACAGGGCCAGCAGCTGGCCGTAGGCGTAGGCGTACACGTAGCCCGGCGAGCCGATGAAGTGGGGGACGTAGGACCACCAGCAGCGGTAGTTGTCGGTGACCTGCACCGCGTCGCCGAGCAGCTCCTCCTGGGAATCGGCCCACAGCTCGCCGATCCGGTCGACCGACAGCTCGCCGCGCTCGCGGCGCTCGGTGTGGGCGAGCTCCTCGAAGCGGTTCATCGCCACCTGGCGGAAGACGGTGGCGATCGAGCCTTCGATGTTCTCGGCCAGCAGCGCCAGGCGCGACTCCGGCGTCTGCGCCTCGTCGAGCAGGCGGCCGAAGACGAGCGTCTCGCCGAACACCGACGCGGTCTCGCAGACCGTCAGCGGCGTGTGCTGCTCGAAGACGCCCCGGTCGATCGCCAGGTAGGCGTGCAGGCCGTGGCCGAGCTCGTGGGCGAGCGTCAGCACGTCGCGGCGCTTGTGGGTGTAGTTCAGCAGCACGTACGGGTGCTGGCTGGGCACGGTGTAGGCGCAGAAGGCGCCGCCGCGCTTGGCGGGGCGCACGGGCGCGTCGATCCAGCGCTCGTCGAAGAAGCGCCGGGCGCCGTCGGCCATGACGTCGGAGAACGCGCCGAAGGAGTCCAGGACGATGCCGCGCGCCTCGTCCCATTCGAAGCTCGGCTCCTCGCCGCCGACCGAGGCCATGCGGTCGTAGTCGGCCAGGCGGTCGAGCCCCAGCAGGCGCGCCTTGAGGCGGTACCAGCGGCGCGGGATCTCGTAGCTGTCGCGGACGGCCTCGACGAGCGCGGCGACCGACTCGTCGCTGGCCTCGTTGGAGAGGTTGCGCGAGGAGAGCCAGGTCGGGAAGCGGCGCAGGCGGTCGTCGGTGGCCTTGTCGGCCAGCAGCGTGTTGAAGATGAACGCGCGCACGCGCAGCGTCGGCTGCAGGGCGTCGGTGACGCGCTGGGCGACGTGGGCGCGCAGCTCGCGGTCCGGCGAGGTGAGGCGAGCGAGCGCGACGTCGAGGGCGACCGCCTCGTCCTCGCCGTCGAGCTCGACCTCGATCGCGCTCGTCACCTCGGAGAACAGGCGCGACCAGGCTTCCCGGCCGGTGACCGACTTCTCGGCCATGATCTTCTCCTCGGGCTCGGTGAGGAGGTGCGGCCGGTAGCGGCGGGCGGTGCGCAGGTGGTGGCGGGCGCGGTCGAGGCCGTCGGCGGCCAGCAGCTCCTCGGCGCGTGCGTCGTCCAGCGCGGCCCACTCGAGCTCGAAGAACAGCAGGGTGGTCTCGATCGCGGTCCCGCGCTCCTGGACGCGCTGCAGCAGCGCGCCGTTGGCGGGGTCGGCGGTGTCGACGCTGAAGCGCAGCGACGCGTAGGAGCCGACGCGGCCGACGGCCTCGCTCAGGCCCGCGAGCTCCTCGACGGCGGCCGCGAAGTCGTCGGGGGTGATCTCGGCGAGCTTGCCCGCGTAGCGCTCGGCCAGCTTGGTCGCCCGCTGCTGGGCCTCGTCCAGCAGCCGGTCGGCGCCGGCCTCGCCGTCACCGTCGACGAGGGGTTCGAGATCCCAGGCGACGCTCTCCAGTGCGGTCGTGCTCATGGGCGACACGATACGGCGCCCACGGGCGGCGGCCCGGCGGGCGCGCGTCTGTCGTGTGCGGTCAGGGCGACACCGGACAGACGCGCGTCGCCTCAGGCCGCCGGCAGCCGCGGTTCCGCCGCCTGCGCGGCGTCGGCGCCCGGGCCCGGGCGCATGAAGACGTCGCCGGGCGTCAGGGTCTCGCCGCAGTGCGAGCAGACGAGGTGCGGATGCGCGTCGTGGCCGCAGGCCTCATGGACGGCGACGCGCGGCGGCCCGGGGGCGGGGCACTCATACTTGTCGCCCCATTCCAGGAGCGCCAGCAGGACCGGCACGAGGTCGCGGCCCTTGGCGGTCGGCCGGTACTCGACGTGGTCGGCGCCGCCGTCGTCGGGCCCGACGCGCTCGAGGACGTCCCGCTCGACGAGCGTCTGGAGGCGGTCGCTGAGGATGTTCGTCGCCGCGCCGGTGCCGCGCTGGATCTCGCGGAAGCGGCGGCGGCCGAGCAGGACCTCGCGTAGGACGAGCAGCGTCCAGCGCTCGCCGATGACGCCGAGCGCGCCGGCGATCGAGCAGTTCTGGTCGGCGAACGGGCGATAGGGCATGGGCCCAGGGTAGAGAGCATGGCTTGCAATCTGCAATCGTCGTTCGCCGGGCCCGATCGGCGGCTACAATGGGCGGCGACATATCCCTGGGGACGACAGGCTTCGACGTGGTCGGTTCCGCAGGGGTGGTCGCGAGCCGAGGTCCCGGAGGCCTCGTAAAACACCGGGAAAACCATACGTGCGGACTCTCACGAGTACGCCCTCGCTGCCTAGTTAGCTCTAGGTGAGTGAGGTCCCGCCCCCGGCCTGCCGGCCGCCGGGGCTTCGGGATCAGACATGCCGGCTCACCCGGGGAGGTCCGCCTCTGCCAATCCGGGGACATCTTTCAGGAGGCTGGTCTCCCGGAACCCTGTCGGTGCGGCAACCGGGAGACGAGATCAGAGCGCCGACTACGCTCGTAGAAGCCACTCAGGCGCGATCGCGGACGCGGGTTCAATTCCCGCCGTCTCCACCTCTTGAGAACCCCGCCCCGGCGGGGTTCTCGCCGTGGTGGGCCAGCGAGCCTGTCGCGTTTCCGCGGTTAGAGCGCTTTACAACGTCCAGATGACGTTGTCCAACTCGCGCAATCTCGCAGGCGTGGACCCGCTGACGAATCCCTACACCCCCAACGCGG
>JBDZVZ010000002.1:0-62912 GCA_040255945.1 Solirubrobacterales bacterium | reverse complement strand
GGAGTGGGGAAGATGTCGGCTACGCGGCCGCGGCGAGCTCGAGCAGCGTCGCGATCCGGTCCTTGGGACCCGACAGGCGCAGCGACAGGTCGTCGACGACCAGGCCGATCTTGTCGGCCTTCTTCGGGTCGGGCGTGAGCTGCACCTCGCTGTAGCCGACCGCGACGACGTCCTTTGCGCCGCGCAGGCCGGCGCGCAGCACGATGAGGCGCCGGTCGGTGCCGACGAGCATGTACGCGGTCTCGACGGCGTCCGGGTCGTCGCTCCAGGTCTGGGTGGGCACGACGACCTTCATCGTCTCGCCCGGCTCGGCGATCTCGGGCAGCGTGTCGAGGGCCTTGCCGATGCGCGAGATCTTCCACATCATCGGCAGGGCCTTCTTGGCGGTCTTGATGGCGGCGGCGTCCATGGGTCGAGTCCTTTCGTGGCCGGGCGTCCAAACGGCCCGTCAGCGTATGGGCTGGGCCGGCGCGGCGCGGCGGCCCGAGCCCTCCGGGTCGACGCGTACCGTGGGCGCGATGAGCAAGGTCGTGTACTACGCCGCGATGTCGCTCGACGGCTACATCGCCGACCCGGACGACGACCTCGACTGGCTGATCGGTTTCGAGGCCGTCCCGCCCGGCCCCGACGTGCAGGTCGTCGGCAGCGGCTGGCCGCAGGACTACGACGAGTTCTACGCGCAGGTCGGCGCGCTGGTCAGCGGCTCGGTGACCTACGAGTGGCTCCTCGAGCACGGCGGCGACTGGCCGTACCCGGGCAAGCCGTACTGGGTGTTGACCTCGCGCGACCTGGCGATCCCGGAGGGCCAGGACGTCCGGTTCAACGGCGGCCTTGACGAGATGATCGCCTCGGCCGGCGACCGCGCGCTGTGGGTCGTCGGCGGTGGCGGCGTGGCGTCGCAGTTCGCCGACGCAGGGCTGCTCGACGAGGTCGTGGTGACGGTCGTGCCCGTCGTGCTGGGCGCCGGCAAGCCGCTGCTGGAGCGCCCGCTGCCCGGCCCGCCGATGCGTCTCACTGCGTCGCTGCCGCGGCCCAGCGGGATGATCGAGCTGCGCTTCGAGGTCCGCCGCGGCGCGTGAGGGTGCCCGCGCCCACGATCCATGTCGACGTTCGTCGCGTCGTGAGACGAAACTCGACAGGCGTCCCCGGGCGGGTGCTCGCCGGAGGCTCGCTCAGACCTCGGTGCGCCGCTGGCCGGCGACCTCGAGCGCGCCGACCTTCAGCCGCTTGACCTCGAGCTCGTCGATCGTCAGCCGCTCGATCGTCGCCCGGCCGACGATCGCGCTCTGCCCCCGCTTCGCCATGCCGCGAGCGTCCCAGAGCGCGGGGCGACGGCGCAAGGCCATCCGCACGGGACCATGACCACCGGGGCGGCACGCACCCGATTGCGCAGCGCTTCCCCCGGGGTAGGCCTCCGCGCATGGGATTCGACCAGTACCACGAGCCGCCCGAGGAGCTCCCCGCCGAGACGCGCACGTTCGCCCGGCTGTGCGCCTCGCTGACCGAGGAGGCCGAGGCGATCGGCTGGTACGAGCAGCGTCTCGCCGTCGAGCAGAACCCCGTCGCCCGCGAGGTGATGGAGAACGCGATCGGCGAGGAGTACAAGCACTTCGCCATGGACCTCGAGTTCCTGCTGCGCCAGAAGCCCCAGTGGCGTGAGATCGCGCGCGGCATCCTCTTCAAGGACGGTGACATCGTCGAGCACGGCGAGGCCGCCGAGGAGGCCGCCGACGAGGGCAACCCGACCGTCGACCCGGCCCCGACCGGCTCGCTCTCGCTGGGCATCGGCAGCCTCCGGGGAGCGCGCGCATGAGCGACACCCATCTGCTGCGCGACCACGCGCCGATCACGAGCGCCGGCTGGGCCGAGATCGACCAGGAGGCCCGCGAGCGGCTGACGGTCGCGCTCGCCGCCCGCCAGCTCGTCGACTTCTCCGGTCCGCACGGCTGGGAGCACTCGGCCACGAACCTCGGCCGCGTCGAAGCGGTCGGCGAGGCGCCGTGCCCGGGCGTCACGGGCCGGCGCCGCCGCGTCCTGCCGCTGGCCGAGGTCCGCGCCGAGTTCACGGTGTCCCGTGAGGAGCTGCGCGCCGGCGACCGCGGCGCGCAGGACGTCGACCTCGACGCGCTCGACCAGGCCGCGCGCAACATGGCGGTCGCCGAGAACAAGGCGGTCTTCCACGGCTGGCCGGAGGCCGGGGTGATCGGCATCACCGAGGCGTCCCCGCACGCCGAGATCCCGCGCGGCGACAACTTCAACGACTACCCGCGCCCAGTCGCCAAGGCCGTCGAGCTGCTGCTGAAGGCGGGGATCGGCGGGCCGTACGGCCTGGCGCTCGGCACCGACGACTACACCGGCGTCATCGAGACCGCCGAACACGGCGGCTACCCGCTCTTCGACCACCTCGCCCAGATCCTCGAGGGGCCGATCGTGTGGTCGCCGGGCGTGCGCGGCGCGGTCGTCGTCAGCCAGCGCGGCGGCGACTTCCTGCTCGAGTGCGGCCAGGACCTGGCGGTCGGCTACGACCATCATGACGCCGAGGACGTCCACCTCTACCTCGTCGAGTCCTTCAGCTTCAGGGTCGCCACGCCCGAGGCCGCGGTCGCGCTCGTGCCGGCCTGACGCGCTGCGGGCTCTTGCGGACCGCGCCGGGGACGTTCCCGCAACTCGGTCGCGCAGTCCTTGCGGATGTGGACCGGCCGTTCGCGGCCTACGGTCCTCGACACCCTGTCAAGTCGACCGGGAGGGACCCGGATGCGAGGTTCGCCGTTCTTCGACGGCGTCGCCCAGGCCGAGCTGCGCGCGGCCGGTCACGACGTGCACCTGCCGATCTTCTACTACGACGGCCGCGCGGTCAGCGCGGTCTTCCCCGCGCGGCTGGGCGCCCTGCGTCGCATGCTGCCCGACCGGCGCTTCGTCCCGGCGCGTCTGGCGCCTGGGGTCGGCCTCGTGGGCATCACCTGCTTCGAGTACGTCGACACCGACATCGGGCCCTACAACGAGCTGGCGATCAGCGTCGTCCTGCACGACCCGCCGCACCTGCCGAACCTGCCGGGCCTCGGGCTTGCGCGCGGGCTGCGCCGGGGCAGCCTGCACGCCTGGGTCCACCACCTGCCGGTCACGACCGAGATCGCGCTGGCCAGTGGCCGCGAGTTCTGGAACTACCCGAAGTTCGTCACCGACATCGCGTTCACCGACGGCCCCGGTGAGCTCGTCTGCGTGCTCGGCGAGCCCGCCGCGCCGATCCTCAGCATCACCGCGAAGACGATCGACGCGCCCGACGACGTCGAGCTGCAGATCTTCAGCCACCTGTGGATGGACCGCCAGCCGCAGTCCTCGGAGTTCAAGCTCCACGCCACCCGCTTCGGTCAGACCGCCCGTCCCGGCGCCGCGACGCTCGAGCTCGCCGAAGGCCACCCGATCGCCCGCGAGCTCGACGGGGTGCTGCTCGGCCGCCGCGCCGTCCAGCTCCAGCACCTGGCGCAGTTCGAGGGCATCCTCTACGGCCCCGAGCACCTCAGCCTGCCCCAGCTGGCCCGCCTGCAGCGCGAGGCGGCCGCCATGGAGGTCGCCACCGCATGACGGCGACCTCGGCGCGTGAGCAGGCGCGGCGGGCGGCGTTGCGCGAGCGCGCCGCCCGGTTCAGCGCCGACTGGATCGCACCGCGCGCACTGCTCTACGACGCTCGCGCCGAGCACGAGCCGGGCGCCGTCGACCCTGAGCTCCTGCGCGCCGGCGCGCGCGAGGGCCTGTTCAGCCTCATGGTTCCGCGCGCACTCGGCGGCCAGGGCGCCCTGGCGGTCGACACCGCCATCGTCATGGAGGAGCTGTGCGCCGGCTGCCCGGGGGTCGCGCTCGTCTACGGCGCCCACGGGCTCGGCTTGGCGCCGCTGCTGACGATCGGCGGGCTCGCGCACTGGGACGGCGTGATGGCCGAGATCGTCGCGTCGGAGCGGCGCGGCGAGCCGCAGATCATGGCGTTCGCGATCACGGAGCCCGACGCGGGCACCGACGTCGAGGACCCGGAGCTCATCGGCCGCGGCAGCGTCGCCAGCGTCGCGCGGCGCGTGCCGGGCGGCTTCCGGCTCACCGGCGTCAAGCGCTTCATCTCCAACGGCAGCATCGCCCGCTGGATCACGACGTTCATGCCGCTGGACCGGGCGCGGCCCGCCGAGACGCTGACGTGCTTTCTCGTCGACACGCAGAGCGCCGGCTTCTCGGTCAGCCACGTCGAGCACAAGATGGGCCAGCGCGCCTCGCCGGCCGCCGAGCTCGTCTTCGACGACGTCTTCGTGCCCGACGCGATGCTCGTCGGGCGCCCCGGCGACGGCATGGCGGGGACGATGCTCGTGCTGACGACGTCGCGTTCCCCGGTCGGGGCGATCGCGACCGGGATCGCGGCCGGCGCCCAGCGGCGGCTGCTGCGCTGGCTGCACGAGGACCCGGCCGGGCGGCCGCTGCTGGCCGACCAGCACGTCCAGCTCGAGCTCTCGCGGATGGAGGAGGAGATCCGGGCGGCGCGCCACCTCTACCTCGAGGCGGCGGCCGAGCTCGACGACGTCGCGCTCGGCCATGCCCTGCGCCACCCGCTGGTGCGCGCCGGCGCGCTGCTGCCGCCGGCCGTCCGCCGCCGGGTGCTGCGCGCCCCGGGCGCCCGCGACGCGACCGCGCGCCTGCTGCACCGGACGACCGACGACGCGCGCCTGACCCGGGCGCTCGCGCTCGCCTCGCTGGCCAAGGCCCGCTGCGGCGACACCGCGATGTGGGTGACCGGCGCGGCGCTCGACCTCGCCGGCCTGCGCGCCGGGCCGGTCCGCGTCGAGCTCGAGAAGCTCTGGCGCGACGCGAAGCTCACCCAGATCTACGAGGGCACCAACCAGCTCAACCGGCTCGAGGTCTTCCGCGGCCTCTGCCACGGCGAGCAGATGACGATGCTGCCGCCGCTGAAGGAGGCCGCGTGACGCTCACGCCGCAGCAGTCCGACGACCGAGCGCTGCTCGTCGACGCCGTGCGGGCGTTCGCGCGCCACGAGCTGCTGCCCGCCGCATCGCGCATCGACGCCGGAGACGCCGAGCGCCGGTCGCGGTGCTGGGAGGTGATCGGCGAGCTCGGGCTGGATCGCGGTCTGGCCGGCGAGCGGGCGGGCGGCAGCGCGCTGCCGCCCGAGACGTGGCTCGTGCTCATCGAGGAGCTTGCGGCGGCCGAGCCGGGGCTGGCGCTTGCGGTCGCGCTGGCCAATCTGGCGGTCGCCGCATTCGGGGAGGAGGCCGTCGCCGTGCCGGCCGGGGAGCGTTGGCTTCTCGTGCCGGCCGGCGACGGCTCCATCTCCGAGCGTGACGGCGTCCTGCACGGCGTGGTGCGGGGCGCGCTGGGGGCCGCGGCCGCCGACGGGATCGTCGTGACGACGACCGGCGGCACGGTGCGCGCGGTCCTGCGGCCCGGCGACGACCGCTGGTCGGTCGTCGCCGACGGCCGCCAGCTCGGCTTGCGCGGCGCACCCGCCGCAGACGTGCGCCTCATGGGCGCACCGGCCGCGGGGCCCCATGAGCTCCACGGGGATGATCGTGGGGCCCCGCTTCGGCCGCTGCTGCTGGCCGCGGTCGCCGCCGTGGCCGACGGGATCGCCCGCCGCGCCCACGAGCTCGCGGTCGGCTACGCGGCGCTGCGGCGCCAGGGCGGCGGCCCGATCGGCCGCTACGGCGCGGTGCGCCAGATGCTCGCCGGCATGGAGGTCGAGCTGCGGACCCGTGGGTGCCGGTCCGACGGGGTGCCCTCCGAGGCCGACGCGCTGGCGGCGAAGGTCGCGGCCAGCGACGCGGCGGCCCGCACGACGATCGACGCCGTCCAAATCTTCGGCGGCACCGGCTACATGTGCGAGACCGGCGTCGAGAAGCTCATGCGCGACGCGAAGTACTGCCAGCTCTACCCCGAGCCGAACTGGCGGTTGCGCGCGGCGCTCGCCGGGCTGGACCCGGCGCTGCCGCCGGCTGCCGGCGCGTAGGCACGCGCCGGCAGCCGGGACGCGGTCGTCGCTAGCCGCGCCCGCGCGGCACGCAGGTGCGGAACGTGCGGTTGACGCGCTTGGTCTTGCCGCTACGGCGGTCCTTGCCGACGATCGTGACGTTCACCGTCGTCTTCGGCAGCCCGCGCAGGTCGAGGCGCAGCTTGCCGTCGCGGCGGCGCACCGGCGCCTTGACCGTCCTGCCGCCGCGCCTGACGACGAGCCGGCCCGAGCGCAGGCCCGTGTTGCTGAGGGTGAACGTGACGTAGCGGCGGCTGACGCAGCGGCGGCCGGAGGCCTTCACCGGGCCGGTGTTCGCCGTCGGCGTGACGGGCAGCGGCGTGACGGCGGGCGGCGTGGTGGTCGTCGGCGTGGGCGTGCCCTGGCCGCCGTGGTCGGGCCTGTCGCCGCCGCCGGGCTGCTCGCCGCCGCCGGGCTCCTCGTGCGGCGCGGCTCCCGCATAGCGGGCCGCGACCATCTGGCCGTTGTTGCTGCCGGCCGCGACGACCTTGCCGTCCTCGGCGAGGGCGACGCCGGTCAGCAGCGACGACGAGCCGATTTCGCTGTCGGTCGTGCCGCGGTCGCCGAAGCTCGGGTCGGGCACGCCGTCCTCGGTGAAGCGCGAGGCGACGATCCAGCTGCCGCCCTCGGTGTCGCCGCCGCCGACCACGACGATCCGGTCGCCGTCGATCATGACGTCGCCGTAGGCGGCGTCGCCGAAGCCGAGCGGCCGCACGACCTCGCCGTCGTCGCCGAACGTCGCGTCGGTCTTGCCGTCGGCGGTGAAGCGCGCGACGGTCATCGCGGCGCCGTCGCCGTGCAGGCCCTCGCCGGCGATGACGATCCGGCCGTCGGCGTCGCGGGCCAGGCCATAGGCCTCGGCGCGGTCGGTGGGCGCGACGTCGTCGCTGCTCATGTCGCTGAGCGCGAACCCGTCGGCGCCGAAGTCGGCGTCGAGGACGCCGTCGGCGGTCACGCGTGCGACGAAGCCCGCGGGCCCGCTCTGGGCGCCGAGGGTCAAGACGTCGGTCGAGGTGCCGCCGCCCCAGAAGCGCGCGCCGCCCGCGACGTGGATCGTGCCGTCGGCGGCGATGATCACGTCGTCGGGAACGGCCTCGCCGCCGGCCGGGCGGACGTCGACCCAGCCCTGGTCGTCGGGGCCGAAGGAGTGGTCGGGCTGCCCGTCGGCGGTGTAGCGGGCGATGACGACGTGGCGGGCGTTGGCGCCGCGGTACGGGCCGTCCTGCCAGTAGGCGTAGCCGGCGACGACGATCTTGCCGTCGGGTGCGATCGCGACCGCGCGGGCGCCCGCGCTGATGCCGCTCGAGTCGGCGTACGGGCCGAAGCTGTCGAGACGGTGGCCGGCGTCGGCGAAGTCGGTGTCGAGGTCGCCGTCGGCCCTGTAGCGGGCCATGAACCAGCGTGGCATCGTCGTCTCGGGGTGGCCGGGGGCGGCGCCGACGACGATGAGCCCGCCGGCGGCGTCGCGGGCGACGGCCTCGCCGGTGGAGCCGCCGGCGACCTTGTCGAGCACGATGCCCCGATCGCCGAACGCGGCGTCGGGCGTGCCGTCGGCGTTGAGCCGGGCGAGCGTCGTGAGCCGGCGGCTCTCGTTCTCGCTCGTGCCGACGGCGACGACCTTGCCGCCGGGCAGGGCGAGGACGCCGGTGCCGGTCGACCAGTCGGCGGTGGGGGTGATCGCGGCGGTGCCGCCGGTGCCGAAGGTCGGGTCGAGCTCACCTTCGGCGGCGAGCGCGGAGGTCGGTGCGGCGCCGAGCGCAAGCGCGCCGAGCGCGACGGGGAGGAAGCGGGGGAGGGACATGCGGTGCAGCGTCACGGCGCCGCGGCGCGTCCGCATCCGGGGGTTCCCTAGGCCGTCACCTGCCGTACCTTGCAGGTACGGCACCTGTACCTCTAAGGTACGCAGCGTGGAGGACCGGTCGCTCGTCGCCGCACACCCCGAGGTCGAACCGCGCCTGAGCGCGAGCGGCACCCAGCGCGCCCGGATCCTCGAGGGCATGATCAGCGCGGCCGCCGAGAAGGGCTATGCGGTCGCCACCGTCGCTGACGTCGTCCGGGCCGCCCACGTCTCGCGCGGCACGTTCTACGCCGAGTTCGCCTCCAAGGAGGAGTGCTTCCTCGAGGCCTACCGCTACGGCGTCGACGTCTTCGTCGAGCGCATCCGCGCCGCCGTGCGCGCCGCCGACGGCGACTGGGACGACCGCATGCGCGCCGCGCTGCGCGCCTACCTCGAGACGCTCGCCGGCGAGCCGCGCTTCGCCCGCACCCACCTCTTCGAGGTCCACGCCGCCGGCCCGCGCGCCGCCGTCGAGCGCGACGCCGCCGTCCGCCGCTTCGCCGACCGCTACCGCGCCTCGTTCCGCGCGGCGCGCGCGCAGCGCCCCGAGCTGCGCATCCCGTCCGACGACGCCCTCTTCATCCTGGCCGCCGGCATCGACCAGCTCGTCTGCGCCCGCGTACGCGCCGGCGAGCTCGCGCGGCTGCCCGAGCTCACCGACGAGCTCGCCGACACCGCCGTCGCCCTCCTGGAGGGGGCCTCGGCCATCGCACCCATCACCACCGACGGAGGCTCCTGAGATGGACCTGACCTTCTCGCCGAGCGAGGCCGCGTTCCGCGATGAGCTGCGCGCCTGGTTCGCCGACCACTGGAACGCTGACGAGACGCCGCCCGAGGGCGAGGACGCCGCCTACGCCTGGCGGCGCGACTGGCAGCGCAAGCTCGCCGAGGGCGGCTGGGCCGGCGTTCACTGGCCGCGCGAGTACGGCGGCCGCGGCGCGACGATGACCGAGTCGGCGATCTTCTTCGAGGAGCTCGGCCGCGCCCGCGCGCCGCTGCCCGCCAACGTCCTCGGGCTCCTGCTCGCCGGCCCGACCATCATGGTGTGGGGCACCGACGAGCAGAAGGAGCGCCACCTGCCGCCGATCCTCACCGCCGACGAGATCTGGTGCCAGGGCTTCAGCGAGCCCGACGCCGGCTCGGACCTCGCGGCCCTGAAGACCCGAGCGGTCAAGGACGGTGACGACTGGGTCGTCACCGGCCAGAAGGTGTGGACGTCCGGCGCGCAGTACTCCAAGTACTGCATGTTGGTCGCCCGCACCGACGCCGATGCGCCCAAGCACAAGGGGTTGACGTACTTCATCCTCGACATGGAGCAGCCCGGCGTCCAGGTGCGCCCGCTCGTGCAGATCACCGGCGAGCCGGAGTTCAACGAGCTGTTCCTCGAGGAGGCGCGCATCCCGGACGCCAACGTCCTCGGCGGCGTCGGCAACGGCTGGAAGGTCGCCCTGACGACGCTCATGAACGAGCGCTCCGGCCTGGCGTTCTTCCTCCAGGTGCGCCTGCGCCAGCTGCTCGACGAGCTCGTCGAGGCGGCCGCCGCCCGCGGGCTGCTCGACGATCCGGTCGTCGCCGACCGCGTCGGGCGCCTGCACATGAAGGCCGAGATCCTGCGCCTGACCGCCTACCGCGGCCTGACCGCGATCGAGAAGTACGGCCAGCCGGGCCCCGAGGGCTCGCTGACGAAGTGGATGTGGTCGGAGTCCAACCAGGAGCTCGCGCAGTTCGCCGTCGACCTGCTCGGGCCGGACGCTCTGACGAAGGGCAACCGCTGGGCCTACGAGCTGCTGCGCTCGCGCGGCAACACGATCGAGGGCGGGACGACCGAGATCCTCAAGAACATCGTCGCGGAACGGGTGTTGGGCCTGCCGCGGCTGAAGGGAGCAGCGTCGTGAACTTCGACTTCTCCGACGACCAGCACGAGATCAAGCGCACCGCGCGCGACCTCCTCGGCCAGCGTGCCACGCTCGCCAAGGTCCGCGAGGCCGCCGAGGCCGGCGCCTACGACGACGCCCTGTGGTCCGAGCTCGTCCAGCTCGGCTGGCCGGGCATCGCCATCGCCGAGGCACACGGCGGCGGCGGCCTGGGCACCGTCGAGCTCGCGATCCTCTGCGAGGAGCTCGGCTACGCGGTGGCCCCGTCCCCGTTCGTGTCGACGGTGACCGCCGCGACGGTGCTCGAGGCGGCCGGCAGCGACGAGCAGCGCGCCCGCTGGCTGCCCGCCCTCGCCTCGGGCGAGATCACCGGCGCGCTGGGCGCCGCCGAGGGCCTCGTGCCCGACGCCGACGCGGCGGGGGTCATCGTCCTGCTTGCGGGCGACGACACCGCCCGCGTGCTCGCGCGCGACGAGGCGGACGTGACGCCGGTCGAGTCGATCGACCCGACGCGGCGCACCGCGCGGGTCGCGGCGAGCGCCGGGGCGGGGGAGGCCCTGCCCGGCGACGTCGCCCTCGGCGTCGACCGCGCGACGGTCGCCGTCGCGGCCGAGCTCGTCGGCGTCTCCCAGCGGGCGCTCGAGATGACGCTCGCCTACGTCAAGGAGCGCCGCCAGTTCGACACGCCGGTCGGCGCCTACCAGGCGGTCTCGCACAAGTGCGCGCAGATGCTGCGCGACACGGAGGGCGCCCGCTCGGCGACGTACTTCGCCGCGTGGGCGGCCGACGCGGAGCCGGAGCGGCTCGCCGAGGGGGCCTCGCTGGCCAAGGCGGCCGCCTCCGAAGGCGCCCGCGACGTCACCGCGGCCGCGATCCAGGCCCACGGCGGCATCGGCTTCACCTGGGAGGCCGACGTCCACTGGCTCTACAAGCGCGCCCAGGTCGGCGCGGCGCTGCTCGGCGGCGCGCGCGAGCACCGGGCGCGGCTGGCGCGGCTGCTGGCCGCGCGGCTCACGGGCACCGCGGTCTGACCGCCCGTTCACGGCGGATACAATGGTGGGGCAGGGATCCAGCGTCCCTGCCCCGCTTTGCCGTGTCGGCGCCTCCGCGCGCATGCTGCCCGCTGCGACCGCCGTCACGCCTCCGAACGAACGACGAAAGCTGAAGGTCCTTCATGGCCGCTGAAGACAAGGTCGCCCTCGAGGGCGAGGTGGTGGAGTCGCTGCCGAACCTCCTGTTCCGCATCCAACTCGACATGGACGATCACGAGGTGCTCGCCCACCTCGCCGGCAAGATGCGCCGCAACCGCATCCGCGTCCTGCCCGGCGACCGCGTGCGCGTCGAGGTCAGCCCGTACGACCTCACCCGCGGGCGGATCGTCTACCGGATGAAGTAGGGCCATCGCCCGGAGGGCGATTGCCTCAGCGAGTGTCGGCCCAGGGGGCCGAGCTCGCGGCCAGCGGGTTACCGTCGTCGGGACTCGCCCCAAAGGGCGAAACTCGCGGCTCAGGGTTGCGTCGTCGCCTGGAGCCGTTCGAGGGGCGACGGCTCGCCGCGGGCCGTGCGGCGGGCGGCCGCGACCTCCTCGCTCGCGATGACCGCCGCCAGCACGACCACCACCGCCACCGCCACGACGAGCGCCGGCGCCACCGCTCCGAGCGCGGCGCACGCCACGCAGCCGGCCGCCCCCGTCAGGCGCTTGACGCTCAGCGAGCCGGCCATCCGCAGCCGGAACAGCGCGTGGCCCAGCAGGTAGAGCGCCGGACCCGCCACGACCGCCGCCAGCTCCGCGCCGCCCAGGCGCTCGGCCGGCGCCGCGATGACGACCTCGTCGCCGACCGCCGCCACGATGACCCCGGCGACGAGCAGGACGTGCAGGTACGTGTAGCCGTCGCGGGCCATCGCGACCCGATCCTCGTCGGCGAGTGCGAGCCGTCGCTCGGCGATCCGCGCCACGTAGGTGAAGTACAGCCACCACAGCGCCGCCGACCCGGCGAAGGCGACGACGAACGCGGTCAGCCGCCCGGCGTCCAGGTGCAGCTCGGAGGTCGTCGCCCCGGTCGCCACGACCGACTCGCCCAGCGCGATGATGACGAACAGCTGGAAGCGCTCGGCGAAATGGGAGGTCTCGACGTCCCAGGCGCGGTTCGTCAGCCGGGGGAGGCCCGGCACGCGATACAGCGTCAGCGGGGCGCCGTAGTCGATCGCCAGCGCGATGACCCATAGCCACGCCCGGGCGTGGCCGTCGGCGACCGCGCCCGCCACCCAGAAGACGCCCGAGCACGCGAACCAGATGAGGATGCGGCTCGCCCGCTGGCGCTCCAGCGTGCCGGCCGGCGCCACGGCGAACGTCAGGAATGCCGACCGGCCGAGCTGCAGGGCGAGGTAGGCGCCGACGAAGAGGCCCGCGCGGCCGTCGAACGCCTCCGGGATCGCGACCGCCAGCAGCAGGCTCGCGAGCGTCAGGACGAGCATGAGCCCACGGACGACCGGCGACTCGGGGTCGAGCTCGTTCGTCGCCCAGGTCGTGTAGTTCCAGCCCCACCAGACCGCGCCCAGCACGATCGCCGCGTGGGCGAGGCCCGTCCAGCTCAGGTGGTCGAGCAGAAGATGGGAGACCTGGGTGACCGCGAAGACGAAGACGAGGTCGTAGAAGAGCTCGAGCGCCGTCGTCTTCTGCTCGCCGTCGACGGAGCGGTCGCGTTGGAACCGGGCCATCGGCGGAGTCTACGGTCACGCCGGAATTCCGCATGGCAATCGCGAATTCGGAGGTCACGACGAGGAAACCCTCAGCCTCAACCCGAAGGTGAGATCAGCCGATGACGGAGCGCTCGACCTCGTCGGCACGCGCGACGACGAGCTCGGTCACCAGCGACGGCGCGAAGAGACCGTGGCCGACGACGCCGGGGATGCCGTCCAGGCGCGCGGCGAGCTCGGCCGGGTCGTCGAACGGCACCTCGACGTCGGCGATGAGGTTGCCGTCCGGGGAGGCGGCCGTCCCGGGGCGCAGACGCGCCCGCCCGCCCGGTCCGAGGGCCGCCAGTGCCGCGAGCGTCGCCTCCAACCCGAATCCGAGCAGCTCGACCGGCACCGGCGGGCCCAGGCGCTGGACGCGCTTGCCGTCGTCGGCGATGACGACGAAGCGCGCGGCGGCCGCCGCCACGACCTTCTCGCGCACGTGCGCGCCGCCGCCGCCCTTGACGAGCCACCCATCGGGGGCGATCTGGTCGGCGCCGTCGATCGCCAGGTCGAGCTCGCTCAGGACGTCGAACGGCTCGACGGCGAGGCCGAGCTCGCTCGCGGCCCGCTCGGTCTCCGGCGAGGTCGCCACGCACCGCAGGTCGCGCAGCCGCCGGTCGGCGAGCGCGGGGAGGAGGTGGGCGACCGTCGTGCCGGTGCCGAGCCCGAGCCGCATGCCGTCCTCGACGAGCTCGGCGGCCGCCTCGGCCGCGGCGCGCTTGCGGGCATCGGTGTCGGCGGCGTTGGCCATGCGCGTCGCGGCCTGAGCGGCGTCAGCGGCGCTGCGCGCTGCGGACGACCATCCAGGCGAAGATGCCCTGGAACGGCAGCCGTGCCCACAGCGACGCCTTGCCGCCCGGGACCTCCGGGAACTGCTCGGGGTGCAGGGCCATGTGGACGTTGGCCGGAAAGACCGCGGCGAGCGTCGCCAGCAGCCACCACATCGACCAGCGCCGGACCCGGGGGCTGGCGGCCAGCAGCCCGGCCCCGCCCGCCGCCTCGGCCACGCCGCTGGCGTAGACGAGCTCACGGTGCCACGGCAGGTATGGGGGCATGATCCGCATGTACGTCCGCGGGATGAGGAAGTGCAGCACCCCGGTGAAGATGAACACCGGACCGGGCAGGACGGCGAGCGCGCGGCGCATGGGCGCACCTTACGCTGTCCCCACCATGGCCGAGCTCACCGTCTACGAGAAGCCCACCTGCACGACGTGCAAGAACCTCGCCACGCTGCTCGCCGAGCGCGGCATCGACTACGACGCGGTCGCCTACCACGTCACCGGGCTCACCGAACCGGAGCTGCGCGACCTGCTCGCCAAGGCCGGCGTCGGCCCGCGCGCGCTCCTGCGCGCCCGCGCGCCCCGCGCCGCCGAGCTCGACCTCGACACGATCAGCGACGACGAGCTCATCGCCGAGATGGTCGCCGACCCGGAGCTCGTCCAGCGGCCGATCGTCGTGCGTGGCGACCGCGCCCTGCTCGCCCGGCCGGTGGAGCGCGTGCTCGAGCTGCTCTAGGGTCGGCCGATGCCCCTCGTCTACCGCGAGTCGCTGCCCGACGCCGAGCCGCAGGGCACGCTGCTCTTCCTCCACGGCTTCCCGGAGTCGTCGTTCATGTGGCGCCACCTGCTGGAGGCGACCGCGAGCGCCGGCTGGCAGGGCGTCGCCCCCGACCTGCCCGGCTACGGCGACTCGCCCTACGGCGGCGACGGCAGCTGGGAGGCCCACGTCCAGGCGGTCGACGAGTTCCATCGCGAGCAGGAGCTCGGGCCGGTCGTCCTCGTCATGCACGACTGGGGCGGGCTCATCGGGCTGCGCTGGGCGCTGGAGCACCCGGAAGTCGTGCGCGCGATGGTCGTCAGCAACACCGGGTTCTTCCCCGACGGCGAATGGCACTCGATGGCCAAGACGATGCGCACCCCGGGCGAGGGGGAGGGGTTCATCGAGGGCTTCACGCTCGAGACGCTCTCCGGCCTGCTGCGCGGGGTCTCGACCGGCATGGACGACCGCAGCATCGCCGAGTACGCGAAGGTGTTCTCGACGCCCGAGCGCCGTCGCGGCACGCTGGAGCTCTACCGTTCCGGCGACTTCGAGAAGACCGCGGCCTACGACCTGGCGACGCTCGACATGCCGGCGCTCGTGCTGTGGGGCGAGAGCGACCCGTTCGCCCCGGTCGCGGGCGCCCACCGCTTCGCCAAGGAGCTGCCCGACGCCGAGCTCGCGGTGCTGCCCGGCGTCGGGCACTTCCTCTACGACGACGCGCCCGAGGCCTGCGCGGACGCCGTGCTGGCGTTCCTCGGCCGGCTGTGATCGCCCCGATCGTCGACGCCGGCTGGCTGCGGGCCCACCGCGACGAGATCGTCCTCGTCGACGTGCGGCTGTACCTCGACGGCCGCTCGCCGCGCGGCGCCTACGAGGCCGGCCATCTGCCGGGTGCCGTCTTCGTCGACGTGCACGAGACGCTGGCCGGGCCGGCCTCCGACGCCGCCGGGCGCCATCCGCTGCCCGAGCCCGACGTCTTCGCCGCGGCCATCGCCGCGCTGGGCGTCGGCGACGAGACGACGGTCGTCGCCTACGACGACGCGGGCGGCGTCATGGCGGCGCGGCTCGTGTGGATGCTGCGGGTCCTGGGACATGACGCGGCGCTGCTCGATGGCGGCCTGAGCGCGTGGGACGGCGAGGTCGAGACCGGTCGAGGGCCGCAGCCCGCGGCCACGACGTTCACCGCGGCGCCATGGCCGGCCGACGCGCTGGCGAGCATCGACGATGCCGCCGACACGGCCACCAACATCGTCCTCGACGCCCGCCCGCGCGAGCGCTTCGACGGCGTCCCCGACGACCTCGACCCGCGCGCCGGGCACATCCCGGGCGCGCGCTCGGTGCCGTGCCGCGAGCACCTCGCGCCCGACGGTCGGCTGCTGCCGGTGGAGGCGCTGCGTGAGCGCTTGGCCGCCGCGGGGGTCGACGGCCATGCACCGGTGGTGTCGTCCTGCGGCTCGGGCGTGACGGCATGCCACAACCTGCTCGTCATCGAGCACGCGGGCCTGGGCGGCGGGCGCCTGTTTCCGGGCTCGTGGTCGCAGTACTCGCGCGATCCGTCGCGCCCGGTGGCGACCGGCGCCGACGCGTAGGCGGACGGTGGGCACCTGAGGGGGCCCATGACCCCGCCAGGTGCCAACGGTCTTGCATCTCAGGCCGTCTGCGCCATGTCCTGCGGGCCGGCCTCGATGGCCTCGGCGCTCATCCACATGACCTCCCAGTGGTGGCCGTCGAGGTCGAAGAAGCTGCGCTGGTACATGAAGCCGTAGTCCATCGGGTCGCCCGCCGGGGTGCCGCCGGCGCCGAGCGCCTCGTCGGTCAGCGCGTCGACGGCCTCGCGGCTCTCGGCCGAGATCGCCAGCAGGGCCTCGGTCTGGCCGTCGGCGATCGGCCGGCGCGCGAAGTCGGCGAACCGGCCGCGCTCCAGCAGCATGATGTAGGCCTGGTCGCTGAGGACCATGCAGGCGGCCTCGTCGTTGGTGAACTTCGGGTCGAAGGTGAAGCCGAGCGACCGGAAGAACGCCTGTGCGGCCTTCAGGTCGGCGACCGGGAGATTGACGAACAGCAGACGGCTCGGGGCGGGCATCGGGCGGGTCCTCCTGGGCGTGGTGGGAACGGTTCGTCCTCAGAGACGACCCCCGCGCCAGGAACTCATCGGTCGCCGGGCACCTCGACGCGATCCGCCTCGCCGATCTCGCGGACGACGCGCGCCGGGACGCCGGTGGCGACGACGCCCGCGGGCAGGTCGCGCGTCACGACCGCGCCCGCGCCGACGACCGTGTCGTCGCCGATCGTCACGCCCGGGCCGACGATCGCCCCACCGCCGAGCCAGACGTTGTCGCCGATCGTGATCGGCGCGCCGTACTCCCAGCCGGCGCGGCGCGGCCCGGGATCGATCGGGTGGGTCGCGGTGAGCAGCTGGACGCGGCTGGCGAGCTGGCAGGCGGCGCCGATCCGGATCGGCGCGACGTCGAGCATGACGCAGTCGAAGTTCACGAACGTGCCCGCGCCGATGCTGATGTGACGGCCGTAGTCGCAGCGAAACGGCGCGCGGACCACGACGTCGGCGCCGACCGCGCCGAGCAGCTCCTCCAGCAGCCTGCGGCGGCCCGCCTCGTCGCCGTAGGGCGTCGCGTTGTAGCGCTCGCTCAGCGCCTGGCCGCGGGCCATTCCGGCGAGGATCTCGGGGTCGTCGGCGTGGTAGAGCTCACCGCGCAGCATTCGCGCATACATGGAGGCCATGCGCTGCATCCTGCCCGACCGGTGGGATCCTGAGCCCATGACCTCTCAGCCCCAGCTCACCGGCGGCTGCGTCTGTGGCGCGGTCCGCTTCGCGATCTCCGCGCCGCTGCAGGACGCCGGCTACTGCCACTGCACCCGCTGTCAGCGCCGCACCGGCACGGCGGCCTCGCCCGGCGGCCGCCTGGCGCCCGGCTCGTTCACGATCACCGAGGGCGCCGAGCACGTCACGGAGTGGGCGCCGCCGGACGGCAGCATCAAGGCCTTCTGCGCGCGCTGCGGCGGCCACCTCTACGCCCGCCGGCCCGACGAACCCCACCCGGTCGTCGTCCGGCTCGGCGCGATCGACGGCGACCCCGGCGTGCGCCCGTCCTACCACCAGCACGCCGCGACCGCCGCGGTCTGGGAGCCGCTGCCCCATGACGGCCTGGCGCGCTTCGAGGGCGGCCGAACCGGCTGAGGCGCAGCCTCGCAGCGACCCGCCGGTAGAGTCCGCGCCGCTTCGCCGCCGCCGAACCCCGGGAGGATCCGCATGCCGCTGCCGCGTTCCGTCTACGACGACGACCATCGCCTGTTCCGTGAGTCCGCCGCCGCGTTCGTCGACCGCGAGCTGCTGCCGCGCCGCGAGGAGATCCGCGAGCAGCGGCGCATCCCGCGCGAGGTGTGGCGCACTGCCGGCGACATGGGCTTCCTGGGCCTGGCGATCCCCGAGCAGTACGGCGGCGCCGGGGTCGACTTCCGCTACAACGCGGTCTTCAACGAGGAGCTCTCGCGCGCCGGCGTCGCCTACGGCTCGAGCTTCTCGATCCACACCGACGTCTGCGCGCCCTATCTCGTCAACCTCACGACCGACGAGCAGAAGGAGCGCTGGCTGCCGCGGTTCTGCACCGGTGAGATCGTCACGGCGATCGGCATGACCGAGCCCGAGGCGGGCTCCGACCTGCAGGGCCTCAAGACGAACGCCAAGCGCGACAACGGCGGCTGGGTCATCAACGGCTCCAAGACGTTCATCACCAACGGCGCCCACGCCGACCTCGTCATCGTCGCCGCGCGCACGGCGACCGACCCGAAGGGCCGCGGCATCACGCTCTTCGCCGTCGAGGAGGGCACCGACGGCTTCACGCGCGGGCGCAAGCTCCACAAGGTCGGCCAGCACGAGGCCGACACCGCCGAGCTCTTCTTCGAGGACGTCCGGGTCGGCGACGAGCAGCGCATCGGCGAGCTCGACCGCGGCTTCCAGCACATGATGGAGCACCTCGCCCAGGAGCGCCTGGGCTCGGCGATCCTCAACACGAGCCACGCCGCGCACGTCCTGCAGCTCACGCTGGACTACATCAAGGAGCGCAGGGCGTTCGGCCGGCCGGTCGGCACCTTCCAGCACAACCGCTTCCTCGCCGCCGAGCTCCAGACGCGCGTCGACGTCACCCAGGCGTTCGTCGATCGCTGCGTCGAGGCGCACGCCCGCCACGAGCTGTCGGCGGTCGACGCGGCGAAGGCGAAGTGGTGGAGCGCCGAGGTCGAGAACGTCGTCTGCGACGCGTGCGTCCAGCTCCACGGCGGCTACGGCTACATGGAGGAGTACGAGGTCGCCCACGCGTGGATGGACGCGCGCGTGACGAAGATCTGGGCCGGCTCGAACGAGATCATGAAGGAGATCATCGGCCGCGACCTCGGCCTGGGCGACCCGCGCCCGTAGTGCACCCGGTCCTTGCCCTGCTCGCCGAGCGCGCCGCGGGCAGCGGCCGCGACGGCGCGACGCTGGCGCTCGTGCTCGAGGGCGGCGGCATGCGCGGCATCGTGTCCTGCGCGATGGCCGACGTGCTCGAGGAGCGGGGCCTCACCGGCTGCTTCGACCACGTCGTCGGCACGTCGGCCGGCGCCCTCAACGGTGCCGCGTTCGTCGGCGGCGTGGCGCGCGGCTGCACCGACAACTATCTGGATGCTGAGGCGGTCCGCCGCTACATCGCGCCGCGCCGGCTGCTGCTCGGTCGCCCGGCGGTCGACGTCGCGTTCACGCTGCAGCAGGTCACCGACGGCCTCGACGCCGAGCGCCACCAGCGCGCCGTCGACAGCCCCGTCGGGCTGCACTGCCTGGCCACCGACGTGGCGACCACCGAGGCCGCGCTGCTGAGCGGCTTCCGCTCGGTCGACGAGCTGCACGGCGCCCTGATGGCCTCCAGCCGCCTGCCGTGGGTCGGTGGCGAGCCCGTCGCCTTCCGCGGCCGCACGTACCTCGACGGCGGACTCGTCGCACCGATCGCCGTCGACGCCGCGCTCGAGCTCGGGGCGACCCACGTGCTCGTGCTCCAGACCAGGCCGCAGGGCGTGGCCCGCTCGCAGGAGTCGCGGCCGGTCGAGTGGATGATCGAGCGGCGCCTTCGTGCGCTCAACCCGGCGCTCGTCGCCTGCAGCCGCGCGCGGGTCGGCGTCTACGAGGCTGTCGTCGCGCGCGTCGAGGCCGCCACGCGCGCGCCCGATGGGAGAGCCCCGTCCGTCTGCGGCGTGCGGCTGCCGTCCGGCACGCCGCCGGTCGGGCAGCTCGAGCGCGACATCGCCACGCTGCGTGCCGCGGCCGACGCCGCGCGCGACCGCATGCGGGGCGTGCTGGACGGGCGTCTGTAGCGCCGCCAGAGCGACGATCGTCGGCCTGGGGCCGACGATCGTTCGTCCGGACGCACGGCGCGGCGGCGCGGCCGCTCAGGGCGACGGCGGCGCGCCGACCTGCACCGACGTGCCGTCGGCGCTGAAGAGCCCCTCGACCGAGAAGTAGCGCTCGCCGGTGTCGTAGCAGAAGGTCAGCACCGTGGCCCCGTCGGGGATCTCGGGCAGCTTCTGGGCGACCGCCGCCAGGGCGGCGCCCGACGACGGTCCGACGAAGATGCCCTCCTCGCGGGCGGCGCGCACCGCGTAGGCGTAGCCGTCCTGCTCGGTGACGGCGACGACGCCGTCGAGCGTGTCGGTGTGCAGGTTGTCGGGGATGAACCCGGCCCCGATGCCCTGCAGGCGGTGTGGGCCCGGCTGACCGCCGCCGATGACCGGCGAGGCCGCCGGCTCGACGGCGAACGTCCGCAGCGTCGGGAAGCGCTCCTTGAGCGCCTCGCTGACGCCGGTGAGATGGCCGCCGGTGCCGACGCCGGTGATGAGGACGTCGATCCCGTCGGGGAAGTCGGCGAGGATCTCGCGCGCGGTCGTCTCGCGGTGGGCGGCGATGTTCGCCGGGTTCTCGAACTGCTGGGGCATCCAGGCGTCGAGCTCGGCGACGAGCTCGTGGGCGCGCGCGATCGCCGCGTTCATGCCGCCCTCCCGCGGCGTGAGCTCGAGCTGGGCGCCGTAGGCGGCCATGAGCCGGCGGCGCTCGAGCGACATCGACTCGGGCATGACGAGCACGAGCCGGTAGCCGCGGACGGCCGCGACCATCGCCAGCCCGACGCCGGTGTTGCCCGAGGTCGGCTCGACGATCGTGCCGCCCGGCTTCAGGATGCCGCGCGCCTCGGCGTCGTCGACCATCGCCAGGGCGATCCGGTCCTTGATCGACCCGCCCGGGTTCGCCCGCTCGGCCTTCATCCACACCTCGACCTCGCGGTCGGCGAAGAGCCGGTTGATCCGGATGTGCGGGGTGGTGCCGATCGTCTCGAGGATGCTGGCGGCCTTCACGGTGGGCTCCGGTCGGTCGGGGGGGGGGCTAGATGTTGAAGTCGAGCGGCTCGTCGTCGGGCTGGTTCGTCCGGCGCTCCACCCGCGCGGTCGGGGTGACGATCGAGTGCGCGGCGACGCTGCGGGTCAGCCAGACGTTGCCGCCGATGAGGCTGCCGGCGCCGATGACGGTGTCGCCGCCGAGGATCGTCGCGTTCGCGTAGATGACGACGTCGTCGCCGATCGTCGGGTGGCGCTTGCGGTCGGCCATGTGCTTGTCGACGCTCAGCGCCCCGAGCGTGACGCCCTGGTAGAGCTTCACGCGCGCGCCGAGGATCGCGGTCTCGCCGATGACGATGCCGGTCCCGTGGTCGATGGCCAGGGAGGCGCCGATCTGCGCGCCCGGGTGGATGTCGATGCCGGTCTCCCGGTGGGCGTGCTCGGTGAGCAGCCGCGGGACGAGCGGCACGCCGTCGCGGTGCAGCTGGTGGGCGATCCGGTAGATGGCGGTGGCGAGGAAGCCGGGGTAGGCGAGGATGACCTCGTCGACCGAGCGGGCGGCCGGGTCGCCCTCGCAGATCGCCTGGGCGTCGAGCAGCAGCGCCTCGCGGATCGCGGGCAGCTCGGCGAAGAAGCGGTCGACGACCGCCTCCGGGTCGGCGCAGTGCGTGCCCGGCAGGCGCAGTGCGTCGGCGAGCAGCGACCGCAGGGCGTCGAGCTCCTCGGCGACGTCGCCGGCGCAGCCGCCGACCTCGGCGGCGAAGTGCGGGAAGAGCAGCTCGAGCGCCCGGTGGGCGATGCGCTCGGCGTGCTCGCGCAGCCGCGGAGGGAGCGCATAGGCCTGCCGGTCGGCGGCGAGCCGGTCGGCGAACCGGGCGGTGCCGTCTCGCTCGGGGGCGAACGCCATGGGGTGAGGGTATAGCGGGCTGCGCGACGCTCGTCGGTCGGGAGCGAACGACTCTTGACCCCGGTATAAATTTCTACTACGGTCACAAGCGTGTCGTCCCCGGCCGCCACGCCCGAGCCGCGCCGCCGCCTCGCCCGGGCCGATCGCGAGCGCCAGGTGCTCGCCGTCGCCCACCGCCAATTCGCCTCGCGCGGGTATGCCGAGGTCACCATGGAGGACATCGCCCACGAGGTCGGTGTCACCAAGCCGTTGATCTACGCCTACTTCGGCAACAAGGAACGGCTCTACGAGGCATGCATGGCGCCGGCGGGAGAGGCGCTCGTCAGCGCGATCCTCGTCGAGGTCGCCAAGGCCGAGCGTCCCAGCGACGCGCTGGCGCTCGGCGTCCGCGCCTTCTTCGCCTTCGTCGACGCCGACCGCGACGCCTGGCGGGTCCTCTTCGACGAGACGCTGCCCTCCGGGGGCGCGATCGCCGACCTGGCGGGCGAGTACCGCGACCGTCTCGTGTCGCTTGTCCAGGCGACCCTCCTCGAGCTGCTGCCCGTCGCGCTGCGTCCGCGCGGCGCCGCACAGGTCGAGGCGCTGTCCGTGAGCCTCATGGCCGCCGCCGAGGCGCTCGCCCGCTGGTGGCTGCGGACCGAATCGATGTCCGCGGCCCAGGCCGCAGATCTGCTCATCGCCGCCGTCGAGCCCGGCCTGCTCGGGCTCGCCGCCGGTGGAGCGTCAACCAGGAGACCAAAGGACTGATGCACCGATGACCGTCGCCGAACGCAGCATGGCGATCGCCCTTCGAGGGCTGAACCGCATTGCCGGCTCGGAGGTCATGGACCGTCTCGGCGTCCGGGCACCCGCCGAGCGGGTCGTCTACCGGGCGACGCGCGACGGGTTCCGCGCCGCGGGGTCGGCAGCCCGGACGTTCCAGGCCACCCAGAAGCTCAAGGGGCCGGCCCGCCTGAAGGCCACCCGCAAGGGCCGTGACCTCTTCGACCTGTCGCTCACCGACGAGCAGGAGATGCTCGTCGAGGCGTTCCGCGACTTCGGCGGCTCGCGCCTGCGCCCGGCCGCCGCGGCCGCCGAGAAGGGCGACGTCCCGACCGAGCTGTTCGCCGAGGCCGACGAGCTCGGCCTGACGATGCTCGGGGTCCCCGAGGAGCTCGGCGGCGCCGTCAGCGAGCGCTCGTCGGTCACCGCCGTGCTCGCCGCCGAGGCCCTCTCGCACGGCGACGCCGGCCTGGCGGTCGCGATCCTCGCCTCCGGCGGCGTGGCCAGCGCGCTCGCGCTGTGGGGCGACGCCGACCAGCAGGCGAAGTACCTCCCGCCGTTCACCTCCGAGACCGTCCCGGTCGCCGCGGTCGCGCTCGCCGAGCCGCGGCCGCTGTTCGACCCGCTGCAGCCCGAGACGATCGCCCGCGCCACCGCCGACGGCTACGTCCTGTCGGGCGTGAAGTCGGGCGTGCCGCGCGCGGCCGACGCCGAGCTGCTCGTCGTCAGCGCTCGGCTGGAGGGCCGCGGCCCCGCGCTCTTCCTCGTCGAGGCCAAGGGCGAGGGCGTCCTCGCGAAGGCCGACCCGGCCATGGGCCTGCGCGGCGCGCAGCTCGGCCAGGTCCGCCTCGAGGACGTGACGGTCCCGAAGGGCGCCCTGCTCGGCGAGGCCGACCCGAAGGTCATCGCCGAGGCGGTCGCCCGCTCGCGCATCGCGTGGGGCGCGGTCGGCATCGGCGTCGCCCAGGCGGTGCTGGACTACGTCATCCCGTACGTCAACGACCGCAGCGCGTTCGGCGAGCCGATCAGCCACCGGCAGGCCGTCGCGTTCACGGTCAGCGACATCGCGATCGAGCTGGAGGGCCTGCGGCTCGTCACGCTGCGCGCCGCCAGCCGCGCCGACGCCGGCAGGAGCTTCGCCCGCGAGGCGGCGCTCGCCCGCCAGCTCGCCGACGTCCGGGCGACGCGGATCGGCTCCGACGGCGTCCAGCTGCTGGGCGGCCATGGCTACATCACCGAGCATCCGGTCGAGCGCTGGTATCGCGACCTGCGCGCGGTCGGCCTCCTCGACGGCGCGCTGCTCGTCTAGGACAACGAGAGGACCAAGGACATGATCAACCTCGAAGTCCCCAAGAAGTTCACGCCGCTGCTCGCGCAGGCCCGCCAGGTCGCCGACGAGGTCTTCCGGCCGATCTCCCGCAAGTACGACCGCGAGGAGCACACGCGGCCCAAGGAGCTCGACATGCTCGCGGCCGCCATCGACGGCATCAACGACGGCGGCGCCCTGGACGGCGCCGGTGCCGCGGGCGTCCGTCGCACCGACGGCGACACCGGCAACCGCAACGGGTCGAACATGTCGACCGCGCTGAGCATCATGGAGCTCTGCCGCGGCGACGTCGGGCTGCTGCTGTCGATGCCGCGCCAGGGGCTGGGCAACTCGGCCATCGCCTCGGTCGCCAACGACGAGCAGCTCGCGCGGTTCGAGGGCAAGTGGGCCGCGATGGCGATCACCGAGCCGGAGGCCGGGTCGGACTCCGCCTCGATCCGCACGACCGCCGTCCTCGACGGCGACGAGTACGTCCTCAACGGCGAGAAGATCTACGTCACCGCCGGCGAGCGCGCCGACCTCGTCGTCGTGTGGGCGTCGCTGGACCGCGACGCGGGCCGGGCGGCGATCAAGTCGTTCGTCGTCGAGCGCTCGAACCCGGGGATGATCCTCGAGCGCCTCGAGCACAAGCTCGGCATCCGCGCGTCGGACACCGCCGCGTTCCGGCTGGAGAACTGCCGCGTGCCGAAGGAGAACCTCCTCGGCAGCCCGGAGGTCGACACGTCGAAGGGCTTCGCGGGCGTCATGCAGACGTTCGACAACACGCGGCCGCTCGTCGCGGCGATGGCCGTCGGCCTGACGCGCGGCTGCCTCGAGGAGACCGAGACGCTGCTGAAGCAGGCGGGCGTCGAGGTCGACTACGACCGTCCGGCCGGCAACCAGCACGCCGCGGCGGCCGAGTACCTGGCGATGGAGGCCGACTACGAGGCCGCCTACCTGCTGACGCTCGAGGCGGCCTGGATGGCCGACAACTCCAAGCCGAACTCGCTGCACGCCTCGATGGCGAAGGCGAAGGCGGGCCGCACGTGCGTCGACGTGGCGATGCGCTGCGTTCGCCTCGCCGGCTCGCTGGGCTACAGCGAGGAGCTCCTGCTGGAGAAGTGGGCTCGCGACGGCAAGATCCTCGACATCTTCGAGGGCACGCAGCAGATCCAGCTGCTGATCATCGCCCGACAGCTGCTGAAGAAGAGTTCAGCCGAGCTGCGCTGACGGCCTCCCCAGGACACCGAGTCACCGCAGCTCCCGCGAGCCGCCCGAGAGGGCGGCTCGCGGCGTTTCAGAAACGCTCGCGTTGACTTCCGGGCACCGGTGTGTTTCCATACCGCTCGCCACGGGGCGGGTCGTCGGTCGCCCTCAGATCCAAGGAGAGCTCGCCCGATGTCCCACGGCCCCGCACCGGTCACCCGGCGCGCGCGCACTGCGCGCGTGCTGCTCGGCGCCGCCGCCGCCCTGGCGGTCGCGGTCCCGGCCGCCCACGCCGCCGACCCGACGCGCGCCTACGAGCAGGTCACCAGCGATGTGGGCAACTCGGTGCTGCTCTTCAGCCCGTCGCTGACGCCCGACGGCGACCACGTCTACTACACGACGTTCAACCATCCGGCGCCGGACGCCAACAGCGGCGGCGAGATGTTGCTCTCCACGCGCGGCGAGGACGGCTGGACCCCGGCCGCGGTCCCGAACACGACGACGCGCTTCACCGGGCGGCTGCTCGGCCTGAGCGCCGACTTCAGCCGCTGGATCAGCGCCGACCTCGCCGACACCGGGTTCGACTCGGACACGACGAGGCTCTTCGTTCGCGGCGGCGCCAACGGCCCCGTCGCCGTGACACCGAACGCCGACCTCCATGCCTTCTACAACGCGACGGCCGACGCCGGCGTGGTGCTCTTCGGATCTGACGCGAGCCTCGATCCCTCCAAGCCGCACCCGGGCGTCCCGGGCCTCTACCTGGGCGACGGCGGGGCGCCGAAGCTCGTCACGGTCGACGAGAGCGGCAGCCCGGTGCCGTGCGGCCCCGCCGCGTTCGCCAGCGCCGCCGTCTCGCCCGACGGCAGCCACGCCGTCTTCCAGGCCAAGACCGGGCCGCCGACATGCGCCGGCAACGCCGATCTCTGGCGCTACGACGCGGCGACGCGAACGTCGACGAAGCTCGCCACGAACCTCGCCGCGACGGCCACGTTCATCGGCGGGGACGCGTCGTTCTCGACGCTCTACGTCCGCACCACCGCCGCGCTCGAGGGGGCGGATGTCAACGCCACGGCGGACCTCTACCGCCTCGCGGGCAGCACCTGGACACGGCTGTCGAAGTTCGCCGCCGGCGACGACGCGTCGGTGACCAGCGCGGCCGTCTCGGCCGACGGCAGGAACGCGTTCTTCGTGGCCAACAAGGCCATCGGCGGCACCGGGACGGACGGCAACAACAACTTCTACGCCTACCCCGACGGCGCGTCGCAGCCGGCGTTCGTCGCCAGCGCCTCCGCCTCCGACCCGGCGAACCTCGAAGGCGGCACGGCGCTGACCGGGCCGCCGCTGTCGGCCGACGGCACCGCGCTCGTCTTCGCCAGCAGCGTCGTCAAGCTGCCCAGCGAAGGCTCCTACACCGGTCCGCGCCGGATCTTCCGCTACTCGACGACCGCCGGGGAGCTGACCTGCGTCTCGTGCGCGGTCGGCGTGACGCCGACCGGCGCCGCAACCTCGGACGGCTCGTCGGGGGCGCCGTTGGGCATGCAGATCTCCGCCGACGGCGAGCGGGTCGCGTTCGTGACGACGACGAAGCTCGTCGACGCCGACACCAACGGCAAGCTCGACGCCTACCTCTACGACCACGGGGTCATCCGGCTGATCTCGCCCGGCGACTACCCGTTCGGGATCCACGCCCTGCCGGTGTCGCTGTCGCGCAGTGGGCGCGACTACCTCTTCGCGTCGACCCAGCTCATCACCGGCACCGGGCCGCAGGACGTCAAGCTCTTCGACGCCCGCGTCGGCGGCGGCTTCCCGGTCGTCACGCCGGAGACGCCGTGCGCCGGCGACGCCTGTCAGGGCCCGGCGTCGACCCTGCCGTCGTTCGGCGCGTCCGGCACGTCGACGTTCAGCGGGCCGGGCAACGCCGTGCCGGCGCCGCCGCCGGCGATCGTCGAGCCGCCCGCGCCGTCGCTCGCACCGCAGAGGATCAGCGCCAAGCAGCGCCGGCGCTTCGCCCGCACCGGGCGGATCACGCTGAAGGTCCGCGTCGCCGGCGGCAAGCGGGTCGTCGCGAAGGCGCGCGGTCGCGTCGCCGGCCGAACGCGGACGCTCGGTACCGCCTCCAAGACGCCAACCGGTACGGGCACGCAGACGGTGACGCTCACCGTGCGCCTCGCGAAGGCCGCCAAGCGCGAGCTGTCGCGCAAGGGCCGGTTGAAGGTCAAGGTCACCGTCACGTCGGCGGGCGCGAAGACGCGCACGCTGTCGCTGACCCTCGTCAAGGCGCGCGGCTGAGCGCCATCACGGTCAAGGGAGATCCGAACATGACCCTCCGCACGCTCGCCCGCCGCTTCGCCGCCCCGCTCGCCGTCGCGGCGGCGCTCGCCGCCCCGGCCGCCGCCGGCGCCACCGTCACGGTGACCCCCGGGACGTTCAGCGTCACGTCCACCTCGACTCAGGCGGGCGGCCACCCGGACGTCACGACCTCGTTCCAGCTCACGCGGCCGATCGCCGGCGAGGAGGTCAAGGACATCGCGGTCGACCTGCCCGCCGGCCTGCTCGGCGACCCGACCGCCACGCCGCGCTGCACCGGCGCCCAGTTCGTCTCGGGCGGCTGCCCGAGCGACACGGTCGTCGGCCAGTTCAAGCTCGCCGGCGGCGGCAGCTTCACCTCCAAGGTGTGGAACATGGTGCCCAGCGGCGGCGCCACCGCCGAGTTCCGCATCTCGGTCCTCGGCATCGGCTCAGCGATCAACATCGTCGTCCGCGACGAGGGCGACTTCGGGCTGCGGGCCGAGATCCGCAACGTCGCCGAGATCATCGGTCTCAAGAAGTCCGACCTCACGCTCTGGGGCGTGCCGGGCGACCCGAGCCACGACGCCCAGCGCGGCGGCGCCTTCACGGGCACGGTCAAGCCGTTCATGGCCAACCCGCCCGCGTGCGGGACGGTCACGAGCACGATCCGGGTCCGCAGCTACTACGACCTGACCTGGACGCCGCCCGTCGAGAGCGCGCCGATGACGATCACCGGCTGCGACCAGCTGAGCTTCGACCCGTCGGTGACCGTCACGCCGTCGACGACCCGGGCCGGCACCCCGGCCGGGGTGGACGTCGACATCGACGTGCCCCAGCACGTCGGCGTCGGCCAGCTCATGACGCCGCACGTCAAGGACGTCGCGGTGACGCTGCCGGACGGGATGACGATCTCTCCCGGCCTGGCCGACGGCCTGGCCGCGTGCGCCGACGACGCCTTCGCCGCAGGCAGCCACGACCCGGTGGCCTGCCCGGACGCATCGAAGGTCGGCACCGTGCGGATTGACTCGCCCGTGCTGCCCGACGCGATGGTCGGCGACGTCCACCTCGGGGCCCCACAGCCGGGCAACCCGTACCGCCTGTTCCTGGACGCCTCTGCCGACGGCGTGCGGGTCAAGCTCGAGGGCAGGATCACGGCCGACCCCTCGACCGGCCGGTTGACGAACAGCTTCGAGGGCAACCCGCAGGTGCCGTTCAGCCGCCTGCGGCTCTCGCTGCGCTCCGGTCCGCGGGCCGTTCTGACGACGCCGCTGGCCTGCGGCGCGGCGAAGACCGAGTACACGATCGGGTCGTGGGCCGGAACGTCGAAGAGCGGCAGCTCGTCGTTCGACGTCTCCTGGGACGGCCAGGGCGCCGCGTGCCCGTCGCCGCTGCCGTTCGCGCCGACGATGGATGCCGGCACGGTCGACCCGCTCGCCGGGGCGTTCAGCCCGGTGAACGTCACGGTCACCCGCGGCGATCGCGACCAGCCGCTGAGCGGCATCGAGGTCGCGCTGCCCGACGGCGTGCTCGGCTACGTCGGCTCGGTGCCGCAGTGCGCCGAGGCCGCCGCGGCCGCCGGCACGTGCGCCGAAGCGTCACGTGTGGGCTCCACGACGATCCTGTCGGGCGCCGGCGACCATCCGTTCGCCGTCAGCGGCCGGATCTACTTCGCCGGGCCCTACAAGGGCGCCCCGTTCTCGTTGTCGATCGTCGTGCCGGTCATCGCCGGCCCGTACGACCTCGGCACGGTCGTGGTGCGCGCGCCGATCAGCGTCGACGCCGCCCACGCCAAGCTCGACGTGCCCGCCGACCCGCTGCCCCAGATCCTCCAGGGCATCCCGCTGAACGTCCGCTCGGTGAACCTGCGCCTCGACCGGCCCGGGTTCACGATCAACCCCACCAACTGCACCGCGACCCGGTCGACCGGCACGGTCACCTCGGCCGGCGGCACGGCGGTGGCCGTCGCCACGCCGTTCCAGGTCGGCGGCTGCGAGGCACTGCCGTTCCACCCGAGCATGCGCTTCGAGGCGACGGGCCGCGTCACCCAGAAGGAGGGCGCCGGCCTGAAGGTGTCGCTGCGCCAGGGCGTCGAGGAGGCCCACTCGCGGATCATCTCCGTGCTGCTGCCCAAGCAGATCTCGACCCGCCTGAGCACCGTCGCCGGTGCCTGCCCGGCCGACGTCGCGGCCGCCGGCCTCAAGGACTGCCCGGAGAGCTCGGTCGTCGGCGCGGCCTCGGCGGTCACGCCCGTGCTGCCCGAGCCCCTGGCCGGACCCGTGCGGCTCGTGGCCGTCGCCGCCGGCCTGCCGAAGCTCGTGCTCGCGCTCCAGGGCAGCGGGGTCACGCTCAACCTCGACGGCGCGATCCAGCTCACGACCGACGGGCGCATCCGCACCGTGTTCGAGGCGGTGCCCGACGTGCCGCTGGCCGACTTCGTGCTCGACCTGCCGGCCGGGCCGCACAGCGCGTTGACCGGTCCCGAGACGGGGCTCTGCGGCGTGCAGACGTCCGCCGACGTCACGGCGTTCGCCCACAGCGGGGCGCGCCACGACGCGCGCGTGGCGCTGACGGTCACCGGGTGCGCCGCCACGACGACGCGCTCGTTGAGGCTCGGGCGCCTGAGCCGGAAGGCGAAGCGCGCCGCGGCCCGCACCGGACGGCTGAAGCTGCCGGTGACCGTCACGGGCGGCGGGACCGTCCGGGTGAAGGCGACCGCGCGGCTCGGCCGCCGGACGAGGACCGTCGCGACCACCACCAAGACGGTGACAGCGATGAAGGCCACCCAGGCCACCGTGACGCTGAAGCTCTCGAAGGCGGCGCGCAAGCAGCTCAAGGCCAAGCGCAGGCTCCGCGTGAAGGTCACCGTCCGGGCGCCCGGCGCCCCGACGAAGAAGCTGACGCTCACCCTCAGCCGGTGAGCGTCGGCCGCGGCCACCATCCCCCTCGCGTTCAGGGGCCGGACCCTCCCCCTGGACGCGAGGCCGCGGTCCGCCTAGGGGCGCTCGCGAGCCCGCATCCGACGGCGCAGCCGCCGCTGCTCGGCGGCCGTCGCCTCCGGCCCGACGTAGGGCAGCAGCGCGCCGCCGACGACCTCGGGCAGCAGCGCGAGCAGTTCGCCGCCGCGGCCCTCCCGAACCATCTCGGTCATGAGCTCATAGACGCCGCCCGCGAGGACCTGCGCAATGACCTCCGGCGGGCGCCCGGCGCGGGGCAGCTCGTCGATCGCGCCCTGGACGAGGACCTGCGCAAAGCCCTTGATCATCGCCGTGCGCCGCTCCTGGGCGCGCGGCCCGGCGCTCAGCGCCTCCACGAGCACCAGGCGGGCGAACTCGGGTTCATTGACGGCGAAGTCGAACATCGCCTCGAGCCCCTCGACCGTGCGCGCGCCGAAGCCCTCGACCGCCTCCCAGGCCTCGACCATGCCGGCCACGAGCTGGGCGACGACGGCGTCATAGGCGCCCAGGAACGCCTCCTCCTTGCTCTTGAAGTGCTGGTAGAAGGTGCGCCGCGACACTCCCGCGACCTCGATGATGTCCTTGACCGTCAGGGCGGTGTAGCCCGTCTGGCAGACCGTCTCGGCCACCGCCGAGATGATGCGCTCGCGCTGGTTGCGGGCGACGAACGCCCGGGGGAGGCCGTGGCGGCCCGGAGGGAGCTGATGCGGTTCCCGGGGCCGTCTCTTGCCGGCGGTGGCCACGACCGCCGAGTCTACCCGCGGTACGCGAACGTCCGGACCGGTGGTCGAAGGCTCATCCTCCGATCGGTGGGGGCCGATGGAGGGGTGTGCGTCCTGCTGTCGCCACCACCTCAAGTCGTCCGTCCTGGATCTGCCGCGACCAGATGGAGCGCGAGCGGTTCCTCGACATGCACGAGCGGATCGTGCCCGCCCACCAGAAGGTGCTGCTCATGCTCGCGGTGCTCATCGCCCCGACGGCGCCGTGGCAGCCGAAGCTCGCGCCCGTGCCGCTGCTGCTCGCGCTCGTCGGCTACGCGTGGGCCCAGCACAACGCCACCCGGTTCGAGCGACCGGAGCTCGTCATCGCCGGCGGCCTGGTCTGGGGCCAGCTCATGCTGGCCGCGACGGTGGTCGTCGCCGACGTGCAGCACAGCGTCGGCCTGGCGATCCTCGCCTGGCCGCTGGTGGCCGCCGGTGGGCGCTTCCCGACCCGGGTCGTCCTGGCCGGCACCGTGTACACCATCGGGCTCATGCTGGCCGCGTCGCTCGGCTTCCACGGCGAGCGGGTCCTCGAGAACCCGCTGCTGCTGACGTTGCCGATCGCGACCCTGCTCGCGATCACCGCGATGTCACGCGTGGTGCGCGAGTCCGACATCGTCCACCGCAACGCCGCGGTCCTCGACGGGCTCACCGGCATGTTGAACCGCACGGCGCTCGCGGCCCGGACCGCCGAGATCGAGTACCAGGCGCGGGCGACCGGCGAGCCGATCTCGGTCGTCCTCGTCGACATCGACCACTTCAAGGCGGTCAACGACACGCACGGTCACTCGGTCGGCGACGCGGTCCTGCGCGACGTGGCCTACCGGCTGCGCAAGGAGCTGCGCGCGTTCGACCTCGCCTACCGGCTGGGCGGCGAGGAGTTCGCCGTCATCCTGCTGGGCTCCGACGAGCGTCACGGGGTGCAGCTGGCCGAGCGGCTGCGGGCCGCGATCGGCGACCAGCCGGTCGGCGGGCTGCAGATCACGATCTCGCTCGGCGTGGCCTCGGCCGCCGGGCCGGAGGAGCCGTTCTCGTGGCAGGACGCCTACCACCGGGCCGACGCGGCGCTCTATCTCGCCAAGCAGCGCGGGCGCAACCGCGTCTGCCGCTCGTCGGAGGTCGTCGACGCCGACGCTCCCGGCCGGCACGGCACCGACGGGCGCCGCCTGCGGGTCGTCGCCTGAGCGCGCGGCTCAGCGCTCGGGCAGCTCGAACTCCTCCTCGCCGATCATGACGAGGACCGGCTCGCCGCCGCGGGCGGTGACGGTCAGCGGCGACTCCGGCGTGGAGGTCGGGTACTGGGCGAGCGCGACGCTGCGCCCGCCGAAGAGCTCGGTGAGCTCGCGGACGGCATCGGCCAGCATGTCGAGGCCGCCCATCGTGCCGACGACCTCGCCGGTGGTCGGGTCGGCGTCGAACGGCGGCAGCTGGCGCAGCTCGGTGAGGACCGGGAACGCCTCGGCCTCGAGCTCGATCGCGTGGGGGAGGTGCATGAGCCGCTCGCCGACCTGGACCTCGACGGGGGTGAGCCGGCCGACGTCGACGAGCGCGGGCTCCTCGGTGTCGAGCACGGCCGCGACCCGCAGCGCGCCGGAACGGTGCAGCACGTCGCGCAGCGTCTCGATGACGGCGTCGAGCGCGGGCCCGACCGTCGTCACGAGATCGATCGGTCCCTGGGCGGCGTGGTCGTCCATGTCCATGACCTTGGAGGATAGGAGGGCGCGGCCCGCGGCCGCTCGGTCACCAGAGCGTGCGCTTGCCGTCGAACGCGCGGAGCTGCGTGTCCCGCGTGATGAGCTTGGCGTCGACGTCCCGTGCCGTGGCGTAGATGAAGCGATCGGCCGGATCCGATGGCAGCGCGTCGCCCTCGAGCAGTGCCGCTCGTGCGGCGATGCGGCCAGTCAGGGGAAGCTCGATGGATCGCGGGTCGGCGTCGAAGGCCGCCCGGACCCATCGCTCGACCGGGCGGTCGAGCGAGATGCGACCGCGACGCGTGAGCACGGCGACTTCCCAGGCGCTGATCGCGGAGATCCCGATCCTGTCGGCGCCGTCGACCTCGGCTCGGGCGGTGGCGGAAAGCCGCTCCGGCGTTGCGACCCACCAGAGCCACGCATGCGTGTCGAGGACGATCACGCCTGCTCGGCCTCCCAACTGACGTCGACCGGCGCCAAGAGCTCATCGTCGCCCACGTTGAACCTCACCGAGCCCAGCAGCGGGCCGTCGTCGTCGACCGGCACGATGCGCGCGACCGGGCGGCCGTGCTTCGTCACGACGACCGCCTCGCCCGACCGGGCGACGTCATCGAGGACGCCCAGGAGCTCGGCCTTGAGTCGCGTTGCGGTGTACGCCTTCGCCATATGACCATGGTCAGCGTACCATGGTCATTCGACCCCCCGTGGCGAGGGAAAGCGCCCGCTTCCGTCACACGTCGAAGCGCGCCGCGCGCAGGCGGGCGAGCGTCAGGCGTGCCCACGGCGCATCGATCTTCTCCAGCGGCGCGGCGGCCGCGTCGACGTCGTAGGCGACCCGGCGCAGCTCGACGCGCTCGTCGTCGAGCAGCGCGTAGGCGGCGCGCTGGTCGCCGTCCCAGGGCAGGCCGACGCTGCCGGCGTTGACGAGCTCGATCCCGCCCGGCGACACGCGCCGGAACTGGACGTGGGTGTGGCCGAAGACGACGCGCCGCTCCGCGATCCCCGCCAGCAGCTGGTCGTCGCTGTCGGCGTCGGCGTCGCGGCCGAACGGCTCCATGTCCGACATCGGCGACGCGTGGCAGAACAGGGTCCCGTCGCGGCGCAGATCCGGGTCCAGCGCGCCGAGCTCCGCCACGAGCTCGGGGCCCAGCGCGGCGATCGTGTGCTGCGCCGCGCCCTGGATGACCGGCGCGTCGGGCGCCGCTGACGGGTCGGTCTGCCAGCGCTCCCAGTTGCCGCGGATCCAGTGGGCGTCCTCGAGCTCGCGCAGCCGCGTGACGGACTCCGCCGGCCAGCCGCCGAACGCCGAATAGTCGCCGCCGAGCTGGTAGCGCGTGGCGCCCGCCTCACGGGCATCGGCCAGCACGGCCTCGAGCGCCGGCAGGTTGCCGTGGACGTCGTACAGGATCGCGAGCATGTTCGCCATCATGCCCGCGATGGAGCTCCGCGGACCACAGCTGACCCTCCGCTACCCGGTCGCCGCCGACGCGCCCGCCCTGCTCGCCCTCGCCGGCGACCCGGAGGTCACCCGCTGGTTCTCGTGGGGCCCGTACCGCAGCGTGCAGGAGCCGCTGGCCTGGATCGCCGCCCAGCAGGACCGCCGCGAGCGCGGCGACCAGCTGGACTTCGTCGTCGAGCACCGAGAGCATGGGCCGATCGGCGTCACCGGCCTCGGCGAGCGCAGCGCCCGCGACCGGCGCGCCATGGTCGGCACCTGGTTGGGGCGCGACCACTGGGGCACCGGGGCCAATGCGGAGTCCAAGGCGATCGTCGCCCACCTCGGCTTCGCGATCTGCGGCATGGAGCGCCTCGGCGCCTACTCCAACCCCGACAACGCCCGCTCGAGCGCCGCCCTGGAACGCGTCGGATTCCGCCACGAGGGCACCCTGCGCGGCTGGCACCGCCACGGCGACCGCCAGCTCGACGTCCACGTCTTCGGCCTGCTCGCCGACGAATGGCGCTCCAGCCCGCTGCGCGACGTGCCGGTCATCGTCATTGGCGGACCGCCCGCACCCTGGCGGGTCGCAGCGCCGCCGCGCTCGGCGAAGTCCTGTGAGCGCTGCGGCAACGGCTTCGGCTGCGGTACCGGGCAGGACCGCTGCTGGTGCTCGGCCGTCGAGGTGCCGCGCGAGGTGCTCGTCCAGCTGCGTGAGGCCTACGGCGACTGCCTCTGCCCCGACTGCCTCGGCGAGCTCGCCGCCGCCGGCCTGGGCCGGCAGGGCGCCTGAGTCAGTCGCCGCGGCGCGACTCCCACGAGAAGCCGCGCACCGCGAAGACCACGCCGAACACCGCCCACAGGCCGATGACGGCCAGGCCGGACGCGTTGTCGGCCAGCGACTGCCCGGACACCAGGGCGCCCGACAGCCCGTCGATGATGTGCGTCAGCGGCAGCGCCTGGGCGATGTCGCGCAGGAACGCGGGCGTGTGCTCGGCGTCGAAGAACGTGCCGGAGATGAAGATCACCGGAAGGAAGATGATGTTCGAGTACGCCGACGCCGAGTCGTAGTTGGGGATGACGTGCGACAGGGCGATCCCCAGCGACGCCATGCACACGACGCCCGCGGCCACGAAGACGACGAGCTCCGGGTAGTCCTTCGGCCAGCCGGTCCCGAAGAAGAGCCGGCCCGCGACGATGATGACCGTCACCTGGACGATCGTGTTGACGACCGCCGAGCCCAGCAGCGCCGCGAGGTAGGAGCCCTCCGGCATCGCCGAGCCGCGCATCCGCTTCAGCACGCCCTGCTCGCGCAGGAACGTGATGTTCATCGCCAGCGCGTTGAACGTCGTTGCCATGACCGACATGCCGGCGATGCCCGGCACGATGATGTCGAGGTTCTTCTGATCGCCGCTGAACACCGCGCCGAAGAGCGCGAGGAACAGCAGCGGCAGCAGGAAGTTGAAGAACGCTGCGGTCGGGTTGCGCCAGAACATCCGGCGCTCGAGCCGGAACTGGTACCAGGCCAGGGTCACGGCCTCAGACATGGGCGTCCTTGCCGTCGCCGGCGCTCTCGGCCGCCGCCGCGGTCAGCTCGAGGTAGACGTCCTCGAGCGTCGGCCGGGTGACGCTGATGTCGTGCAGCGGCTCGTCGCGGGCCAGGGCCGCGCTCGTGAGCTGGTGCAGCAGCGCGGTCGGGTCGGCGACCTCGCGCGTCTCCAGCGTGCCGGTCTCCGGCGAACGCCACGTGACCCGGTAGCGCGATGAGGACGCGCCGAGCTGGGCGGGTGGGCCCTCGGCGACGATGCGCCCCTCCTTGACGATCGCCACCCGGTCGCACAGCGCCTGGGCCTCGTCGAGGTAGTGGGTCGTCAGCAAGACGGTCTTGCCGAGCAGCTGCAGCGAGCGCACGACGTCCCACGCCGCACGGCGGGCGGCCGGGTCGAAGCCGGTGGTGGGCTCGTCGAGGAAGATGAGCTGCGGGTCGCCGATGAGCGCCAGTGCGAAGTCCAAGCGCCGCATCTGGCCGCCCGACAGGGTGCGGGCGAGCACGCCGGCCTTCTCGGTCAGGCCGACGAGCGCGATGACCTCGTCGACGTCGCGCGGATGCCGGGACAGCCGCGCCCAGTGCTCGACCGCCTCGCGGACCCGGATGTGGCGCCACAGCCCGGTCGACTGCAGGACGATCCCGATCTCGCGGCGCAGCTCGCGCGGCCGGCGCTGCGGGTCGTGGCCCAGCACCGACACGATGCCGCTCGTGCGGTTGCGGTGGCCCTCGAGGATCTCGACGGTCGTCGTCTTGCCCGCCCCGTTGGGGCCGAGCAGCCCGAAGACCTCGCCGGGCGCGACCTCGAAGTCGATCCCGCGGACGGCCGCGTGCGCGCCGTAGACCTTGTGCAGATCGCGCACGAGGATCGCGGGGGCGGCGGAGCTCACCCGTCCATCTAAGCACCGTCGACGTGCGAGGATCATCCCGGCAGACATGCGCGGGGCGTGCATTGACATCGGCTCGAACACGACCCGGCTGCTCGTCGGCGAGCTCGACCCGTCCCGGCCGGGCCGCCTGCGCGAGGTCGCGGTGGCCCGGACGTTCATCCGCCTCAGCGCCGCCGAGCGCAGCGCCGGCATCAGCGCCGCCAACGCGGACGCGCTCGTCGCCGCGGTGGCCGAGCACGCGGCGTCGGCCCGGGCCGCCGGCGTTCAGCCCGATGCCGTGCGCGTCGTGGCGACAGCCGCGCTGCGCGAGGCGCCCGATCGCGAGACGCTCGCCGCCCGGCTGTCGGGCGCGGCCGGCGCGCCGGTCGAGATCCTCACGGGCGCCCAGGAGGCGGCGCTCGCGTTCGCGGGCGCGACCGCCGGGCTCGGCGCCGACGACGGGGTCGTCGCCGTCGTCGACGTCGGCGGCGGCTCGACCGAGCTGGCGGTCGGCGTCCCGGGGGAGGGGGTGCGCTGGTGGGCGTCGGTGCCGATCGGCTCCGGCGCTCTGGCCGACGCGCATCTCACCGGCGATCCGCCGTCGCCCGGCGAGCTCGCGGGCGCGAGGGCGGCGGCCGACGCGGCCCTGGCGAGCGCCGGCTGCGAGCCGGCCGCCAGCGCCCGCGTCGTGGGCAGCAGCGCGGCATCGGTCCGCCAGCTGGCCGGCGGCCTGCTCGACGCGGCCGCGCTCGATGCTGCGCTGACGACCGTGTGCGGCCGTCCGGCCGCCGAAGCCGCCCTGGCGCTCGGTTTGCACGTCGAGCGCACCCGTCTGCTGCCGGCCGCGCTCATCCTCCTGGCCGCCGTGGCCCGAGCCCTGCGCTGCCCACTGGAATCCGGTCGGGGCGGGTTGCGCGAAGGCGTCGTGCTGGACCTTCTCCGACGGGGGTGACCCGGGCCGGTGTGCGGAGTACGCTCGGGCCGTGCTGCGCGTCCAGCTCCTCGGGAGGCTGGAGGTGGAGGCCGCCGGACGGACGGTCGCCGCACCCGCTAGCCGGCGGGCGTGGTCGCTGCTGGCATGGTTGGCGCTGCACCCGGGCGAGCATGCTCGCAGCGCCGTCGCAGCGCGCTTCTGGCCCGACGTGCTCGAGGTGAGCGCCCGCGCCTCGCTGCGCAGCGCGATCTGGGCGCTGCGCCGCGCGCTGGGGCGGGCGGGCGAGGAGGCGCTCGTCGCCGGCCGGGAGCTCGTCGCGCTGCGCTGCGAGACCGACGTCGCGCGCTTCGAGCGCCACCTGGCCGCCGGCCGGCTGGCCGACGCTGCGGCGCTCTGCCGCGGGCCGCTGCTGGCCGACCTCGACGACGACTGGGTGCTCGAGGCCCGCGACGAGCACGCGGTGCGCCTGGGGGCGGTGCTCGCCGCGCTCACCGACGGCGCCGCGGCACCGGCCGAGGCGGTCGACTGGGCGCGCCGGCGCGTCGCCGTCTGCCCGCTGGACGAGGCGGCCGTCCGCGAGCTCATGTGCCGCCTGGAGGCCACCGGTGACGTCGCCGGGGCACTCACGGTCTACCGGCGCCTCGGCGAGCGGCTGCGGACCTCGCTCGACCTCGGCGTCTCGCCCGAGACGCGGGCGCTCTGCGACCGGCTGCGCGCCGCCCGCAGCGAGCCGTCGGAGGAGGAATGGGCGGCGGCCGGCCGCGCACCGGGGCGGCCCGCCACCGCTGCCTCTACGGCCGCGCCTCGAGCACGAGGTTGAACGGGGTCTCGGCGCTGCGGCGCACGCGGCTGAAGCCGCCCTCGCCCAGGACCGCGGTGAGCCGCTTCTCGCCCGCCTGGGCGCCGAGCGCCAACCCCACCTCCTGGCTCAGCGACGCCGGCGTGCACAGCATCGTCGAGCCGCCGTAGAAGATCCGGCCCACCGGCGTGAGGTTCTCCTCGAGCTGGTCGCCGGCGAACGGCTCGACGATCATCCACGTGCCGTCGTCGGCGAGCGTCTCGCGCACATGGCGTGCCGCCCCGGCCGGGTCGCCCATGTCGTGCAGCGCGTCGAAGACGCACACGAGGTCGAACGGGCCGCCGCCGAAGTCCTTGGCGGTGGCGACCTCCAAGCGCACCCGGCCGGCGACGCCGGCCTTCTCGGCCGCCCGGCGGGCCGCCGCGATCGACGCCTCGTGGTAGTCGGATCCGCTGAACGTCGAGTTCGGGAACGCCTGCGCCATGAGGATCGTCGACGCTCCGTGGCCGCAGCCGATGTCGGCGACGTGCGCCCCGGCCTTCAGCTTGTCGACGACGCCGTCCAGGGAGGGCAGCCACTCGTCGACGAGGTGGCCGAGGTAGTTCGGGCGGAAGAACCGCTCGGTGCCCTCGTAGAGGTCGGTGTCGTGCTCGTGCCAGCCCATGCCCTCCCCGCTGCGGAACCGCTCGGTGATGTGCGGCTCGTCCTTGATCATCGACGCCAGCAGCTGGAAGGCGCCCGGCATGAAGACCGGGCTGTCGTCGACCGCGAGCGCGAGCGCCTGCTCGGCGGGCAGCCGGAACGTCCCGTCGGCCGGGTCGTAGGTCACGTAGCCGCTGGCCGCCTGCTGGGCGAGCCACTCCCGCAGGTAGCGCTCGCGGCAGCCGGTGCGCTGCGCGAGCTCGGCGGGGCTCACCGGGACGCCGTCGGCCATCGCCTTGTAGAGGCCGAGCTTGTCGCCGATGAGGACCAGCGGCGCGGTCACGGCCGCCCCGAGGTCGGAGACGAAGTGGTGCATGAGCTCCTCGAGCCGGGTCTCATCCACCTGCTGCTGGGTCGCCGCCATGGGCGTGCTCCTTCGGGTCGTGGTGGTGGTCGGCGATGGTGCCGGGCCCGCGTCAGCGCAGCGTCAAGCGTGCGTCAAAGCCCGGGCCGCGCCGCTACGCTCGCCGCCGTGTCGCGCGCCGCCCTGCTGCTCGCCGCCCTGCTGGTCGTCGGCTGCGGCTCCTCGAGGACCACCGCCCACACGACCCCGTCGCGGGCGGCCAAACGCCCGCCGCAGCAGGCCGCCAACGGACCGTCGCCCGCGCGCCCCGGACACGTCGCCCCGTCGCGCCGGGCGGTGCCGGTGCTCATGTACCACGTCATCGCCGCGCCGAAGCCGGGGGCCGCCTACGCGGGGCTGTGGGTGGCGCCCAAGGCGTTCCGCGAGCAGGTCGACGCGCTGGCCCGCGCCGGCTTCACCGCCGTGACGCTCGACACCGTCCTGGACGCATGGCGCGGCCGGGCGATGCTCCCGCGCCGACCCGTCGTCTTCAGCTTCGACGACGGCTATCTCAGCCAGGGCAAGGAGGCCGCCGCGGTCCTGCGCGAGCGCCGCTGGCCCGGGGTGTTGAACCTCGCCTGGCACAACCTCGGCGCGCCCGGCGGGCTCACCGCCGGCCGGGTGCGGACGATGATCGCCGAGGGCTGGGAGATCGACGCCCACTCGCTCACCCACCCGGACCTCAGGACGCTCGACGCGACCGCGCTGCGCCGGGAGGTCGCCGGCTCACGCGAGCGGATCCGCCGCGCGTTCGGCGTGCCGGCCGACGCCTTCTGCTATCCGGCCGGCCGCTACGACCCGACCGTCGAGGCGGCCGTGCGCGCCGCCGGCTACCGGGCCGCGACGACCGTCGAGCCCGGCGCCGCCCGGCCGGGCGCCGACCACTTCGCGCTGCCGCGGGTGCGCGTCAACGGCGGCGACGGCGCCGGGGCGGTGCTCGGCCGCGTGCGCGCCGCGCTAGATTCCGCCGCGTGACCGACGACGCGGCGCCGATCGACCTGGCCGAGCGCGTCGCGGCCGCCCAGATCCGGGTGCCGTCACGGGGCAACCGGCGCCTGGAGCGGCTCGTGGCCGCCGTCAACGCCGACGCGCAGGTCAAGGCCTGGTGGCACGCCGCCGGCGTCAACGCCGACCGGCTGGGGATGTCGGACCACTCGTGGGTCCACATCCAGATCGTCACGAACATCGCGCTGCGGCTCGCGCGGCTGCTGTTCCGCCGCGGGGTCGTGCCGTCGGTCGTCGCCGACCATGGCCTGACCGAGCGCGACGCCGAGGTCGTCATCGCGGCCGCCGCGCTCTTCCACTGCGTCGGCATGTCGATCCATCGTGCCGACCACGAGCAGTTCTCACTCTTCCTGACGGCCGACAAGCTGCCGCGGCTGCTCGAGGGCATCTACGACGAGCCGGCCCGGTCGGTCATCGTCGCCGAGGCCTCGCACGCGATCATCAGCCACCGCTCCAAGGGGGCGCCGTTCACGATCGAGGGCTCGATCGTCCGGGTCGCCGACGCGCTCGACATGGCCAAGGGCCGGTCGCGCGTTCCGTTCGAACGGCTGCTGCCGAACATCCACTCGCTGTCGTCCTACGCGATCGAGTCGGTGAAGATCTCGCCCGGACGGGGCGTGGCCGTGCGGGTGGAGATCGAGATGAGCAACAGCGCGGGCATCTTCCAGGTCGACGAGGGGCTCGGGACGAAGCTGCGCGGCACGCCGCTCGAGCAGCACGTCGAGGTCGTGGCGCGCATCGACGCCGAGCACGAGCAGCGGCTCGTGCCGGTCTTCCGGCTCGGGGCGGAGACCTCGGGGTGAGCGGCGCGCGCGAGCTGTGGGAGCGGCGGCTGCGCCTGCTGGCCGCCGGCGACCTCGACGGGCTGCTCGGCCAGTACCACGACGACGCGGTCCTGCTGCGCTTCGACCGCGAGGTGCGCGGGCGCGACGCGCTGCGCGAGCACCTGCGCGGCTGGCTGGCGGGACGGCCGGTCGTGCGCGACGTGCTCGACCTGGCGGCCAGCGAGGACGTCGTGAGCTTCCACCTGCTCCTGGAGCGCGGTGGGGAGGAGCTGCGCACGCACGGCGCGCTGTTCCTGCGCGGCGAGCGGATCGCCCGTGAGGTCAGCGGCCTCTTTCCCACGGCCGGCGCTGGGGCGGCGCGCCGCGGCACGGTCCACGTCGACCTCGAGCCCTACACGGCCTGGACGCCGCGTCCCGTGCCCGACCCGCGCAGTGCCGGGCGCGAGGCGATCGGGCCGGTGCTGCTGGAGATCGTCGGGGCCGAGGGCCCGATCCTCGCCGAGCGCGCCTACCGGCTCTACGTGAAGGCCAGCGGCGGCAAGGCGCTGACGTCGATCGCCCGGGCGCCGCTGTCGGGCGCGGTCTACCGCCTGCGTCAGGCGGGCGCGATCGACTTCGACGAGAACGCCGGCGTGCTGCGGGTGGGCGGGCCCGATTCCGCGGAGGTCCGGGTGCGCGAGCTCGGGCCGCGCGCGCTCGACGAGGTGCCGATGGGCGAGGTCGTCGAGCTCATGCGCCGCCTGCGCGACGCGGGCGCGAGCGAGCTGCCGCGCGCCGTGCTCGACGCCTACGGGCTGGTCCGCATGACGGCCAAGGCCGAGGCGTTCCTCGCCGACGCCGAGTCGCTGCTGGACTGACCGGGCGCCGCTCGACCGGGCGCGTGGCGGGTAGGGCCCACCCGCATGGGCCCGACGATCGGCATCACGCTGTCCAGCGAGGAGCACCCGGCGCCGGTGCTCGTCGACATCGCCCGCCGCGCCGAGGCGGCCGGTTTCCGCGCCGCCTGGATCTCCGACCACTTCCATCCCTGGACGCGCTCGCAGGGGCAGTCGCCGTTCGTGTGGTCGGTCATCGGGGCGATCGCCGAGGCGACCTCCGAGCTGCGCGTGACGACCGGGGTGACCTGCCCGACCGTGCGCCTCCATCCGGCGATCATCGCCCAGGCGGCGGCGACCTCCGCCACGTTGCTCGGCGCCGGCCGCTTCGCGCTGGGTGTCGGATCCGGCGAGGCGCTCAACGAACACATCCTCGGTGACGCGTGGCCGAACATCGAGGTGCGCCTGGCGATGCTCGAGGAGGCCGTGGAGGTCATGCGGTTGCTGTGGTCGGGCGGCGTGCATTCGTTCCACGGCGACCACTACGACCTCGACCGCGCCGAGCTCTACTCGCTGCCGGAGGAGCCGGTGGCGGTGCTCGTGTCCGCGTTCGGCCCCAAGGCGGTCGAGGTGGCGGCGCGGGTCGGCGAGGGCTACATCTGCACGATGCCCGACGACACGCTGTTGAAGGCCTACCGGGCGGCGGGCGGCCGCGGGCCGGCGCAGGCGGGCATGAAGGTCTGCTGGGGGCCCGACGAGGCCGAGTGCCGCCGCACCGCCCACCGGATCTGGCCGACCGAGGCGATCCCCGGCGAGATCGCCCAGGTGCTGCCGTCGCCGGCGCACTTCGAGCAGGCCGCCGAGCTCGTGACCGAGGACATGGTCGCCGAGTCGGTCACCTGCGGGCCGGACCCCGAGCGCCACGTGGCGGCGCTGCGCGACTACCTCGACGCCGGCTACGACGAGGTCTAAGTCCAGCAGATCGGGCCCGACCAGCAGGGCTTCCTCGACTTCTATGCCCGCGAGGTCCTGCCCCGCCTCTGAGGTGGTGCCTGGCACCGTGGTGCCAGGTCAGGCGCCGAAGAACTGCCCGTGGAAGCCGAACGGGATGTGGTGGGGAGCGTGGGCGCGGGCCCGCTCCTCGAGCGTCGCCGCGTCCAGGACGAGCAGGAACGAGCGGCCGGCGCGAGCGTCGAGCACGACCGAGAGCAGGACGCCGTCGTCCTCGTCGGTCCCGCCCGCCCGCGGCACGAAGATCGGCTCGCCGGTCCAGGCCCCTGGCTCCTCCCAGGTCCGCACCGAGCCGTCGGTGACGTCGACCTTGACGATCCGCTTGAGGAACGGTGCGCCGTCGGCCCCGTTGCCGTAGACGTACGTGTAGGGCTTGCCGTTGCGCCGGCGGTAGTCGATGCGCGGCAGCTCGAGGTCGACGTCGGCCAGCTCCCGCTCGCTCGCGGCGCGCCCGTCGAGCGGCAGCGTCAGCCGCTGCGGCCGCGCGCCGTCGAACGCCGACAGCGTGCCCGCCCGCAGCTCCTTCATCTCGAGCAGCTCGATGATCGACGCGTCCTCGAACGCGCACACGTCGAGCTGGATCGCGTCGCCGTCCTCGAACGCGTTGATCGTGTGGAAGACGAAGCGCGCCGGCAGCGTCCACGACGCGCGCCGCTCGCCGGTCTCCCGGTCCAGCGCGTGGATCCGCATGCCGAGCTCGGGCTTCCAGCGGAAGTGCCTGATGAACCCGCCGCCGGTCGCCAGGCGCAGCAGGTTGACGACGAGCGGGTTCTCGAGCAGCAGCGCATGGCGCTCGGTCAGCCCGAACGAGTGCATGTAGGCCGGCTCGCGCGTGCGCAGCGAGGCGACGAGCCGGTCCTCGGTCGGCGACCGCCGCGCGAAGACCCGGTACTCGCTGCGCGGCCCGAGGTGGATGCCGTAGGTGACGAGCTCCCCGCGCCCGGGGTCGTGGTGGGGGTGGGCGGTGCCGAGCTGCCCGTAGGCCTTGGGTGCGGTGTCGTGCCCGAGGGTCGCGAGCGTCTGGTCGTCGAAGCGGATCGGCATCGGCGTCTCGGTCATCGCGAGGTACTCGTCGCCCAGGCGCGTGAGGTTGACGTTCGGGTTGTCGGTGATCTCCGGCTTGAAGATCGACTGGACGCGCTGGAAGAGCGTCCGGCACGGGTCGGCGCCGAACCCGGCGCTCGGCGGGCGGTTGGCCGCCAGCGCCTTGCGGCGGGCGTCGCTGTCGATGAAGCGGCTGGCGTAGGAGACGGTGCCCTCGGCGATGCCGAAGCGGTTGAGCATCGCCAGGCCGTCGAACCAGTGTGCGACGCTGCGGCCCCCGACGTCGGGCTGGGCCGGAGTCACTCGGATGAGCGCGCCCTGCAGCCACGCCGGGACCTCGCCGTCGACCGCCAGGGCGTCGACGCGGACCTCCTCGGTCTGGTTCTCGAAGCCGAGCCGGTGGTCGGTGGTGGTGGAGGCTGTGGTGGATGCCATAGGATCAGTCATACCGTGTCAAAGAGACCGTTGCAACTGACGCCGACCTCCTACGTCGTCCTCGGACTCCTGTCGGCGATGCCGGCGGGCGAGGCCACGCCCTATGACCTCAAGCAGTTCATGGCCGTCAGCACGGCGAACTTCTGGACGGTGCCTCACGCCCAGGTCTACCGGGAGGCCGCCCGCCTGGCGAGCGGCGGCCTGCTCTCCGAGCGTCAGGAGCAGACCGGCCGGCGCCGGCGCTTCTACGCGCTGACCGACGCGGGACGGGCCGCGCTCGACGCGTGGCTGGCCGAGCTGCCGACCGACCCGCCCGAGCTGCGCGACCCGGGCGCCCTGAAGCTCTTCGTCGGTGCCGACCCCGCGGCGGTGGCCACGGTCCAGCTGCCGCTTCACGAGGCCAAGCTCGCCGAGTACGAGCAGCTGCACGCGGCGCTCGTCGCCGCCGACGCGCCGCGGCGGTTCCGCGTCGCGCTCGAGATGGGCCTGCACCACGAGCGCTCGATGATCGCCTGGTGGCGCGGCCTGCTGGGCGAAGCGGCCGACGACCGCTGAGGCTGCGCGCGCCTCAGGTCTCGCGCAGCCAGGCCTCGAGCAACGGGTCGACGACCCGCCAGCCGGTCCGGGTCGATCCGTCCTCGACGACCTGGCCGTCGGCCACCAGCCGATCGACGGCTCCTCGTGCCGAGCTGCCCTTGGCGAGTCCGAAGCGAACATCCGCCTCCTTGCCCCCGAGCGGAATCGTGCGCTGGGCGATGACCTTGAGCGCGCGGCGCTCGAGCGACGTGCAGCCATCCCAGAGGATCTGGATCTCCACGAGGGCCTCCCGGCGCGCGGCGTCGAGCGCGTCGGCCCAGGCTTCGATGTCGGCGGTCTCGCCCGGTTCGACGCGCTCGTAGAGGTGATGAGCGAGCAGCATGGCCCGCTGCGGGTGTCCGGCGGCCGTGTCGAGCAGGGGCCCCAGGCCCTCACCCGGGTCGCGGCGGCCGTCCTGGAAGCGGGCCACGATGTCCTCGGCCAGGACATCCGGTGGCAGCGGGCCGACGGCCGTCGGCGGCGCCTGGGCGAAGAACGCGTGGCGCCGATCGCTGAACAGCTCGCGCATGAGCCCGGGGTGCGATCCCGAGAAGACGTACGCCGCCGCGCTGCCGTGGGTCTCGAGCTCTGACCGGAAGACGCCGGGCAGGGAGGGGCTGATGCGCACGACCTCCTGGAACTCGTCGAACGCGATGACGCACAGACGCCCGGTCTTCTCGTGCAGCCGGCGCGGCAGGGCCAGCCGGTCGAGGAGGCCGGGCGCGCTGATCTGCGGCGTCGCCTTGACGCCGACCCCCGCCGGCGCCGCGGTGATCGTCGGGTTCAGGCTGCGCACGATCCCGTCGAACCATCTGCGCAGGCGGGAGTCGAGCTGTGCGCTGTAGGCGCGCTCGATGCGTTCGGCGACGTCGGCCGGGGTGACGCAGCCGAGGAAGCCCACCTCGATCGGGATCGCGCCCTCACGCTCGACGGCGGACAGCAGCGCTCTGACCAAGGACGTCTTGCCGAACCGCCTCGGTCCCTCGAGACGGCTGTTGCGGGCATCGAGTGCCCGGTCGGTCAGGACGCGGAGCTCTTCGCGACGGTCGATGAGCGCCGCGGGTTCGACCGGTTCCTCATAGATGAACGGACTCGCCATCGGTGGCGGACGGTACCACCTAGAGGTGGTAGCAACCACCACCAAACGGTGGCGAAGGCTGCCACCTCTCGGATGATCCGGGCCCTACCAGTGCACCCCGCGCATGATGTTCGCCATGGCGATCTGCTCCATCGACGCCTTCTCGTTGGGGTCCTTCTCGCCCTTGGCTGCGGCGGAGTCCGGGAACATCTTGTAGGCCATGTGCAGGATCTGGTCGACGGCCTTCGGCGCCAGCGCGTAGAGGACCTCGCCGAACGTGCCCAGGCGCGTGTTGATCTGCTTGGGCCGGCTGCGGATCGCCTCGCAGATGATGTCCCCGGCCTCGCTGGGCGAGATCGTCGGGAACGAGTCATAGATCTTGGTCGGCGCGATCATCGGGGTGCGCACGAGCGGCATGTGGATCGTCGTGAACGTCACGCCATCGCCGATGACCTCCGACGACACCACGCGGGTCCACGCGTCGAGCGCCGCCTTCGAGGCGACGTAGGCGCTGAACCGCGGCGGGCTCGTCTGCACCCCGATCGACGACACGTTGACGATGTGGCCCCGGCCCCGGCTCGTCATGTGCGGCAGCAGGCCCATCGTGAGCTTGATCGTGCCCAGGTAGTTCAGCTGGACCGTTCGCTCGAAGTCGTGGAAGCGGTCGTGGCTGAGGCGGATCGAACGGCGGATCGACCGCCCGGCGTTGTTGACGAGCACGTCGATCGCCGCGTGGTCGGCCAGCAGCCGGTCGACGAGGTCGTCGATCGCCTCGATCGACGACAGGTCGGCGCTGTAGGCGTAGGCGGTGCCGCCCGCCCGTTCGATCTCGGCCTTCGTCGCCTCGAGCTTGTCGGCCGAGCGAGCCACGAGGATCGGGATGCCGCCCGCGCGCGCGACCTTCAGCGCGGTCTCGCGCCCGATGCCCGACGAGGCGCCGGTGATGACGACCGTGCGCCCGTTGACCGCCGCCTCGAACGAGCGGTCCTTGTAGAGGTCCGGATCCAGGACGCGCTCCCAGTAGTCCCAGAGCTTCGTCGCGTAGTCGGGCAGCTCCGGCACGCGCAGGTCGGCGTCCGCCAGGGCACGCTCGGTGTCGCGGGTGTCGAACTGGCAGTTGAAGCTCACGTGCTCGAGCACCTGGGGCGGGACGCCGAGATCCATGAAGATCGAGTCGCGCACCCCCTTGGCGGCGGGCAGCTTCATGAGCATCGAGATCGTGCCCTTGGGCAGTGCGTCGAGCAGCCGCTTGTCGACCCGCATCGCCATGACCGGCGCGTGGCCGGCGCGCGCGAACGTGTTGAGCACGTCGCCGGAGCGCTGGCCCTTGGGGTGGGCGAGGTGGAACGCCTGGCCGTCGAGCCCGTCGCTGTGGGCGATGTGGTCGATGGCCTTGGCGACGAAGTCGACCGGGACGATGTTCGTCCAGCCGAGCTCCGGCCCGATGAGCGGCGCCCACTGCGGCAGCCAGCCCCGGATCTTCTGGATGCCCTTGAAGAAGTAGTAGGGGCCGTCGATCTTGTCCATGACGCCGGTCTGCGAGTGGCCGACGACGATCGCCGGGCGGTAGACGCGCCACGGCACCTTCGCGCCATCGCGGACGAGGCGCTCGGACTCGAACTTCGTGCGGTGGTAGGGGCTGGGCAGCTGCTGGCCCTCGTCGAACATGTCCTCGCGGAACAGCCCGCGGTGCGAACCGGCGACCGCGACCGACGAGACGTGGTGCAGCCCGCCGGCCTGCAGCGCGTTGGCCAGGGCGACCGCCTCACGGGTGCCCTCGACGTTCAGGCGCTCGTTGCGCTCTTCCTCGGCGGTCATGTCGTAGATCGCCGCGAGGTGGAAGAAGCCGTCGATCTGCCCCCGGTGGGCGGCGATCCAGTCGTCGCCGACGCCGAGCATCGGCTCGGTGAGGTCGCCGACGACCGGCTTGACCCGCTCCGCGTCGGGCCAGCCCGCGACGAGCTGCTCGAGGCGCTCGCGTGAGCCCTCGCGGACCAGCACGTGGACGTCGCCGCTGCGGTTGCGCAGCAGCTCCTCGACCAGATGACGGCCGATGAAGCCGGTCGCGCCGGTCACGAAGTAGGCCATGCAGCTCTCCTTGGGCTCCACATCAGGGGACTGCGGCGATCCTAGTGCCTCGTCTGGTGGCGCTCACACGCCGGAACCTTGTCCGCCGCGTCCGGCCCCGGCGGCGAAGCGGGCGGCACCCGCCTGGGCGTCGGCGAAGACCGCCGGGCCGGCCTGCGCCTCCAGCGCGAGGCCGTCGGCGAGCGGCAGCCCGGCGCCCTCGAGGGCGGCGCGCCGGTCGGCGAGCATCGTCGCCTGCGGGAAGCCCGCCAGCCCTTCGGCGATCTCGAGCGCGCGTTCGACGTGGGCGCCGGGGGCGACGATCTCCGTGAGCAGGCCCATGGCGTGCGCTTCGGCGGCCTCGACGAGGCGGCCGGTGAGGATGAGATCCAGGGCACGGCCCATGCCGACGATCCGCGGCAGCCGTTGGGTGCCGCCGTCGATGAGCGGCACGCCCCAGCGGCGCTCGGGCATCCCGAACGTCGCGCCCTCGGCGGCGACGCGCAGATCGCACCACAGGGCGAGCTCGAACCCGCCGGCCAGACACCAGCCGGAGATCGCGGCGATCGTCGGCTTGCTCGGCGTCAGGCGGCTGAACCCCAGCGGGCCGCCCGGATCGCCGAGGCGGCCGGCGAACGTCGCGACGGCCTTGAGGTCGGCACCCGCGCAGAACGCATGGTCGCCGGCGCCGGTGAGGACGAGCACGCGCGCGTCCTCGTCGGCCTCGAAGCGGTCGTAGCCGGCGCGCAGCGCCTCGGCGGTGGGGCCGTCGACCGCGTTGCGGCGTTCGGGCCGGTCGATCGTCAGCAGCGCGGCGCTGCCGACGCGCTCGTAGCGCACAGGGTCGGGCATGGCCCGACCCTAGGGGAGATCACCACTGCCCGCGAGAAGCGGCCTCCCCAGCATCGCGGCCCGACGCCGGCGCGCCGTGGCCGGTTCTCGCTACGTGAATCGGCCCCCAGGCCGATTCACCAGCCGCCGTGCCAGCGCTGCTCGCCGCCGGCGGCCTTGACGGCGGCCTTGCGGGCGTCCTTGCGCTTGTCGAGCGACCACTGCAGCAGCGACATGAGCAGGATGAACAGCGGGATGGCGCCGATGATGATGAAGCCGGCGTTGGTGATGACCTTGTCGTCGGCCTCGCCGTAGGCGCCGACGCCCGAGCTCTGGGCCAGCGCGGCGGGCGCGGCGAGCGCCAGGACGGCGACGGTGGTGAGGAGGGTGCTCGTGAGGCGACGCATCGCGAGCATCGTATTGAATGCCGCCGGATGGCAGCACTGACGCGGCAGCGCACCGACGACGGCATCGAGATCCTGCGGCTGGACCGGCCGGAGGCCCGCAACGCCATGGACAGCATGATGCTGGCCGAGGTGGAGGCGGCCCTCGCCGAGCTGGCCGCCGACCCGGACCTGCGGGTCCTCGTCTTCTCGACGACCGACGAGCGGGCGCTGAGCGCCGGCGCCGACGTCCGCGAGGAGCTCGATCACGCCGGCGGGGTCGCCCGCATGGAGGCGTTCGCCCGCGTCTACGGCGCGGTCGAGGCGTTCCCGGCGCCGACGATCGCCGTCTGCGTCGGCAACGTCGTCGGGGCGGGCGCCGAGCTCGCCACCGCCTGCGACCTGCGGGTCGCCGGCGACAACCTCAAGCTCGTCTTCCCGGGGGCCAAGCTCGGCGTGCCGGTCGGGCCGGCCAAGCTCGTGCCGCTCATCGGGGTCTCGAAGGCCAAGGAGCTCATCTTCACCGGCCGGGTCGTCGGCGCCGAGGAGGCTGAGACGCTCGGTCTGCTCGCCCGCCGCGCGCCGGCGGCCGAGGCCGAGGCCGCGGCGCTCGAGCTCGCCCGCGAGCTGGCCGCCCACCCGCCCGAGGGGCTGCGGCGGCTCAAGCGGCTCTTCCGCGAGTACGAGGGCATGGAGGCGCGGGTCGCCCGTGAGAACGAGGAGATCGTCGACTTCCAGCGGGCCGGCAGCGGCCTGCCCTACCGCGGCTGACGCTCAGCGCGCCAACCGCTTCAGGAACGGCACGACCGTCTTGAGGTAGCGGCTGCGGTCGGGCGCCGCGGTGAGCGGGTCGAGGTGGCTGTCGGTCTTCGACGCGTCGACCAGCACCGCCCGTCGGCGCGGGATCCGCGAGTCGGCGACGAGCCGCCGGGCACCCTTGAGCACCGCGCCGTCGGTCAGCGAGGTCTGGATCGCGTAGAGCGGCAGGTCGATCTGGCGGGCGTGGCGCAGCCGCAGGCCGAGGTAGCGGGCGGCGCCCGTCGTCCGCAGCGGCGAGGCGGCGTCGACGTCGAGGTTCAGCCGCGCCGGGTAGAACCACTCGACCGCGTTGGCGGGCTCCTGGCCGAACGTCTGCGCCAGGCGCTCGATCGGGGTGACCTCGCCGTCGACCCAGTCGCCGTCGGCGCCGAGCGTCCCGGCGCGCACGTGGATGAGCGACAGCGCCTTCGGCGAGGTCGATTCGTCGAAGGCGAAGCCGAGCTGGCCGCGGTTCGTCGCCGGCACCGGGGCCTTGAACGTGGGCGGCAGGAGGCTGAAGCCCTGCAGCATCGAGGGCGCCGTCGGCTCACGCAGCGCGAGGACCGCCCCGGTCTCGGCGAGCACGCCGGTCACCCACGGCAGGCCGAGCCCGAGCAGGTCGAGGAACGGCTGCTTGCGGATCTCGGCCAGGCGCTTGCGGGCCTCGGCGGTCGTCGAGGTCGTGCGGAAGCTGCCGCGCAGGCCGCCGTCGATGAGGACGAGCCCGTCGAGGTCGCGGGCGCCCGCCCGGCCGCCGAAGTCCCAGGCGGCGTAGGCGACGGCGACCGAGGCTCCGAGCGAGTGGCCGCCGAGGATGACCTTCCGGCCGCCGCGGCCGGCGGCCCGGACGACGCGGCGCACGTCCTCGAGCTGCACGCGCAGGCCCCAGTCGGCGACGTAGCCGAGCTTCGCGAGGTCCGGCGGCTGGTAGTGCTCGGTGATCGTCGGGTCGGCCAGCCAGCCCGCGTAGTAGTCGAACATCGCCTTCGTCGAGACCTCGCCGCGCAGGGCCCGCGCGAACATCGCGGTGTCCTCGAGGTGCTGAGAGCGGCGGTCGACCGCCCACACCTGCAGGCCGCGGACGCGCTTGACGAGGTCGCGCGCGGTGAGCGTGAAGTCGCCGCGTCCGCCGTTGGTGCCCGGCACGAGCACGAGGACGGTCTTCGCCGACCTCGGGCCGAACGTCGTGATCGGCAGCCGGTCGAACGCCCGCGGACCGGGCGCCTTCGTCCAGCCGGTGACGCTCGTCTGCACCTCGCGAGCGGAGGCGGGCGACGACGTGGCGAGGACGGCGAGCGCCGCGGCGACCAGCGCGGCGAGGGCAAGGCGGGCGTGCATCGCGCATATCTACCATGAGCCGTCGTGGCCGTCGTCATCGCCTCAGATCTCGCCAAGGACATCGCCGGGGAGCCGCTCTGGCGTGGCATCTCGTTCAAGCTCGAACGCCGCGACCGGCTGACGATCGCCGGGCGCAACGGGGCGGGCAAGACGACGCTGCTGCGGATGCTCGCGGGCGAGACCTCGGTCGACGGCGGCGAGCTCGTCTTCCAGAAGGGCGTCCGCGTCGCTCTGCACGACCAGCGCCCGCCGCGCGACCGTGACCTGACGCTGCGCGACTACGTCCTGTCGGGCTGCCGCGAGCAGCTCGAGCTCGAGGAGCAGCTCGCCGCGCTCGAGCAGCAGATGGCCTCCGGCGACGAGGCGGCGCTCTCGCGGTACTCGGACGTCTACGCGAAGTTCGAGGCCATCGGCGGCTACGGCTGGCGCGAGCGCGCCCGCACCTACCTCCACGGGCTCGGCTTCGCCGACGACGCGCTCGACCGGCGCCTGAACACGTTCTCCGGCGGCCAGCTCACCCGCGCCTCGTTGGCCCGCGCGCTCGCGGTCGAGGCCGACCTGCTGCTGCTCGACGAGCCCACCAACCACCTCGACATCGAGTCGCTCGAATGGCTCGAGCAGACGCTCACGAGCCTCGACGCCGCGATCATGCTCGTCGCCCACGACCGCTGGTTCTTGGAGGCGGTCGGCACCGGCGTGCTGGAGATCGAGGCCGGTCGCTCGCGCTACTTCAAGGGCACCTGGGCTCAATGGCGCAAGGAGCAGGCCGCGCGCGAGATGGCGCTCGGCAAGGCCATCGAGAAGCAGCAGAGCGAGATCGCCCGCATGGAGCGCTTCATCGAGCGCTTCGGCGCCAAGGCGACCAAGGCCCGCCAGGCCCAGTCGCGCAAGAAGAAGCTCGACAAGATCGAGCGGATCACGCGCGACCCCAAGGACACGCGGTCGATGGGCTTCCAGTTCGCCAAGCCCGAGCGCACCGGCCGGGTCATCTTCGAGCTCGAGCACGGGCGGCTGGAGGTCGGCGAGTCCGAGACCCGCAAGCGGCTGTTCGACGACGCCGAGCTGTGGCTGGAGCGCGGCGAGCACGTCTCGCTCGTCGGCCCCAACGGCACCGGCAAGACGACGCTCATCGACGCCCTGGCCGGCGTCCGGCCGCTGGACGGCGGCAAGCTGCGCACCGGCCACAACCTCAAGGTCGGCTACCTCTCCCAGCACGACTCCGAGCTCGAGGGGCTCGGCAGCGCGCGCACCGTCGCCGAGGCGGCGGTCAAGCGCACCGGGCTGACGCCGAACCAGGCGCGGGCGCTGCTCGGCCGGTTCCTGTTCAGCGGCGAGGAGGCCGAGAAGCCGCTCGACGCGCTGAGCGGCGGCGAGCGCAAGCGTCTGGCGCTGGCGATCCTGCTCAGCCAGGGCGCCAACGTCCTCATCCTCGACGAGCCCACCAACCACCTCGACCTCGAGTCGCGCGAGGCGCTGGAGGACGCGCTGCGCGGCTTCGAGGGCGCGCTGCTGCTCGTGACCCACGACCGCGCGCTGCTGGAGGCCGTCGGCACGCGCACGATCGCCGTCGAGCACCGGTCGCTGCGCTCGTATCTCGGCGGCTGGGTCGAGTACGCGCGGATCCGCGACGAGCGGCTGGCCGCCGGCGAGGACCCGATGGGCCCGCCGCCGCAGCGCAGCAAGGAGCCGAAGCCTGCGGCGAAGGCCGCGGCCAAGGCACCTGCCGCGCCCGCACCGGTCAAGGCCAACGGCAACGGCAACGGCAAGCCCGCCGGCCTCTCGAAGAACGCCCGCCGCGAGCAGGCCAAGCTCGAGCAGGCGATCGAGGCCGCCGAGGCGGCGCTGGGCGCGCTCGAGGAGGAGCTCGCCGACCCGCAGGCGTGGGCGACCCAGTACGAGTCGGCGAAGTCGACCGCCCGCCACACGGCGGCCAAGCGCGCGGTCGACGAGGCCTACGCCGCCCTCGAGGCGCACCTCGAGAAGACCGGCGCTTGACCTGGCACGCTGGTGCCAGGCACCGTGGTGCCTGGCACCGTGGGAGCGTGGTTACGAGCGCTCGATGCGGCGCACGAGCGACCACGCCGACGGCAGGACCGCGGCGCCGACGGCGGCCTTGATGAGCCCGCCGACGATGAACAGCGTGAAGCCGTTGTGGATCGTCCAGCCCCAATCGTTGCCGACGGCGAGCTTCAGGCCGGCCAGGCCGAACGCGAACACGATGAGCTGCGCGGCGACGAAGGCGACCGCGGCGGTGAGGACCTTGCGGTCGTGGGCGCGCTCGGCCAGGGCGCCGATCGCGTAGGCGGCGAAGACGAAGCCGACGATGTAGCCGCCGCTGGCGCCGGTGACGACCGACCAGCCCTGGTCGCCGCCCGCGTAGACCGGCAGGAACAGGCCGAGCAGGGCATACAGCAGCAGCGAGGCGGCGCCGCGGCGCGCGCCGAGCGTCGCCCCGACGAGGCCGACGGCCAACGTCTGGCCGGTCACCGGCACCGGCGACGGAGGGATCGGGATCGCCACCTGGGCGAGCAGCGCGGTCAGCCCGGCGCCGCCGAGGACGAGCGCGGCGTCGCGCACGCGGGCGCCCGGCACCACATCGGCGAGGACGAGGCCGCGGCCGGGGGCTGTCGTTGCAGTGGTCGTCACGAGAGCAGGCTCCTTGGTCGCACGAAGGGAGGCGGAACCTACTATCCGGCCCGCCTCCGACGACAGCTGGGGTTACGTCGCACCCCCCGATCGGGCATGGTTGATGCCATGGGGACCGGGCACGGACTCGCCCGACACACCGTCGGCGGCCTCGTGGCGACCGCACTGGCGGCCGTTGCCCTGCTGGCGCCGGGATCCGCGCACGCGGGCGGGATCACGAACGCCGGCAGCGACGCCCGAACCGGCTGGTATCCCGGCGAGCCGGCGCTGCGCCCGTCAACGATCGACGACGCCACGTTCGGTCGCCTGTGGGCCAAGCCCGTCAAGGGCCAGGTCTACGCGCAGCCGCTGGTGGTCGGGGGCCGCGTCGTCGTCGCCACCGAGGCCAACCAGGTCGTCAGCTTCGACGCGCGCAGCGGCCGCCCGCAATGGGCGACGAACCTCGGCACGCCCTGGAATCCGGCCGATCTCGGCGACTGCACGGACCTCACCCCGTCGATCGGTGTCACCGCCACCCCGGTGATCGACCCGGCGACGAACACCGTCTATCTCACCCACAAGACCTACGCCGGCGGCGCGGCGGCCTGGCTGCTCGACGCGCTGGACCTCACGACCGGAGATCAGCGGCCCGGCTTCCCGGTGGCGCTGACCGGCACGGCCGACAACGCGCCCGGGTTCGCCTTCGACCCGACGATGCACCTCCAACGGCCCGGGCTGCTGCTCCTCGACGGGGTCGTCTACGCCGCGTTCGGCAGCCACTGCGGCCTGCCCACCCACCAGGGCTGGGTGTTCGGCATCGGGACCGACGGGGCGATCCGCGCCCGCTGGGTGACGACGAACCAGGGCAGCGGGGCCGGCATCTGGCAGACCGGCAGCGGGCTCATGTCCGACGGGCCGGGCCGGATCTTCTTTGCGACCGGCAACGGCTGGTCGCCCAACCCGCCCCTGCCCGGCGGGGCCGACACCGGCAACCGCTACGGGGACTCGGTCGTGCGCCTCGGCGTCCTGCCCGACGGCCGGCTGCAGGCCCAGGACTTCTTCGCCCCCTTCAACGCCGTGATCATGGACTGGTTCAACGGCGACATGGGCTCGGGCGGGGTCGTCGCGCTGCCCGACCAGCCGTTCGGCAGCGACACCCATCCGCACGTCGCGGTCGCCGGCGGCAAGCCCGGCTACCTCTACCTGCTCGACCGCGACCACCTCGGCGGCATCGCCCAGGGCGCGGGCGGAGGCGACGACGTGCTGGCGACCGCGGGCCCGATCGGGGCGATCTTCTCGCGCACCGGCGTCTGGCCCGGCGACGGCGGCTGGCTGTACGTCGTGACCTCGACGACCGGGCCGACCTGGCCGAACGGGGGCGAGGGCCAGCTGCACGCGTTCGCGGTCGGCCACGACGCCGGCGGTCGCCCGACGCTGTCCGAGAAGGGCCAGGCGGGCGGCCCGTTCGGGTTCAGCTCGGGCGCGCCGGTCGTCACGTCCGCCGGGGCGCGGCCGGGCACGGCGGTCCTCTGGACGATCTGGTCGCCGGGCGGCAGCGGCGCCGGCGCCGAGCTGCGCGCCTACGACCCGGTGCCGCGCGACGGCGTCCTGCGGCTGCGCTGGCAGACCCCGATCGGCACCGCCGCGAAGTTCTCGACCCCGGGCGTCGGCGGCGGCCGCCTCGTCGTCGGCACCCGCGACGGGCACGTCATCGCCTTCGGCCGCCGGGCCGCGCGGCAAGCCGCCAAGCTGCGCCTGAGCCGGCCGTCGCCGCGCCGCCACGGTCGCGGCCTGCTCGTCCGCGGCGGGCTCACCCGGCTCGCGAGCGGCTCGGTGCGCATCACCGCGCGTGTGCGCACGCGCGCGAGCCGGACACGGACCGTGAAGGGCCGGGCGCGGATCCACAGCGGGCGCTTCCGCGCCACGCTGCGCCTGCCCCGCGGCAGCCGGCGGGTGCGCGTCACGGTCGTCTACCCGGGCAGCACCCGCGTCCGACCCCAGCAGCGGACGCGCACCGTCGCGGTCTGACCGCGTTCTTCACGGGCGTTCACCGCTCGTTCACAACCTCGCCACGCCGCCGTAACAGGATGGGGGCGTGGCCACCTCAGGCTGTCGGGCGACAACACCATGAAGGAGATTCGACAGACCATGAGGTCCCGTTTCCTGCCGGCGATCGGCATCGCCGGCACGCTCGCGCTCACCGTCGCCGCCTGTGGCTCGGACAGCTCGAGCGAATCGACCGCGGCCGCGCCCGGCAAGGGCACGTCCGGGGCGAAGATCAACGCCACCGTCAACGGCGCCGGATCCACGTTCGCGGCCCCGATCTTCCAGCAGCTCGGCAGTGACCTGAAGGACCGCGGGCTGACCCTCAACTACCAGGGGGTGGGCTCCGGCGACGGCGTCTCCCAGCTCACCGCCGGCACGATCGACTTCGCCGGCTCCGACCCGGCGCTCAAGGACGCGGAGGCCAAGGCGGTCAAGAGCCCGCCGATCCAGATCCCGTTCGCGCTCGGCGCGATCACCGTCTCCTACAACGTCGACGGGCTCGACAGCGGGCTCAAGCTCGACGCCGAGACGCTCGCCGACATCTACCTGGGCACGATCAAGACCTGGAACGACCCGGCGATCGCCCGCCAGAACGAGGGCGTCGACCTGCCGGACATGAAGATCACCGTCGTCCATCGCTCGGACTCGTCGGGCACGACGAAGGGCTTCACCGAGTTCCTGGCCAACCACAGCAAGACGTGGGCGGCCGGCCCGGGCGTCGACAAGGACATCAAGTGGCCGACGGGCACCGGCGCGAAGGGCAATGACGGCGTCGCCGCGGCGATCAAGCAGACCGACGGCGCCATCGGCTACGTCGAGCAGGCCTATGCGCTGCAGAACGCCTTCACGTTCGCCGACGTCAAGAACCAGGCCGGCACGTACGTCGCCCCGACGCTCGACTCGACCTCGGCCGCCGGTGACGGCATCGGGGTGCCGAAGAGCCTGGCGATCAGCACGATCGACTCGCCGAACCCGGCCGCCTACCCGATCGTCTCCCAGACCTTCGCGATCACCTACCGCGACCCGTGCGCGGCAGGCCTCGACGAGACCAAGGCCAAGGGGCTGAAGTTCCTCTTCGACCACCTGCTCGGCGACGGCCAGGACACGATCAAGAAGCTCTCCTACGCCCCGGTCCCCGAGAGCCTGAAGGCCTCCGACCAGGCGGCCGTCGACAGCATGCAGTGCAACGGGTCCCCGCTCGAGGGCGCGTGAGCGCGGAAGTCCTCGCCCAGGGGGCTCGGATTCCGTCCGCGGAAGTCCTCGCCCAGGGGGCTCGGATTCCGGGCGGGAACTCGCCTGGCGGCTCGTTCCCGCGGCTGGAGGCTGTCCGATGAGCACAGCCGCCGTCACGACCTCCGACCGCCCCCTCGTGGGGCGGTCGGGCGCCGGCCGCCGGGGCGACGGCATCTTCCGCTGGACGCTGACGACGCTCGCCGCGCTCGTCCTGGCGCTCATCGCGCTGTTCTTCGCCTTCCTGCTGGGCAAGTCGCAGCCGGCGCTCGCCCACCAGGGCGTCCTGTCGTTCGTCTTCACGAACGACTGGCATCCGGCCAGGGAGATCTTCGGGGCGTGGCCGCTGGTCGCCGGCACGCTCATCACGTCGGCGATCGCGCTGGTCATCGGCGTGCCCGTCGCGGTCGCGGCCGCCCTCTACGTGACCGAGCTGTGCCCGCGCCGCGTCCGCCAGCCGCTCGTCGTCCTCATCGAGCTGCTCGCCGCGGTCCCGTCGGTCGTCTACGGCCTGTGGGGCGTCTTCGTCCTCATCCCCATGCTCAAGCCGGCCGAGCAGTGGTTCTCCGACACGTTCGCCTTCCTGCCGTTCGTCGGCGGCCACGTCGCCGGGCCCAACTCCTTCATCGCCGGGCTCATCCTCGCGATCATGATCCTGCCGATCGTCTCCGCGATCTCGCGGGAGGTCCTCGCCACCGTCCCGGCCGACCTCAAGGAGGCGGCGCTCGCCCTCGGGGCGACGCGCTGGGAGATGCTGCGGACCGCGGTCCTCCCGTACGCCCGGTCGGGCATCACGGGCGCCGCGATGCTCGGCCTGGGCCGCGCGATCGGCGAGACGATCGCCGTGACCCTCGTCATCGGCAACTCGCCGACGCTCGGCAAGGCGATCTTCGAGCAGGGCTACACGCTCGCCGCCGTCATCGCCAACGAGTTCGGCGAGGCCTCCAACGATCCGCGGCACGCGGGCGCGCTCTTCGCCGCGGGGCTCGTGCTCTTCGTCCTGACGCTGGCGGTCAACGCGGCCGCCCGCGCGCTCGTGCAGCGCTCGGAGCGGATGGCGGCATGACGGCCCTGACGCTCGCCTCGCCGCGCCGGCGCGCGACCGACCGCCTCATGCGGTCGCTGCTGGCGGCCGGCACGCTCGTCGCGCTCCTGCCGCTCGGCGCGATCGTCGGCTACCTGCTCAGCAAGGGCCTCGGCGCCTGGTCGTGGGACTTCTTCACGACCGACCCGACCGGCAACTTCCTCGGCGACCCGGGCGGCATCCGCTCGGCGATCGTCGGGACGGTCGAGATGGTGGCGCTCGCCGCGGCGCTCTCCGTCCCGCTCGGCTGGGGCGTCGCGCTCTACCTCGTCGAGTACGGCCGCCAGGGGCGCTTCGCCGCGACGGTCCGCTACTTCGTCGACGTCATGACCGGCGTGCCGTCGATCGTCTTCGGCCTGTTCGTCTACGTCACGCTCGTCGTGAGCGGCCTGGGCGGTGCGTCGTTCGCCGGCTGGAAGGGCTCGGTCGCGCTCGCGCTGCTCATGCTGCCGGTCGTCACCCGCTCCGCGGAGGTCGTCCTGCGGCTCGTGCCCGACGCGCTGCGCGAGGCGGCGCTCGCGCTCGGCACGCCGCGCTGGCGCGTCGCGCTGAAGGTCGTGCTGCCGACCGCGCTGCCCGGCCTCGTCACCGGCTCGCTGCTGGCGGTCGCACGGGCGGCGGGGGAGACGGCGCCGCTGCTGTTCACCGCGACGATCGTCAACGCGACGTCGTTCTCGCTCGCCGACCGCACGAACTCGCTGCCGGTCCAGATCTACACGGACATCGGCTCGCCGAACGACCTGCTCGTGCAGCGGGCGTGGGGCGCGGCGCTCGCGCTCGTCGCGCTCATCCTCCTGACGACCCTCGTCGCGCGACTGTTCTCGCGGCGCAGCCACCTCTCATGACCAACACCATCATCATGGACGACCAGCTCCCCACCCGGCCCCGCGTGTCGGTCAGCGCGCCGTCGCCGTCGGCCTCGGCGGGGACGCCGCAGCCGATCGAGCGGCCGGCGCCCGCCCTCCACGTCGGCGACCTGCACGCCCACTACGGCGACACCCACGCCGTCAAGGGCGTGACGATCGACTACGCGCCGAACGAGGTGACGGCGATGATCGGCCCGTCGGGCTGTGGCAAGTCGACGGTCCTGCGCTGCCTGAACCGGATGCACGAGGAGATCGCCGGCGCCCACGTGACCGGGTCAGTCCGCCTCGACGAGACCGACATCTACGGGCCGGAGGTCGACGTCGTCGCCGTCCGCCGCGCGATCGGCATGGTCTTCCAGAAGCCCAACCCGTTTCCGACGATGTCGATCTACGACAACGTCGCCGCGGGCCTGAAGCTCAACGGCGTCAAGGGCGTCGACCTCGACGAGCGCGTCGAGCAGTCGCTGCGCGGCGCCGGGCTCTGGGACGAGGTCTCCGACCGGCTGCGGGCCCCGGGCATCGGCCTGTCGGGCGGCCAGCAGCAGCGGCTGTGCATCGCCCGGACGATCGCGGTGCAGCCCGACGTCATCCTCATGGACGAGCCGTGCTCGGCGCTGGACCCGATCGCGACGCTGAAGGTCGAGGAGCTCATCGCGCAGCTCAAGACCCGCTTCACGATCGTCATCGTCACCCACAACCTCCAGCAGGCGGCCCGGGTGGCCGACTCGACGGCGTTCTTCCTGCTCGGCGAGCTCGTCGAGCACGCCTCGACCGACCAGATGTTCACGAACCCGGGCGACGAGCGCACCGAGCGCTACGTCACCGGCCGGTTCGGCTGACATGGCGGCCGCGACCCGCCAGCAGCTCGCCGAGGAGCTCGGCCACATCGAGGCCCAGGCGCTCGGTGGGCTGGACCTCGTCGTGGGCCAGCTCGACCGGACGCTCGAGGCGCTCGAGACCCAGGACCTCGACCTGGCGGCCCTCGTCGTCGCCGACGACGACCGCATCGACGGCCGCTACCTCGAGGTCCACCAGGCGCTGCTGTCGCTGCTCGCGCGCCAGGCGCCGGTGGCCGGCGACCTGCGCCTCGTCGCCGCCCTCCTGCACGCGATGAAGGACATCGAGCGGATGGGCGACCAGTGCGTGAACATCGCCAAGACGATCCCGCTCGCCGGCCACGAGCCGCCGCGCAGCCCGGAGATCGTCGACTGCGTGCTGCGGATGGGCGCCGTCGCGCGCGAGGAGATCCTCCAGGCCAAGGCGGCCTTCGCCGCGCGCGACGCGGTGCTCGCCGAGGACCTCGTCCGGCGCGACCGGGCCGTCAACGCGCTCAACCGCGAGGTCTTCCGGCGCGCGCTCGACGCGGGCGCCGACGAGGAGGCCCGCGAGTGGGCGATGCTCCAGGTCATGGCGGCGCGGGCGCTCGAGCGCATCGGCGACCACGCGGTCGACATCGGCGAGCAGACGGCGTTCGTCGTCACCGGCCTCTTCCGCGAGTTCACCGACGGGTCCCAGCCGCACGTCGGGGAGGGCGCCTAGAGTGTGGGGGGAGATGCCGACCGACCGTCTCGCCCTCGCGCCGCTTCCGCGCCTGGCAGTCATCGACGACGACTCGGGCTTCCTGCAGGTCCTCGACAAGCGGCTCGATCGCCTCGGTTGGAACCACCGGACGCTCGACGTGCCCGTGGCCGTCGAGGTCCTGGGCGCGATGCGGCTCAGCGCCGTCGTCATCGACGTGCGGCTCGTCGGACCGGCCTGGGACGCGTACCTGCGCAGCATCGCCCAGGCCCTGCCCGGCCTGGGCGTCATCGTCTGCAGCGGCCCGTCGTCGGTCGCCGAGCGGGTCCGCGCGCTGCGGGCCGGCGCCGACGACTGGCTCGGCAAGCCCTGCCACCCGGAGGAGCTCGTCGCCCGCGTCGAGGCGGTCGTGCGCCGGCGCCGCGCCGGCCGCCGCGAGGAGGAGCCGGCACCGGCGCTCGCCGGCGAGCTGGAGATCCGCCGTGACCAGTTCCAGGCGTTCGTCGCCGGGCGGTCGGTGGACCTCACGCGCCGCGAGTTCGAGCTGCTCGACCTGCTGGCGGGCGCCGAGGGCCGCGTGCTCGAGCGCGAGGAGATCTACGAGCGTGTCTGGGGTTACACGATGGCCCGCGGCGACCGCTCGGTCGACGTCTTCGTCCGCAAGGTCCGCCAGAAGCTCACGAAGGCCTCGCCCGGCTGGCGCTACGTCCACACGCACTTCGGGGTCGGCTACCGCTTCGCCGCCGAGCCCGAGGCCGGGTCCGAGCGGGCGGCCGACGCCGTGCCCGTCGAGGCGTAGCGCCGGGCGGTACCCTGCGCGGCGTGACGCCGAAGGCCGTCCGCAACGTCCTCATCATCGTCGGCATCGCCGCCGCGGTCGCCTTCCTGCCCGGCGGGCAGAGCAGCGCCGGCCTCGTCGGCGCGGTGCTCGGCGCGGGCGTCCTGGCGCTCATCGTCATGATCGTCGGGCGGCTCTACCGCGAGAACCGCGTCGAGGTGTTCAGCCTCGGGGACCGCTACCGGGCCGTCTTCTACGGGTCGATCGCCCTCGCCGTGTTCGCGATGGCCGCGCGCGAGCGGATGTTCGACAGCGACGCGGGCACGCTGGCGTGGATCGTGCTCATGGCCGCGGCCGCGGGCGGGCTGTACGCGACCTTCCAGCGGTACCGGGCCTACCGGCTGTAGCGGCTCGGGCGGGGCGCCGGGCGCCGGGCCGCCGGGCATGACGCCCGAGTGTCGGTGTCGTCACGAAGTCGTGACGGTCGCGCGTAGTCCCGTGACGCGGCGGCCGGAAGGCTGGCGCGCATGCTGCATCGCGCGCGAGACGACGTCGGCCAGGCCTCGGCCGAGCTCTTGGGGCTGCTGCCGCTGCTGGCGGTCGTCGCGCTGGCGGCCTGGCAGGCGGTGCTCGTCGGCCAGAGCTGGTGGATGGCGGGCACGGCTGCGCGCGCCGCCTCGCGCGCGCAGGCCGTCGGCGCCGATCCGGCGGCGGCCGCGCGCCGCGTCCTGCCGGCCGGCCTCGAGCGCGGCCTGAAGGTCACCGGCGATGCCGACGGGGTCCGGGTGCGCGTGCGGGTGCCGGCCGTGCTCGGGGTCCGCCACGACGGCTTGGGCGCCGTCGCCGGGCGCGCCCGGATGGAGCCCCAGTCGTGAGGCGCGTGCGCGCCGGCGACGACGGGCAGGCGTCGCTCGAGCTCGTCGGCGTCCTGCCGCTGGTCGTGGTGGTCGCCGCCGCCTGCGCGCAGCTGCTCGCCGCGGGGATGGCGCGCGAGGCGGCGGGCGGGGCCGCCGAGGCGGGCGCGATGGCGCTCCTCCAGGGCGGCGACCCGGCCGCCGCGGCGCGCGACGCGGCGCCGGGCTGGTCGAAGCAGCGCCTGAAGGTCGAGGTCGACGGGCGGGTCGTCCGGGTGCGGATCACCTCGCCGGCGCTCATCCCCGGCACCGCCGACCTGCTGGCCGCGGATTCGCGGGCCGACGCGGGACCCGCGTCGTGACGACCGCGCTGCAGCGGCTGGCCGGGGTCTTCGTCGCGCCGGCCCGGGAGGTTGCGCCCGCGCGCGAGCGGGTCCGGACGGCTGACGCGGCGGCAACCGTGCCGCCGGCGATCGGCGTGCTCGCGGCCGGCGGGACGGGGATGACCGCCGCCGCGGCCGTCGCGCTCGACGCGATCGCGCGCGCCCGGTCGCGCTGCGCCCTCGTGTGCCGCTGGACGGGCGAGGCGCCCGTCGGTGGGCCGGCGCACGCGGCCGCGCCGGCGGCACGGTCGCTGGCCGTCCGGCTGACCGGTCGTGATCTCGTCGCCGCCGCTTCCGGCCGTCTCGTGACGGCCGCGCTGCCGGCCGACGCGGGGGAGGCCTGCCGGGCGCTCGAGCGGGCCTGCGCCGCAGCCGGCGAGGTGCCGCTCGTCGTGCTCGTCGAGGGGCCGCGGCCCGCGGCGCTCGACGGCGTGCTCGCGTCGCTGGACCGGCTCGTCGTCGTCCCGCCGGCCGGCGG
>JBDZVZ010000080.1:0-14546 GCA_040255945.1 Solirubrobacterales bacterium | reverse complement strand
ATGGGCGCGGCGGGTTTCGAACCTGCGACCTCTCGCGTGTGAAGCGAGCGCTCTCCCACTGAGCTACGCGCCCGAACGGCGGCACGGCGACCGATTCGCGGCGCCGGCCTCGGGCGAAGCAGTCTAACGGGAGGGCTCGAGCGGTGGACCGCCACGGGTCTGCGGCCTGGGATCGCCGCTCCACCTCCCGGCCCGGCTCGGATATTCGTCCACATTTCAGTCGCTCGCGACAGCGAGCGTCGACGCATCAGGCCCGGCCGGTACGGTGCCGGGCTTCGGATCGGCGAGAGGGGAAGACGTGACGGAGCTGGGGAGGACGCGCGCACGCGCGCGCACGCGCGGGCACAACGCGGGAGGAGCATCCGCGGTGCGGGTTCTGGCCAAGGGCGCGGGGGCGCTGCTGGCGGCACTGGCGCTACCACTTCTCCCCGACCCCGCCGAGGGCGCCGAGCGCCTCCGGGCGTCCCAGGCGACGGTCGACGACGCGGGCAGCGTCCGGGCGCTCGCCAAGCCGGCCACCGGGGGCGATTCGCCCAACCCGTTCTACGACGTCTTCCGCACCTACGCGGAGCCGGGCGGCATCAAGGACGAGATGATGCAGTTCGCGGCCCGTCATCGCGACCTCGCCAAGCTCGTCGTCATCGGCCAGTCGGGCCAGGGGCAGCCGATCGTCGCGCTGAAGGTCACGCGCGACGCGCGCAACGTGCGCGACGGCGGCCGGCCCGCGCTGCTGTTCTCCGCGGCCACCTCGGCGCGTGACTGGATCGCCGCGGAGGTCGGCCGGCGCCTGCCGCGCTGGTGGCTGGAGCACGCCGACGATCCGGCGGTCGCCGACCTGCTCGGCCGCGCCGAGCTGTGGTTCGTCCCCGTCGTCAACCCCGACGGCTACGACTACACGTTCACGTGCGGGACCGGCTTTCGCGCCGCGGGCAACGAGCCGTGCGGCGCGGTGCTCGTGACCGACCCGGCGGACCCGCTGCGCGGGACGTACGTCTACAAGACCGTCGACGGGATCATCCGCGCGCCGAATGCCGCGCAGCCCGACGTGTCGCTGCGCAAGCCGGCCAATCGCCTCTGGCGCAAGTCGCTGCGCGACAACGACGCCAACGGCGTGCCCGGCGACTCCGCCGACGGCGTCGACGTGAGCCGGAACTTCCCGACGGCATGGAACCTGGACGAGGAGGGCGCCACCAACTCCCCCAACGGGGCCGCGTACCGCGGCCCGGCGCCGTTGTCAGAACCCGAGGCCTTGGCCTACGACCGGCTCCTGCGCAAGATCACCCCGGAGGGCGTCGTCGACTACCGGGCTGCCGCCCAGACGCTGGAGTACGCGTTCGGGCACATCACCGACGTGCTCGCCGACGACGACCCCTGGTTCAAGGCGCTCACCGGCACCGACGGCGACGCGGCGGTCGGGCCGTACACCCCGCTGCGGGCGTCGGAGTCGGTGCTCGCCAACGGCGCGCTGGGTGACCACGCGTACGCGCGGTACGGCGCCGCAGCCTGGGCGGTGAACCTCGACGACTGCGAGACCGCGGCGGGCGGCACGTTCTGCTCGGGCGGGTCGGGCTTCACGTTCCCCGACGACGAGGGCAAGGTGGAGGCGGTCTTCCGCAAGAACCTGGCGTTCGCGCGCAATGTGGCGGCGACGACGCTCGCGCGCGACGGCGCGGACCGGCCCCGCAACGCGACCGACGATCCGTCGCAGTACCAGGTCAAGGCGTCACCGGACATCGAGGTCAACCGGTTCAGCGTCTCCTACGGCGCAACTCAGACGCTGGAGGCGACCGTCCGCCGCGGCCTCGGCCCGGTCGACTTCGTCGTCCAGGTCCAGAGCGGACCGGGCGGCGGCAGCCGCACCCTGACGCTGCCGGGCTCCTCGTGGCGCGGCGGTGAGCGGTTCGGCGACCTGCGCGGCAAGCACTACCGGCGCGTCCGCGCTCAGATCCCGGAGGACTTCGTGCAGCCGGGGACATCGCAGACGCCGCGGTCGCTCGTGGCCGGCGACATCGTCAACGTCCGGGTCGTCGCCGGGGCGCAGGCCGAGCGCTTCTCCTATCGCGTGGTCGCCACGCACACGTCCGCGGCGAAGCGCGTCCTCGTCGTCGCCGCCGAGGACTACACCGGCCTCTCCCCGAACAAGACGCCCTACACGAGCGTGCCGCGCTACCTCGACGAGCACGTCGACGCCCTGCTGGCGGCCGGCTACGTCGTGGAGACCTACGACATCGACGCCCCGCCGCCCGGGCCGTCCGGGCAGCCGGGCTCCCCGCTCGTCTCCGACCTCGGCGTGCTGTCGCACTTCGACGCGGTCGTCTACTACACGGGCGACGACCTGCTGCCGCAGGCGGCCGGCGAGGGGGTCACCGACACCTCCTACCGCCGCGGCGGCACCGTCTCGGGCAGCAACACCTACACCCTCACCGGCGACTCGCACGTGACGCGCTGGGGCGCGCGCAACGCCCACATGCTGCGCAACTACCTCAACGAGGGCGGCAAGGTCGTCTTCAGCGGCCGCAACGTGTGGATGCAGCAGCTCGGCCCCGGCACGGGCCTGACGTCGTTCTCGGGCTACACGTGGTGGCAGGAGCCGGTGCACGGCTTCACCTACCCGGCCGACCAGGCCGGCGACGACAACCGGCCCGGCACGGCCTTCTTCCGCGAGCTCGACATCTCCAACGACTGGGCGCAGTGGTGGCTCGGCGTCGGGGCGCGCCAGGGCGGTGCGGGCACGACGACCTACACCTCCGCGACCGTCAACCCTGCCTCGGGCGGCCTCCTGGACGGGATGGCGCCGATCGCCCTGAACACGACGGCGGGCTCGGGCGCCACGCTGGAACCGACGCAGAACGCGGCGACCGGCGCCGCCGAGCCGCGGTTGAAGGCCCCGACCCGGCTGCGCACGATGTCGGGGATCACCGCGCAACGGCCGTTCCGCCAGGAGCGCGTGGAGGCCGACTACTCCTTGGGAGCCACCGGTGCGGGCGGGGCGATCGTCTCGACGCCCGACTCGGTCGCGATCGGCTTCGGGCTCGAGCAGATCGACACGCTGGCCGTCCGCCGGCAGCTCGTCGCGCGCATCATGGGGCACCTGCTCCCGACGGGCGGCGACGCGGTCGGGCCGACCGTGACCTTCCTGCGCCCTGGGGCGGGCGCGACCGTCGACGCCGCGGACCCGGTGGAGATCGAGGTCGAGGCGACCGACGAGCGCGGCGACGTCGCGGAGGTCCGGCTCAGCGTCGACGGCGCCCCGGTCGGCACGAAGGTGTCGTTCCCGTTCGGGCTGCACTGGCAGCCCGCGGCCTCCGACGTGGGCAAGACGAAGACGCTGGCCGTCGTCGCGGAGGACCGGGCGGGCAACACGACGACCGCCACACGGACGATCACCGTCGGCACGAGCAGCGCGCTGCAGGAGGCGCCGCTGCCCACGGGCGTGACGACGATCGCCGGCACCCCGCTGGTCGGGGACACGCTGACCTGCGTCCCGTCCGGGTTCTCGGGCACCGCCGTCACGCTCACCTACGCGTGGCTGCGTGACGGCGTCGCGATCGCGGGCGCCTCCTCGGCGTCGTATGTCGCCGCGACAGCCGATCTCAGCCGGCGGCTGGCCTGCCGCGCGACCGCGCGCAACGGTGCGGGCGACGCCGACTCGACCTCCGAGGCGGTGACCGTCTCGTCGGCGTCCGCCGGACCCCAGGGGCCCCAGGGGCCGACCGGCCCCGTCGGTGCGCCGGGCCTCCCGGCCCCCGCCGGCCTACAGGGGCCGAGCGGCCCCGTCGGTCTGCCGGGCCCCGTCGGTCTGCCGGGCCCCGCCGGCGCCCGCGGCCCCGCCGGCCCGCGCGGCGCCGCGCCCAAGCTTCGCGTGTCCTGCAAGCTCGTCGGCCGCCGCACCATCCGCTGCACGGTCAAGAGCTCGTCGCGCAAGCGCGCGCGAGCGTCGGTCCGCCTGAAGGGCACGAAGCGAACGGCCACGCGGTCGGGCCGGGGCACGGTCGCGGTGCGCCTCCGCGCGCCTCGCGCGCTGCGGCGCGGGGCCCGCGTCGTCGTCGAGGTCCGCAGCGGCACCGCGGTCGCGCGATCGGTGGTGCGCGCGCGGTAGCCGCGGCGGCACGGGCCGCCCGTTCCCTGAGAGCTTTCACATCCGCCCCTTAGCGGCATCCCATGTCCGCACCCGATGGTGGGTTCACGCACCCCTCTCCCCACAGGAGCACGCATGAACGACACGACCATCAGGATCCGCGACGCCGTCCGTGACGGGGTCGCCCGGGCGGTGACCGCCGTCGGGCTGGCCGGCATCGGCCTCATCCACCTGCTCGACGCGCCCGGCAAGTTCACCGAGACGCCGTACATGGGGTGGATGTACGTGGGGCTCATCGCCGCCTCGCTGGCGACCGCGTTCGCCCTCGTGCGCACGTCGGACTGGCGCGCCTGGATCTCGGCGGCCGGCCTCGCCGCCAGCGCGGCGATCGGCTACACGCTGACCCGCACGGTCGGGCTGCCCCAGGCGACCGGCGACATCGGCAACTGGGGCGAGCCGCTCGGCATGGCGAGCCTCTTCGTCGAGGGCTCCGTGATCGCCATGAGCGCGAGCACGCTGCTCGGACGCAGGCTGGCGGCAGCGACGACCCGCGGGGAGGTCGTCGCGGCGCCGGGCCGGCCAGCCGAAACGCTGGCGGCCTGAGGCGGCGCGGCAGGACGCCGTCCCACGGGTCCGCACCGGCGCACATACGATGCGCCGGTGCGGATCCTCCTCATCGAGGATGAGCCCGGCATCGCGGAGTTCGTCGAGAAGGCGCTGCGCGCCCAGGGCCACCAGGTCGACGTCTGCGCCGACGGGCTGCAGGGCGAGCGAGCCGCGCTGACGACCGAGGTGGACCTCGTCATCCTCGACCGGCGCCTGCCCGGCCGCGAGGGCGTCGAGGTGCTGCGCGGCATCCGGGCCGGCAAGCCCGACCTGCCGGTCATCATGCTCACCGCGGTCGGCGAGGTCGCCGACAAGGTCGAGGCGCTCGACGCCGGCGCCACCGACTACATGACCAAGCCGTTCTCGGTCGACGAGCTGCTCGCCCGCGTGCGCGCCCACCTGCGCCGTCCGACCCAGCCCGAGGCGACCCGCCTGGCCGCGGCCGGCATCGAGGCCGACCTCCTCTCCCGCGAGGTCCGGCGCGACGGCGAGCGGATCGAGCTCTCGCCGAAGGAGTTCGAGCTGCTTGCGCACTTCCTGCGCCACCCCAACCAGGTGCTCTCACGCCAGCAGCTGCTCAGCGGCGTCTGGGGCTACGACTTCGAGCCCGCCACGAACGTCGTCGAGGTCTACGTCGGCTATCTGCGCAGGAAGCTGTCGCGGCCCGGCTCGCCCGCGCCGATCGACACGGTGCGCTCGGTCGGCTACCGGCTGACGACGGGATGACGATGTTCACCGGCCTGCGGCCACGGATCACGCTGCTCGTCGTCGCGGTCGTCGTCGTCTGCCTGGGCGCGAGCTTCCTGGCCGTCTACCGCGGCACGGCCGGCAAGCTCGAGGGCGCGGTCGACGACGGCCTGCGCGGCGACATGGCGTCGCTGCGCAGCGCGGTCGGGCAGGGCGACGACGACGACCTGGCCGCGCGCGCCGCGCGCTACGTCGCCGGGCTGCCGTCGCGGGCGACGCTTCAGGCCGTGTTCGTCAACGTGCCGGGCCGCGGCACCATGACGAACCAGACCGAGCTGCTGAACCCGGTCGCCGACCCCGACGACACGCCGGGCGAGCAGCGGGCCGAGCAGCGCGACGCCCGGGCCGTGCTCACCGCGCCGCTGGGGTTCAGCGACCGGTACCTGCCGGACATCGGCCAGGTCCGGGTGCTCGTCGAGCGCGCGGGTGACGCGCGGCTAGGGGTGGTCGCCGCGGTCGGGCCGGTCGAGCACGCCGAGCGCTCGGTCGCCGCGGCGTTCCTCGTCGCGGGCGCGCTGGGCATCGCCGCCGCGCTGCTCGGGGCCCTGCTCGTCGCCTCGCGCATCGCCGCGCCGCTGCGACGGATGGCCCGCGTCGCCGCCCGCGTCGACGGCGGCGACCTCAGCCCCCGGATGGCGCTACGCGGCCGGCCCGACGAGGTCCGGGTGCTCGCGCACTCGTTCGATCAGATGCTCGACCGTCTCCAGGACGCGTTCGATCGCCAGAGCGCGTTCGTCGCCGACGCGTCGCACGAGCTGCGCACGCCGCTGGCGATCGTGCGCGGCCAGGTCGAGGTGCTGGCGATGTCCGACCATCCGTCGGCCGACGAGGTTCGCCACGTCGAGGCGCAGGTGCTCACCGAGGTCGATCGCATGAGCCGCCTTGTCGACGATCTCATCCTGCTCGTCCAGGCCGGCGAGGAGGGCTTTCTGCACGCCGCTGAGGTCGACCTGCCCCCGTTCCTGAGCGCGTTGTGCGACGGGCTGCGCGCGACGACCGACCGGACGCTCGAGCTCGCCGCCGTGCCGCCGGTCACGCTGCGCGCCGACCCGGACCGGCTCGCGCAGGCGCTGCGCAACCTCCTGCGCAACGCGCTCATCCACGCCCGTCCGCAGGGAACGGTCCGGCTGGCCGCCGAGGTGGGCCCCGAGCGGGTGCGCCTCGTCGTCGACGACGACGGTCCCGGGATCCCGCCGCAGCACCGCGCCCGGGTCTTCGACCGGTTCGCCCGGCTGGACGCCGCGCGACGGCGCGACCGCGGCGGCGCCGGCCTGGGGCTGGCGATCGTCCGCGCGATCGCGCTGGCGCATGGCGGCTCGGTCGGCGTGGAAGCCTCCCCGTTGGGCGGCGCGCGCTTCGTGCTCGAGCTGCCGCGGCACGCTACCGTGAGGTAGTTGTCACAACAACCACTTCACGGAGGGTCACGATGACCGAGCAGCTGGCCGAGTTCCCCAAGGAGAGCAACGCGCGCGGCGAGTTCGTCCGCCAGGGCAGTCGCTTCCGCGAGCGGATCGACGAACGCCCCGAGCCCGGCCGCTACCACCTCTACGTCTCGCTGGCCTGCCCGTGGGCGTCGCGGGCGGTCATCGTCCGCCAGCTCAAGGGCCTGGAGGACGTGCTGCCGATGACCGTCGTCGACCCGGTCCGCGACGAGCGCGGCTGGCGCTTTTTCGACGACGCGCCCGACCCGGTGCGCGGCTTCCGCTTCCTGTCGGAGGCCTACGAGCTCACCGAGCCCGGCTTCGACGACCGCGTCACCGTGCCGGTGCTCTTCGACACGGTCGAGGGCCGGATCGTCAACAACGAGAGCGCCGACATCATCAGGATGCTGAATCGGTGGAGCGGGGACGGCCCGGACCTCGTGCCCGACGAGCTGCGCGACGAGATCGACGCGCTCAACGCGCGCATCTACGACAACGTCAACAACGGCGTCTACCGCGCCGGGTTCGCCACGACCCAGGAGGCCTACGAGGAGGCGTTCGACACGCTCTTCACCACCCTCGACGAGCTCGACGAGCGCCTGGCGACCCGCCGCTACCTGCTCGGCGACGCGATCACCGAGGCCGACTGGCGCCTGTTCGTCACGCTCGTGCGCTTCGACGCGGTCTACGTCGGCCACTTCAAGTGCAACCTGCGGCGGATCGCCGACTACCCGAACCTCTCGGGCTACCTGCGCGACCTCTACCAGCAGGACGGCATCGCCGAGACCGTCGACTTCGACCACATCAAGCGCCACTACTACGGCACCCATCCGCAGCTGAACCCGTCGCGGATCGTCCCCAAGGGACCCGAGCTCGACCTCCTCGCGGCCCACGATCGCGCGGCGCTTGTGTGACGAGCGGCCGACAAGGTGACGGGGGCGTCAGGAATACTGTGGGCATGTCCGAGAAGTCGCCCCACGACCAGCCCGCCGTCGCCGCCGAGGAACCGGCCCCGACGCACCAGCGCGGCAACGTCTACGTCGGGCCGTCGCTGACCTCCTCGCTGCTGCGCGTCGTCACCGCGCTGGCCACCGCACGCGGCTAGACTGCGTCGCGGACCGTGCTAGGCGGGGAGGTAGCGGTGCCCTGTCGCTCGCAATCCGCTCTAGCGAGGCCGAATCCCTGCTTGCGGGGTGTGGCCATCGGGGCCTGCGCACCGTGGCGGTGCTGATGGCCCGGGTCCCGCGCGACGTCGACTCGTGAACCAGGTCAGGTCCGGAAGGAAGCAGCCTTAAGCGACCACCGGCGGGCGCAGCGGGAGCTCCCGGGTCGGAGCCGTCCTCCAGTGTGGCGCCCGGGGGCTGCATCACAAGGGCAGGTGCACGGTCCACGTCTTTCGGGGTCAGACCCGTTCCGTTGCAGCGACGGAGCGGCCCGGACCCCGGTGTCGCTTCGCTGCAACGGAACGGGTCTGACCCCGGTGTCTTATGCGGCGAGCGCGGGCTCCGGCAGCGGCTCCTGCGCCTCGGCCTGCTGCGCCGCAACCGGCCGCGGCACGAGCAGTGCGGCCAGCGCGCCGACGAACGTCACCGCCGCACCGATCGGCAGCGCCGCGGTCATCCCGTCGACGAACGCCTGCGGCGACACGTAGGAGCCGTGGGCGCTGAACACCGTCGCCAGGACCGCGACGCCCAGGACGCCGCCGAGCTCGCGGATCGTGTTCGTCGCGCCCGACGCCTGGCCGGCCTCCTGCGGGAGCACCGAGCCCAGGACCGCGTTGGCGGCCGGCGCGAACACGAGCGCCATGCCGATGCCGCCGAGCGCCAGCGGCGCCACCATCGCGCCGTAGCCGACGGTCGGCGTCGCGATCGCGCCGATCCACGTCAGCGACACGCCCTGCAGCGCCAGGCCGGCCGCCATGAGCGGACGGCTGCCGATCCGGCTGCTCAGCAACCCGGCGATGGGCGCGACGATGAGCGGCATGCCGGTCCACGGCAGCGTCCGCAGCCCGGCCTCCAGGGGCGAGAAGCCCTGGGCGGTCTGGAAGTACTGCGACAGGAAGAAGATCGAGCCGAAGACGCCGAAGAACATCGCCCAGGACACGAAGTTCGTCGCCGAGAACGCGCGGCTGGCGAAGAAGCGCAGCGGCAGCATCGGCGCGGGGGCGCGCCGCTCCCAGGCGAGGAAGGCCGCGACCAGCAGCCCGCCCGCGATGAGGGCGGTCAGGATCGTCGTGCTCGTCCAGCCGTGCGACTCGGCCCGCACGATCCCGAAGACCAGCGCGGTGAGGCCGCTGCCGGCGAGGGCGAGGCCGGGCAGGTCGAGGCGGCCGTTCGGGCCGTGGGACTCGCTCAGCCGGGCCGCGGCGAGCGGGATGAGCGCCAGGCCGACCGGGACGTTGAGCCAGAAGATCCAGTGCCAGGAGATGCCGTCCACGACGGCGCCGCCGACGACCGGGCCGAGCGCGACGCCGAGGCCGCCGACGCCCGACCAGATGCCGAGCGCCAGGCCGCGCTTCTCGGCGGGGACGGCCTCGGCGAGCAGCGTCAGCGTCAGTGGCGTCACCAGCGCGGCGCCCCCGCCCTGGACGGCCCGTGCGGCGATGAGCGCCCCGGCCGACGGCGCCAACGCGGCGAGGGCGGACGCGCCGGTGAAGACGGCCATGCCGACGAGGAACATGCGGCGGCGGCCGAAGCGGTCGCCGAGGGCGGCGCCGGTGAGCAGCAGGACCGCGTAGGCCATGGTGTAGGCGTTGACCGTCCACTGCAGCGACTCGAGCGTTGCGCCGAGGTCGACGCGGATCGACGGCAGGGCGGTGCTGACGACGAGGTTGTCGAGCGCGACCATGAACTGGGCGGCGCTGACGAGCGCCAGTGTCCAGGCGGCGTTCGGTCGGGTGAGGGAGGGGGAGGTCATGCGGGAGGTCCTTGGGTGGTGGTGGTCGCTTCAACGGTGGTGTGAGCGGTCACTCACTTCATCGGCAAAAAAGGGGTCGTGGTTCAGCAGCCCGTGAGCAGCTGCGCCCAGCGCTCGTCGCGGCCGGGGGCCCCGATGGCGGCCATCGTGTTCATCAACATGCCGTGCGCGAAGAAGCGCTGCAGCGACTCGGCGTCGCGCCCGGTCTCCTGCTCGACGAGCGCCACGAGCTCGGCGAACGACGCCCGCGAGGCCTCGGCCACCTCGGGCATCGACGCGGCGGCGGCGAACTGATGGATGAGGTTCAGCAGCAGCGTCCGGTCCTCCAGCAGGTCGCCGTAGACGCGGCCCATCGCCTCGCCCGGGTCCTCGCCGGCGGCCTTCGCCTGAGCGGCGGCCTTGACGAACGCCTCGCGGATCCGGTCGTTGGCGCGCTGCGCGACGGCGACCACGAGGTCGCTCTTCGTGGGGAAGAGGCGGAAGAGGTAGGCCTGAGAGATGCCGGCCGCCTCGGCGACGTCCTTCGTCGGGGTGCCGAGGTAGCCGCGCTCGCAGAACACGCCCATCGCCGCCTCGAGCACCGTCTCGCGGCGCGCTTCGGCGGTCGACAGGGTGCGCTTCGTGGTGGTCGCCGGCGCCATCGGGGTGTGAGTATCCACTCACTCAGTGGTGCTGTCAAGCGATCGTGCGGGCTCCTCGACGCGGTCGGTTCAGCGGCAGGTGCCGAACAGCAGCCAGTAGGCGCCGCGGGCGGCGGGTGCCGCGGTCGGCGTCGGCGGCAGGCGCTTGTCCTTGTCGCGCGCGTTGAGGACGAACCTGTCGGCGACCGCGCGCGACACCGGGACGAACGCCGGTGGCGCGTACCGCCCGGTCTCCTGGGCACTGCCGACATCACCTGGGCGGCGGTCGGTCCACAGGGCCAGTTGGGGGACGGCGCGCCGGTTCGGCACGGTGATCGCGCACCCCGTCCCCGCGCGCGGGGCGAGCACTCGGAGCTCGTCGAGGATGTGGGTCTGGGTGATCAGCGCGGCCCGCGTCGAGCGCAGCCGGTCGACCTGCGACGGCGCGAAGACCGCGAAGAGGACGACGACGAGCGCGCCGAACGCCATCCAGCGCGTCCGCCACGGATGGTCGTGCGGCAGCGTCACCCACCCGGCGACCGCCGCACCGCAGAAGAGCGCGAGGATCGTCGCCGGCAGCAGCAGGTAGCGGGTGAGGATCGAGAGGCCGGCGGCGGCCAGCACGCAGAACGCGACGACCGCCAGGGCGCCCGCGGCGGCGCCCAGCAGCGCGCGCCGGCGCACGAGCCAGAGCGCGAGCAGCCCGCCGCCCGCGGCGCCGACGAGCGCCGGCACGCGGAGGATCTCGCCGAGGCGCCGCGGCAGCGTCTCCGGCACGTGCTGGAGGCCGGTGACGCGGCCGAGGTCGGCGGCGGTCGAGCGCGTCCCGGTCAACGAGTGCAACGGGTCGCCGGTCACCGCGAGGTCGCTCAGCGCCCACAGCACGGGTGCCGCGACGAGCAGGATGATGTGGTTGGTCCGCAGCGCGCCGCCGCGCCATAGCCAGACGACGTAGGCGAACGCGAACAGCCAGGCCTCGGGGCGCAGCAGCCCCGCCAGCGCCAGCAGGACCAGCACCGGCGCGCCGGCCCGCCGGCGCCGCGTCTCGACGAGCAGCGCACCGAGCAGCAGGCAGAGGTAAGGGATGTCGACGTAGGCGCGCACGCCGTAGCTCAGCACCGGCTCGCGGGTGAGGACGACCGCCGCCGCCACGACGCCGGCCGCCACGCCGAACCAGGCGCGGCCGAGCGCGAACACGAGCCAGCCGAGCACCCCGAGGGCGACGTAGGCCAGCAGCTCGAGCGCGCCCTCGGCGAACCCGGGGCCGCCGAGCGACAGCAGCGCGGCGAACGCGCTCGTCAACGGGTGCGGCGTCGGCGCAAGCGCGACCGTGTAGTCCGGCGTGCGGCCGTGCAGCACGTCGTGGCCCCACAGCAGCGCGTACTCGGTGTCGTAGTTGAGGAAGTGCGCGGGGGCGAAGACGGCGTAGATGAGCGCCGCCAGCGCGAGCGAGACGGCCACCGGCACGACGACCGCCCGCGCCCCGCCGCCCCCGCGCGCCGTCGAGGGATCAAGGACTTCGCCCGTGGCGAAGTCCTTGATCCCTCGACGGGCGCGCGGTTCGGCGGGCGCCTCGCTCACCGCAGCGCCGCCAGCCCGGTCAGCAGCTCGCGCGCCGAGCGCTCGCCGAGCTCCAGACCGCGCAGCGAGAACGACTCGTTCGGCGCGTGGAACGGGTCGTCGGGCAGGACGAAGCCGGTGACGATCGTCGGGATGCCCTTCGCGGCGAGGTCGGCGACGATCGGGATCGACCCGCCGCTGCGCGTGAACGCCGGCGCCACGCCGCACGCCCGCTCCAGCGCCTCGCCGGCGATCCGGATCGCCGGCTCGTCCGGAGGGAACAGCGCGGGGCGCGCCGTGTGCGACGAGATCACGGTCAGCTCGGCACCCTCGGGCAGCCCCGCGCGCAGCAGCCGCTCGAGCTCGGCCGCCATCGCGTCGGCGTCCTGGCCGGGCGCGAGGCGGATCGAGACCGTGCAGCGCGCCGCCGCCGGGATGACCGTCCGGGCGTCGCCCGCGACGATCTCGTTGACGTCGACCGCGGTCTCGGCGCCGTTGCGCTCGACGAACTCCTCGCCCGCGCGCGCGTACGCGGGCCGCGCGCCCGCGGCTGCGAGCCCCTCGGCACCCGACGGCAGCCGCGCCCACGACGCGCGCTCGGCGTCGGAGACCGGCGCGATGCCCGCCCGCAGCTCCTCGCGCACCCGGTACTCGGGGCCGGCCGGCACGACCTCCGCCAGCGCGCGGTGGACGGCGTGCAGCGCGTTGAGCGCGCTGCCGCCGAACAGCCCCGAGTGCAGGTCGCGCTCCGCGGCGCGCACCTCGAACGTCATGAGCACGACCCCGCGCAGGCCGATCGTGATCGCCGGCAGGTCGGGCCCGACCATGCCGCTGTCGTAGACGATCGCCGCGTCGGCGCCCCGCTCGTCCTCGAGCAGCCAGCGCGAGACCGACGCGCCGCCCGCCTCCTCCTCGCCCTCGACGAGCACCCGCACGTTGACGGGCAGCTCACCCGAGCGCGCCATCGCGCAGGCGGCGTGCAGCAGCGGCAGGAAGTTGCCCTTGTCGTCGGCCGCGCCGCGCGCGAAGAGCCGACCATCACGGATCTCGGGCTCGAACGGCGGGCTGGCCCACAGCGCGACGTCGCCCGCGCCCTGGACGTCGTAGTGGCCGTAGACGAGCACGGTCGGCGCGTCGTCGCGCGCCGCGCGCAGCTCGCCGACGACGAGCGGGTTGCCGCCCTCGTAGCGGACGAGCTCGGCCTCGCCGCCCGCCGCCAGCACCCGGTCGGCCGCCCACTGCGCGGCGCGCTCGAGGTCGGCGGGGTCGCCGCCGCCGGTGGAGACGCTCGGGATCCGCAGCCAGTCCAGGAGGTCGTCGAGCAGAGCGTCGGGCATGGCCTGGAACCCTACGACGATGAGCACGAGGCTCCGCGTCCGAGCCGCCGGGCGAGGACCGGAAGCCAAGCGTGCCCCTGGGCGAGTCTTGGCCCTAGACTCGACGGTCCCGTGGCCGCCGGACCGTCGCTGTATCGCCGTCATCGCCCCCGCACGTTCGCCGACGTCGTGGGGCAGGAGCACGTCGTGCGCACGCTGCGCAACGCGGTCGAGCAGGGCAACGTCCACCACGCCTACCTCTTCGTGGGCTCCCGCGGCACGGGCAAGACGTCGATGGCGAAGATGCTCGCCGCGTGCCTGAACTGCGTCAACGGTCCGACGACGGACCCCTGTGGCACGTGCGAGTCCTGCATCTCGATCGCCAACGCGACCTCGCTCGACGTCATCGAGATGGACGCTGCGTCCAACAACTCGGTCGACGACATCCGCGAGCTGCGCGAGTCGGTCCAGTTCGCGCCGGTCAGCGGCCGCTACAAGGTCTACATCCTCGACGAGGCGCACATGCTGTCGACCGCGGCGTGGAACGCGTTCCTCAAGACGCTCGAGGAGCCGCCCCCGTCGACGATCTTCGTGTTGGCGACGACCGAGGCCCACAAGGTCATGGACACGGTCGTCGACCGCTGCCACCGCTTCGACTTCCGCCGGCCGACGGTCGAGCAGCTCGCGAAGGTCGTCCAGCGGGTGGCCGAGAAGGAGTCGATCACCGTCGCGCCCGAGGCGGTGGCGCTCGTGGCGCGCGGGGCGACCGGCTCCTACCGCGACGCGCTGGGCACGCTCGAGCAGCTCGTCACCTACGCGGGCAGCTCGATCTCGACCGACGACGTCCTGGCGGTGCTCGGCGTCGCCGACGACGAGCTGCTGTTCGGCGCGATCGACGCGATCTGCGCCCACGATGCGCGCGCCGGCTGGCTGCTGGCCGCCCGGCTGGCCGCGAGCGGCCGCGACGCCGCCCAGTTCCTGCGCGATCTCGAAGGGCACGCGCGCGACGTGCTCGTCGTCCAGACGCTCGGCGAGGTCCCGTCGCAGCTGGCGATGACCGCCGACCGCGACGCACGGCTGCGCGAGCAGGCGTCGCGGGCCGGCGGCGCCGACGTCGTCCGGCTGCTCGACCTCCTCGCCGCCGGGATGCGGCTGGCCAAGGACGGCGCCGACGCCCAGACGCAGCTCGAGATCGCGCTCGTCAAGGCGGCCGCGCCGGAGGTGGACCCGTCGACGCGCGCGCTGCTGTCGCGGCTGGAGCGCCTGGAGCGCGCGCTGGCCG
>JBDZVZ010000015.1:0-53135 GCA_040255945.1 Solirubrobacterales bacterium | reverse complement strand
TCTCGCGCGCGACCAGCAGCGCGTCGTCCGCCAGCACGAGATCGAGCGCTCCCTGCCGGCCGGCGTCGCCCATGTACGGCAAGAGTGCGTCGGCGGGCGGGGCGTCGATGACGCCGTCGAGCGTCGCATGCGTCTGCGGGGTAATCGAGGTCATGCGCGTAAGACCGCGGCGTGCTCGGCCTCGAGCTCTTGGCGGCAGCAGGCCGGCATCAACCAGCGCGCGAGTCGGGGTCGGTCCTGTTGATCGACCGCTCCTGCAGGGCGTCGGGATCCGGCGCAGCCCGACAACGAACAAAGCCCGCATCCGCGGGCTTTGCGCAACAGCCCCATTTGCGGGCCTTTCTGCTTCATCGGGGAGACAGGTTGAACTTGGCGCTACGACGGGCCAGAGCGCTGGTTCGATACGCAGTGGATACGCCGACGTCTCGCGCGCCTCGCCTCAAGCGCTACGGTCCTTCGCCGGCGGCCTCCAGACGTGCCCGGGTCTTGGCATGGGCGTCGGTGATGAGTCGCAGGTCAGAAGTAGGTCGAGGGCGACCTCGACGCGGCGGTTCCACATCTTGGTGCTCTTGACCGGATGCTTGGGCAGCGGTAGCGGCGCACCGAGCTGGTAGAGGAAGTGGGGCTGGTCGCTCCAATCGACCCAGCCAGCAATCCAGGGCGCGTGGTCATGCGGTCGGGTGACGACCTCGTAGTCCTCGACGTGGCTTACGCGCTGCAGCTTGCCGTCGAAGCGAAACCCCAGATAGTTCGGCGGTGTCTTGGGCCAATGCTGTCCGGGCCCGCCTACCGGGTGGTAGTAGCGGTCCTGCTCCATGACGGTCTGCACGAACGTCAAGCTGGTCCAGTCGTGTTGCTGGTGGTTGAGCGAGACGACATAGACCATGTTGGACGTGACGCTCTGCGAGGTCATGAGCCTCCTGAGATAGCGGTTGAGCTCGCGAAGTAGGGCCCGCTCGGCACGCGCCTTGACGGCGGCCGAGGTCTCCGCGGCCAGCGCAGCCAGCTGTGACCACGGGAGATAGCTCACCCGGATGCCATCGACCGGCCCGCCATCGAGCATCTGCTGTACCGGCGGGAAGTGTTCTGCAGCCTCGGCGACGACGACGATGCGACGGTCGCGGCCGCGCTCTCGCTTGAGGCGGTCGGCGTACTTCTGCAGCTGCTGCATCTGCGGGACCGTCCATCCCCGCTTGGCCTCGATGACGAGATGCGCGTGCTCGGTCTCAATCTCGATGTCGGTCCGCCCCGTGTCGTTGTCCGCCTGCTGCAACCCGATGGCGGTCAGGGCACCCATCGACTTGCCATAGACGGCCTGGACGACCCGCTGTGCAAACGCGTGACTTTGGGCCAGCCCCCACCCCACCGAGTACGTCATGTCGTCCTCGTTGTGGCCAAGAAGGTCGAAGACGGTGTGGATGGTCCGGGCGCCGAGCTTGAGCTCGATGTCAGCCGGTGCCGTGAGGATGGCGCCCGGCGCGCCTGGCGTTGACGAGTTGATGATGCCGTTCGCCCCGCCCGGGGACTCCGAGCCGGTGACGACCGCCCGGATGGCATATACCAGCGCGTGGATGTAGTGCAGTGTCTCGGGGTCCGACGCGCTGTCCGTGAAGTGGTCGCGCCGTTGCTCGGCAAACAGCGCTCCGCGCAAAGTCGTGAGGTCGGTGGGCAGCTGCGCGTCCCGGTTCCATCCGCGGCGCACCTCGTCGGCGAAAGCTTCAAGCCGCGTCACGTCCATGCCCAGCTCGGTGTAGCCGTCGAACGTTCCGGCGAAGAACACCAGCTCCGTCCAAGGACGTGCCGGACCGGGAAGCAGCCCCGAGGTCAGCTGGCCGTGAGCCAGGCGCTTGCCGGCCCAGCGCTGCTCAGCGTCTGCCCGCGCCCGTTCGTCGGTCATCGGATGTTGCGCTCCCGAAGCCAACGACGGAACTCCTCGCCGTCATGCACCGCGAAGAAGGCGCGCCGATTGCTCATCGCTTTCTGGGCCGCCTCGGAGAACTCGCCGCGGGGAACTCCGCTGACCATCCATCTCACGCGTCGACAGTGCAGGTCGCGGTGGTCGAAGTAGTAGCCGCCAATCAGGGAGCCGAACGCCACGGTCCGGCTGGCTCTGTTGGGATGGATGACGAGGTCGCCGGCGGCAGCCTCGAAACCGAACAGCAGGAGCACCCCCGCCCACGCCGCGACCGTGCCATCGCGGGCGCTCGGGTAGCGGTCTGAGAGAACCGCTTTCAGGCGGGTCCGGTCGCCGCCGGTGGCGGCTAGCGACCCAACGCCAGCGGCCCAGCGCAATCACGCTCGCGTCGAGGAAATCGAGCCGAGGCCCCAGAGCGAAGCGTGCTGTGTCCACGTCGCAGAACCGCGAACATGCGCGAATTGCAGGCAGTTCCCAAGTCGCACAGCTGCGCAGAAGCCCGCACTCGGAACCCACGTGGGACCAGGATTTCCCGCGTGGGAGGTAGCGGGCCGGTAGCACGTTGCTACCGGCGTAACGGCGTCGCGGGCGACTGGGGGGGCGTGCTGGGCGACAGGCACGTCGGCACCGTCGCACCGCCTTTGGGCGGCGTCCAACGCTCACGGTTTGCGTGAGCGGAAACTGTCAGCGAGCGCGCGTGCATGCGCAGCTGACAGCTCCGCGGCGAGCGCTTCGGCTGACGCTAGGGGAACAGCGCGTCGACCAGCTGGTGGCCCGCCTGCGTCAGCCAGTACATCTGCTTTCGGTGAAGGCGTGAACGAGTCCGCCGCTTCTCCAGCGTTGTCAGGTCCCGCACGAGGGCATGCTTGAACCCGCGCTGCTGAAACCTCAAGCGAAGGTCGAGCAGGCCTTCGCTTACCCATGACGCCTGATAGCCGGCAAGGGCGGCGATGGACTCCTGAGTCGGCGCGTCGTCGTCGTGCGTCTCTCTGCTGAGCTGCCCGGGAGGGGTGAGCTGGGAGAGGGCGACCAGAATGCGGATGTGCGCCGGCTTGACCCTCACCCAATCCTCCGCGTCGACCGAAGGGTCGTTGAGGAGTGCGGCCGCCTTGTCGGCCAGCTCCTGCAGACGTTCTTCGGCCGCGCGTCTGCTCTCGGCGCTCGACTGAGCGTCGAAGAGCAGCTGGCGCGCCCCGGCGCGGTGCTTGCGGGGCGGGTCGCTCATCCGTGCCGGGAATCATGGCAACGGTGACCGGGCGCCTGCATCCGCGTCGGACGTCAATGCGTCGACGGGCGGCGCGCCGTCATCCGCCCAAGATGCTCTCGGTTTGCATCCAGCGCAGATACGTCGCCAGCTCACGGATGTACGACGCGGTGTGCTTCGGCCGCCCTGGGAATGCGACCGCTCGCAGGATTGGCAGCGCGAACGCGGTCGGCGAGCGGCTTCTCACCACGACGGCTTTCGTCGAGGCGCTGTTGTTCGAGTTCCGGCGCCCCGCAAAGGTGGTTCGCAGGCCTGAGGCAAAGGTCGTCCAGGAAACAGCCGAGCGCACGGAAGTCGTCCAGGAAGTCGCCGGACAGTAGCTCGGGTACGCCTCGGCGAAAGGCCTCTTCCGTCGCGTAGTAGCGGCTGGAGTTCCCGGCGTAGAAGAAGGTTCCGCCGGCCGGCGGGGGCTCGCCGATGAAGAGCACGTCGACGTCGCGGGGGCGGTAGCGGGCGCGGACGTCCTCGCTATTCATCGTCTGCGCTTCAGCCGCCGGCGAGCTTGTCGCCAGCATGCCTACAGCGCCGGGCCCCCAGCTGCTCCGCCGCGATGCGGCTGTTCTTGGCCCAGTAGTAGTGGCCGTTATGAGCGGCGCCGTCGATGATTTTCTCGACGAACAGCTCCTCTCGAACGAACGGGCACTCGCGGTGGTGGGTGATGGGCTGGTCGCGGGCGACGTCCTGGATGACGATGACTCCGAATGGCCCCACGAGGCGCTCGCGGAACTGCGCCAGCGTGGTCAACTCTTCCCAGTCTGGTTCGTCGGCAAGGTCGCGCGTCACGGCTCAGTAGTACTGCTTGATGTAGCCGTAGGCCTTCTCGAACAGCTCCTGGTCCTTGTGGAGCTTGTAGCTCAGCAGCGCCTTGCGAAGAGCCTGCTTCACGGTCCGCTCCCCTTCGTCGGTGTGCTGCCACTCGGGGAAGCGCACCTTCTCCACGATTGTGTCGATGTCAGCAACAATGCGCTCGACAATCACTGGCGTGTCTGGGGTCTTGGTGCTCTCGAACAACTCCGTGAGCGCCGCCTTGCCGAGGTCGTGCTCCTCCTCGGGGACGACTTCGCGCTCGGCGTGGACGACGTCCTTGGCGAGCTCGGCGAGCGCCTTGAGGTATTCCAGGCTGTGCAGCAGCCCCTGCTCGTGGCGGTCGCGTAGCGCTTCGAGGCGTTCGCCGAGCTCAATGAACTCCTTCTCGCCGCCGTGCTTGCGCAGCCGGCGCAGGATTTTCAGCTCGACTTCCTTGGCCTTCTTGTCGGGCTCGGGGTCGTGCAGCAGGTCTTCGAGCACGTCGGCGTCCATGACGAGCGTGTCGAGGTCGTCGCGGACGACCTCGACATGGACGTTCTCGTGGATGAGCTCGACGGTCTTCGCGCCGAGCGCGTGCCAGAGCAGCTTGCCTTGGCCGCTGGGCGGCTGGACGGACTCGTAGACCTCCGTCAGCCACTTGTAGTCGGCGACGTGCGGCGCGAGCACGGGGTCGGGCGCGAGCGCCTCCCAGTGGCGGCCGAGGACGGAGTAGTCGGCGGCGAAGTTGTCGCGCGTGTCGTTGTCGGGCAGGCAGTCCTGAGCGAGCAGGAGGCCCTCATAGCCGGCGACGGTGCGGTCGACGCCCGGGAAGTAGTCCAGGCACTTCTGCATCGCGTCCGGGAGCGCGGACTTGAGCTTGTCGAGGTTGGAGATGACCTGCTGGACCGACTTCTCGTCGAAGTCGAGCGCCTGCTGGACATCGTCGAAGATGCCGAGGTAGTCGACGATGAGCCCGTGCGTCTTGTCAGGGTACGTGCGGTTGGTCCGGCAGATGCCCTGCAGGAGGTTGTGGTCGCGCAGCGGCTTGTCGAGGTACATCGCCTGCAGGATGGGCGCGTCGAACCCGGTCAGCAGCTTCGCGGTGACGATGAGAACCTTGAGCGGGTCGTTGGGGTCGCGGAAGCGGTCGAGCAGCTTCTCCTCGTCGTCTTTCGAGCGCGTGACGTGGCCCTGCCACTTCTCGTACAGCGGCCGCCAGCTCTCGACGTTGGACTTGCTTGAGTCCATGACGACGGCACTCGCTTCGGCTCCGAGCAGCTCGTCGAGCTGCTCCTTGTAGAGCAGGCATGCCTCGCGGTCGAAGACGACGACCTGGGCCTTGAAGCCGTTGGGCTCGACCTTCTCGCGGTAGTGCGTGGCAATGTCCTCGCAGATGCGTCGCACCCGGTCGGGCGTCTTGACGAGCACGGCGAGTTTCGCGGCGCGCTTGGCGAGCTGGTCCTGGTCTTCGTCGGTCAGCCGGCCCGTGAGCTGCTTGAAGCCCTCGTCGATGGCATCGCGGTCGATGCGCAGGTTCAGCAGGCGCGCCTCGAAGTGCAGCGGCAGCGTTGCGCCGTCGCGCACGGAGTCGGCGAACGAATACAGGCTCATGTAGCCCTTCTCGTCCTCCTCGGCGCCAAACGCCCAGAACGTGTTGCGGTCGCGGCGGTTGATGGGCGTGCCAGTCAGGCCGAAGAGAAACGCGTTCGGCAGCGCCTCGCGCATCTTCACGCCGAGGTCGCCCTCCTGCGTGCGGTGCGCCTCGTCGACGAGGACGATGATGTTGTCGCGGCCGTTGAGCTGGCCGGGGGCCTCGCCGAACTTGTGAATGGTCGTGATGACGACCTTGCGCACGTCCTGGTCGAGCAGCTTCTGCAGCTCCTTGCGGCTGTTGGCCGGCTGCAAGTTCGGGATGTCGTGCGAGTGGAAGGTCGCCGAAATCTGCGTGTCGAGGTCGACACGGTCGACGACGATGATGACCGTTGGGTTTCGCAGTGCCGGGTGCAGCCGCAGCTTCTGCGCAGCGAAGACCATCAGCAGCGACTTGCCGGAGCCCTGGAAGTGCCAGATGAGGCCCTTCTTCGGCTTGCCGGCGAGCACGCGCTCGACGATGTGGTTGGCCGCCTCGTACTGCTGGTAGCGGCAGACGACTTTGATTTTCCGGTGCCGTTTGTCGGTCGCGAACGCCGTGAACGAGCGCAGGATGTCGAGCACGGTGTCGATGTTCAGCAGACTCGCGGCCGCCTGCTCGACCTGGCTCAGATGAACCAGCTCGGGCTCGTCCGAGCGCCACGGGCCCCACAGCAGCAGCGGCATGCGGATGGACCCGAACCGCAGCTCCTTGCCGTCGGTTGCGACGCTGAAGGCGTTCGGCACGAAGAAGCGCGGCACCTTGCGCTCGTAGTCGTCGTGAACCTGGATGGCACCGTCGACCCACGTCACGGCCTTGCGCACGGGTGTCTTCGCCTCGATGACCACCAGCGGGATGCCGTTGACGAAGAGCACAAGGTCGAAGCGGACCTCGACGTGCCCCTGCACGAAGGTGACTTGCTGGGCGACAACTAGGTCGTTGCGGTCCGGGTGCTCGTAGTCGATGAAGCGGATGTCGACGTGCTCACCGTCGGGCCCGAACGGCATCGTCCTGTCGGCCATCAGCCAGGCGCGGAACTCCTCGTTCGCGCGCACGAGCCCGCCGCCGCCAGCGGACACGATGATGGCCTGCAGCTTGTAGAGAACCTCGTCGACCCGCGACGGGTCAGCCGCGATGTCCGGGTTCAAGTCGAGCAGGGCCTGCCGGACGTCGCTCCCGATGAGCACGTCCTCCTCGCTGCGGTCAAGCTCCTTGCCGCTCGCGTACTTCCACGCCGGACGGCCGTGCTCCCCGCGCGCGAGGCGGTCGCGCAGGAAGTTCTCCACGGTGTTCGCTTCAGTGAACATCGCGCCGCCCCCAGAGCAGCGTCTCGGTGAGTGTCGACCTCAACGTGAGCAGCCGGTCGCTCTGACCGCGGGCAGACTCAACCGCGGCACTGCCAGAAGCGAGCGCTGCCGCGACGCGGCGCTGCTCTGGAAGGGAGGGGAGCGGGACATTAAGCTCGTTGAGCGACTTCACGTTGAAGTGCTGTTGGGCCGTGCCGACCGTCCGGCGCGCCATTTGCCGTCGAGCTGGCGCCGAATTGAGATAACGCGCAAGGAACTCCGGCAGCAGCTCGGGTCCGCACCTAGCAAGGATGAGGTCGATGATGTTGATGCCGTCGATGTCCGGACCGGCGACAGCGGCATCGCCTGGCCTACCGGTGCGAACAACCAGCACGTCGCCCACCTGCACCTCGCTCTTTCGGTGCTGCTCATGACCTTCCTGAGATAGGTGCACGACGTCAGAAAGGTCGAAGCGGTTGGGTAGTACGTTCAGCGACCGAAGGGCTGGAACACCGTCGTCGACGTACCACTTCGCGGGTTGCACGACGATGCCCACTGTGATGCGTTCGCACACGGCACCGCATGGCGCTGTCGCCGCATCGGGATTGGCGAGGAAAAACTGGTTCGCCAAGGCGTCCTCGGCCACTTGTGCTTGCGCTGTCACGCGCCGCCAGGTCTGTAGCGACCGCTCGACTCGCTGCAGGAGCATGACGATGCGCCGCTGCTCGGAAAGCGGTGGAAGCGGCACTTCGAGCTTCGCGAGCTCCTTCCACTTGGTACGCGGGGAAAGGGACCCCGCCGACGTTCCAAGGGCGTGGTTGAGGAAAGCATCGCTGTGAACGATGAACGGCAGGAGCTCTGGCATCAGCGCGTCGTTCGCCGGCTCCAAGACAAGGATGTCGCCCGAGCACACGCCAGCAAACGACGCGACCGCTGCCTTCCGCTGGTACGCCCGCCGCTTACCGAAGAGAACCTGTCCCGGCTTGAACGTCCGCGTGAACGTCGTGCCGTCATGGACATCGCCCCATCGCTCGATGTTCAGCTGCAGCGCATTGAGGTGCTCAAGCGCGACGTACCGCTCCAGCCCCGCCGCCAGTGGGTCCTTGACGGACTCGGTGCAGTTACGGACGATGTCGCCCAAGGCGACGGTGCGCCACGGACTAGCGCCGCCGATTCCCGCGTCCGCGAGCGCCAGTTCAGACACTGGTGAGCTCCTTCAAGAAGGCGTCGCACTCGGCGCGTGCGATAGCGCTTGCGGTCATCCAGTCGTCAATGGCCGCCGCTGCGGCGGTGTTCATCCCTTCAGACGACACAGCCGCAGTGACGCCAGCTGGCCGGACGTACGCCGCGATGTTGAGCGTGCCTTCCCGGCCGAGTACCTCGTCGTTGCCGACAACGGCCGCGAAGCCTTCCTCGCTCGCAAACGCCCGGAAGGTGTCGGCGATGCGTGAGATGTTCGAAGCGGAGAGAAAGCTCTGCGCCCGCTCCCGGGTGTACTCGCGCACGGCGTTGATGAACAGCACCTTGCCCTTCCGCTCGGGGGGCTTATCGGTCCGGCAGAAGAGGACACATGCCTCCATCGGGCTGTTGTAGAAGAGGCCCGGCCCAAGTCCGAGCACACAGTCGATGAGGTCGGCCTCGATAATGCGCTTACGCATCTCGCGCTCCTCGTCGCGGAAGAGCACCCCGTGCGGGAAAAGGATGGCGCAGCGCCCGCTGCCGGTCTTCATGGACGCGAGGATGTGCTGGAAGAACGCGTAGTCAGCGCGGCCCTGCGGCGGCGTGCCGAAGCGGTTACGGCCGTATGGGTCAGCTGCCCACAGCTTGCGGTCCCAGTTCTTGATGCTGTACGGCGGGTTGGCGAGGACGACGTCGAACTGCTGGAGGCGGTCGCCTTCAAGGAACATGGGCTCGGAAAGCGTGTTGCCGCGTTCGATGTCGAAGTCCACGATGCCGTGGAGAAAGAGATTCATCCGGGCGATGGACGAGCTCATAAGATTGAGCTCCTGCCCGTAGAGCTTGAGATTGCGGTGTTCCTTGCCTTGGCGCTTGAGCTCGACGGCCGCTGACAGCAGCATTCCGCCGGTGCCGCAGGTCGGGTCGTAGACGGACTCGCCTGGCTGCGCGTCGAGGATGAGCGTCATCAGGTGAACCAGCGTGCGGTTCGTGTAGAATTCTTGGGCGGTGTGCCCGGAGTCGTCGGCGAAGCGCTTGATGAGGTACTCGTAGGCCTGCCCGAACTGGTCCTCGGGCACGTTCGCCGTCGAAAGCGTCTGTCCGGAGAAGTGCTCGACGAGGTCTCGCAGAGTCTCGTCTGACAGGCGCTCCTTGTTGGTCCACTGCGCGTCCCCAAAAACGCCGTAGAGCTTGTCGGGGTTGGCCTGCTCGATAGCGCGCATCGCGCCCTGAAGGGCCTGACCGACGTTGGTGGCGGCGGCCCGCACGTCTGACCAGTGGGCGCCGTCGGGCATCTGGAAGCGATGGTTCTCGGCGAAGGAGGCGTAATCGACGTCGCCCTCGGACTCGTCAAGCGCGCGTTGATACTCCTCATCCCAGACGTCGGAGATGCGCTTGAAGAACAGCAGCGGGAAGATGAACTGCTTGTAGTCGCCGGCGTCGATGGTCCCGCGCAGGACGGTGGCCGCGCCCCACAGGTAGCTCTCCAGCTCGCTCTGCGTGATGCTCATGCGACCGTCCTCTCCTCACGGACACGCGCGTCCTCTTCGACGAGCCCCTCGTCGCGCAGAAGTTCAAGTAGCCGGTCCTCGGCCGCGTACGCCTCATCGAGCGCGGTCTTGAGCTGCGCGGTCGCCTCGGCGAGGGTCGGCAGCGGCTCGTCGTCGACCGGGGCGACGTAGCGACTGATGTTGAGGTCGAAGTCGTTGCCGGCAATCTCGCCGAGGTCGGCGACGTGGACGATGCCCTCCTCGTCGGCGAACGACGCGTATAGCTCCTCGATGCGCTGCCGGTGCTCGTCTTCGAGCGTGTTCTGGTTGCGCCCGCGCTTGAACAGCGACGAGGCGTCGATTACAAGGACCTTGCCGCTGAGCTCCGGGGCTTTGCGTTGGCGTAGCACCAGCACGCAGGCGGCCAGCCCCGTCCCGTAGAACAGGTTCGGCGCTAGGCCGATGACGGCCTCGACGAGGTCGGCCTCCAGCAGGTGCTTTCGGATGCGGTGCTCAGCGCCGCCGCGGAAGAGGGCGCCTTGTGGGAGCACGACCGCGAGCCGTCCGGTCTTGGCGGCCATCGACTTGACCATGTGCTCGACCCACGCGTAGTCGCCGCTCTTCTTCGGCGGGATGCCGGCGAAGTTGCGTCCGAAGCGGTCAGAGGCCCAGACCTCATCGCCCCACTTCTCCAGAGAGAACGGCGGGTTGGCGATGACGCAGTCGAACGTGGCGAGCTCGTCGCCGACGAAGAAGGCGGGGTCGCGTAGCGTGTCGCCTCGGACGACGTTGAAGTCCTCGACGCCGTGCAGGAAGAGGTTCATCCGGGCAATGCCGGCGGTGGTCAGGTTCTTCTCCTGCCCGAATACCTTCCCCCAGAGCAGCTGCACCCGGCCGCCGGTCTCCTTAACGTGGTGGACGACCTCGATAAGCATGCCGCCGGTGCCGCACGCGGGGTCGTAGACGGTCTCGCCTTCCTGCGGGTCGAGGATGTTCACGAGCATCTTCACGACCGAGCGGGGCGTGTAGAACTCGCCGGCCTTCTTGTTCGAGAGGTCGGCGAACTTCCTGATGAGGTACTCGTAGGCGTTGCCGAGCACGTCGGGCTCGACGCGGCTGTTTGACAGCGGCAGCTTGGAGTAGTGGTCGATGAGGTCGCGCAGCAGCGAGTCGGGTAGGCGCTCCTTGTTGGTCCACTGGGTGTCGCCGAAGATGCCGTAGAGCTTGTTCGGGTTGGCCTGCTCGATGGCGCGCATCGCGCTCTGGATGAACTGGCCGACGTTCTCGGTGCGTTCGCGGATGTCGTTCCAGTGCGCGCCGTCGGGCACCTGGAAGCGGTGATTCTCGGCGAAGCCGGCGTAGTCGACGTCGCCGTCCGACTCCTCCAGCGCCTGCTCGAATTCTTCGTCGTAGACGTCGCTGATGCGCTTGAGGAACAGCAGCGGGAAGACGTAGCTCTTGAAGTCCGCTTGGTCGACCGGGCCGCGGAGGATGTTGGCCGACTCCCAGAGGTGCGCTTCAAGCTCGCTGAGAGTTACGCGCCCTATCGGCTCACTCGACATCATCGCGTCGCCCGGCGCTGCCTGCGAAGGCCGTTGGACTGGGGTTGGCATGACTCGGACAACGACGGCGCTCCTCAACTGGCTCGGGTCAGCACGCGGCCACGGACTGGCCTACGGGTCGTGCCGCCCGCGAGAAATCTGACGCACGACACCCTAAACCGGCCGTCTGATGTCCCGGCGGCATCAAGCCTCAGAGACGCGGGCCGGGCTGCGCGCGGAACCGCTCGGCCGCGACCGCAATGTCGCTCATCGGCGCGTGGACTCCCGCGTCGCAGCGGCAGCACACCAAGGAGCCCGGCTGGCCGGGGAGTTCGACGTGATGTCGGAACTGGATTGCGCTGCCATGGTCGCCGTGGGCCACGAGGAAAGCGTCGACGTCGTTGGCGACCCGGTCACGCGCATCGGCTTGCTCCTGCTCCGCGGGCGTCCGGCTTCGGACGCCGCGCCGGTCGCCCACCGAACGCCTCCGACCTCGAAGTCGCGCGTACGGGCGGCACTGCCTCTGACATGTCCCGAGCATCGACCGAGGGCCGCGGACCTTAAGAACTGAAGTCGCCGGGCTTCCGCGCAGAGAGCCGGCGGAGAGGTCGAACACCACCGCCGTCCGTCCGTGGTGGGCGCCCCAGAGAGACAGAAGCGGAACGCAGGGCTGCCCCGAGACGACATGGAACCGGAGCGGCGGCTCCGGTTTCGTCGAGCGCCTGAAGAGGCGCGCCGCGCACCTCACGCAGCTTGCACCGGCACGATGGCGCGGCGCTGGCCCTCTAGGAGTTGCGGTTCGACGAGACGCTGGTCTATCTCGGGACCGTTGCGAGTCCACGCCTTGAACTCGATGATGCGGGTTCGTTCAGTCGCCGACCTCGGAGCGAGCTTGCGTTGGAGGAGCGAGGCAAGACGCCGCTCGTGCGTCGACACCACCAGTTGCCTCTGGCGCCGTATGTGCCGACAGAGGTCAGCAAAACCCAGGACGTTGACGTCGTCCATCGACTGGAGCGGGTCATCCAGAAGCACGAACGGAAGAGCTTCGGGTCCTGCTGCCCATCCCAGCGCGAGGAAGTACGAGAGCGCCGTGACATTGGCCTGAGAGCTGGAGAACACAAGCAGCGGGTCCGCGTCGACGGACTCTGCTTCATCGCGTGCGACCGGGCTAGCGATGCCCTTCTGTCGGTAGACGTCGAGGTCGAAGTCGAGCGTCTTGAAGGACGGGTGAGGGTCGAGGCGGCCATAGATGTCCTGGACCGTCGGCGCCAACCGCTTGAAGCGCTTCGACGTGACAGCTGTTACGGCTCGCGTGGTGGCGCGTTGCAGGAGCTTGCCCTGTTCCTCCTGGGCGCTCGCGAGTCTCGCCGCTTCCTTCACCGTCGCGACCGTCTCCTCAGCGCGCCCCAGCTGCGAACGCAGTTCGGTCAGGCGGGCGTCCGTCGTGTCCGTTCGGAGCACCGCCACTAGGTCGCCGGCCGCGGTCCAGACCACGCGGAGAGCAACCAGCACCTCCTCAGCCGAGCTCAAGTCTCCGGCTTGGATGGCTGTAAGACCGGCGATTTCCAGCGGCGCCCCTCGCGGCACGTCGAACGAGCGACACGCCTCCCTCAACTCTTCCTCTTCGCGCAACAATCGCTGCGCCTCCTCATGAGCCGCTCGGAGCGGCGTGAGCTGCTTCCTGACCTCGTCGACATCCTGCTTGGCAGCGGCGAGTTCTCGGCGCGCTACGTCAGCCGCCGCCATCGCATTTCGCACGTCGCTGTCCGACTCGCCGGCAAGGCGACGGTGGAGGCGGTCGCGAACGTCGTGCTCGTTGATGTCCTGGCCGCAGACGGGGCATTGCGGACCCAGGAGGTCGAGCGCCTGAACGGCTAGCGCAGTTAGCTGGGAGCTTCGTTCGGTCGCCGCCGCGCGCTTCGCCTCGGCGGCGTCCGCGGCCGTTTGGGCCTCCTGCATCCGTCGCTCCGCCGCAACCGCCGCTTCCTCCAAACGCTGCAACGCCTCCTCCGGAGGGCTCGTGGTTGAGGCTCTGCGCTCCCTAAGCGCTCGCGCGGTCTGCACAAGGCTCGCCAGCGACTCCCCCATCGTGCGCGCGGCTTGCTGCAAGAGTGCGGCGTCGGCGCTCGTCGCCGGAACCGTTGTGACCACGACGGTTGGTTGAAGAGCCTGGAGCTGCGAGACGATGGCTTCGCGAGCTTGCCGAACGTCGTCAGCGAGTCGCACGTCGTGCTGGAGGCTTTCGACCTGGGCGGCGAGCGTCTGCGCTTTGTCCTCGGCGCTCTCCAGCGCCTGCCGTGCAGCTCTGCCAGCAGCCGCCAGCCGTTCGGCGCGGTTACGAACGGCCGCGTCGAAGGCTGCGAGCTCATCCAGTCCGAGCAGGGCCGCCAGCTGCTCATAGCGTTGGGCAGGCTTGTCTTCCAAGACCTCCCGCACGACGTCCTGCTGCAGGAGTGCTGAGGTCATCAGCAAGCGGCGGACGTCCTGCCCCGGCCGGGCTGTCAGGGCCTTTTCCAGGCGGCGCTCCGCATCCTCTCCGTGCAGGCTCGCATCCTCCGAGCGCCATTCGAGGAAACCGGAGTCGTACTTGCCTTGGCGGCGCAGCCGGACGGCGCTTCCTGCTATCTCCAGCTCTGCTTCGACAATGGCCGGTTCCGAACCTCTGTAGCGATTGACGATGTGCTCGTCGTTCTTGCGCACCCGCCAGCGTTCCAGGCGCTGCAGGGACCCGAGCAGCAGCCATTGGATAGCGTCGAAGAAGCTTGTCTTGCCCGTCCCGTTCGGCCCGTAGATGAGCACGGATGACGCGTCCAGAAGCACACGCTGACGGTCCTTGAACCCGCGAAAGCCTTCAATCTCGACCCATTTGAATGCGACTGTCTCAGACATCGTTCAGATGCCCTCTGTCCTGGAACGCGGCGACCATCCGACGTGCGTCGTCGGCGTCGACGCCGTTAACCGCGAGCTGTTCCGTGAGATCCTGAAACGCGTCGGCAAGGCCGCCCGGCGTTGGGGGCGGAAGCGGCATGAACGGCCGCAGCACCCGACGCACGTTCTCTTCGGTGGCGTCCACCCCCACCGCGACGAGCCGACGAACTCCGCGCGTGTTGTATTCGATGGCGACGAGTTCCGGAGCCTCGTCCGCCGCGTCGCCGGCGCGTCGCGCCAACAGCACGAGATAGGCGTCCCATCGCTTTCCTCCGACGCCCTCGGTATGGATGAGTCGGTTGATGAGCTCCGGTGCAGCGAAGGACTCAAGGCGACGAAGCTCATCCAGGTCGGGCCCTGCGACCACCGCGACAATGAAGAGGTCGCTCTCGGCAAGAACCCAGCCGGAGTCTGCTTCGTGCAGATGCTCGGCCATGACAGCGAACCCGTTTTGGCGGAGCACCGAGCTGGCCGTCGAGAGCAGTCCCTCATCCCCGTTCACGCCGCCTCCTGAAGCAGTATGTCGGCGCGCAGGTAGCGCGGCCGCAGAGCGCGGGGTCCGTCGATGACGTCCTGCGGGTCGTCCCCCGCCGAGAGGACGTCCGCGGCGGCCTCAGCGGACTCGTCAAGTCGACCCATCACGGAACCCCCGACGAGGAATGTCACCTCGTCCCCGACGAGCTGCCCGTTGCTTGCCATCTGCTCCGCTCGCCGAGCGGCCTCTCGCTGCACGTCTGCAGCCGGTGTCCGCTGGCGCACGACCAGGACGTCGACGGTCTCGTCCCCGATGTCACAGCACGCGGGGCGGCCGGCCCGGACCCGACCCTCCGAGCGAGACGCGAGGACGCCAGCGGCCACCAGGGCGTCTCCCGTCGCCTGAGCGAGTACCGCACTCTCGCCAGTCCTCGGACGCATTACCGCCCGGCGGCACCATCGGATTACCTCAACCGCACTGAGGTCGCCAAGCGCCTCGGCGATGCGCTCGATACCGGGTTGAACGTCGTCGCGCGCATTGCATGCGTCGACCCGCAACTGCTGGAGAACTTCACCGGTCCATGCCCTCGCAAGCTGGTCCAAGAACTCGTCGGCCGTGCTGGCGACACGACGGTCCTCGTCGAGGTTTTCCAGGACCGTCGACCACACGCTGTCCGCCCACGCCTCTCGAATGCTGGGAGACACCACGCGGACGTCGGGCGGACGTACCTGAGCGATGAGTTCGGCGATGCGCCGCCGCGCGTAGTCGGCGACGTCGCCGATGCCGACAAAGACCATCATCGAATCGCGGAGTCGGTCCGCAAAGGCTTGGTCAGCCCACGGCGGAGGACCGGCGAGCTGCGCTGATGTAATGAGGAGCGTTGGCGGCATCGTCGCGCACCCGTGGACTTTGGCGAGCTGAGCGCTCCGCAAGCTCGCCATATCCAGGTGAGTCCGCGCAACACGAAGTTGTTCTCCTGGGGGCGCTGCGCGCTCGATGCAGTCGTCCCAGTTCCAGCTGAGAGCCGTCACCGCCCCTTCCGCGAGAAGCAGGCCAAGGACTTGGTGACCATGGTTCGGGGTCGCCGTCTCGAAGTCTGCCAACTCCAACACCTCGTATTGCAGCGCTTCGAGGCCGCCGCCAGCGGCGAGGACGGCGGCGTCCGCGACGGCGATGAGGTCGCGGACGTTTTCAGGGGCTTGGTAGCCCGCCAGCCGCTGCCGCAGACGTTCATGGAGCATCTCCGAGAGGGCTGCACCGCTTGGCAAAGATGCATCCGCGGCGACGCTCAGACCTGCCCCCGCGCAGATGACCAGCCGCCCCTCCTTCGCTGCTGCCGCCAGGGTGAGCACCACGGCAGGAACGGGAGTTCGCAGTGGGGGTGGGTCGAACACGCGCGAAGCCTATTCGGCGGGAATCACTCAGTCGACCGCAACACGGAGTCATGCAGCGCAGGTGACTACAGCGCCGTACGCCGGCGTGGGTGATGTGCGACCTCTTCCCGCGTGGACCGTCCTCGTGTGAGGGGCCTTCGACCGCGTCAGCGGCTCGATACGTCTGAGCGCGGCGACTCGATACGGAGCCGATACGCCGACGCCGAAATCGGCGTTCGCGGCGGTACGTCCCCGTTCGCCGCTTTTCGCTGGACCTACGCGGAAAACCGTGGCTCCGGTGCGAACTCGTGTTCTCTCGTTCGCACCGGGCCTTCGAGTCGGGGAGACAGGATTTGAACCTGCGACCGCCCGGCCCCCAGCCGGGTGCGCTACCAGACTGCGCCACTCCCCGTGGCTATGTGGTCCTGCAAAGCGGGCGACGGGACTCGAACCCGCTCCTAGAGCTTGGAAGGCTCTCGTGCAGCCGTTGACACTTCGCCCGCCGTGGCACCGATTCTACTCGGATGTCGCGGGCCTGCGCGCCTCGGTCGGGACGGTGCCCGCGTCGTCGGTGATGTGCGGCGGCGGCCAGGGCCCCCACCAGTTGTCGGCCGCCCCGTCGAGGGTCACGACCGAGCCCGACAGCGAACGGCCCAACGGCGACGCCAGCATCGCCACCAGCCAGCCGAACTCCTCCATGCGCCCCAGCCGCTGCAGCGGGACGCTCCGCGCCGCCTGGCGCCAGACAACCTCGGGGTACTTGCGCAGCGACTCGGTGTCGAAGCGGCCGATCGCGGCGGCCACGACGCTCACGCCGTCATCCGCCCAGCGCGCCGCGAGCTCGCGCGTAAGCGCCTCGACCGCCGCCCGGGCGGCGCCCGTGTGGGCCATCGCCGGCATGCCGTGATGGGGCGAGACCGTCACGTTGACGACCGTCCCCCGCCCCGCCGGCACCAGCGCGCGCTCGGCGGCGGCGTCGGTCATCGCCATCGTGCCCTCCACGTTCAGCCGCATCACGGCGCCCCAGCCCTTGGCGGTGATCGCCTCGGCGGGCACGAAGTACTGGCCGCCCGCGTTGTTGACCAGGACGTCGAGGCGCCCGGTGCGCTCCAGCGCCGCGTCGACGATCGCCCCCGCCTGCTCGGGCTCGCGGATGTCGCCGGCCACCCAGGAGCACCGCTCGCCCAGCGCCTCGCAGGCCTCCTCGAGCACCTCAGACCGTCTTCCGGCGATGACGACCTCGGCCCCGCACGCCAGCAGCTCGGCGGCCGCATGACGGCCGAGGTTCGTGCCGCCGCCGGTCACGATCGCCGTCTGGCCGGCCAGCACGTCGTCGCGGAAGAGCTGCGAGGTCGCCATCGGCGCGAGTCTATGGGCCACATCACTGGAACCGCGCGCCGCGGCATGGCAGATTTCCGCACTCCACCTTCTGGATCGGAACCCGTGTCCGGCACCCTCGCCCAGCGCCTGCAGCAGCGCGACGCCGAACGCTTCGTCGGCCGCGACCGCGAGCTCGCGTTCTTCGACTCGCTCTTCACCGACGACCCGCCGGCGCAGATCGTCCACGTCCACGGCCCGGGCGGGATCGGCAAGAGCACGCTGCTGCGCGAGGTCGCCCGGCGCGGCGCCCGCCGCGGCTGGCATCCGCACGTCGTCGAAGGCCGCGAGCTCGCGCCCGTCCCCGGCGAGATCGAGGCGGCGCTCGGTGACCTCGGCGGCCACGAGCGCCCGCTGCTGCTCTTCGACACCTACGAGCGCATGAGCGCCGCCGACGGCTGGCTGCGCGCCCGCCTCGTCCCCTCCCTGCCGGCGAGAGCGATCGTCGTGCTCGCCGGCCGCCAGGCGCCTGCGCCCGACTGGTTTCGCGACGGCTGGGAGCGCCTCACCGTCGAGCTCGACCTCGCCCCGTTCGGCGCCGCTGAAGGCCTCGCGCTCCTCCAGGCCCACGGTCTGGCCGACGAGGCGCTGAGCCGCCAGATCATCGCCTGGGCCGACGGCTCGCCGCTGGCGCTCTCGCTCGCCGCGGACGCCGCCCGCCGCGACGGCGGCTCCTGGGACCCGGAGCGGATGCACGAACAGCCCAACCTCGTCCAGGCGATCCTGCACCGCCTCGCCCGCACCGAGCTCGACCGGGGCAACCTCGAGGTCGCCGCCGTGGCCGCGATCGTGCGCAGCTGCAACCGCGAGCTGCTCGCCGACGTCCTGCCCGACGTCGACCCCGACGCCGCCTACCGCTGGCTTCAGGGCCTGTCGTTCGCCGAGCACGTCGGCGACGGGATCGCCCTGCACGAGCTCGTCCGCCAGGCCATCACCGCCGACCTGCGCACCACCCGACCGGAACGCGACCGCGAGCTGCGCTGCCGCATCGCCGATCACCACTTCGCCCGCGGCCGGCGGATCGGCACGCGCGTGCTCGTCGACCTCGTCGACCTCGTGCGCAACCCGGCGATCCGCTGGGGCTTCGGCGCCGACGGCTCGACGACCCACCGCCCGGACCTGTGGCGCCCCGAGGACGCCGAGGTCGCCCGCGCACGCTTCGAGGCCAAGCCCAACGGACCCGCCTGGTGGGCGGTCACCGAGCCACTGCTCGAGCAGATGCCCGAACGGGTCGTCACCGTGCGCGACGCCCACGACCAGCTCGTCGGCATGGCGATCGCCGTCACGCCCGAGAACGCGCCGGCGGCCGCCGAAGACGACATCTGCCTCGGTCCGTGGCTGCGTCACGCGCGCGAGGCGCACGCCGGCGAGGAGGTCCTCATCTGGCGCGACTCGCTGGACTTCGCCGGCCACGGCGACGCCACCTCGCCCGTGCTGTCGATCCTCAACACCGCGGCGATCCTGCGCTCGGGCCTGCGCAACCCGCGCTGGTCCTACATCCCGATCGACCCCGACAACCCGGCGGCGATCGCGTTCGCCGAGGCGGTCGGCACGACCCACCTCGCCGAGCTCGACGTCCGCCACGGCGGCCGGCTCACCCAGTGCCACCTCATCGACCACGACGTCCGCGGGATCCTCGGCGGCATCCGCAGCGCCATCTATGACGAGCTCGGGCTGCCGGAGGGCCTGGTCGGCGACGGCCCCGCCGGTCGGGCGGTCGATGCTGAGGCGGTGCGCGACGCGCTGCGCAATGTCCAGCGGCCGCTCGAGCTCGCCAACAACCCGCTCGCCCGCGGCGACGCGCCCGACGAGCGGGCCGCCTCGGTGCGCGCCGAGCTCGAGGATGCGCTCGTCAACGCGTTCGGCGACTCCGCCGACGAGCAGCTCATGCGCCAAGTCGTCGAGCGCGGCTACCTCGACCCGGCCGGCAGCCACGAGCAGGCCGCCGACGCCCTGCACGTCAGCCGGGCCACGTACTTCCGGCGGCTGCGGGTGGCGTCGCAGCGCATCAGCGAGTACCTCGTCGCCAAGCACGGCGTCGACGGGGACGCCTGAGCGCCCGGGGCGGGCAGCCGGGGCTCAGGCCGCGGCGGCCTTCGCGGCGGCCCGGGCGACCGTCGTGCAGCTCGGCGTGCGGCGGCGGTCGCGGCGCGTGCGCTCGGGCAGCAGCGCGTCGGTGCCGCGCAGCTCGCGCAGCGCCAGGGCGGTCGTGCGGCGGGCGCACTCGAGGACCTCGACACGCCGGCCGCGGGCCATCATGTTCAACCCCATGCCCTTGACGTCCTCGGCGTTGGGCTGCAGGACGAGCAGCTCGGTGCCGGCCTCGCGCAGCTTGCGCGCCTCGTGGTCGAGCCGCCGGGTGGAGGCGCCGCGGATGAGGGCGCCGATCCGCTCGGCCGGCGTGCCGCCCATCGCCTCCGCCATCGAGGACATGGGGTTGAGGCAGACGACGAGGTCGACGTCGGCGCCGAGGAAGAGGTCGAGGTTCGACATCGAGCAGACCCCGCCGTCGACGTAGCGGCGGCCCTCGATGCGGGGCGGGTGGTAGAAGCCGGGGATCGCGCAGGAGGCGGCGACGGCCTCGCTGACCCGGGCGCGGGGTGCGTCCTCGCGGCCGAACGCGACGCGGCGGCCGGTGCAGTAGTCGGCGGCGACCGCCCAGTAGTTGGGGTGGTCGGGCCAGTCGTGGCCGATGAAGGTCTCGACGAGCGCGCTGATCGGATCGGTCGAGATGAAGCCGCGCGGCAGCCAGCCGGCGACGACGGCGCTGGGCGCGTGACGCCACGGGGCGCGCAGGGTCGACAGGGCCATCCGCCACGAGCCCGGGCCGATCGGCGGCAGGGCGAGCTTCAGGCGCAGCGCATCACCGGAGACCTCGTCGGCGAGCTCGTCGAGACGCTCGGGGCCGCCGAGGCGCTCGGCCAGCGCGGCGACGCGGCCGTCGAGCTCGCCGACCTCGTCGAGCGCCCGGCCGGCGGCGTAGGCGCCGAGGTATTGGGGGCCGATCCCGTCGGCGACCAGCGCGCCGACCACCGAGCCCGCCGAGGTGCCGACGACGTGATCGGCGGTCGTCGGGTCCCAACCGGTCTCGTCGGCGAGCGCCTCCAACGCGCCGATGAGCCACGCCGCACCGACGACACCGCCCGCCCCCAGACACAAACCGACCCGCATGGGGGCCATTCGTGCCCCGCGCCAACGCTCTGCAAACCGCCGAAACGTCAGGTTCCCTGCCGGGCGGTCGTCCCGCCGACCACCGCCCGGGCTGTCGGTTTCCTCGCAGACCTTTGCCATCATGAACCGCGTGGTGACCCTCGAGATCGAAGCCGACCGCGTCGTCGCGCACTTCCCCGGCCATCAGGCGGTGATGGCGCTGGCCCGTCAGGTCTCGGCGCCGCTGGCCGACGTCCGCTCGGTGGAGGTGGTGCGCGACGGCTGGGACGTCAAGCTCGGCTGGCGTGTCGGCGGCACCTCCATCCCGCGGCGCCTGGCCTTCGGCCGCTTTCGCCGCCGCGGCGTGCGGACCTTCGCCGGCCTGTACTGCGGTCAGCCCGCGGTCGTCATCGAGACGTCCGGCGGCGACTGGGACCGCATCGCGGTCTGCGTCGAGGACCCGGAGCGCGCGGCGGCCCAGGTGCGCGCGGCGACGGGGTTGGACGCGGCGGCCTGAGCGGGGGAGCCGGGATTCGAACCCGGATTCATGGTTTTGGAGACCATGCGCGTAGCCGTTAGCTCACTCCCCCGGGGAGCCTCCGCATCGTAGCGGGATGACGTCCGGGTCGTACGCGAACGTGTGTTCGTATGATCGACGCCGCCCAGCACAAGTCCTATGCCTACCTGCTGGGGCTCTACCTCGGCGATGGATGCCTGAACTGGACTGCGCGCTCGTGGCAGCTGCGCATCTCGTCGGGCCGAAGACGTGACTGCCGTTCAGAACAGGCGCTGTCGCGCCCGCGACAGCTCGAACCCATGGCCGCGGCGGTTCGTGCAGCGCAGCCCGCTGCGGCGCGACCGGCAGGTGAACGAGCCGAAGCGCTTGCCCTTGCCGTAGCGCAGCACCGGCGCCTTCGGGTCCAGCACGGTGTCGCCGGCGCAGATGCGGTGCCCGCGGCCGGTGCGCGTCAGCTCGAACGCGTGGCCGTAGTCGAGCTCGCAGGACGCCGGCCGCTTCGGCTTGTGCTCGGGGTCCAAGATGTCGCAGCGCACGAACGTCCGGTCGCTCCAGCACGCGATGTGGTGCGACGGCAGCTGGAAGCGCACCGGCTCGGCGGCCGCCTGGGCGACCCCCGCGGCAAGCGCGCACACGGCGACGGCAAGAGCACCCACACGAGCGACGATCACGGCGCGGCACCGTACCGGACCGCCAGCGGTCCCGACCACTGCGACCGGAAGAATCCCGCGAATGCGTCTGGACCGTCGGGAGCTCGCGGCGATCTTCGCCGGCGGCTTCGTCGGCGCGGTCGCGCGCGCCGGCCTGGTCGAGGCGCTGCCGCCCCACCCCGGCCAGTGGCCGTGGGCGACGTTCATCGTCAACGTGGCCGGCGCGTTCATCCTCGGGTATGTCACGACCCGCCTGCAGGAGCGCCTGCCCCTGTCGGCCTACCGCCGGCCGCTGCTGGGCACCGGGTTCTGCGGCGCGCTGACGACGTTCTCGACGATGCAGCTCGAGCTCCTGCACATGCTCGACGACGACCGCGTCGGCCTGGCGGCCGGCTATGCGGCGGCGAGCGTCGCCGCCGGCTTCGCCGCGGTCGCGCTGGCGACGAACCTCGTGCGGCGCGTGAGGCTCACGGCGGCGTGAGCGCCCTGGTCGTCCTCGGGGTCGGGCTCGTCGGCGGCGTCGGCGCGCTCGCGCGCTTCCTACTCGACGGCGCAGTGGCGCAACGGCTCGGCCGCGCGTTCCCCTACGGCACGCTTGCCGTCAACGTCACCGGCGCGCTGGCGCTCGGCATCGTCGCCGGCGCCGCGCTGCACGGCGACGGTTACCGCCTCGTCGCCACCGGCCTGCTCGGCTCGTTCACGACGTTCAGCACGTGGATGCTCGAGAGCCACCGCCTCGGCGAAGACGGGCGGCTGCGGCTCGGCGCGCTGAACCTCGCCGTCAGCCTCGTCGTCGGCGTGCTGGCCGTGTGGGCCGGCCGCCATCTCGGGAGCGCGCTGTGACCCAGGACGCGCTGAAGCTGACCGTCTACTTCGGGGAGCGCGACCGCGCCCGCGGCGGCTTCCTCGCCGACGCCCTCACCGACATCTACGAACGCGAGCGGCTGCGCGCCAGCCTGCTGCTGCGCGGCACCGAGGGCTTCGGCATCAGGCACCACCTGCGCACCGACCGCCTCCTGACCCTGTCGGAGGACCTGCCGCTCGTGTCGATGGCCGTCGACACGCCGCCGCGAATCCAGGCGGCGCTCGTCGACCTGCAGGAGCTGGCGTTCGACGGGCTCGTGACGATCGAGCGAGCACGGATGGTCACCGGCCCCTCGGCCGACACCGCCCCCGACGACGCGCCCGCCGTCAAGCTCACCGTCCACCTCGGCCGCCACGAGCGCGCCGGCGGCCGTCCCGCCCACGAGACGGTCGTCGCCGCCCTGCACGCCCACGGGGTCGCCGGCGCCACCGTGCTGCTCGGGGTCGACGGCACGCTGCACGGGATCCGCCGCCGCGCCCGGCTGGTCGGCCGCAACGCCGACGTTCCGCTCATCGTCGTCGCCGTCGGCGACCCGCGCCCGATCCACGTCGCGCTGGGCGACCTCGACACGCTGCTCGACGACCCGGTCGTCACGTTCGAGCGCGCGCCCGTCTGCAAGCACGACGGCGTCCGCCTCGCCGAGCCCCCGCGGCTCGACGGAGACCGCGGCCTCTGGCAGAAGCTCACCGTCTACGCCGGCGAGCAGTCCCGCCACGCCGGTCGCCCACTGCACCACGAGCTCATCCGCGAGCTGCGCCGTGCCGGGGCCGCCGGGGCGACGACCGTCCGCGGCATCTGGGGCTACCACGGCGACCACGCACCGCACGGCGACACGTTCTGGCAGCTACGGCGCCGCGTACCGCTCGTGACGACCGTCGTCGACAGGCCCGACCGCATCCGCGACTGGTTCGCGATCGTCGACGCGCTCACCGACGAGACCGGCCTCGTCACGAGCGAGATCGTGCCCGCGTTCCGGGCGACCGGGCCCGGCGGCCTGCAGCGGGGCGGGCTCGATCTGGCCGGCGCCGACGGCGCCGACGAGGGTCAGTGCTGAGTTAGGCCCCAGGGGCGCGTACAACCGGCGGCGCTGCCCTTCGCGCCTGCCGCGCTCGTCGTCACCCCCAGCTGACCGGCACCCGTCCCCCAGGTCGCCCTTGCTTCCAGTCGGAAACGCCTGCTCAGCCGCACTATCGCCACCCCCAGGTCGCGCCGCCTGGTCGACCCCCGGGGGATGTCTCCGAGGGCCTGGCCAAGGGGCGATTTCGCGCTTACCGTCATCGTATGGGAGAACCGTTCGCTCCGCGCCCCGCCTCAGGGCGCCCCGACTACCGGGAGCTGCTGCGCACACTCAACCGCGGTGAGCGGACTGTGTCCAGCGAACCTTCTGGGCTCGCCGGCGACCACGGCGCGGACGGCCGGCGGCGCGTGGCTGACTCCGCGCAGGACGTCGACGGCACCGCGGTCGGGCCCGCCGCACCTGAGCCGGAGGTGTCTTCCGAGCTGGGCGCTTCGACGGCGTGGTACGTGTCCGCGGCGCCAGAACCGGAGCCCGCCGCCGGCCCTCTCGCCCATGAGGGCGATACCCATGCAGACGCCGTGCCCGACGTCGATGGACCCCCCGCGCCCGAGGCACCCCGTCGGGTTGCACCGGAAGGGTCCGCCTCTTCCGGCGTCAGCGTCCTCCTGGTCCAGTCTCGGCAGGCGGATGCGGGGGCACGGCACGATTTCGCTGACCTTCGCGACCGCGACCTCGTCGACCTGTTCTGCGTGCTGGACGCGCTCGATGCGCGGCTCGACATCCAGACGACGACCGCGAAGCAGGAACGGGGCCGGAACGCGGTGCAACTGTTCATCGACGACCGGGGGTTCTTCCCGAGCTCCTCCGAATACGAGCGCTGGCGTGAAGGTGACCCCCGGCGCAAGTCGCTTCCGACGGACAGCACCATCCGGCGCGCGTTCGGCGGCTCCTGGGACGACGTGCGGGCCGCCTTCGGCGAGGGCCCTGGCCGCCCGGACCTCACAGCGCGGCGCGGCATCAGCAACGGCCCGCGGTTCGAGAAGCCAGAGCTGTCGGGCATCTTCACGACCTGGGTCGGCACCCTCTCGCCGTCCGCGCCGCTGCTGCGGGACGCGTTCGAGGCCTGGCTGACCGCCGAGGCTGACCAGCCGACGACCGACCTGCAGCGGGTGCCGCGCTCGTTCGACCCGTTCCGCCGCCCTGACACGTTCGGGGGCTGGAGACCCCTGCTGGAGGAACACGGCGTGGCAGACCGCGCAGCCCGCGGGGGCACGCAGCGGCGTGTGCGCTCGCCGCAGTACCGCGCCCGGCTGCTGGACCCCGTCGGGCCCGAGCGCTTCGGCGGCACGCCCGCACCGCCGACGGCTCCGCCGGCCGACATGCAGCTGACCGCGGTCCGCGAACTGCTCGCCAGCCTTCCCGACTCGGAGCTCTGGGCCGGAGACCGGTCGCCGGATAACCTGCGCGGGCTCCGCGCAGCGGCCTCCCTGTTCGGCCCGCTGGTTTCGTATCCGCAGTACAACGAGGTCCGGGAACTGGGTCGCGAGGAGGCGTTTTCCCGTGGTCTGGAGTGCGATTGGCCGCATTCGCGGCAGCTGACCAAGCGCTGGGGAAGCTGGCCGCAAGCGAAGGTTGCGGCGAAGGTCATGACCCCCGCGGAGGCCGTTGCGGGCAGCACCCGACACCGCTACGGGGACCCGGAGCTGGAGCAGTACCTGCTGTGCGCGCTTCGCGAGCTGGGCCTCGGCATGTCGAACACCGACTTCGATGCCTGGCGGCCCGACCACAAGGCCGAGCGCGAGCGCCGTGGTCTGCGGCCGCGGGTTCCAGAGGCAGAGCTGGTGGCCGCGCGGCTGGGCGAAGGTGACTTCGATGCGGCCGTCGACCGGGTCCTGGCCGCGCATCCCGACGTCCGCCACGAGCTGGAGGAGCGCATCTTCGGCCCGTCGGCGCATCCGTCGCAGCCGCCGCTGCGGCTCGTGGCGTGATGACCGCGCTCCTCTCCCACCAACAACAGTGGAGTTCTTGAATGCCCAACGCACGCAGTACGCGGACCAACGCGCGCCCGAGCGAGATGGCGCTCGCGGTGGCCGGGCGATACCGCAGCCACCAGGCGACCTCGGATGAGGCGGCGCGCGACCTTCGCGCGCTCGTAGTCAACCTCATCCAGCTGAGGTCGCCGGCGAGATTGCGTCTCGGTCATCTGGAGCTGCTCATCCAGATGGTGATGGCCTTCCCCGAGGTCATCGTCACCGAGGAGCTCTACGAGGCCGAGCGCGCGCTGCAGGCCCAGGATGGCCACGAATACCCCAGCCCGGCAAGCATCGCCGAGCGCTATTTCGGCTGGGTGGGCGCGCTCACCGCGGTGGAGAGCTTCCGCGACGTCGGTGGTGCAGCGCGCGTGAAGTCCACACACCGCGGCATCGAGAAGGCGCTGGCCGCACAGGCGTCCCTGCGTGCCACCGGGCGCGAGCCCGGCTACCAGCCGGTCCTCATTCAGCAGGCCATCATTCGCTGCCGCGCCGACCTCTGGTCGTCGTTGCAGCATGCTCCCGCCGGCGATGACTGGCCGAACGAATGGGAGTTCCACGCCTGGGCGAAGCTCGCGCGCGCCCGCGGGATGCATGTGCCGTACGCGCGCCACATCCGCAAGGCGTTCGACACCTACGCGGACGCCGTCCGTGTCACCCGCGCAGCCGTCGAGATGCAGGACCGCGGCCTGGCCGGCACATCCGCTCGGGGGGATGCGAGCCTGTAGCCATGCCTCCGAACGTACGCCCCACTCCGTATCGCCGTACCCGCCGCCGGCTGCCCGAGCGCATCGAGCGCCTGCGCTGGCTGCGAGCGGCGGTCCACGACCCGGCGGGGTGCGTGCGCGAAGCTCAGGTGGACGAGCTGCTGGTCCGCGTCCAGCCCGCTGACGGCGGCGCCGTCGAACTGCGGGTCGAGCCGCTCGACCGCGGTCAGCGGCTGGTCGACGAGTTCTTCGGACGTCGCTATCGCACCCACCCGGAGAACGGGTCGGCCGTCTTCGTCGGTCGACCTGCATGAGCGCGAGCACAGCCGCGATACCTCGCGCGAACATCGAACGAGCGTCCAGGCGCCTCCGCAGAACCCGTCGCCCACTACGCCGCGCTGAACCGCGCGTGGCCGTCGTATCCGACGCTGAGGGCGTGGGCGCGCGACAGCGGCTTCGCGATGCAGGCCCGCCCGTCCGGCGGCTGGAGGCCGGTCATCGCCGACGCCAGCGCCCTGCTGGTCGACGCGGTATCGACGCGCCGGTCGGCGACGGCCCGAAGCCCCTCGGTAAGGGCAAGCGCCTGAGCTACCGCTACCCAGTTGCGGGCATCCCGGCGCACCGGCTCGTTCCGATGACCGGGTGCGAAACGCCGACCACGTCGAGTTGTGCATGCTCGCGCTCCGGCTCTGGCTGGTTGAGGCGTACAGCCGGCGTCGCGACGACCACGCCCGCTGGCAGGCCGGAAGCGGATGGCCCGCCCTGAGCCGCTTCGACCAGCACGGCGGCTTCGCGGCGCTCCGCTCGCGGCCCGGGACGCCAACGGCGCCGAGCGCCAGGAGCACGGCACGCCGGTGACCGACACGACGCGCCCGCGCGCCGCACGGCTGCGCAACCGGCTCGCCAGCGCGGAGCGCCCCGTCCAGTTCGCCGACGCGGTGCGGGCGGTGCTCGCCGAAGCGGTCGAGACCGCCCAGCCGCCGCTGTCGACCTGACGGCACGCCAGCGCGGCGCTGCGGGGCGTACGGGCGGTACCGTCTAGCGCATGAAGGTCGAGGTCCTCTACTTCGATGGCTGTCCCAACCACGAGGCGCTGCTGCCGCACCTGCGCGAGCTGCTTGAGTCCAGCGGCACGGGCGCGGACATCGAGCTCGTGCGGGTGGAGGACCCCGACGCGGCCGAGCGCGAGCGGTTCCTCGGCTCGCCGACGGTCCGCGTCGACGGCGAGGATGTCGAGCCCAGCGCGGCCGACCGCACCGACTTCGGCTTGAAGTGCCGGCTGTTCGCCACCCCGGACGGGCTGCGGGGCATGCCCGCCGACGAATGGGTGCTCGACGCGCTTCAACGCTCCGCGACGTGGTCGTAGGGATGACCCCGCCGAAGCCGACTGCCGACACGCTCCACGACACGTGCACGGTCGCGCCGCTGACGGCCGCGAGCGCCGCGCCGGGGTGCTGGTGATGGCGACCAGCATCGGCCTCGCCGAGCTCAAGCGCCTGCTCGACGACGGCGCGCAGCTCGTCGAGGTGCTGCCGGCGGCCGAGTACGCCGATGCGCACCTACCGCGGGCCGTCAACATCCCGCTCAAAGAACTCGACGCGACCACGGTCGAGCCGCTAGACCGCTCCCGGCCGGTCGTCGTGTACTGCTGGGACGGCCTCTGAGACATGAGCCCACGAGCCGCGTGCCGGCTCGAAACGCTCGGGTTCGACCCCGCCCTGGTGTTCGACTACGTCCCCGGCAAAGCCGACTGGCTCGCGAACGGCCTCCCGCGCGAAGGCGACAGCGCGGGCGTGCTCCACGCGGGCGAGGCCGTCGACGCCCACCCGCCGACCTGCGCGCTCGACACGCCGGTCAGCCAGGTCCGCGAGATGCTCGACGGCTCCCGGTGCGGGTTCTGCCTGGTCGTGACCGCGCGGCGCATCGTGCTCGGGCGCGTGCGCCGCAGCGCGCTCGCCGGCGCCGCCGCCACGGAGACGGCGGAGACGGTCATGGAGCCCGGGCCCAGCACCGTCCGCTTCGACGAGCGCGCCGACGCGCTGGTGGAGCGTCTGGCCAAGCGCGAGCTCAAGACCGCCGTCGTGACGACCCCCGGCGGGTGCCTGGTGGGCGTCTTTCATCGCGAAGACGCCACCGCACGCCTGGGCGGGACGCGCGACTAGGGCCCAGTCAAACTTGCCGAAGCCGTGCTCGCCGTCGTCATCACCGGCCCGGCGGGCGCAGGCAAGACCGCGGTACCGACCGCGCTCGCCGACGCGCTCTCGGATGACGACGTCGCGCACGCCGCTATCGAGGTCGAGGCGCTCGTGTGGGCGCACCCGGCTCTGCCCGACGAGCAGTGGACGCGCCACGTCGAGCTCACCTGCGAGCTGTACCGGCAGGGCGGCTACGACCTGCTGCTGGTCGCTCAGACCCTGGAGACCGACGACGACGTCGCGCAGCTGCTTGCGCCCATCGGCGCTGAGGAGGTTCTCGTCGTCCGTCTGCAGGCGCGCCCGGAAGCCCTGGTCGACCGCATCGTCGCGCGCGAGCCCGCGAGCTGGTCGGGGCTGCGCGCGCTCGTCGACCACGCCCAAGAGCTCGCCGCGAGCATCCCCACCTCGCCGGCGTCGACGTCGTCCTGAGCACAGACGACCAGCGCCCCGAGGACGTCGCCGCGCGGCTGCGCGCCGCGCATCCCGCCTTGGCCACGCCGGGCGCTGATGGGACACTTTCGGCCATGACGGCAAGCGATGTGGAGCTGCTGCGCGGGGCATGGGAGAAGTTCTCGCGGGGCGACCTCGCCGCCGTCGCGGCCGTGCTCGACCCCGGGGTGCGCTGGCATGGGCAGACGACCCGGACAACGAAGACGGCTGCCACAACCGCGACGAAGCCGTCGCGTTCATCGAGCGCTCGCTCGCAGACGGCATCACTTCCAAGCTGCTCGACATCCGCGATGCCGGCGACCGGCTCGTCGCGGTCATCGAAGCGCACACGCCGCCGGAATGGGAGCAGCCGCCCGACCTGCACGGCGAGGTCATTTCCATCCGCGACGGCAAGGTGACGGAGATGGTCGTCTACGGCACCGTCGAGGACGCGCTCTCCGCCGTCGGCCTACCCGCCAGCACGTAGGGCAGGGGTTCAGCAGGCGGGCGGCTGCAGCTTCACCGACGCGGTGAGCGGGCCGGGGCCCGGCGGCCGGGGCGGCTCACGCACTCCGCCATCCGGGGGCGCGTCACCCCAGTCCAGCGGGGCCGTGGTCCCGCAGCGACGGGCGCGCAGACGCAGCCGCCACCACGTACCGTCCGGGGTGTTGCTGAAGAACACGCCGCGGCCGCGAAGCGCAACGTGGCCGACGGCCATGAGCGCAGTATCCCGCGGTGACCGAGCCCTACCAAACCGTGCTGCGTCTGGGCGCGCCGGAGCGAGCCACCATTTCCTTACCGGTTGCACAAGTGGCACCGGCGGCGATAACCGGAACGCCCGCGCAAAGCGGCATGCGCGGATTACTGAAAGAGGCCTACCTGGAAGTCGGCCGAGCACGGCTTCACCACTGGGCAGACAGCTCGCGCAGCGCGGGCATTGGCATCCGAGGGCGTCGCTGGACAATGGGCCGACGCTAGGGCGCTGGGCCTACGAGCGCGACTGGAGCCGACGAACGGCGCTTGCTCTCATGCCGCGGCGAACAACTGGTCGAGGTGCTCCTTCGTGGCGACGCCGAGCACCTTGTCGCGCGTCTCGATGTCGTCGAGCGCAATCGCCTTGTAGGTGCTGCCGAACTTGGCGATGAGCCGGATGCGGCCGAACTCGTCGCCGTGGTCGCGCGCGAAGGCGGCGAGGCCCTTGGCCTTGGCGACGGTGTCGGCGAAGTCCGGTGAGTGCGGTTCGAGGATGTCGCACACCAGCCCGCCGCCCTGGCGGCGGAAGACGAGCAGGTCGGGGTACATCGGCTTGTACTCGCTGCCGACCTGGTAGGGGACAGTGAATGACCAGGGCTTGCGCGGGTCGTTGCGCAGCCAGGCGACGGCGTCGGGGTCGTCGAGGGCGTCCTTCAGTGCGGCGCGCTCCCAGCTGTTCAGCACGCGTGCCCCCCGGCGTCGGTGACGTACATGTGCCGGTCGAGCTTGGTGTTGCCGTCCTTGGTGCCTTCGATGCTGTCGGGCAGCTCCCACGGCTCGGGCTCGGGCTTGGCCGCCTGGCGACGGATGTGGCGGTAGTGCTGGCGGCGCTCGTCAGGCAGCGCCCGGATGGCGACCTTGTGCTGTTCGAGCGTGCTGTTGAGCAGCTCGCCGGCGCGCTCCTCTCCGCGTTTGGCGACCGCGGGGTCCTGCAGCAGCGCGTAGAGCTCCAGCTTGATGGCGGGGACGGGTGGCGGGTCGTCCTCGGCGGCGCGCAGTGTGAGGTACGAGGAGTGCAGGCCGCCGCCGAGCTTGCGGCCCGCCTCGGCGAAGGAGTGCTCGACGTTACCGGCGACGGCAGCTAGCTGCGTGCTCTTGACCGCCGTCTTCTCGGTGGTGCCGTAGGCGACGGTGACCGCGCGCACGTCGATGCTGGCGGCGTCGGCCAGGCGCTCGGCGAACTCCTCGGAGCCGGCTACCTTCTCGCGCTCGGCGGCGAGCTCGGCGACCAGCGCTTGAGTGAAGGCGCCGGGCGCCTCGGTGTCGAGCTTGTCCCAGGCCAACAGCCGGCCGAGCCGCAGCAGCCGCCGGATGTTGCTCTGCCTGGTGACCTTTTCGACCTTGTAGGTGATGAGCTGCTCGGCGGCGTCGAACGCCTCGGCGACCGCATCGTTGCGCTTGAGCGTGACGAGCTTCTCGCCGCGCTGGACGCGGGTCGGGAAGCCAATCTCGGGGTCGGGCTCGCTGAGGTACTTGATGACGGCTTCGAGCGCGTCCTCGTCGTAGTAGGGCAGGTACAGGCAGACCGAGTTCAGGAACTCGTTGCCGGTGACCGACCGGGCCAGCGGGGTGCGCACCATGCGGCCGACGAGCTGGGCGATGAGCGTCTTGTCGACCGCCTTGCGGAAGCTCATCATCACCTCCGCTCGCGGGCAATCCCAGCCGGTCGTGAGGCTGTGCTTGAAGAAGACGACCTTCAGGTCGGTGTCGTCGTCGATGTCGGCCGGGGCGACGTAGCGCAGGCGGCGGTCGTCGCCGACGACGACCGGGTGGCCCTCCTGGAAGGCGTGCGCGACGCTGGCGTCGTCCAGCGTGCCGAGCGCTTCCTCGACCACGCTCAGGCAGGCGGCCAGGTCGGTCTTGGTGACCTTCGTGACGCTGGCGTCCTCAACCTGGACGACCAGCACGGGGTGCACGCTCGGGGCGGCCTCCTTGGCCGCATACGCGTCCCAGTCGGCGTGGTAGCGCTTGAGCTGCTCGGCGGCCGCGCGCAGCAGCGTGAGGTCCGACGGCTGGGTCTCCTCCGGGTGGTAGAGCGTGATGGCATCCTTGAGCAGCCCGGACGCGCGCACCTGCTCGGGGTCGACGATGACGACGGGACTGGTGGTGCGCTCGGTCGTGCCGGCCAGCAGGTTGGTGAAGCGCTCCGGCGTCGCACTGATGCCGAGGACAAGTGGCATCGGCGGCATTTCGCCCTCCGAGCCCTTGATGAACTTCTGCACGATGGTCCGCGCCTCGCGCGCCTCGCCGGCGCTCTCGACCATCCCGCGGTGCGCCTCGTCGATGACGACCCAGAACGAGCCCGGGCGCCGGGCGGCTGTGTTGGCGAAGGGCGCCGGTACGCGGGGTACTGGCCGGCTGCGGTCACCCAGTCGCGCAGCCCGGCGGGGCGGCCGCCGGGGACGGGGATGCCCGCCTGCAGGCGGCTGTCCCAGTCCGGAGGCAGCCCCGGCTCGCCGCGCCAGAACGGGTGCTGACCGGTCGCGAGCTCGCCGACGATGACCGCGAGCGCCCACATGTCGGTGCGGTCGATGGCGCGCTCGGCGCGCAGCTGCTCGGGTGCCATGTACGGCCACGTGCCGCCAGCCCACGGGTAGACCGTGACCGAGCTGAGGTCGACCAGCCGTGACAAGCCGAGGTCGATGATGACCGGCTGGGTCCAGTCGCCTCCGAGCAAGACGATGTTCTCCGGCTTGAGGTCGCGATGCACGACCCCGGCCGCGTGCAGCTCCTCGACCCCTTCCAGCGTTGCTGCCAGGAACGCGCGCAGCTGCGCGTCGTCGGGTGGACCGGCGCCAAGGTTCGCCCGCACGTCGCCGCCGTCGAGGAAGTCGCTGAGCAGGTACGGGTGCTGCTGCCCGTCGCTGGCGGTCGTCAGCTCGCCGTGGCCGCGGACACGCACGACACGCGGCGACTGGATGCGCTCCAGCGCTGCCACCTCGCGCTGAAAGCGCTCCGGCTCGCTGGCCTTCACGACGACCTTGCAGGCCATCACGTCGCCGCCGCGGACCACTCGCCAGCACTCGCCGCTGCCGCTGGGCGAGCCGACGCGGTCGGCCTCGTCGCACGGGCCGAGCGCTGCTTCGATGTCCGCTCTGGTGACAGTCATGACGCAGCGGCGCGCTGACAGCGCACCGCCGCATCACGCTACGCGGCAGCCCGGACGCAACGGGCGTACGGCGCACCTACTGGCAGCGGACGGGGTGCTCAGTAGCCGCCGAGGCGCTTGAGCGCGCCCCAGTCGCCCTTGGCCGTAGCGATGTCGCGCTCGTAGACGAGCAGGTAGCGCCAGGTGGCGGTGGTCTGCTCGTCGTCGGTGACGTGCTGTGCCCACCGCAGCGCCTGCTGGCGCTTGGCCTGCACGACCTCGTTGGTGACGTCGCGGTCGGCCTTGGACTCGATGAGCCAGTGGACGCCGGCCGTGTCGACGGCGATGAAGTCCGGGTTGTAGCTGGAGCGCTCCTGCCAGAGGATGGGCAGGTCGCCGTGCTCCAGCCTGACCCAGTAGGCGATGTCGTCGTTGGAGTCGAGCAGGTTCGCGAGGTCGCGTTCGGTGCGCGAGTCGAACCACACCTGTTCGTACATCGAGCGCTGCCAGCCGGTGTAGCCGACGCGGCTGCGGGTGAACGCGCCGAAGCGGTCGCTTGAGACCTCCGCGCGGCCGCTGCGCACCTTGTGCAGCGGCACCAGCTCGACGACCTCCTTGTAGGTCGGGCGTGCGAGGAACCGCCGTTGCTCGTCGGTCAGCAGCCGCACGAGCCCGTCGGCAGCGCGGCGCCCGAAGCTGGACAGCAGTCCCTCGGCGTTGGGGCCGAGCCCGTCGATGAACGCGTCCACGAGCCGTGCGGACGCGGCCGTCTCCTTGCCGCGACCGGGCGCGACCGGCGCGTTGAGGATGGCCTCGATGAGCCGCTGCCGCGAGGTGTCGAGCGGCACGGCCGCGGCTGCCGACTCAATGCGGTCCACTGTCTGCTCAGGCAGCACCTCGGTACCCCGCGAGTTGCCGCTACCGGTGACGTGCGCCGACAGCCGCACCCCAGGGACGCACGTAGTGGGCGCGACGCGGGAAACGCGTCTGGGGCATACGCAGCCGGGGTATCGCAAGGACCCATGACGGCCACAGCGGTCGCTCTCTTCTTCGTCCTGCTCGCGGTCGTGGCCGGGCTCGTTGTGGTCGCCTACGCGCTGGTCTTGTGGCGGCGCGGCGTGGAGGTGTCCCACCGGGGGGAGCAGCCCGCCTGGCCCCGCTACCACGTTCGCTTCTACACGTTTGCCCTGCTGTTCATCGCCTTCGACATGGAGATGGCGTACATGTACCCGTGGGCGGTGGTCTTCCGGGCGATGGGCTTCATCGCCTACGCAGAGATTGGCTTCTTCCTGACGGTCCTCGGCCTGGGCATCCTCTACGCGTGGCGCGAGGGGGCGCTGGAGTGGTCCTAGCCTGGGGCCGCCGCGCCGCGACCGCTGCCCTCGTCATCCCCGACGAGCAGTCGTGGACCGTCTGGGGCGCAGACCCCGCAGAAGACGCGCTGCGGCCGGTGTTGGATGCCGGCGGCGCCGAGGCGGTCCTCGTGCCCGAGCGCATACCGGACGCGCTCGCCGAACCGCTGGAAGAGCTCCTGAGCGCGGTCCCGGCGACTGCGCGCAAGGAGGTCCGAACGGCACCTACTTTCGGCGGCGTCCGGAGGGACGGCCGGCACGGACACCGCCGCGACCCCGAGCACGGTTCCGCGCACGCCCATAAGAGCGCCCACGGTCACAAGGGAGCTCACGGTGCTCACGAGCACCACGAAGCGCAGGACGACCATGAGGCGTGCGGCGCCCACGACGGGGCTGACACCGATGCAGGGCACGAGGCCGACGGGCACGCTGACCAAGGGCACGGCAGCCACGAAGGCCACGAAGGCCACGAAGGCCACGAGGACATGATGGCCATTACCGGGGAGCCCTCCGCGGACGGTCTGGTGATGGAGACCATCGCGTTTTCGTTGGGGCCTCTTGTCAGTCCTCTTCCGGGTGGTGTTGTCGCTGACGTCACCCTGGATGGCGACGTGGTGGCTGAGTGCGGCGTCCGCGCGACGCTGCGTCAGCCGCGCCCGCCGGTCGGTGCCGCTCCGCTGCCGCCGGACGCGCTGTCTCCCGTCGCGTGGCTGGTGGCGACGGCCGGCGCCTCGGAGGTCGACAGCGGCGTCGCGGTGCGGAATGGGGCGTGGCTTCGCCTCTCCGCTGTGGAGCTTGAGCGGGCGGTGAGCCATCTGGCCTGGCTGCGGGCGCTGGCCCGGCTGCTCGGGTGGCCGACGCTGGTCGAGGAGGCCTCGGCCGTGCTCGAACCGCTGAACGCAAGCCGCCTGCACCTGCCGGTGGAACTGGCGACCCCGGACCTTCCTGACACGACGGCACACGACATGGCGGCGCTCGTCGATGTCGCCGCGGCCCGCGTCGCGCACCTGCGCGAGCTCTGCCACGGCCGTCGCCTGGCTAGACGGACCGCGAGGCTCGGGGTGGTGACCCACCCGACCGCCGTCGCGCTGGCTCTCGGGGGGCCCGTCGCGCGAGCGTCCGGGGTCGACGCCGACGCGCGCTCGCATGACCCGCTGTATCGGGAGCTGGGGTTCGTGCCTGCTGTCTGCGAGGACGGCGACGCGCTCGCGCGCACGCTGCTGCGACTCGACGAGGCCGAGGCGAGCATCGCGCTTGTACGGCACGCGCTTGAACGCGCCCGCCAGTACGCCGTGCCGCCGGCACCCCCCGCCGCTCCAACCGGCGTCACGTTGGAAGGTCCGCGCGGACCGCTCCACGCCCAGCGCATGCGGCACGAGTGGCGCCTGACGGCACCCGGTCAGCAGGCCGCGCTCACGGCCGCCGCCGATGCGGTTGTGGGTCTCGAATGGGCGGCTGCGCTGGTCGTGCTCAGCTCCTTCGACCTCTCGCCGTGGAAGGTCGGTCCGTGAGCGACTTCTCGCCGCTGGCCATCCTCGGGCTCGGCGTGGTCGGCGCGTCGTGCGTCTGGCTGCTCGAAGAGCTGGTTGCCGGTGCCCGTCCGGCGCCTGCGCGGGCGCTGCGGGGGCTCGGCACGACACTTCGCGCGCCGCTGCGACGGCCGGAGACCTACGACAACGCGCTGTTCCATCTGGCGCCGGGGCTGCTGGTGCTGGCGGCCATGGTCGCCCTCGCCACCGTTCCGTGGGCGCCGGGCTTTCGCGGCATCGACTTCCAGGCGGGCGCGCTACTGTTCGCCGGAGCGCTGGCGTACGTCACGCCGGCGATGTTCATGGCCGGCTGGGGAGCGGGCAGACCGCTTGCCGTGGTCGGCGGCTTTCGGTGGCTGGCGCTGATGCTCGCCTACGCGATGCCTGTCGCGATGGTGATTACCGCGGTCGCCGCGCCGGCTGGCTCGCTGCGGCCGACCGACATCGTCAACGTGCAGCACGCCGTGCCGATGGCGCTCGTGCAGCCGCTCGCGCTCGCGCTCTGGCTGCCTGCGGTCACCGCCGTGTGCTTCCTGCCGCCGTTCGACCTGCCGCAGGCCGACGCCGAGCTCGGCGGCGGCGTGTTCTCCGAGTACCGCGGACTGGACCGCGTCCTCGTGACGCTCGCCCAGCGCATCCTGCTGCTGGCCGCCTCGGGCATGACCGCGGCCCTGTTCCTCGCCGGCTGGCACGGCCCGCTGCTGCCGCCCGCGCTGTGGATGGCGCTGAAGACCGCGGCCGTCGCCGCGCTCATTCTGTGGGGCGGCCGCCGGCTGCCCCGCGTCGAGGTCGACCGCGCGCTGTCGCTGGCGTGGAAGGTCGCCAACCCGCTGGCCATCCTCGCCATCGTCATCGCCGGTGGCCTGACCCTCGCGTTCTACCGATGAGCGACCTGGCCACCGCCATCGTCTTCTGGCCCGCGGCCGCGCTGATGCTCGGCACCGCGCTGTACGTGTTCATCACCAGCTCGATGGCCCGTGCGGGCCTGCTGCTGCTGGCCTCGCTGGGCGTCGAGGGGCTCGTGTTCCTCGCGCTGGCCAGCGAGTTCTTGGGGTTCTTGCAGCTGCTGATGATGAGCGGCGAAATGGTCATCATGGTGTTCTTCATGGTCATGTTCATGCCCGACCCCGGCGGGCTGATGGGCATGGATATGACGCACGACAAGCGCCGCTCGGCCAGCGTCGCCATCGCCATCGCCGTCGGGCTCGCTGTGGTCGCCGTGCTCACCGACTGGCCGGCGCGCGTGGCCGGCACAGACGCGCCTGACGTGCGCGCCATCGGTTACGAGGTCATGGGCCGCTCGATGGTCTCGTTCCTGTTCGCCGCCATGACCATCCTGCTGGCGATGGTCGGCGGCGTGCTGCTGGCCAAGCACGGCGGCCGCTTCGGCATCCCCGCGCCCGCCGGCGAGCAGCGCGGCCAGGAGAACGACTGATGGTCTCGCTGCCGGTCGTGCTCGCCGCCGGCGCCGTGATGTTCGGCATCGGCCTGTACGGCGCGCTGGGTCAGACCAACACCATCATGGTCATCATGGGCGTCGAGCTGATGCTCGGCGCAGCGATGCTGAACGTCGTCGGCTTCCTGCGCTACTCGCATCCGCACGGCACCAGCGGCAACTTCTTCGTGCTGGTCGTGATGACGCTGATGGCGGTCGAGGCCGCGGTCGGCTTCGCGCTGGTGGTCAGCGTCTTCCGGCACCGGCGGACCGCTGAAGTCGATGACCTCACGGACCTCAAGGGTTGATGGCTGTTCTCCTCTGGCTCACGGTCGGCCTGCCGCTGCTCGGCGCGCTGCTCGTCAAGGCGGCGCCTTCGCGCGCACGACCGCTGACCGTGGCGGCCGCGGTCGCCAGCGCGGTGCCCCCGGTGGTCCTGCTCGTCGCGGCCGCCGACGGACGACGGGCGACCAGCGGCTTCCGTTGGCTGCCCACCGCCGGGCTTGACGTCGGTCTGCGGCTCGACGCGCTGTCGGCCGCCGTGAGCGCGACCGTCGCAGGCATCGGCCTCGTGGTCCTGCTGTACTCGGTCGGCTACTTCGCCGACGACGACCGGCGGGCGTCGGCGCTGGCGGGACTGCTCGGGTTCCTCGCGGTCATGCAGGGCCTGGTGCTCGCTGACGGCTACCTGGCACTGCTGGTCTTCTGGGAGCTGGTGGGAGCCGCCTCCGCGCGGCTCATCGCCTACAGCCGCGACGACCCACAGGCCGCGCCCGGTGCGGTGCGAGCGTTCCTGACCACCCGCAGCGCCGACGTCGGCTTCTACGTGGCGCTCCTGGCGCTCTTCTCGGCCACCGGCTCCATCGCGTTCGGCCAGGGCCGACCCGGCGGCGCGGTGGGCGCGCTCGTCGGCATCGGCCTGGTCGTGGCGGCGATGGGCAAAAGCGCGCAGGCACCACTGCAGACCTGGCTGTCGGGCGCGATGGCAGGTCCCACGCCCGTGAGCGCGCTGCTGCACTCCGCGACCATGGTCGCCGCAGGCGTCTACCTGCTCGTGCGCTCGGAGTCGCTGCTGGCGGGCTGGCCGCTCGATGTCGCCGGCTGGGTCGGCGCGGTCACCGCCGTCGCGGCCGCGGGCATCGCGCTGGCCCAGCGCGACCTCAAGCGGGTGCTGGCCGGCTCGACCGCCAGCCAGCTCGGGCTGATGTTCGTCGGCGCGGCCGCCGGCGGGCCGGCCGTCGCCGTCTTCCATCTCGTCACGCACGCGGCCGGCAAGGCCGGCCTCTTCCTCGCCGCTGGCGTGTTCCAGCACGACCGCGACTCCACCGACCTCGACGAGCTGCGCGGCGCCGGCCGCGACGACCGCCGCGCGTTCGCCGGGTTCGCCCTCTGCGCGCTCTCCATCGCCGCCGTCCCGCCGCTGGCGGCGTTCTGGAGCAAGGACCACATCACCGCCGCGGCCGAGCCGCGTACCGCGTGGTTCGTGCTCGTCCTGCTCAGCGCGGCCGGCAGCGCCGCCTACCTGCTGCGTCCGGCGCTCATCCTCTGGGACCGCGGCGGCGCGGGGCGCACGCTCGCCGCCGCCGGGCGCCGCTGGATGCTCGCCGGCGTCGCAACGCTCGCGGCCGCGTCCGTGGTCGCCGGCGTGCTCGGGGAGCCGCTCGTGCGGCTGCTGCAGGCGCCGCCGCTGCCGACCTCGGCGTTGAGCATCGCGCTGTCGCTGGTCGCGCCGGTGGTCGGTGCTCTCGCCGTCCTCCTGCCGCTGCGGCCGCCACGCCTGCTCGCCCGCGCAGCGGACCGCGGGCTCTACGCCGCGGCGCTGCAGCGCTGGGTCGTCGTACTGCCAACCCTCGCGCTCTCGCGGTGGTTGCGCGCGGCCGACGACCATCGGCTCGACCGCGCCGTCGACGCCATCCCCCGCCCGGCCCTTGCGCTCTCGCTCTTGCTGCGCGGGGCTGAGGACCGCGGGCTTGACCGTGCCGTGGACGCCGTCGCCCAGGGCGGCGTGGCGGCCGCGCGGGGGTCGGACTGGGTGGAGCGCCGAGGCATCGACGCCGCCGTCGACGGCCTCGCCGTGGCCATCGGGCGGAGTGGTTCGGAGAGTCGCCGCCTGCAGTCCGGGCGCCTGTACGAGTACCTGCGCGACGCCGTGCTGGGCGCCACCGCCATCGCTCTCATCGTCGCCCTGACCGCCTTGACCTGATGCCCTGGCTGAGCCTCGCCATCGCCGTCCCGCTGCTCGCGGCCGCCGCCTGCCCGCTGCTTCCCCGCCGCCTCGCGCAGGCACCGCGCCTGCTGGCGCTGGCCGCCACCGCCGTCAGCGCCGCCGCATTGGCGGTCACGTGGGCGCGCTTCGACACCGGCAAGGGGATGCAGCTCGTCGAGCACGCCCGCTGGATACCAACGCTCGACGTCTCCTGGCGCGTCGGCGTCGACGGCATGTCGCTCGCGCTGGCCGCGCTCACCGTCGTGCTGTTCGTGGCCAGCATCCTCTACGGCGTCGGGCCGCGGCCGCTGACGCGCGCGGCGGCCGGGATGCTGCTGTTGCTGGAGGGCGCGACGCTGGCGTTCTTCCTGGCCCAGGACTTCGTCGTCTTCTACGTCGCCTTCGACGTGACCCTCGTCGCGATGTACTTCCTCATCGCGCTGTGGGGCGAGGAGCACCGCCGCTACGCCGCGCTGAAGTTCTTCCTCTACACGCTCATCGGCTCGCTGCCCGTGCTGCTGGGCATCATCGCGCTCTACCTCACCGCCGAGCCGCACACCTTCAACATGACCCGGCTGGCCGCCGAGCAGCCGCTGGCCGGCAGCGGACTCGGCGCCTCGCTGGTCTTCCTGGCGTTCTTCATCGGCTTTGCCATCAAGACGCCCATCGTCCCGTTCCACACCTGGCTGCCCGCCGCCCACGTCGAGGCCCCGACCTCCGGCTCGGTCCTGCTCGCCGGGGTCCTGCTGAAGCTGGGCGGCTACGGCCTCATCCGCGTCAACCTGCAGATGCTCCCGGACGCGTTCGCCAAGTACGCGCTGGCCGTCGCGCTGCTCGGCCTCGTCTCCGCGCTCTACGGGGCGCTGGTCGCGCTCGCGCAGACCGACCTCAAACGCTTGATTGCCTACACGTCGGTCAACCACATGGGCTACGTCGTCATCGGCGTCGCCGCCGCCGCCGCAACCGGCATCTCCCAGCGCGGCCGCGAGCTGGCCATCGACGGCGCCGTGCTGCAGATGGTCGCGCACGGCCTGGTCACCGGCACCCTCTTCTTCATCGCCGGCATCCTCAAGCAGCGCACCGGCACCCGCGACCTCAGACAGCTGTCCGGCCTGCTGCGCCCGATGCCGGTCTACGGCAGCCTCGTCGCGCTCGCGTTCTTCGCCTCCCTCGGCCTGCCGGGCCTGGCGCAGTTCCCCGCCGAGCTGCAAATCTTCCTCGGCACCTTCGACGTCTGGCCCGCCGTCGCCGCCGTCACCGTCGTCGGCATCGTCATCACCGCCGGGCTCTTCCTACGGGCACTGCAGCGCGCGTTCATGGGCGACGTCCCCGACCGCCTCGCCCGCCTGCCCGACCTCGCCCGCCGCGAGGCCATCGCCGTCGCACCGCTGGCCGTGCTGTTCATCGTGCTCGGCTTGTACCCGCGGCTCGTCCTTGACGTCATCAAATCCGCGAGCTGGCTGGTTGGCGGCTGACCATGGAGCCCAACGGCGGCACCTTCCAGCAGGCCGAGCAGGCCGAGCACATGATGGTCTCCGAGCTGCCCTGGCTGGCGCCCATCGGTGCGCTCACCCTCGCCGCCATCCTCGCCATTGTGCTGGCCATCACGCTGCCGCGCCGCCGCCAGGGCCTCATCGGCTGGTGGGTCGGCGGCATGCACCTCGCCGCCGCCGGGCTGGCCGCCTGGGTCTGGCTGGACCGGGGCTTCAAGGCCACCATGTCCGGCACCATCGTCATCGACGGCCTCACGCTGGCGCTGGCCGGCATCGTCGGCGTCTCCGGCGCTGTCTGCATCGCGCTCGCGCGCCCGGTCGTGGCCGGCAGCGACCGCGAGGGCGAGTTCTACGCCATGGTCGCCTTCGCCTCGCTCGCCGCGGTCATGCTCGGCGCCGCCGGCGACGCCGGCCTGCTCGCCCTCGCGCTCGCCGCCACCGGCCTTGCCACGTTCGTCCTGACCGGCTACCTGAGGCGCTCCGCACGCGCCAACGAGGCCTCCATCAAGTACTACATCTTCGGCACCGTCTCCGGCGCGGCCATGGTCTACGGCCTGTCCTGGTGGTTCGGCCTTGCCGGCTCCACCAGCTTCGACGCCATCGGCCAAGCGCTCCCGGACGCCCCGACCGCCGCGGTCATCGCCTCGACCGCGCTCCTGCTCGCCGGGCTGGGCTACAAGGCGGCGCTCGTCCCATTCCACTTCTGGACCCCGGACGCCTACGACGGCGCGCCGCTGCCCGTCGCCGCCTACCTCTCGGTGGTCTCCAAGCTCGCCGGCCTGTTCGCGCTCGCCCGCGTGCTGCCGATGGCGCTGCCCGGCGACACCGTCGGCTGGTCGACCGCCATCGCCGTCATCGCCGCCGTCACGATGACGCTCGGCAACATCGCCGCCGTGCCGCAGCGCAACGTCGTGCGGTTGCTGGCCTACTCCTCCATCGCCCAGAGCGGCTACATCCTCATGGGGGTCGCCGCACTCACCGGCTCCGACCTCGGCCTGCCGGCGCTCGTGTACTACGCGATGGCCTACGCCGCCACCAACCTCGCCGCGTTCGCCGTCGTCCAAGCCGTCCAGCGCGAACGCCACTCCGTCGACCTCGACGCCTTCCGCGGCCTCGGGCGCGACCACCCGTGGTGGACCGCCGCGCTCGCGCTCTCCTTCCTCTCGCTCCTCGGACTGCCCCCGCTGGCCGGCTTCTTCGGCAAGCTCGAAGTCTTCAAGGCGGCCATCGACGCCCACCAGGCCTGGCTGGCCGCCATCGCCGTCGTCAACAGCGTCATCTCGCTCTACTACTACCTGCGCGTCATCGCACCCGCCGTCCTGGACAGCCGGACCGCGGCGCGGGCCCGAGCGAAGAGCGCCGTGCCCGTGGGCGCCGCGCTGGCCGTCACCACGGTCGCCACCGTTGCGTTCGGCGTCGCCGCGGAGCCGCTACTACGGCTCTCCGACCACGCCCGGATGCTCGTCGGGAGCTGAGGCCGCCACGACCTCCGGGCGCCGGCGCCCGTCAGGCCGAAGCAGCCGCAAGGCGTTGAGCGTCACCAGCAAGGACATGCCCATGTCGGCCACGACCGCCATGACCAGCGTCACCAGCCCCAGCGGGGCGAGCACTACGAACACGGCCTTGACCGCCAAGGATGCGACGACGTTCTGACGGATGACGCGCATGGTGCGCCGGCTGTGCGCGATGGCCTCGGGCAGCCGGTCGAGCTCGTCGGCCATCAGCGCGACGTCGGCGGACTCCAGTGCTACGTCGCTGCCGGCCGCGCCCATGGCGACCCCGACATCGGCGGCCGCCAGCGCGGGGGCGTCGTTGACGCCATCGCCGACCATGGCCACGCGCCCGTCGGATTGCAGTTCGCGGACGGCATCCAGCTTGTCCTCGGGCACCAGCCCTGCCCGCCACTCGCCCACGCCGGTGCGCTCGGCGATGGCGCGCGCCACGCGCTCGGTGTCGCCGGTCAGCATCACCACGCGCCGAACGCCGGCGCGCTTCCGCAGCGCGTGAACTGCCCCGGCCGTCTCGGCCCGCGGCTGGTCGGCCAGCCCGAAGACGGCCAGGACACGCGACGCCTCGCCGAACAGCACGGGGGTTTCGCCGCGCTCCTGGGCGGCCACTGCCGCGGCGGGCAACTCGGCGCCACGCTCAGCTGCCAGCCGCGGCCCGCCCGCCCAGAGCACACGGCCCTCGACGGTCGCCTGCGCCCCGCGTCCCGGCAGCGCCCGAAACGCCTCGGCGAGAGGGACCGGCACACGACGGTCGGCGGCCGCCCGCAGTAGAGCCTGACCGAGCGGGTGCTCGGAGCCGCGCTCAACCGCCGCCGCGAGCGCCAGCGCGGAGTCCGGGTCGGCGGCGTCGATGGTCTCGATGCTCGCCAGTTGCGGCGAACCGAGGGTGAGCGTGCCGGTCTTGTCCAGCGCCACGGTGGTCACGCGGCCCAGCGCCTCCAGTGCCTCGCCGCCCTTGATGAGCACCCCGCGGTGCGCCGCTCCGCCGACCGCCGAGACGACGGCGACCGGCACGGAAATGACCAGCGCGCACGGGCAGGCGATGATGAGCAGCGCGAGCGCTCGGTACAGCCACGTATCGACGTCGCCGCCGAGCAGCACCGGCACGACCGCAAGCAGCAGGGCGGCAAGAAAAACGACTGGTGTGTAGATGCGGGCGAAACGGTCGATGAAGCGCTCCGACGGCGCGCGGCTGCCCTGCGCCTCGGCGACGAGCCGCGCGACGCGCGCGAGCTTGGTGTCGCCCACCGCCGCGGTGGCTCGGATGGTCAGCGCACCGAACGCGTTCAGCGTCCCGGCGAAGACCGCGTCACCGGCGTCCTTGTCGGCCGGGACCGACTCGCCCGTGAGCGCCGACTCGTCAACACTGGAGCTGCCCTCCACGATGACGGCGTCCAGCGGCACACGCTCGCCGGGACGCACCAGCAGCAGCGTCCCAGGCACGACCTCTTCGACCGGAACGGTCTGCTCATGCCCATCGACGAGCACATGCGCATCGTCGGGCGCCAACTCCATCAGCACCTCCACCGAACGGCGGCTGCGCTCCAGAGCGAAGCTCTCAAGCGTTGTGCCAACGGCGAACAGCACCAGCACCCACGCGCCCTCGGCGTAATCGCCGATACCGACAGCGCCGAGTGCGGCCAGCGCCATCAGGACGTTCATGTCCAGCGTACGGCGCCGCAGTGCAGTCAGGGCAGCCAGCGCGATGGGCCAGCCGCCGACACCCATCGCCAGCAGGTACAGCGGCTCGGCGACGACGCGCGGCGCGCCCGCCAGCGACGCGACCACCGCCGCCAGCAGCACCGCCAGTGCCAGCGTCGTTGAGAGTGCGCGGTTGCTGCGCCGCCAGAACGGCGCCTGTGAACGAGCCGCGCGCTGGGCGGCCGGTCGCGCGCTGTACCCGGCGCGCCGAACGGCGGCCTCGACCCGTCCGGCGTCGACCTCGCCCTCAACCAGCAGCGTCGCGGTCCCGAACGACACCTGCGCGGCACGGACACCATCGAGCGCATCCACGGCCTTTTCGACTGTTCGCGCACACGACGCGCAGTCCATACCGTCGACGCGAAAGCGCTGCGCGTCGGCCGGAAGCTGGGCGCGTCGCTCAACGTCGTTGTCGACGGAGACCGGCGCCACCGGCAACATCGGCAACTCGCTCATCCTGCCGCCGTCTCCGCTCCCACGACCGCGTCCAAGAGCGCGCTGCCGACGTCCGTGAGCGCGTACATCACCATCTTCCCATCGCGGCGCGAGCGGACGAGCCCGGCCGCTCGAAGCGCGCGAACGTGATGGGAAACGAGCTTCTCCGAGCGCTCGGCGACCCACGCCAGGTCGCACACGCACAACTCTCCGTCGGCGTCGCGCAACGCGATGGCGAGTGTCAGGCGCGTTGGGTCGGCGAGCGCCTTCGCGCGTGTCGCGGCGCCGTCCGCGGCATCCTGGCTCAACCGGCGGGCGCGCAGGCTCTCGGCTTTCGGCAGGTCCAAGCAGAGCAGGTCGCAGGTATCGCTCACGACCAACATCCTAACGGGCGTGCGGTTGTCCCTTTCCCCCGCTGTCGCGAACCCTTGCGGTCAGGTTCGATAGCCGGCGGAGGCGGCCACGGCTCAGGTGGCGCGGGCGCGGCCAACCACGAATGGCATCTTCGGGCTGACGGGCAGCGGGCGCCACAGGAAGCGGCGCATCTGCTGCACCTCAAAGCCCGCCTCGCGAATGGCCCGAGTGGTGTCGCGCGCGGGGTGGCAGTTGCCGCCCACACGGGGCCAGAACGTCTTCTCGATGGCGAGCTGGAAACTCTTCAGCGGCCATGAGGTGCCGACGACGTGCTCGTAGAAGCGCAACTCGCCTCGCGGTCGCAGCACGCGGCGCACCTCGGTCAGCGCGGCCTGCTGGTCGTCCACCGAGCACAGGACGAGCGACATGACCGCGACATCGAAGCCGTGGTCGGCAACTGGCAAGGACTCCGCCGTGCCGGCGACAACCGTGACCGGCGCCGCGGCACGCGCCGCCTCGCGCTCAGCCATCCGGCGCAGGTGCTTCTCCGGCTCCACCGCCACGACCTCGGTCACCGTGGCCGGGTAGTGCCTGAAGTTGAGGCCATTGCCGGCGCCGACCTCGATGACCCGACCGGTGATGCCGGCGAGCAGTTCGTCGCGGTGTTCCGCCTGGCCGCGACGCTCGCTACTCGCGCTATCGCGCGCGTACATCCAGGCGAACAACGGGCGGTTGGCAGCCTTGCTGCCGATGTCCGGCGGGCGGGTTTCGGTCATGAAAGTGCCTCCGAGACTCGGGCGGCGCCATCGACGTGTGCCGGCGGAGCAGCGGCCGCGGGCGGCGTCGGTTGCGCGTGACCGCAGCCGCACAGGCAGGCTACGCCGCCCGCTGCCAGGAGTGCTCCACCACGGCGGAGCGAGCGCCGCTTGAAGGCTCGGGGCCACTGAACACGAACAAACCATGCGAGGCCAACCAGGAACAGGACCGTCGCGACGAAGAAGTTCAGCCGCAGGCCGAGAACGTGGTGCGCGGGGTCGACGCGCAACAGCTCCTCGCCGATGCGTCCGAGCGAGTAGCCGGCCACGTAGAGTGCGAAGAGACCGGGTGCCCGGATGTTGCGCTTGCGCCCGAGCCACACGAGCGCGCCCGCGAGGAGCAGGTTCCAGAGGAGCTCGTAGAGGAACGTCGGGTGGAAGGTCGCGTACTGCGCGTACGCGTCGGGCCGGTGCGCCGCATCTATCTCCAGGCCCCAGGGCAGCGTCGTCGGACCGCCGAACAGCTCCTGGTTGAAGTAGTTGCCGACTCGGCCGATGGCCTGCGCGACGAGCAGCCCGGGAGCCGCGGCGTCCAGGAACGCCGGGATGTCGGCCCGGCGGCGGTGCAGGACCCAGAGCCCGCCGAGCACGCCGCCGGCGATGCCGCCCCAGATACCGAGGCCGCCCTTCCAGATGGCAAATGGTCCCCACCAGTGGTCGGGCACCTCGTTCCAGCTGGTGGCCAGGTGGTAGAGGCGCCCGCCGACGAGCCCGGCGGGGAACCCCCACAGTGCGACCTCCTCGACCAGCGCACGCTGACCTCCGCGCGCCTGCCAGCGCCGCGCCGTGATGGCGACCGCCGCGACGACCGCGACCACGTACGCGAGCCCGTAAGCGTGCACGAACAGCGGGCCGAGGTGAAAGCCGTTGGACGGCGGGCTCGGAATGAAGCCGAGAAGCGTCATCGACCTCAATGCTCGCACGCGGCGGCGGTCGGGCGGTCGCGCCGTCAGGTCACGCAGCGTCGCCGCCGCCCCGGGCCCCGCCCACCATGCCGGGTCCTCCGGCGTGACCTGGCCGTCAGCGACAAGCGCCGGCCGTGACGCGAGCCCGCTCCACTTTTCGGCGCTTGCGCGCCTGCCCCGTGCCTACGGTCGCGACGCTATGCCGCGTCGCCACCCACGAAACCGGCGCTCGGGATACAACGAGCACCTCATCAGCCCGCACCTGCCAGCCGCCGTTTGGGCGCCGCAACCCGTTCTCCCGCGGCCCGGCCGCCCGCTCGCGGACGCCGTCGTGCTGAGCGAGCCCTGCTTGGAGCGCTATCGCCTGCACGCCAGCCGCCCGGCGGAGTGGCGCATGCGGACCCTGCGCCGGGAGCCGCGCGAGCTCATCGCCAGCCGCGGCGCCGCTGTCCAGCGGCCTCCGTCATGGTTCTTCGGCGGCCTCGGGGCCACGCTCTTCTACATCAACATCGACGGCCGCTGGCTGATGCCCGTCCAAGCAGCCCGCCGCACCGACGGTGTTCAGCCGGCATCGCCGCATGTCGCGACCACGTTCATCAGCAAAGCCTTCGCCGCTGGTGACCTCGCGGCGCTCACCGGCGAGGAGCTCGCCGCACTCATTCTGCTGCCACGCCGCATCGCTCGAACCTGGCCTGGCGCGGTCGACGCCGACCGGGCGCCCGAGGACCAGCTGCGCGACGCCATCGCCGCCGGCGGACGCGCGCACGCTGAAGCACCCGCGTGGGTCCGCACGCGCCGGCCACAGCGCGACCGCTTCTACGTCACGCTGGGCCACGGCAGCACCATCGTCGTGATGCGCGCTCGCCGAGACGAGGGGCACGGCTCGCCCTTCCGGGCCATCGAGCTGCTGCATGAGCCGACGTTGCGCCGTCTGCGAGGCGAGGCGCTGCTAGAGACCGTCATCCTCGACTATCCCGCCATGCGGCAGTACCGCGAGCGGGTCGCGGGCGTTCCCGACGACGCCCGCCGCCATCTGCAGCAACGCATTCGTAACGAGGGCGTCCTGGCCGACGAGCTGCCGGCATGGACCGACGGACGCGCGACATGGGACCGGCCAGTACTGCTGCTCAGCGACGACGCCGTGCTCCTCCTCCAGCCAGTCGCGCGGACCAAGGACGACGGCCCGGAGCGGTGGCGGGCGGTCGGGTGCGTGAGCCGCTGAGCACCGTGCTGCCACGCGGCGGCGCTGCTATGCGACCGGCTCTCAGTGCGGGGCGCCCCGGGCTGTCCGGCGGCTCGTCCCCTCGACGCCGGTCGCACGAAGCAGCGCCCCGCAGGCCAGCGACCACCCACTCGTCGGGTGGGATGCCGCGCAGCCCCGTAGAGGTGGCGTACAGGCGGCACTTGAGCCCGTAGTCAGTGCGCTGGCCTGCCCCGCGCTCGACATCCTCGCCGTCGACACGCACCGTCGGCGACCCCAGGAAGCGCTCCCGACGAGCCATCTCCTCGTCCTCGATGCGCACCAGCGCCGTCAGTGTCGGCGCCGGTGACGCGCAGAAGCCTTCGCAGGCGCGGTAGCAGTGAGTGGGAGTTGGGGCAACCGTCGAAGTAGAGGACTTGTACCGCGCATCACTCGACCGCTCCGTGGTGATGCCCGCGCACCGTCTGCCACGACTCCCACGTGATGCGCAGGATGACCGCAGTGATGGCCAGGCCGATGATGGGGTCGGCAACCGGCAGCCCGATGGCGACCACCGCCGCTGTAGCGATGACGGCGAGCGACACGTACGCGTCCGCGCGGGCGTGATGGCCGTCGGCGATGAGCGCCGGGCTGTTCAGGCGCTCACCGGCGCGGGTGCGAACCTTGGCCGCCAGCAGATTGCCCAGGTAGCCAACCGCGCCCGCGGCCGCCAAGGTGCCGAGGTGCGTTGGCGGCGTCTGGTGGATAAGCCGCAGCACCGCCTCCACCGCGGCCACGCACGCACTGACGAAGATGGCGGCGACGACGAACAGGCCCGCCCCGCGCTCGGCGCGCTCGGAGCGCAGCAGGAAAGCGATGCCCAGCGGCACCGCGGTCAGCGCGTCACCGAAGTTGTGGATGAGGTCGGCCAGCAGCGCCACCGAACCCGACAGCGCGAAGATGAGCGTCTGCGCGACCGCCGTTACGGCGAGCACGCCCAGCGCGATGAGCACCGCGCGGACGCCGGCGCGCGAGCGCTTGATGGACTCGTCGACCAGACCGTGCGAGTGCTCATGGCCGTGCCGATGGGCATGAGCGTGGCCCTCAACGGCGTGGGCGTGTTCGGGCGACACGCTCAGGCCTCCGCCATCATCTGGTCGGTGACAGTTCGTGCGAGCCCGGCGCGCACGTGCTCGACGTGCGAGATGGCCTGTTCGAGCAGCTCGCCGACGTGGTCGTCGTAGAGGTCGTAGACCACACGGCGCCCGTCGCGATTGCCGACAACGAGCCCGAGGTGACGCAGGAGTCGCAGCTGATGTGAGACCGCTGAAGACTCCATCCCCACTGCGTCGGCCAGCTCGTTGACCGAGCACGGACCGGCGCTCAGCCGGCCGAGGATGCGTACCCGGCTCGGTGTCGCCAGCGCCTGCATCGTCTCGGCGACGACGCCGGCGAACTGGGCATCGAGCCGGTCGGGACTGTGTTGCGCTCCGCCGTGCGCCATGTAACCAGCATAGCTGAACAGCTTTTCAGGCTTGCAGGTGTTCTGCCCGGTGCGACGCCGCCTCGCATCGTGCGTTCAGGCCGCGACCTTGAGGTCGGCATCGGCGGCCGGGCCGGTCGACGCCGGCAGGTCGGACCCGCCGCTGCGCCCGCCCGGCAGTCGCAGGCGCTTCAGGGCGACCGCGTTGACGGCGACGATGATGCTGGAGCCGGCCATCGAGATGGCGCCGACCTCGGGGCGCAGGACGAACCCGAGTGGCTCGAACACGCCGGCGGCGATGGGCAGGGCGAGGCCGTTGTAGCCGACGGCCCAGGCGAGGTTCTGGTGCATCTTGCGGTTGGTGCCGCGGCTGATGGTGATGGCGGTGGCCACGTCCAGCGGGTCGGAGCGCATCAGCACGACGTCGGCGGTTTCGACGGCGACGTCGGTGCCGGCGCCGATGGCGATGCCGACCTCGGCCTGCGCGAGCGCGGGCGCGTCGTTGACGCCGTCGCCGACCATCGCCACCGTGCGGCCCTGCCTCTGGAGCTCGGCAATCTTGGCGGCCTTGTCGGCCGGCAGCACCTCGCCGATGACCTCGTCGATGCCGAGGCCGCCAGCGATGCGCTGCGCGGTTGCCTGGTTGTCGCCGGACAGCATGACGACGTGCAGTCCCTGCTCTCGCAGCGTCCGCACGGCCTCGGCGGAGGTCTCGCGCGGCGCATCGGCGACGGCGATGACGGCCTCGGTGCGGCCGTCGATGGCGGCGTACACGCCGGTGCGGCCTTGGCCGACGAGCTCGTCGAAGTGGGCGGTGAGGCCGCCCTCGTCGGCGATGCGCTCGCGAGCCAGTAGCCGCACGTTGCCGACGGCGACGCGCCGGCGCTCCACGGTCGCCAGGACGCCATGGCCGGGGACGGCCTCGAAGGCCTCCGCCCGCGGCACGTCCAGGTCACGCGCGCGGGCGGCGGCAACGATGGCCTGGGCGGTCGGGTGCTCGGACCCGCTCTCGGCGGCGGCGACCAGCCGCAGCAACTCGTCCTCGTCGATGCCATCGGCGGTCACGACCGCGACGACCTCCGGCTCACCGCGCGTCAGCGTGCCGGTCTTGTCGAACACGACCGTATCGAGCGACGCGGCCTGCTCGACGGCCATCGCGTGCTTGAACAGGATGCCGCGCTGGGCGCCCAGGCCGGTGCCGACCATGATGGCCGTCGGCGTGGCGAGCCCGAGGGCGTCCGGGCAGGTGATGACGACGACGGTGATGGCGAACAGCAGCGATTCTTGGACGTCGCGGCCGACGACGAAGTACCAGACGGCGAACGTGAGCCCGCCGCCGATGAGCGCCACGAGCACCAGCCAGAAGGCCGCACGGTCGGCCAGGCGCTGGCCCGGCGCCTTGGAGTTCTGCGCCTCCTGGACGAGCTTGACGATGTGGGCCAGGGCGGTGTCGGCGCCGACCGCGGTCGCGCGTGCGCGCAGCGTCCCGTTGGTGTTGATGGTCGCGCCGATGAGCTCGTCGCCGACCGTCTTCTTCACCGGCAGGCTCTCGCCGGTGACGGTGGACTCGTCGACCTGGCTGTCGCCGTCCTCCACGGTGGCGTCGACCGGCACCTTGGAGCCGGGGCGGATGAGCAGCAGGTCGCCGACGGCGACCTCGGCGGTCGGGACCTCGACGGGCTGCCCGTCGCGCAGCATGACCGCCATCGGCGGGGCCAGGTCCAGCAGCGTGCGTATGGCGTCGTTGGTGCCGCCGCGGGCGCGCATCTCGAACCAGTGCCCGAGCAGCACGAAGCTGGCGAGCATCCCGGCCGCCTCGTAGAAGACCTCGCCCTCGATGAAGAACGTGGCCGCCACCGAGTACACCCAGCCGATGCCGATGGCCACGGCGACCAGCACCATCATGTCCAGCGTCCGCGCGCGCAGGGCGGCGACGGCGCCGGTGAAGAAGATGGACGAGGCGTAGAAGACGACCGGCAGGCTGAGCAGCAGCTGCCAGACCTCGCGGTCGAGGCCGAACGGGGTCGCCAGCTCGGTGCCGAAGATGTTGGTGCCGACCATCGACCAGGCGACGATGGGAATGGTGAACACGAGCGCGACCAGGAAGCGGTTGCGCATGTCGCGCGCCATCGCGTCCATCGACATGCCGGCATGCCCGCCGTGCCCGTGCCCGTGCGCCTGCTCGGCGCGCTCCATCGCCGCGTGGTCGTGCTCCGCCGCGGCACCCGCGGCGGCCGGCTGGGCCAGCGGGTCGCAGATGTGGCCGGGCACCGATTGCCCGGCGCAGTGGTAGCCGCACTCCTGGACCCACGCGCGCAGGTCCTCGACCGACGTCAGCGCCGGGTCGAAGCTCACCGTCGCCGTCTGGGCCACCGGGTTGGCCGCGACGGCCAGGACGCCCGGCCGGGCGCCGAGAACGCGCTCGACCACCGCCTTCTCACTGGCGTAGTGCAGCCCGCCGACGTGCAGGACTGCGGTCTCGTGCGTCGGTGCGATGGCGGTGCTCATCAACCGAGCGTAGCATACCCCTTAGGGGTATCAGCGAAGACGGTTCAGCGCAGCGCGGGTTCTCGCGCACCGGACGCGCCATCCTGCAGGGCCGCCCGTACGCGCTCGTACTCCTCAATCGTTATCTCACCCTCGGCGAGCCGGCGCCTGAGCACCTCGTCCGGCGACTCGGGCGTGGCAGGCTTGGAGCGCCCGAGCGCCTCGCCGCGAACGAGCCATACGACGCCGTAGAGCACCAGCGCCCAGAAGGCGACCATGCCGACGGACATCAGCAACCACCAGCCCCATCCGACGTCGTGCATGTACCACATCTCGTCACCGCCTCGGTCGAGAGCTCGTTGATGCCGACGGTAGGACGAAGGCACGTGGATGTCGTCGGCAACCGGCCACAGGCTGGGACGCCGTTGACCACAGCTCAGGTCGCGTAGTTCCCCGCAACCGGCATGTGGCCGACGACGGGCGCCGCAGCTACCCCTCGGGGGTATGGTCGCTCTACCGAACCTCCTCCCGAAAGGACCTGGTGATGCGCGGACACGGAGCTCATATGTGGATGTGCGCGGCGATGGTGGCGGTGGCGTTGGTCTTCGTGCTGGCCACCGGCAGCGCGCTGTACCTCCTGCCCGTCGTCGGCTGCGTGCTGATGATGGGCGCGATGATGTGGATGATGATGGGCGGCATGAGCGGCCGCGGCGGCGGCTCGGACCGCTCGGACCGCAGCTGATAGGTCATGAGCACGCCCGCCGTCACCGCCGAAGAACCCGCCCTCCCCGCCCCCGCCGCGGCAGCGCGGCCTGGCGTCATCGAGCGCGTCCGGGCGGCGGTCGCCGCGGTCGGTGCCGCCGTCCTCGGTGCCGCCCCGCATGTGCTGCATCACGTCGGGCCGCTGGCCGGCGCGGCGCTGCTCGCGGGCGCCACCGGCAAGTTGCTGTTCGGCGCGCTCGGGTTCCTGCTCGCGGTGCCGATGCTGCGCCGCCTGCGGCGTCGGCATGGTTCGTGGGCGGTGCCGGGCGGCGTGCTCGCGCTGATGGCGGTCGTGTTCACGTTCTCGACATTCGTCATCGGGCCCGCCATCGCCGGTTCGGGCGGCGAGTCGGCCACCCCGGCGAAGAACACGCCGACCGCCCCGTCCGGCGTTAGCCCCTCCGAGCACGAGTCCCACCACCGCTGACGCTGGCTCGGTCTCGCGATGAGCCGCCTGCCGGCGCGAACCCACCGCAGACATCGGCGGAGAACTACTGATTGTGAACATCAAAGCGCGGTCCGACATCCACGGCGGACCTACGCTTACGCCACGGTGCTCATCACGCTTCACAGCCAGCTTCGCCGCCAGCGCCGCCGGGTGCTGGTCGCGCTGGCCGTGCTCGCGGTCGCGCTCGTCGCCGTGACCGCCCACGCGGCGGTGATGAACGGCGTCATGGATGACCACGTGATGAGCGACGCGGCGGCGCTGTGCCTGGCCGTCGGAGGCTCGCTGGCGGTTGCCGGCGTGGCCGTGTTCGCGGTCCGGCGCCTATTGCAGCGGCCGCGGTGGGTCATCCCCGCGCCGCTGGCGCCATCGCTGGCGTTCGTTCCCGCCTCGGCCGGGTTC
>JBDZVZ010000079.1:0-14898 GCA_040255945.1 Solirubrobacterales bacterium | reverse complement strand
TCGGCCGCCTGCTTGGCGGTGAGGGTCGTGAGATCGGTCATGCCTGGGGCGAGGGAACGAGGAAGCCGTCGTCGGCGACGGCGGGCGCGCTGGCGAGCGCCACGTCACGCGGCAGCGACGGGCGCGGCTCGTCGGCGCGCAGGGCGTTGGCGACCTCGACGACGTGGCTCGTCGGTGCGACGTCGTCGAGCTCGAGGGCCGAGATCGTCTCGATGTGCCCGAGGATCGACGACAGCTCGTCGGCCATCGGGCCGACCTCGTCGTCGGTGAGCTCGAGGCGCGCCAGGCGGGCGACGTGGAGAACCTGTTCGCGGTCGATCATGCGGCGTCGGAGTGTAAGCAAGCTCCCGGCGCCGGGGCGCGGCGCCTCAGGTGTGCGGGAGCGGCCGCGGCGGGGGTGGCTCGTAGGCCGACTCGGGCGCGTCGACGCGCTCGTCGCGCATCGCGAGGAACGCGCCGAGCGGGATGAGCGCCGCGAGCACCAGGCCGATGTAGGCGAGCGGTTCGACGCTCACCATCCGGTCGCCGGCGCCGACGCCCAGGCCGGGCTGGGAGATGACGACGAACAGCAGGACGAACCAGACGAGCGAGCCGAACACCCACGTGACGACGTCGGCCGCCATGGGCAACGTCGGCGAGCGGCGGGCGGCGGTCGTCGCGGCGACCGCGATGCCGCCGAGGATGAGCAGGGCGAGCAGGAGGTCCATGAACCAGCCCAGCGAGGTCCAGCCGGCGCGGTTGGCGGCGTCGGCCGGCGGCAGGGACGCGCTGCCCTCGAGGTCGAACCAGCGCCCGAAGAGCACGCCGAAGAGCGCCACGGACGCCAGCAGCGCCAGCCACTCCCCGGTCCGCAGCCGGCTCATCGCGCCACTCCGCTCGAACGACCGCCGGCCGCCTGGAGCGTGTTGCGCAGCAGCATCGCGATCGTCATGGGCCCCACGCCGCCGGGCACCGGCGTGATCTGGGCCGCGACCTCCCTGACGACCTCGAAGTCGACATCGCCGTGGAGTCCGTCGGGGCTGCGGTTCATGCCGACGTCGACGACGACCGCGCCGGGCCTGACCCAGTCGGCCTTCACCATGCGGTCGCGGCCGACGGCGACGACCAGGACGTCGGCGCGGCGGCAGACCGCCGCCAGGTCGCGGGTGCGCGAGTGGGCGGTCGTCACGGTGGCGTTGGCCGCGAGCAGCAGCTGGGCCATCGGCTTGCCGAAGAGGTTCGAGCGGCCGACGACGACGGCCTCGGCGCCCGCCAGCTCGACGCCCGCCTCCTGGAGCAGGACCATGACGCCCGCCGGGGTGCAGGGCCGCAGCCCTTCGCGGCCGAGCGCGAGCAGACCGGCGCTGAGCGGGGTGAGCCCGTCGACGTCCTTGGCCGCATCGATGAGGCCGGTGAGGTGGACGCCGTCGAGGTGATCGGGTACCGGCAGCTGGCAGAGGATGCCGCTGACCGTCTCGTCCGCGTTGAGCTGGGCGATGAGCGCCTCGACCTGGGCGCTGGTCGCGTCAGCCGGCAGGCGATGGTCGAACGGCTCTATGCCGACCTCGCGGCAGGCCTTCTGCTTGCCGCCGACGTAGATCGCGCTGGCCGGGTCCTCCCCGACGAGGATCGTCGCCAGCCCGGGCCGGCGCCCGGTGCGAGCGACGAAGGCCTCGACGTCGCGGGCGACCTGCTCGCGGGTGCGCTGGGCGATGGCCTTGCCGTCGATGATGCTCGCCGTCACCACCCGGAACCTATCGCCCGGCTCGGCTGGCCGACGGCCGCCTCAGCCGAGCAGCTCGAGCTCGATGCCGCGGGCCTCGGGCAGCACGCCGGCCTCGACCATCGCCGTGAGGTCATCGACCGTGAACCGGTGCACGGGTGCGCCGCCGACGGTGAGCATCGGCTCAGCGTACCGGCGCACCTCGGTCGGGTCACGCCGCCGCACGCTGCTCGAGCAGCTCGGCGAGCCGCTCCTCCACCCGCTCGAGGTCATCGGCGCCGGCGCTGAGCGCCGGCCACGCCCACATCGCGCCGGCGAACGCGTAGAGCACGGGAATCTCCGTGTACCAGCTCTGCCCGTAGCTGCCGCCCGGACCCGGCTCGTGCGAGTAGTCGTAGGCGTTGCCATCCGGGTCGAGATGGAGGTAGCAGCGCGTGTCGCGGTGCTTGTAGGCCTGCAGCGGCGTACCGTCCTCCAGCTCGACCGTGAACATCCACATCCAGCCGTCGACGAGCTCGTCACCGACGACCTCCAGCAGCGGCTCCCAGACGGGCTCGTCGAAGACCTTCAACACCTCGCCGGTCAGTCTGCGTCGTCTCATGACGACGAGCCTGCGGCCCGTCCCGTCACGGCACAACACGCGCCCGTGACGAAACCGCGGAGGAGCTCAGCGCTTGGTGATCGGCGCGTAGTCGGCCATGAGCTTGCGCTCGCCCGCGTCGCCGGCGAAGCGCACGACGATGACCCCGCCCGGCTCGACCCCGATGACGACGCCCTCGCCGAACGCCGCGTGCAGCACGTCGTCGCCGAGCGCGAACGACGACGCACCCCCGCCCGAGGCGGCCGACGCATCGGAGCGCATCGATGCCCACGACGACATCGCCCGCGGCCGCACGCCGCGGTCGGCGGACGTGCCGGCGGCAAGGAGGCCGGCCGCGCTCTCGCGGTCGGCGAGCTCCGGCGGGATCTCCGCCAGGAACCGGCTCGCCAGCCCGTAGGCGGCCGAGCCGAAGACGTTGCGCCGCCGGGCGTGGGTGAGCGTCAGCGACCGCATCGCCCGCGTCATCCCGACGTAGCAGAGGCGCCGCTCCTCCTCGAGCGTGCCCTCGTCGATCGACCGCGAGTGCGGGAAGATGCCCTCCTCGCAGCCGATCATGAAGACGATCGGGTACTCGAGGCCCTTGGCGTTGTGCAGCGTCATGAGGGTCACCAGGCCCTCGTCGTCCTTGCGCGAGTCCGTGTCGGCGACGAGGGCCACCTGCTGCAGGAACGCGTCGAGGCGGTCCTCCGTCGCATCGGTCGTGCCGTCGAACTCGCGGGCGACCTCGACGAGCTCGGTGAGGTTCTCGATCCGCCCCTGGGCCTCGATCGTCCGCTCGGCCTCCAGCGCCTCCAGGTAGCCGCTCTCGTGCAGCACCGTCTCGAGCAGGTCGCCGATCGGGATGCCGTCGGCCGCCCGGGCGCGCAGCTCGGCCATGACCGACATGAACCGCTCGAAGGCCCGGATCGCCGCGGTGCCCAGGCCGGGTACCCCGGCCGGGTCGGCCGCCGCCTCCCACACCGTCAGCCCCGCGTTGTCGGCGTGGGCGAGCACCCGCGACAGCGACGTCTGACCGATGCCGCGCTTGGGCGAGTTGGCCACGCGCGTGAAGGCGATCGCGTCGGCCGGGTTGGCCAGCAGCGTGAGGTAGGCCATCGCGTCCTTGATCTCGGCCCGCTCGTAGAACTTCGTGCCGCCGATGACCTGGTAGGGCACCTCGGCACGCACGAGCGTGTCCTCGAGCACCCGGGACTGGGCGTTGGTCCGGTAGAAGCAGGCGATCTCGGCCAACGAGACGCCCTCGTCGCGCAGCCGGTGGACCTCGCCGAGCACATAGCGGGCCTCGGCGTGCTCATCCTCGAGCTCGCGGATGACGATCGGGTCGCCCTCCCCCACCTCGGTCCACAGCGTCTTGTGGAGCTGGCCGCGGTTGTGGGCGATGACCGCGTTGGACGCGTCGAGGATCGTCTGCGTCGAGCGGTAGTTCTGCTCGAGCTTGACGACCTTCGCGTCCGGAAAGTCATCCTGGAAGTCCAGGATGTTGCGGATGTCGGCGTGCCGGAAGCTGTAGATCGACTGGGCGTCGTCGCCGACGACCGCGAGGTTGCGGTGCTCGCCGGCGATGAGCTGCAGCAGCCGGTACTGGGCATGGTTGGTGTCCTGGTACTCGTCGACGAGCACGTGCCGGAACGAGGCGCCGTAGCGCGCGCGGACCTCCGGGAAGAGCTGCAGGACGTTGACGACGTTGACCAGCAGGTCGTCGAAGTCCATGGCGTTCATGCGGTGCAGCTCGCGCTCGTAGATCGCGTAGGCCTCGGCGACGGTCTGCTCGAAGTAGCCGCCGACGAGCTGGGCGTAGGCGGCCGCATCGCGCAGCTGGTTCTTGGCGCCGGAGATCTGCGACTGGACCGCGGCGGGCGTGAAGCGCTTCGTGTCGACCCCGATCTCGTCCAGGCAGCGCTTGACCAGGCGGCGGGTGTCGGCGGCGTCGTAGATCGTGAACTGGCGCGTGTAGCCCAGCCGGGGCGCCTCGGCGCGCAGGATCCGCGCGCAGGCGGCGTGGAACGTCATGACCCACATCGCGCGCGTCGAGTGCCCGAGCAGCAGACCGACGCGCTCGCGCATCTCGGCCGCCGCCTTGTTGGTGAACGTGATCGCGAGGATCTCGCCGGCCCGCGCCCGCCCGGTGTGGACGAGATAGGCGATGCGGTGCGTCAGGACCCGCGTCTTGCCCGAGCCGGCGCCCGCGAGGATGAGCAGCGGGCCCTCGGGGTGCAGGACGGCCTCGCGCTGCGGCGCGTTGAGCCCTTCGAGGAGATCGGCGACGCGCTGCTCGGAGGCGGTGTCGGACGGCACCGCTTCAGGATAGGCACGCGGGCGGCGTCGGCGGCCGTCCGCCGATCCGCCGGAGCCGGGCGTACTCTGCGCCCCGGCGGCCGCCGCTACTCATCCCCGGCGGGGGCCGCCACTCAGCTTTCAGACGGCTGGCTGCGATCTTCGCGCGGGCGGCGCCGCGCGAGCAGGAAGCCGACGATGAGCGCCGCCGCGGCGATCGCGACGACCGCCCAGGTCGGCACGCCGCCGCCGCTGTCGTCGTCCGTCGCCGGCGCGGTCGCCTCCGGCCGGGCGGGGGTGCTCAGCAGGTCGTCGGCGAGCGTGACCGTCGTGCGCCGGGTCGACGGCGTGCCGCACCCGGTGACGGTCGCGGTCGCCTCGTAGGTGCCGGCGCCCAGCGGGGTCGGCCACGGCATCGGATAGCTGATGTCGTCGCCGGCCAGCACGGTGTCGAGCTGCCGGCGCTCGGCCCCCACGCGCCGGCCGCCCTCGTGCAGCATCACCTCGAGGTTCGGCTTGCACAGCAGCTCGCCGGTGTTGCGCAGCCCGACGACGACCGAGGGGGCCTGGGTTCCGGGCAGCGCCTTCAGCGCCACCGAGCCGAGACCCATGGTGCGGTGGGCCTCGCCGCGCACCCGCAGGTGCACGGCGATCGCGACGCGCACGACCTCCTTGATGGAGAAGTTGCCGCCACGCTTACTCGCCGGCGGGCGTTCGAAGACGACGGCGCCGACATGATCGCCCGGGCGGGCGTCGGCCGGCACCGCGACCCGCACCGTGATGAGCCGGGTCGAACCCGCAGCGAGCGTGAGCTTCGAGACCGCAGGGGTCAGCCACCGGCCGGTCTCGCGGCGGGCGTTCTCACGGTTGGCGTACACCGTCCCCGTCGTGGCTCCGGTGAGCCCGTCGACCGGATAGACGCGGAGGCGCACGGGACGGTCGGACTGGTTGGAGACGAGCATCCGGCCGGTGAAGCCGGCGCCGGCGCTGACCGTCCGCTCGAGGTAGGTCGCCGACATCGGCCGGCCCTCGTCGTCGACCACCCGGGCACTGAACCCGCCGACCACCGGGGAGGCGGCCGCCGACGCCGCCGTGGCGGCGGCGAGGAGGCCGAGCAGCAGCGCGGCGAGGATGCTGGCGACGCTACGGGCCACTGACGAGCGTGAACGTCCAGGTCGACTGGTACGGCGTGCCCGCACCACCGGCCCAGGCATCGGCCGGGACCGACAGCGTCCAGGTCGGGGTGAGGGTCTGGTTGCCCATGCCGGTGTTGGCCGCGGCGGTGAACATCTTGGTCGCCGTGGGCGCGACGGCGGCGGCGGGCAGGGCGTACGGGTAGCTGACGGCATTGGTCGCGAGGGTGCAGGACGAGCTGGCATCGCAGGCGAGGGTCGGCGCGGCCTGGATCGTCGTGGCGTCGTCGGGAAGGGTATGCCCCGACGCGGTGAACGTCGTCGAGGTGGCCGTGATGTTCCAGCCGCTGTTGGTGCCGGTGGCGTCGCTGACGTCGAAGGCCTGCGTCTGGGTCGCCGTCTGGTTCGTGCCGTCGAGCGTCACGGCGGGGAACGCGACCGCGGCGGGCGTGCCGCCGATGAACGACAGCGAGCCGGCGTTGACGGTCGCCGAGGCGGGCACCGCCATCGCAGGCGCGGCGGCGAGCAGCGTCGTGACGCCGCACGTGGCGGCGGCCGTGAGGAAGTGTCGGATGTGTCGCATGAGGGGTCAACGCCTCCGGGCGGATGACGAGAGGTCGGGCGTCGGTGCCGGCGCCGGGGTCACGACGACACTCAGCCTGAGGGTTCGGTCGGCATGGCCCGCGCTCCATGCGCGCTGGACGAAAGGCCGGGGCCGACGGTCCCGAGCGGGTCGGGGTCGAACCCGAGGTCGGGCTCGCGGTGAACCGGCGCCAGCGCGAGCTTCGGATCGCGGCGGTCGATGGCCTCCTGGACGAAGAACAGCAGGAGCAGCAGCCCGATCACCGCCAGCGGGACCGTCGCGTGGGTCAGCACGGCGACGGCGTGCTCCCGGATCGCGTCGCGCACCTTGTCGAGCCAGCCCTCGCTTCCGGCGGCGGCGCCCGGGGTGGCGACGGCCGGGCCGGCGCCGCGGGTCGACGCGTCGGGGTCGCGGCGGGGCGTGACCGGAGCCGACCGCGTGCGGCGCGGGCGGGCACGGTCCGTCGAGCCCGATCCGCCCCGCGGTGGGGTCGTCACGTTCCCGGCGGGCGCAGGAGGATTCGATGGAGCGGCCGGCGCCCCGACCCCCGGCGCCCCCGGCGCGGTCCATTCGGCGGGTGCGCTCGTCGATCGCGGCTCGCCGCAGTCCGAGGTCGCGGCGGTGACGGTGTAGCGGCCGGCCTGGAGCTCGCGCGGCCAGCGCAGCACGTACGGCACGGTGTCGCCCGGCAGGATCGCGTCGAGCTGGCGGCTGACCGGGGCGCCCCGCTCCGCGCCACCGTCGAGCGCGACCGAGAGCCGCGGACGGCAGATGCGCCGGCCGGTGTTGCGCATCGTCACCGTGACGGCCGGGGCGCTCCGGGAGCCGGGCGCGACCCCGACGCCGGCGCCCTCGACGGCCAGCGACCGTGCAGCGGGACCGGCCACCTCGACGAAGACCGGGACGACGCTGCGCAGGATCTGGGTGATCGGGCCGTCGCCGGTCGCGCTCTGCTGGAGCACGACGCTGCCCACGTGATCGCCGGGGGGCGTGCCGTCCGGAACGTGGACGGTGAAGGTCACGACCCGCTCGGAGCGGGCGCCGAGGATGGCGCTGCGGGCATCCGGCGTCAGCCAGCTGCCCGCGCGTCGCAGCGGCTCCCCCGCACCGCCGTAGACGATCCCGGTCGTCGCGCCGGTCAGGCCGTCGGCCGGGTAGATCGCGACGTTCGCCGGCTCGGAGCGCGAGTTCGTCATGACGAACGAGCCCGCGGCCCGGCCGCCCGGGGCGACCCGCAGGACGAGGAACCCACCGTCGAGCGTCGACCCGGCCTCGCTGTGCGGGCGAAACCCGACGCCGCCGTCGCCGGCGACCGCGGGCGGGACGCAGGCGGCGGACGCGACGACCGCCAGGCCGGCGGCCAACAGCCAGGAGCGTCGACGCGGGCGGACGGCGATCACCCCGCCAGGCGCGGGCGCTCGGCGGGTTCCGCGACCATCACCCGGTTGCGACCGGCGCGCTTGGCGGCATACAGGGCGGCGTCGGCCGCCTCGGTCAGGTCGACCGGCAGCTGTCCGTGCAGAGGACCGAACGCGACGCCGACGCTGGCCGTCACCGGCGGATCGACGCTGGCCCGCTCGATCGCCGCTCGTAGCCGCTCGGCGGCGTTCACGGCAGCTGCGCCCGTCGCCCCCGGCATGACGACGCAGAACTCCTCGCCGCCATAGCGAGCGGCGATGTCGCCGGCGCGTAGGCTCTCGTCGAGCGTCCGGGCGACGAGCCGGAGCACCTCGTCGCCGACCTGATGACCGTAGGTGTCGTTCAACCGCTTGAAGTGGTCGATGTCGACCATCAGAAGCGTGAGGGCACCGTGGCCGCGCGCGGACTGGGCGCAGACACGCTCGAGCAGCTCGTCGAGATGGCGCCGGTTGGGCAGGCCGGTGAGACCGTCGGTGATCGCGAGGTCCCGGACCTCCTCGAGCAGGCACGCGTTGGCCAACGCGAGCGACCCGTGCGACACGAAGCGCTCGACCATCGACAGCACACGGCGCTCGACGCGGGACCCGTGCCGGACCGGATGGCGGACGACCACGGCGCCGACCACGGTTCCGTCGCGCTCACGCACCGGGATGATCATGACGTTGGCACGGGGACCGAACGCCGCGAGGATCGCATCGTCCTCACCCCGGTGGGAGACGAGCAGGCTCCGCTGCTCGGCGATCGCCAGGGCGACGACCGGCGACCGTTCGAGCAGGCCCTCGCCGCCGCCGGTGGCCAGCGCGGGATCGACCTCACCACGGACCGCGAGCGCGCGAAGCGGGGCGCCGGCACCGTGGACGACGACGCCGGAGTCGCAGTCATAGACCTGCGCGATGGCATCGAGCATCGTCGCCGCGACGTCGTCGGGCGTCTCGACCGCCTCGAGCGCGAGCGCGAACCGGGCGAGCGCCTCGAGGTCGTAGCGCCGGCGCCGCAGCTCCCGCTCGTTGACGGCCGCGAACGTCGTGGTCGCGACCGCGGCCAGCAGGAAGAGGCCGAGCTCGACGGCGATCTTCTCGTAGGCCGGCCCCCAGAAATGGACGGCGTCGCCGCCGAGCGCGTCCAGGGCGCCGGTCTCCTGGAGGTAGGCGGCCGACAGCAGCAGGCAGGCGTTGAAGAAGACGAGCTTGAGCCCCGTGCGGAACGACGCCAGCAGCGAGAACGTGATGATCTGGACGACGATGAGGTGCCGCAGCGGCGAGTCGAGGCCCGCGGTCACGTACGACGACCAGGCGAGGTAGGCGCTGTCGGCCATGGCCAGCAGGCCGAAGAGCACGGGCGTGGGCCGACGGCGGCGCCGCCAGAGCGCGACGACGACGAGGGTGGCGGCGAGGTAGCCGGGGCCGGCCCACAGGGTCTGCTCCAGCGAGAGGCCGCGTGCGGACGGGAACGCGAACCACCCGCCGATGACGAGCGCGACGGCGATCCCCCGAAACAGGGAGATCATCCGCATGCGTTCGGCCAGCGGAACGAGATCGACAGCTGAGGACCCGGCTTGCCGCATTACCCTGGGGATCGGCCTGCGCGAAGGTGAGTTGAGCCGTGCCCCTAGGGTCCTGACGAGACGGTGAACGTCCACTCGGCGCCGTAGCTGCCCTTGCGGGCCACCGCCGGCACGCTGAGCGCCATGGCGAACGCGAGGTTCGTCGGGCCGGCGCCAGACCCGGCCGCCGCCTCGAAGATCCGCGTCGCGGTGGGCGGCGCGGCGCCCGCCGGGACGATGACCGGATAGCTCACGGCGTTGACCGGCGCGCTGCAGCGGCCCGCGCCCGCGCTTGGGGTCACGCCGGTGATCGAGGTCGCGTCGTCGGGGAGGCGGTAGCCCCCGTTGGCGAACGCGGTGCTCGTGAGGTCGAGGTGCCAGCCGGCGCCCGACGCGGTCTGATCGTCGATCGTGAGGGTCGCGGTCGTCGACGACGTCTGCGCCGTGCCGTCGAGGGTGACGGCCGGGAACGCGATGCTCCCGGGCCACGAGGGGTTCACCCCACCGGTGCCGCACGGCGGCACCGAGTTGATGACGTAGGTCTGTGCCACCCAGACGCCGCTGCCGCTCTGGGTCGCCGTGCGCGACGGCGTCGTTCCCACTCCGACCGGCTCGTGAGCGCTGGAGATGCCGACGTCGGCGCCGCTCTCGACGTCGCAGTCCTCGGTGAGCCCGGAGGAGAACGAGTTGGTCCGGTCGTCGCCGATGGCGACGATCGAGACGCGCATGCTGCCCGCATAGCTGCTGGTCGTGTTCGGCAGCGCGATCGACGCCCCGCTGCCGCTCACCTCGGCGCCGGCGGTGGCGAACGGGGTCGTCGTGAAGGCGCCGCTGTAGGCGGTCATCGCCCCGACGATCTCGGCGGTGCTGCCGCTGTGGCTCGTCCAGGTGAGCAGCGTGTAGCTGCTCGGGTCGCCGGCGGTGACGAACCGGTAGTAGCTGCGCGCCGTGTCGGACGTGCCGATGAGGGCCGTCCAGCCGTGGCCATCAGGCCACGCGAGGCCGTCGTAGGTGCCGACGTTCGCCTTGTTGAGCGTCACGACGAGCAGGTCGCCGGTGACCGCTCCGGTCGGCTTGGGCAACGAGAACGAGCCCGCGCCCGTGGCGCTCAGGTTCGCGGGCGCGCAGGACGCGCTGCGGAAGGAGACCGCGGCGTCGGCGATGCCCGGGGCCGCGGCGGCTCCGGTCAGCATCACCATCGCGACGGCAGCGACGGCGAGGACGTTCGAGAGCGACGGGGTCAGGGACGGCATGGAGGACGCGGTGGCCGCAGAGCGCGCCCTGGGGCCGGGCCGCTGTTCACGGGCATCGGCCGGGTCCCGGCGTCCTTGAGGGCGACGGTCGACGGCGTCCATCGCCTAGGCTCGCCCGGCGATGGCCCTCACCGACGACGTCCGGACGTTCGCGGCCGCCGTGGCCGCCCAGGCGCGCCACGTCCGCATCGACGAGGCGGCGCTGGCCGCGTACGACGCGGGCGCCGGGCCGCTGCCGATCGTCGACCCGGGCCTCGATCCGGTCCGCCACTTCCTGGAGGGACCGCCCGGCGCGGTCGCCGGCTACCTGCTCGTCCTCGACACGATGAACTTCGGCTCCGGCTGGTTTCCGACGTTGCACAAGCGCGTCGACCCGGCCAACGGCCGCGCGGTCTCGGGCTACTTCACGATCGCGTGGAACCTCGCCGATCATGCGCGCGCCGGCGAGCACTGGAGCAACGAGCAGCTGCGCACGATGCGCACCGAGCACGTGGCGGCCGTCCTGGGACAGCCCGCCGACCACGAGCTCATGTCGCTCTACGCCCAGGCGCTGCGCGAGCTCGGCCGGTTTCTCGGTGACCGCAGCGCGCTGGATCTCGTCGCCGAGACGGCCGGCTCGGCCGAGCGCCTGGCGACGGTCCTCGCCACCGGCATGGCCCTCTACGACGACCGCGGCTTCTACAAGCGCGCCCAGATCGTCCCCAACGACCTCCATCTCGCCGGGCTCGCCCGGTTCGGCGACCTCGACCGCCTGACGATCTTCGCCGACAACCTCGTGCCCCACGTCCTGCGCTGCGACGGCGTCCTGCGTTACGACGCCCAGCTGGCGGCCGACATCGATGCGGGCCGCCTGCTGGAGTCCGGCCGCCGCGAGCAGGAGATCCGGGCCTGCGCCGTGCACGCCTGCGAGCTGCTGGCCGGCCGCCTGGGCGTGCCGGCCCGTGTGCTGGACACGTGGCTGTGGAACCGCGGCCAGGCGCCGGAGTACAAGGCGCGTCCGCGCCACCGCTGCCGCACGGTCTACTACTGATATGGCCGTTGGGCCTAGGCGGAGGACGCGCCGCCGGCGTGGCGACCGGCGAGCACGTCGTCGCGCTCGGCCAGGCGGTTGCGCCGGCGGGTCTGCGCCTCGCGCTCGCGGCGCTGCTCCTCGGGCGTCTCGCAGCGCAGCGGCGGGATCGGTGCCGGGTGGCCGTCGTCGTCGAGGGCGACCATCGTGAAGTAGGCCGAGTTCGTGTGGCGCGGCTCGTCGCCGCTGCGCGGCTGCACCGCGGTGACGCGCACGCCGACCTCCATCGACGTGCGCCAGACGGCGTTGACCGACGCCTCGAGCGTGACGAGCTCGCCCTGATGGATCGGCTCCAGGAACGTCACGCGATCCAGGCCGGCGGTGACGACCCGCAGACCCGAGTGCCGGGTCGCGGCCAGCCCGGCGACCTCGTCGGCGAACTTCAGGACGGTGCCACCGTGGATCGTGCCCTGGAAGTTCGTGTCGGTCGGCCCCATCCAGTGGGCCAGCAGCGAGTGAGAGGCGGAGACGGGCTTGGCGTTCATCTGCCCGGCATGCTGCCACGCCGGCACCGCCGAGCCTCAGCCGCCGGCCGGGTTGCGGCCGCGCACCGGCCGCAGCAGGCGCACCTCGCCCTGCGGCTGCTCGGGCGGCGCCTCGCCGCCCAGGTCGGCCACCCGCCGCTCGAGATCGGCCAGCCGGCGCGTCAGCTCGCGCATCGCGTCGGCGACCGGGTCGGGCAGGTGGATCCAGTCGGCGTCGGGCCCCTCGGGGCGGCGGCCGTCGATCCGCACGACGTGGCCCGGGTTGCCGACGACGGTGCTCGCGGGCGGCACGTCGTTGATGACGACCGAGTTCGCGCCGACCTTCGCGCCACGGCCCACGACGACCGGGCCCAGCAGCTTGGCGCCCGACCCGATGACGACGTCGTCGCCGACCGTCGGATGGCGCTTGCCGGTCGCAAACCCCGTGCCGCCGAGCGTCACGCCCTGGTAGAGGGTGACGTCGCTGCCGATCTCGGCGGTCTCGCCGACGACGACGCCCATGCCGTGGTCGATGAACAGGCCCTCGCCGATCTCGGCGGCCGGATGGATCTCGATGCCGGTCACGGCGCGAGCGCCGTAGGCGATGGCCCGCGGGGCGAGCGGCACGCCGAGGTCGTGCAGCGCGTGGGCGACCCGGTGGGCGAGTACCGCCTGCACGCCCGGCCAGGCGAGCAGGATCTCGGCCGACGAGACGCCGCGGGCGGCCGGGTCACGGTCGTGGGCGGCGGTGACGTCCAGCCGCAGCTCACGGGCGACGCGCCGAAGGGTGCCGAGGCCGAGCATCGGCCCGCGAGGGTATCGGTGGCGGGCGGTCGCGACTAGGCCGGGGCGAAGAACGGCGCCGAGATGTAGCGCTCGCCCGAGTCGGGCAGGATCGCGACGATCCGCTTGCCGCGCGACTCGTCGCGCCGGGCGACCTCGAGGGCCGCCCACAGGGCCGCCCCGCTGGAGATGCCGGCCAGCACGCCCTCGCGCTCAGCGGCGAGGTGCGCGGTGGCGATCGCGTCGTCGTCGCTGCACGGGAGCACCTCGTCGATGACGTCCCGGTTGAGCACGGCCGGGACGAAGCCCGCGCCGATGCCCTGGATGCGGTGCGGCCCGGGCGCCCGGCCGCTCAGCACGGCCGAGGAGGCCGGCTCGACGGCGACGACCTGCGCGTCCGGCTTGTGCGCCTTCAACGCCTCTCCTGCCCCGCTGATCGTGCCGCCGGTGCCGACGCCGGCCACGAGGACGTCGACGTCGCCGTCGAGCGCCGCCAGGATCTCCGGGCCGGTCGTGCGGCGGTGGATGTCCGGGTTGGCCGGGTTGGAGAACTGGTCGGGCAGGAAGGCGTCGCCGCTGGCCGCGGCGCTCCGAGCGGCCTCGACCGCCTCGTTCATGCCGCCGAGCGACTCGACGATCTCGACCCGGGCGCCGTAGAGGCGCAGCAGCGCCTCGCGCTCGCGCGACATGCCCTGCGGCAGGAAGATCGCCAGCTCGTAGCCCTTGGCGGCGCAGACGAACGCCAGCGCGATGCCCGTGTTGCCGGAGGTCGCCTCGACGATCGTCGTGCGGCCCGGTTCGATGCGGCCCTCGGCCTCGGCGGCCTCGATCATCGCGATGCCGATGCGGTCCTTGACCGATCCGCCCGGGTTGAACGCCTCGAGCTTGCCGTAGAGCTCGACCCCTTCGGGCTCGAGCCGGCTGAGGCGGACGATCGGCGTGCGGCCGACGAGGTCCGAGATGTTGGTCGGGATTCGGGACATTTCGGGCGCAGCCAGACTAGCGGCCGCGCCCGGATGTCTCCCGTGAGGTCAGGATGCCGGCAGGCTCGTCGAACGCCCCGAGATGGCGTCCGCAGCCTTGGTCACCGACGCGCGCGCATCCTGCGCGGCCCGCTGGCGCCGTTCACGGGCGCCGATGTGCGGGCCACGCGCTCGCATGGCGTCAGCGTGCAGCTCCCGGAGGGTGCGGGCGTACCGGCGGATCAGCTCGATCTGCGCAGGACCGGCTTCGGTCATGGGCGCCTCCAACGCTTTAGGTGACAAAGAGCACAATGCCAGAGAGCGCCCCTCAGCACAAGCGTTGTTGTCCGCCGGGCCTGCTAGCGCGTCCTATCCAGAACCGGGAGGTTGCGGCGGCTCGGGCGGTTGCGGTAAGGCACCCTGCCGGCGCTCGAGGTCGCGCTGCTCGCGCCTGCGCCGGCGCTCTTCGCGGCGCTCGCGCCGGGAGCGGCGCCGCCCGCGACGGATGTCGAAGCCGCCCATGATCGTCAACAGGCGCACGTGGACCGTCGGGCCGCCCGGGTCCGGGCACGCCTCGCCCAGAAGCACGTCGTTGCCGCCCATGATGGCCAGCTCGGACACCTCGACGTTCAGGCCGTCGGGCACGCGCAAGTCACCGCCGCCCATGAACGTGAAGACGTTCAGAGAGACGTCGTGGGCGGCCAGCTCGGCGCCGTGCAGGTCGAGATCGCAGCCGCCCCAGACGTTGATCGCCGTGCAGCGCTCACCCAGGCGCCAGCTGCCGCGCCGGGTCGCCCCGCCCATGATCGAGATCAGCCAGCGCGAGCCGCCCGGCCCCGGCCGGACCGTCACGCCGGCCCCGCCGGCCGCCGGCGCGCCGACCGGCAACCGGTCCGCAGGCCCCACGACGACGTCGGCCACAAGCGCCTCGAGCTCGCCGCGCGTGCGCGCCTCGAGCGCCTGGTGCAGCCGCTCGTCGAGCTCCTCGACGGTCAGCCGTCCCTCCCCCGCCGCCCGGCGCAGCAGCTCAGCCGCGTGCTCGCGGTCGGCGTCGGAGGCGCGCAGCTGCGGGGTCGCGTCGCCCATGCGAAAAGCCTAGATGTAGTACATCG
>JBDZVZ010000078.1:11797-14930 GCA_040255945.1 Solirubrobacterales bacterium | reverse complement strand
CGACCTCGTAGCAGCAGGCCCCGGCGCCCGGGCCGATCGCCGCATGCAGCTCGCCGTCGTCGCCGAGCTCGCGCAGCGCGGCGACACCCGCCTCGACGATCCCGTCGGCCAGGCCGCGCCAGCCCGCGTGCAGCATCGCCACCGCGCCGTTGCCGGCCAGGGCGATCGGCAGGCAGTCGGCGGTGAGGACCATCAACGCGAGCCCGGGCACCGCCGTGGCCTGCCCGTCGGCGTGGCGTGGTCGGCGGGTCGGACCGTTGGCCAGCTGGACGAACGTGCCGTGGACCTGCCTGCCGTAGGCGACCGGATGCCCGACGGCGGCGCGCCGCCGGTTCTCGGCGATGGCGTCCGGATCGTCGTCGGTCCACGGGCCGAGGTTCAGCGAGCTGTAGGGCCCTGCGGAGACGCCGCCCTCGCGGTCGGTGAACCGCACCTGCGCGCCCGGAAGCTCCAGCTCGATCATCCCCATCGCACCGGATCCTAGTTCGAGAGCGCGGCGGCGAGCTCGGCCTCACGACCATCGTCGAGCTCGCCGTCGAGGCGCCGGTCGAGCACGCGGGCCAGCCGGTCTCCGACCTCGGGCCCCTCGGGCACGCCGGCGAGCACGAGGTCGCGGCCGTCGATCTGCAGCCGCACGTGCCGCCAGGACTCAAGGTAGCGCTGGGCGGTCGCCGCGTCGCCGCGCGCGCCGGCGACCGCGATGGCCTCGACCGGCTCGCCGCGCAGCGCCCGGGCCACGGCGGAGGGCCGATCCGCGACCACGGGCGCCAGCCGGGCGCAGCGGTCGAGGACGCGTTGCTCGGCGGGGCCGAAGCCGAAGGGCGCCGCCCAGTCGCCGTCGGGCACGACGGCCCCGAGGACGGTGAGGTCGGTCCGGCCGTCGGGCGGCAGGATCGCCAGGGCGCTGACGACGCGCCCCGGGTCGAGGTCGAGTCCGGCGACGAGCCCGAGGTTCTGGGCGGCGTGCAGCGCATCGAGGGGTCGCGGCTCGCGCAGCGCCAGCCGCAGCTCGGCACCGAGCCGGTCGCCGCTGACCGTCGACAGCGCGTCGCCGCGCACGGCCTCGGCGGCGAGCCGGTCGGTCTGCGGCTCGGGGGCGAAGCCGAGCCGTACCGCGTAGCGCACGAGCCGCCACAGCCGGGTCGGGTCGTCGCAGAACGATCGGTCGTGGAGGATCCGCAGCCGCCCCTCGCCGAGGTCGCCGAGCGCGCCCGGCACGCTGCGCAGCTCGCCGTCGGCGCGTAGCGCGACCGCGTTGATCGTGAAGTCCCGGCGGGCCAGGTCGTCCTCCAGCCCGGCCGGGCGCACGTCGGGCAGCGCGCCCGGGTGGGCGTAGCGCTCGGCGCGGGCGCGCACGACGTCGTAGGCGCACGGGCCGAAGCGCACGAGGAACGTCCCGAAGCGCTCATGGGCGGCCTGGACCTCGCCGAGCTCGGCGGCCAGCAGCGCCGCGTCGCCGGTCGTGACGACGTCGAGCTCGCGCGGCTCACGGCCCAGCAGCAGGTCGCGGACGGCGCCGCCGACCAGCCACGCGTCAGGGCGGCCGGCGAGCAGCTCGAGCAGCCGCCGCCCGCACGGCATCGCGCCCAGCGCTTCGAGGGCCTCGGCCGGTGTCCGCATCGGCGCGATGGTCGCACGACCGACGGCGGTTCTGACCCGCGCCGCCTATCGTGTGGCGCATGTCCCCCTCCGGCGGACACCGCCGCCGGCGGATCTGGGCTGCGCTCGGGCTCGTCGCCCTGGCGCTCGCGATCGTCGCGGTCGTGGTGCTGACCCGAAGCCCCGGCAACGTCTCGAACCCCGACGTGGAGTTCGACGCCGCGCCGCCCACCACGGCGACCCAGCCCCCGGTCAAGCGCAACGCCAAGGATCCGTTCGACGACGGCTTCGCCTGGCCCGTGTACGGGCTGACGAAGTCCCGGACGCGCTACCTCCCGCTCGACCGGCCGCTCACGCCCCCGTTCACCGAGCGCTGGCGGATGACCGGCCGAATCCTGCTCGAGTTCACGCCGGTGCTCTGCGGGCGCTCGCTCTACCTGCTGAAGAACAACGGGGCGCTCTACAAGATCTCCCGGCGCACCGGCGAGGTGCGCTGGAAGAAGAAGCTCGGCTACCTGGCGGCGGCCTCGCCGGCCTGCGGGCACGGCACGGTCTACAACGTCCTACTCGAGCGCGACAAGGGCGCCGGCGCCGGGCGCGTCGTGGCCACCGACGCCGACGACGGCCGCACGAAGTGGTCGCGCAAGCTGCCGAGCCGGTCTGAGTCCTCGCCGCTGCTCGACGGCGGCCGCCTCTACTTCGGCAGCGAGGACGGGACGGTCTACGCGCTGCGCGCCCGCGACGGCGCGATCCGCTGGACCTACCGCAGCGGCGGCGCGGTGAAGGCCGCGCTGGCGCTCTACAACGGCATGCTCATCTTCGGCGACTACGCCGGCCAGGTCACGGCGATCAGCCGCGCCGACGGCCACCGCATCTGGCGCACCGGGACCAGCGGCGGCGCGTTCGGCCTGAAGTCCGGCACGTTCTATGCGACCCCGTCGGTCGCCTACGGCCGGGTGTACCTCGGCAACACCGACGGCTTCGTCTACTCGTTCGGCGCCAAGGACGGCCGGCTTGCGTGGCGGCACAAGACCGGCAGCTACGTCTACTCGTCGCCGGCGGTGTCCGACGCCCAGGGCGGCACGGTGTTCGCCGGCTCCTACGACGGCAAGCTGTACGCCTTCAACGCGCGGACCGGAAACGTGCGCTGGACGCACAACGCCGGCGGCCGGATCTCCGGCGGCCCGGTCGTCATCGGCAACCTGGTGTTCTACTCGAACCTCGGCAAGCGCTCGACGGTCGCGCTCGGCGTCAACACCGGTCGCAAGGTCTGGGGGGTCGGCCGCGGCGCGTTCAACCCGGTGATCTCCGACGGCAAGCGCCTCTACCTCAACGGCTACTCGTCGCTGTACATGTTCGCCGAGCGCGGCCGGACGAGCACGGGGACGCTGACCAAGGGCGAGCGCAAGCGCCGCGCCGACCACCGCCGCGCCGTGCAGCAGCGCCGCCACCGGCGCTACGTCCAGCGCCGGGTGGCGCGCCGCAAGGCGCAGGTCCACCGGATCCTCGAGATGCGCCGCAAGGGCATCAAGGT
>JBDZVZ010000078.1:0-11697 GCA_040255945.1 Solirubrobacterales bacterium | reverse complement strand
TAGCCGTCGCGGGTGCCGTCGCGGTCCATCGAGGTCAGCAGGATCTCTCCCGCTCCGCGCGCGACGCCCTCGCGCGCCCACTCCACGGCGTCGCGGCCCGTGGCCGTCCGGCCGCCGGCGACGTAGACCTCCCAGCCGTCGCCGTCCGCACGGGCCTTGGCGTCGATCGCCAGCACGACGCACTGGCTGCCGAAGTGCTCGGCGAGCTCGTCGAGCAGCTCGGGCCGGGCGACCGCGGCTGAGTTGACGCTGACCTTGTCGGCACCGGCGTCGAGCACCTGCTGGGCGTCGGCGACCGAGCGGATGCCGCCGCCGATCGTGAACGGGATGAAGACGTGGTCGGCCGCCCGCCGCGCCAGGTCGACGATCGTGCCGCGCTGGTCGCTGGTGGCGGTGATGTCGAGGAAGACGAGCTCGTCGGCCCCCTCGGCGTCGTAGCGGGCGGCGAGCTCGACCGGGTCGCCCGCGTCGCGCAGGCCGACGAAGTTCGTCCCCTTCACGACGCGTCCGGCGTCGACGTCGAGGCACGGGATGACGCGCTTGAGGTGCACGGGCTCAGTCGGCGGCCGGGACCGGGCGGTAGGGCCGCTTGCGCGGCTTGCGCTCGGGGCGCAGGGCCGCCTGGCCCTCGGCGATCGTGAAGCGCCCCTCGTAGAGCGCCTTGCCGGCGATGACCCCGCCGAGGTTGACCTGGCGCAGGTCGCGCAGCGCCCGCAGGTCGTCCAGGGACCCGATGCCGCCCGAGTAGATGAACCGGCCGCGCACGACCTGGGCGATCTGGGTGACGCGCTCGAGGTTGATGCCGCCGAGCATGCCGTCGCGGTCGACGTCGGTGTAGACGAACGAGCGCACGCCGCGGTTCTGGAGGCGCTCGATGACCGCCTCGGCCGGCATCTGGGTCGTCTCCTGCCAGCCGGAGGTCGAGACGAAGCCGCCGCGCGTGTCGACCGAGACGATCGCCCGCTCCCGGTAGGCGCCGAGGACGTCGTCGAGGAAGTCGATGTCGGTGAACGCCGCCGTGCCGAGGATGACCCGCTCGGCACCGGCCCGCAGCGCGTCGCGCACCGCCGGCAGCGAGCGCAGGCCGCCCCCATATTGGACCGGGACCGCCAGCTGTTGGGTGATGCGCTCGAGGTGCTCGAGCGCCTTCGGGCTGCCGGTGCGCGCGCCGTCGAGGTCGACGATGTGCAGGAAGCGGGCCCCGGCCTCGACCCAGGCCCGGGCGGCCTCCAGGGGCGAGTCCTCATAGACGGTGACCTGGTCGAAGTCGCCCTTCACCAGCCGGACGGCCTTGCCCTCGCTGATGTCGATCGCCGGGTACAGGATCATGCTGCAGCCTCCGTGTGCGCACAGACCCCGACGAAGTTCGCCAGCAGGGCGATGCCGTCGCGCGAGGACTTCTCGGGGTGGAACTGGGTACCGAACACGTTTCCGCGGCCGACGACGCTCGCGAACGGCACGCCGTAGTCGCTGACGCCGAGCGTCACGCTGTCGTCGGAGGGCGCGGGAACGAAGCTGTGCACGTGGTAGAACGGCGCCGGGTCGGGCAGGCCGGCGCTCAGCGCCGACGGCCGCCTCCAGCGGACCTCGTTCCAGCCGATGTGCGGAAGCTTGAGGCCGCGGGCGTCGAGCGGCACGACCTCGCCGGGCAGCAGGCCGAGGCCGTCGGCGCCGCCGAACTCGGCGCCGTGCTCGAAGAGCAGCTGCATGCCGAGGCAGGCGCCGAGGATCGGCACACCGGCGGCGGCGCGCTCGCGGACGAGCTCGTCGAGGCCGCGCTCGCGCAGGTGCCGCATGCCCGCGGGGAAGGCGCCGACGCCGGGGACGACGAGGCCGTCGGTGGCGGCCAGCGCCTCGGGCTCGTCGGAGAGCACGACCCGCGCGCCCGCGCGCTCGAGCGACTTCTGCATGGAGCGCCGGTTGCCCAGGCCGTAGTCGACGAGCCCGATGGTGGCGGCGGACATCAAGACGTCAGCGTGCCCTTCGTCGACGGCACGCCGGGCTCGTCGGGATCGATGGCGACCGCCTGGCGCAGGGCCCGGGCGAACGCCTTGAACGCGATCTCGATCATGTGGTGGGCGTTCGTGCCGGTCTCGATCGTGACGTGCAGCGTCATCCGCGCGCTGTTGGCGACGGCGCGGAAGAACTCTTCGGCGAGCTCGTGGTCGAAGCCGCCGGTGCTGCCGGGCGGCAGGGTGCCCTCGAAGGCGAGGAACGGGCGGCCCGACAGGTCGAGCGCCACGCTGGCCCGTGCCTCGTCCATCGGCAGGACCGCGTGGCCGTAGCGGCTGATGCCGGCCCGGTCGCCGAGCGCCCGGTCGAGCGCCTGGCCGAAGACGATCCCGGTGTCCTCCACGGTGTGGTGGGCGCCGGTCTGGAGGTCGCCGGTGACCTGGGCGTCGAGGTCGAGCCGGCCGTGGCGGGCCAGCAGGTCGAGCATGTGGTCGAGGAAGCCGACGCCCGTCTGGCGGGTGCCGGCCCCGGTCCCGTCGAGGCCGAGCGTCAGGCGGACGTCGGTCTCCTTGGTCTGGCGGGCGATCTCGGCGGTGCGCGTCATCCCGGCGGATTCTCGCGCACCCGCATCGATGCCGCGTGGCGGGTGAACCCCTCGGCCTCGGCGATCGGCGTGCCGGCCCGCGAGAGGACGTCGGCGGCGTCACCGATGTCGACGATGCTCATACGCCGGCGGAAGCTGCGCGTCGACAGCCCGGAGGTGAACCGTGCGGCGCCGCCGGTGGGCAACGTGTGGTTGGAGCCGGCGACGTAGTCGCCGAAGGCGGTGCCGCCGTTGTGACCGACGAAGACGCAGCCGGCGCTGCGGACGTGGGCGGCCAGCGGCTCGGCGCCCGCGCCGACGAGCTCGAGGTGCTCGGGGGCGAACGCCTCGGCGACCGCCAGGCCCTGCTCGAGGCCGCCGACGGCGACGAGCGCGGCGGCGGCGTCGCCGGTCGCCCCGTCGAGCTGCGCGGCGACCGCCTCCATCAGGGCCGCGTCGTCGGTGACGAGGACGACGACCGTGCCGGCGCCGTGCTCGGCCTGGGCGATGAGATCGGCGGCGACGAGCTCGGGGTCGGCGTCGCCGCCGGCGAGCACGAGCACGTCGCTGGGCCCGGCGAAGCCGTCGATGCCGACGTCGCCGTAGACCTGGCGCTTGGCCTCCTGGACGTAGAGGCTTCCCGGTCCGGCGATGACGTCGACGCGCGCGATGGAGTCGGTGCCGTAGGCGAGCGCGGCGACCGCGTGTGCGCCGCCCATGCGCCAGACCTCGTCGGCACCGCAGAGCGCGCACGCGGCGAGGATCGTCGGGTGGGCGCCGGGAGCGCAGACGACGACCTCGTCGACGCCGGCCGCCTGGGCGGTGACGACGCCCATGACGACGGTCGACGGGTACGGGTTGCGCCCGCCGGGCGTGTAGATCGCCGCCCGCCGGACGGGGATCTCGCGGATCGTGACCGTCTGGCCCTCGGGCAGCTCGACGTGCGTGTCGGTGGCCAGGCCCGCCTCGGCGACGATGCGGACGTTGCGGATGGCGAGCTCGAGGCCCTCGCGGACGGCCGGGTCGAGCTGCGCGAGCGCCGCGTCGAGCTCCTCGCGCTGCACCTGCAGCGGGCCGCTGATGCCGTCGAAGCGCTCGACGTACTCCAGCAGCGCCGGCTCACCGCGCGTGCGCACGCCCGCGAGGATCTCGCTGACGGTGCCCGAGACCGACACGCCGGCCGGGGCGAGCGCGCGGATCTCGGCGGCGGTCGCGGCCGCGTCGCCGGCGAAGGTCATCCGCTGGATCGTCATGGGGTCGCCCCCGTCGCCGTTCGCGCGGCGCGCATGCGCGCGGTCAGCTCGTCGATCGCGGCGGCCTTGAGCTTGTGGGCGACCGGGTTGGCGATGAGCCGCGCCGTCGAGGTCATGATCTCCTCGCGGATGACGAGGCCGTTCTCGCGCAGCGTCGTGCCGGTCGCGGTCAGGTCGACGATCGCCTCGACGAGGCCGGTGAGCGGGGCGAGCTCGACCGACCCCTTGACCTCGACGATCTCGGCCTGACGACCGGTGGCCTCGAAGTAGCGGCTGGCGATCCTGTAGTACTTGGTCGCGACCCGCATGACCCCCAGGCGGCGCAGCGCCTCGGCGGCCGGGTCAGGGTCGGCGTCGACGGTCGCGACGACCATCCGGCACGGGCCGTAGCCGAGGTCGAGGACCTCGACGACCTGCCGCTCGTCCTGTTCGGTCAGCACGTCCTTGCCGGTGATGCCGACGTCGGCAGCGCCCGCCTCGACGTAGGTCGGCACGTCCGACGGGCGCATCGTGACGATGCCGACGTCGGCGAAGAGCAGCTTGCGGTCGTTGGCGCGCACCTCGGCGGTGCTGATGCCGACCGCGTCGAGGAGGTCGAGCGTGTCCTTGAGCAGCGCCCCGCGCGGGACGGCGATCGTCAGCGGCGCGCGAGTCATACGCCTTCCCCGGCGAGAGCCAGGTGGACGCGGTCGACGTGCAGCGCGAAGCCGACCGCGGGCAGCGAGCGGCCGAAGCGTCCGATGAGGTCGTCGTAGCGGCCGCCGCCGCCGAGGGGCTCGCCGAGCGCCGGGTCGAGCACGTCGAACACGGCGCCCGTGTAGTAGCCGAGCCCGCGGGCGAGGCCGAGGTCCAGGACGATCCGCTCGCGGACGCCCTCGTCGACGCCGGCGAGGATGCCGCGCAGGCCGTCGGCCTCGCCGCCGGTGATCTGCTCGAGGACCTCGACGCCGCCGCGCAGCTGCGGGACGGCCAGCAGCGCGTCGGGCAGGCCCCGCTGCGCGACCTCGCGCTCGAGCGCCACGAAATCGCGCGCCGCCAGGGCGGCCAGCAGGGCGGCGCCGGTCTCGTCGTCGACGTCGAACGTGCGCAGCAGCGCCGGGTACAGGGAAGCGCTGCCGAGCGCGATCCGGTAGCCGACCAGGCCGGCGGCGTCGAGCGCCGCGCACAGGACGGTCAACGCCTCGACGGTCCCTTCCGGGGCGGGGGCGCCGACGAGCTCGATGCCCGCCTGCAGGAACTCGCGCATCTGGCCGCGGTGCGGGCGCACGCCCCGGTAGGCGTGGCCGAAGTACGAGAAGCGCAGCGGGGGCTCCGCGGTGGCGTAGCGCGACGCGACGACGCGCGCGATCGGCACGGTCATGTCGGGCCGCAGGGCCATGACGTTGCCGTGGTCGTCGAAGACGCGGTAGGCCGGGTCGACGCCGGTCTCGCCGCGGCGCAGGACGTCCTCGAACTCGATCGTGGGCGTCCAGATCTCCCCGTAGCCCCGCCCCTCGAAGACGGCGCGCATCGCCTCGGTGATCGCGCGCAGCTCGCGCATCTCGTCGGGCAGCACGTCGCGCGTGCCGTTGGGGGTCGGGTGGATCATCGAGCCCCGCAGCTTATGAGACCTTCGGTGGCGGAGCGGCTACGCCGGAACGGGGTGCTCAGCGACCCGGTCGATCCGTGCGCCGAGCGACCGCAACCGGTCGTCGATGCGCTCGTAGCCGCGGTCGATCTGGCGGATGTTGCCGATCTCGGTGCGGCCCTCCGCGCACAGCGCCGCGAGCAGGACGGCCATGCCGGCACGGATGTCGGGCGACTCGACGCGCCCGCCGCGCAGCCGCCGCGGGCCGGCCACGAGCGCCCGGTGGACGTCGGCGATGAGGATGTTCGCCCCCATCGAGATGAGCTTGTCGCAGAAGAACAGCCGCGACTCGAACATCCACTCGTGGACGAGCACCTCGCCCTCGCTCTGCGTGGCGAGCGCGACGGCGATCGAGGTCAGGTCGGCGGGGAACGCCGGCCACGGCCCGTCCTGGACCTTCATCGTGTGCTCGCCGAAGTCGCGCTGGATGACGAGCTTCTGGCCGCCGGGCACGAGCACGTCGGCGCCGTCGACGCGGGTCTCGAGCCCCATGCGCCGGAAGATCAGCCGGATCATGCGCAGGTCCTCGGGCTCGGTGTCCTTGATGAGGATCTCGCCGCCGGTCATGCCGGCCATGGCCATGAACGACCCGATCTCGATGTGGTCGGGGCCGATGTCGTGGGTCGTGCCGCCGAGCTCGCCGACACCCGACACGTACAGGACGTTGGAGCCGATGCCGCGGATGTCGGCGCCCATCTTCACGAGCATCCGCGCGAGGTCGACGACGTGCGGCTCGCAGGCGGCGTTGCCGATCCGCGTCTCGCCCGGCGCCATCGCGGCGGCCATGAGCGCGTTCTCGGTGCCCATGACCGACGGCTCGTCCATGAACACCTCGCCGGCGCGCAGACGGCGGCGGCCGCTGCCGTTGGCCGGCGGCGCCTCGATCCGGATCGTGCCCTGCGCGTCGGTGCTGTCGACGGCCCCCAGTGAGCGAAACGCGTCGAGGTGCGGGTCCAGCCGCCGGCGGCCGATGACGTCGCCGCCCGGGGCGGGCATCGCGGCCGAGCCGAACCGGGCCAGCAACGGGCCGGCGAGCAGGAACGAGGCGCGGATCTGCTCGGCGAGCTTCGCGTCGACGATCGCGTCGGCGGTCACGCCGGCGGCGCAGATCGCCACCTCGTGGTCGCCCCGCCACTGCACGGTCGCCCCGAGGGCCTCGAGCAGGTCGAGCATCGCCTGGACGTCCCGGATGCGTGGGATGTTGCGCACGACGACCTCGTCCTCGGTGAGGACGGTCGCGGCCAGGCACGGCAGGGCTGCGTTCTTGTTGCCGGCGGGCACGACCGTGCCCGACAGCGGAACGCCGCCGTCGATGACGAACTTCTCCATGGGATCCGTGCGCCCGCGGGGGCTGGCAGAAGCGGTCTGCGGACGCTGGGCTAGGGTAACAGCCATGTCGCAGAGGGTTTCGCGCGCAGAGGCCTGGGACCTGCTGACCGACTGGGTCGCGTCGGCGTCGCTGCGGCGCCACTGCCAGGCGGTCGAGGCGGCCATGGTCGCCTACGCCGGGCGGCTCGGCGGCGACGAGGAGCTCTGGGCCGTGACCGGCCTGCTGCACGACGCCGACTACGAGCGCCACCCGGACATGGACGACGAGGTCGCCGGCCATCCGCGCACGATCCTCGCCCACCTGGGCGAGCGCGACGCCCCGCCCGAGATGATCGACGCGATCGCCGGTCACGCCCCGTACCTCGGGGTGGCCCGGCAGACCGACCTCGCCCGGGCGCTCTTCGCCGTCGACGAGCTGTCGGGGTTCGTGCTGGCCTGCGCGGCGGTCCGGCCCGAGGGCATCCACGGCATGACGCCCAAGTCGGTGAAGAAGAAGCTGAAGTCGCCGGCGTTCGCGGCCGCCGTCGACCGTGAGGACGTCCGCCGCGGCGCGGAGGAGCTCGGCGTCGACTTCGACGAACACCTGGCGACGGTCATCGCGGCGCTCGAGGCGCGCGCCGACGAGCTCGACCTGCACGGCCGCACGGCCGACCCTGCGTGACTGGCGCGCGCGAGCGGTACGCGCGCGTCCTCAACGCCCCGCACGCCCGAGGGCTCCTGCTCGCCGAGATCCCGGCGCGCCTGCCGATCGGCATCGTCGCGCTGGCGATCGTCCTGTTCGTCCGCGAGCACGCCGACTCCTATGCGGCCGCCGGGGCGGTCGCCGGCGCGTTCGGCGCCGCGCTCGGGGTCTCGTCGCCGATCCTCGGCCGGCTCATCGACCGGCGCGGGATGCGCGGCGTCGTGGTGCCGGCGGCGCTCGTCCACGCGTGCGCGATGGTCGCGCTGGTCGTGCTCGGCAGCGGCGACGCGCCGGTCGGGGCGCTCGCCGCGTGCGCGATCGTCGCCGGGATGGCGCTGCCGCCGCTCGGCTCGATCTCGCGTGCGCTGTGGCCGCGCATCCTCGCCCACGAGGAGCCCGGCCTGCTCGCCACGGCGCTGGCGATCGAGGGGGTGCTCATCGAGCTCGTCTTCGTCTGCGGGCCGCTCATCACCGCCGGACTGGCGACGCTGTGGGATCCGGCGGTCCCGCTGCTGCTCTCCCCCGCGCTGCTGCTCGTCGGCTGGGTGCTGTTTCTCGCCCAGCCGCCGGTGCAGGCCTGGCAGGTGTCCGAGCACGCGGGCGGTCACGGCGTGCTCGGGGCGCTGCGCTCGCCCGGCATCCGGACCCTCGTGCTGTGCACCGTCCCGATGGGCATGTGCTTCGGGGTCATGGAGGTGACGCTGCCGGCCTTCGCGGAGGACCACGGCACCCGCGGCCTGGCCGGGGTCCTGCTAGCGACCTGGTCGGCGGGCAGCGCCATCGGCGGCCTGCTCTACGGGGCGCGGGCCTGGGTGTCGGAGCCCGCGCGGCGCTACGCGCGGCTCGCCGCGCTGCTGCCGCTCGGCTACTTCCCGCTGGCGGCTGCGCCGTCGGTGGCCGGGATGCTGCCGCTGGCGCTGCTGGCCGGCCTGTGCATCGCGCCGACGCTGACGGCCGGCAACCAGATCGCCGGCGACGTCGCCCCGCCCGGGGCCGAGACCGAGGCCTACACGTGGCCGGTGACCTCGCTGGTCGTCGGGCTCGCCGCGGGCAACTGGGCGGCGGGCGCGCTCGTGGCCGCCTACGACTGGCGGGTCGCGTTCCTGGCCGCGGCGGCCGGGGCGACCGGCAGCGCGGTGCTCGCGACGCTGCGCTGGCCGACGCTGCGCGCCGCATACAACCGGCCCTCACGGGCTACGTTGTAGGTCGTGTCCGACGCACCGCTGACGATCACCATCCTCGAGGGCGACGAGACCGGTCAGGAGCTCCTCGAGCAGGCCCTCCGCGTCCTGGACCCCGAGGTCGTCGGGCTGCCGATCGAGCTCGACCGCTACGACCTCTCGCTCGCGCGCCGGCGCCAGACCTCCAACGGCATCGTCGGCGACGCCGCGCGCGCCATGCGCGAGTCCGGCCTGGGCATCAAGGCCGCGACGATCACCCCGGAGGGCGCCGACGACGTCGGCTCGCCGAACCGGATCGTCCGCGAGGGCGTCGACGGCAAGGTCATCATCCGCACCGGCCGGCGCATCCCGGGGGTGACGCCGGTCGCCGGCGTCTACCTGCCGATCTCGGTCGTGCGCATGGCCGTCGACGACGCCTACGGCGCCGAGCAGTGGCGCGAGGGGCCCGAGGGCGGCGCCGACGAGCTGGCGTTCCGCACCGAGAAGATCTCACGCGGCACGTGCCGGGCGGTCGCCGAGTACACGTTCCGGACGGCCAAGCGCATGAGCGGCAAGGTCTACGGCGGACCGAAGTGGACGGTCTCCCCCGTCTACGAGGGCATGCTCAAGGAGGAGCTCGACGCCGCCGCCGAGCGCCATCCGGACGTCTGGTACGAGCCGGTGCTCATCGACGCGACCTACGCGGGGCTCATCTCGGGTGCGGCCGACAGCCCGCTCGTCATCCCGGCGCTCAACCGCGACGGCGACTGCCTGTCGGACCTCGTCATGCCGATGTTCGGGTCGATCGCCGGCGCCGAGTCGGTCCTGCTGGCCTTCGACGACGAGTTCGCCACCCAGGTGGCGATGGCCGAGGCGCCCCACGGCACCGCGCCGGCGCTGCAGGGCAAGGACCTCGCCAACCCGATGGCGATGCTCCTCGCGTGCGGGGCGGTCCTGCACTACGCGGCCGACCGCGGGGTCGAGGAGGCCGAGACCGCGTCGCGGGCGATCTACGAGGCGGTGCTCGAGACGGTCGCCGCCGGGATCCGGACCCCCGACCTCGGCGGCGGAGCGGGGACGACGGCGTTCACCGACGCGGTCGTCGAGCGGGTGCGCACGAAGATCGACGTCTGGGCGTCGCTCGGCGCCCGCTAGCCCGGTCTGCTGCCGGCCGCCCCGTCGATGAGCGCCCGATGGCGGGCGCGCCGGCGGGCATAGAGCCGCCGCTGGATGGCCAGCGTGCCGACGCCGGCGAGCAGGATCCCTCCGATGTTCAGCGCGAGCTGGGCCTGCGAGCCGCGCCATGACGACCAGTCGCCATAGGCGAACGCCACGGCGATGTTCGCCGCGGCCGGGATCGTCGTCACCGAGATGAGCACGCCGATGAGCGCGCCGGACTTGGCCGTCGTCAGCGACAGCATGCCGGCGATCCCGGCGCAGAAGGCGACGAAGAACGCCAGGAAGTCCGGGTTGGCGATCGAGCGCGACAGGCCGTGGTCGGCCGCGCTGAACGCGTCGGGCGTGATGCCCGTGGCGCGGAACACCCATGCGACGAGGACGGTGAGGGTGATCGCCAGCGGGAAGCCGATGGCCAGGGCGGCCAGGGAACGGACGGCGATCGCGGGCCGCCGCTGGACGAGCGCCACGCAGAAGCCTGCGATCGGCCCGAACTCGGGCCCGACGACCATCGCGCCGACGATGAGGATCGGGCTGTCGAGGTAGATGCCGACCGAGGCGATGAGCGTCGCCAGGACGAGGAAGACGAGGAAGGCGGCCGACAGCGTCGCGTCCTCGGAGGTCCGGCTGACGACCTCCTCCCAGACGACGGCGTCCGAGGGCGCGCCGGGGGCGGCGCGCTAGGCGGCGTCGGCGGCGTCTGAGATCTGCGTGTCGATCTCCTGCACCGAGATCGAGCCGCAGTGGTGGATGCCGATGCGGCGCAGGTCGGACAGCACGACGCTGGCGTCCTCGCGGGCGACGTCGCAGAGGATGACGTCGCCGTCGGGCTTGCGGGCGGCCTCCCGCAGCGTGACGACGTTGATGACCGACTCGGTCTCCTCGAGGACCCGCAGGGCCTCATCGGCCTCGGCGCGGGGCGCCACGATGCGCAGGTGGACCACGGCTGCGGAGCCTACTTCCGCGCCGGCTGCAAGATCGCGTGCAGAACCCAAGGTCCGTCCGACCCGAAGCCTAGCTTTGCGAACACATGTTCTCCCCCACCGCAGATTCCCGGACGGCCCCGCGCTCGTGGCGCGCGGCGGTCCGGCGCGCTGTCGACCTGGCCGCCGCCTTTGCCACCCTCGCCGAGGATGCGCCGCACGGCCACGACGACGATCTCGCGGCGCACCACCCCCATCGCCAGCCGCTGCGCGCCTCCGGGCGCGCCCGCCGGCCGGGCCGGGTGGCGCCGCGAGCCCACGCCTGCACGACGCCCGTGGCACACCGCCCGCAGCGCCGGTCGCGGCACCTCACATCCGTGCGGTGACCCTCAATCCGTCCGCGTCTGGGAGGCGCGGGCGGCGGAGAACGCCAAGCAGCGAGCGGGCCGCCACCGGGCGGCCCGCGCCGCTTGGGACGAGGGCCGTCAGTGCGGTGGACGGCTGGCCGGCGGGACCCGCGCCGAACGTGCATCCGTGCCAGCCCCAGGGCACCCCGATGCACGCTCGCCCCTCCGAGCGCCGGCACGGGTTAACGGCGACGAGCCGCCCGAGGGCGGCTCGTCCGACATTAAACCGGCGGCGTCCTACTCTCCCGGGCCCTTGCGAGCCAAGTACCATCGGCGCTGAGAGGCTTAACTTCTCTGTTCGGAATGGGAAGAGGTGTTTCCCTCTCGCCAAAGCCACCGGAAACTCACGAGAGCTCCCGGCGACCCCTCAAAACTACACAGCACAGCCACGGGTACCACCGAAAAGATCAAAAATATCCGTCAAGCCCTCGAGCCATTAGTACCGGTCTCCTTCACGCATTGCTGCGCTTCCAGATCCGGCCTATCAACCTGGTGGTCTCCCAGGGCTCTTACTCCCTCAAGGGGATGGGAGAGCTCATCTTGAGGTCGGCTTCCCGCTTAGATGCCTTCAGCGGTTATCCGATCCGCACGTAGCTAACCTGCG
>JBDZVZ010000135.1:0-3784 GCA_040255945.1 Solirubrobacterales bacterium | reverse complement strand
CGTAGGCCTCGAGCGCCCAGACCTCCATCTCGCCGAAGCGCTGGCCGCCGAACTGCGCCTTGCCGCCCAGCGGCTGCTGGGTGACGAGCGAGTACGGGCCGGTCGAGCGCGCGTGGATCTTGTCGTCCACCAGGTGGAGCAGCTTCAGCATGTACATGTAGCCGACCGTGACCTTGCCCTCGTAGGCCTCGCCGGTGCGGCCGTTGTAGAGCTTCATGCGGCCGGAGGCCTGGCGGCCGGCGCGGTCGCTGTCGTCCACGGCGAGCTCGATCGGGTTGTCCGGGTGGCTCGCGGACCAGTCCTTGAGCACCCGGTCGACGTCCTCGACCTCGGCGCCGTCGAACACCGGCGTGGCGACGAAGGTGCGCTCGGGTGGCGCGCTGCCGTTGAGCCCGCCGTTCTCGTAGGCGCCGTCGACCCAGCCGCGCGCGGCGGCCCAGCCGAGGTGCGTCTCCATGATCTGGCCGATGTTCATGCGCGAGGGCACGCCCAAGGGGTTCAGGATCATGTCGATCGGGGTGCCGTCCTCGAGGAACGGCATGTCCTCCTCGGGGACGATCTTGGAGATGACGCCCTTGTTGCCGTGGCGGCCGGCCAGCTTGTCGCCCTCGGCGATCTTGCGCCGCTTGGCGACGTAGACGCGCACGAGCTGGTTGACGCCCGGCGACAGGTCGTCGCCGCTCTCGCGGCCGAAGACCTTGACGTCGATGACCTTGCCGCCCTCGCCGTGCGGGACCTTGAGCGAGGTGTCGCGGACCTCCCCGGCCTTCTCCTTGAAGATGGCGCGGATCAGCTTCTCCTCGGCGGTCAGCTCGGTCTCGCCCTTCGGCGTGACCTTGCCGACGAGCAGGTCGCCGGAGCCGACCTCGGCGCCGATGCGGACGATGCCGCGGTCGTCGAGGTTGCGCAGCGACTCCTCGGAGCGGTTCGGGATGTCGCGGGTGATCTCCTCGTCGCCGAGCTTCGTCGTGCGGGCGTCGATCTCGTACTCCTCGATGTGGATCGAGGTGAGCTCGTCGTCCTTCACCAGGCGCTTGCTGAGGATGATCGCGTCCTCGAAGTTGTAGCCCTCCCAGGACATGAAGGCGACCATGAGGTTCTTGCCGAGCGCCATCTCGCCCTTGTCGGAGGCGGAGCCGTCGGCCAGCAGCTCGTCCTTCTTGACCTTCTGGCCCGTGGAGACCAGCGGCTTCTGGTGGATGAGGGTGCCCTGGTTGGAGCGCGAGAACTTCTGCAGCTCGTACTCGTCCTGGCCGTCCTTGTGCTCGACGACGATCCGCTCGGCGTCGACGTAGGCGATCGTGCCGGCGTTCTTGGCGAGCACGACGTCACCGGTGTCGAGCGCGGCGCGGCGCTCCATGCCGGTGCCGACGAGCGGCGCGTCGGTCTTCAGCAGCGGCACGGCCTGCCGCTGCATGTTGGAGCCCATGAGCGCACGGTTGGCGTCGTCGTGCTCGAGGAACGGGATCATCGCCGTCGCGACCGACCAGATCTGCTCGGGCGAGACGTCCATGAGGTCGACGTCCTTCGGCGGCACGGTGACGTACTGGCCGGACTGGGTGCGGCAGAGGACGTCCGGGCCCTTGAGCTTGCCGTTCTTGTCCATCGCCTGGTTGGCCTGGGCGATGAGCAGCGGCTCCTCCTGGGTGGCGTCCAGGCGCACGAGCTCGTCGGTGACGACGCCGTTGTCGACCTTGCGGTAGGGGGTCGTGACGAAGCCGTGCTCGGAGATCTCGGCGTAGCTGCTCAGCGAGCCGATGAGGCCGATGTTCGGACCCTCCGGGGTCTCGATCGGGCACATGCGGCCGTAGTGGGTCGGGTGGACGTCGCGGACCTCGATGGGCGCGCGCTCGCGGGTCAGGCCGCCGGCGCCCAGCGCGCTGAGGCGGCGGCGGTGCGTCAGGCCCCTCAGCGAGTTCGTCTGGTCCATGAACTGCGACAGCTGCGAGGAGCCGAAGAACTCCTTGAGCGCCGCGACGACCGGGCGGATGTTGACGATCGTCTGCGGGGTGATCGTGTCCTCGTCCTCGGTCGTCAGCCGCTCGCGGACGACGCGCTCCATCCGGTAGAGGCCGATGCGGAAGGCCTCCTGGATGAGCTCGCCGACCGTGCGCAGGCGGCGGTTGCCGAAGTGCTCGTACTCGTCGAGGTGCTCGGCGACCGGCTCGCGCGGCAGCGCGTTGGCCTCGGCGGCGAAGTCCTTGATCTCCGTCTCGCCGTCCTCGGGGATCCCGAGGAGCTTGGGCAGGCTGACGAGCTCCTTGACGAGCGCGTGGATGTCGTCGTGGGTCAGCGTGCGGGTCTCGAGGTCGATCTCGAGGCCCAGGCGCGCGTTGAGCTTGTAGCGGCCGACCCGCGTGAGGTCGTAGCGCTTGGGGTCGAAGAACAGCTGGTTGAGCAGCGCGTAGGCCGCGTCGACCGACGGCGGCTCGCCCGGGCGCTGCTTCTTGAAGAGCTCGATGAGCGCGCCCTTCTTCGTCTTCGTCGCCTCGGCGTCCGCCTCGATCGTGTTGCGGAGGTAGAGCGAGTTGTCGAAGAGCGCGGCGAGCTCGGTGTCGAGGCGCTCGATGTCCTCGTGGGTCTCCTCGACGTCGGCGTCGGTCTCCGGGTTGTAGGCCATGGCCCGGAGCAGGACGGTGACCGGGAGCTTGCGCTTGCGGTCGATGCGGACGAAGACCTTGCCCTTCTTGTCGATCTCCATCTCCAGCCAGGAGCCGCGGGCCGGCATGAGGTTGGCCGTGAAGACCTGCTTCTCGCGGTCCTTGGCCTCCATGACGTAGGCGCCCGGCGAGCGGACGAGCTGCGTGACGACGACGCGCTCGGTGCCGTTGATGATGAACGTGCCGCGCTCGGTCATCCACGGGAAGTCGCCCATGAAGACCGACTGCTCGCGGATCTCGCCCGTCTCGTGGTTGATGAACGCGACGGTGACCGTCAGCGGGCGCGAGTAGGTGAGGTCCTTCTCGCGGCACTCGGCGATCGAGTTCGGCGGCGCGTCGAAGACGAAGTCGCCGAAGTTCACGGCGAGGTGGCCCGTGTAGTCCTCGATCGGCGAGATGTCGTCGATCGTCTCCCGCAGACCGCCGTTCTCGGGGTCGACGAGCCACTCGAACGAGCGGCGCTGGATATCGATGAGGTTCGGGACGTCGAGGACCTTCTCCAGGCGCGCGAAGCTGCGGCGCGTCCGGGTGGCGTCGAGGGCAGGCACTACGGCGACTCCTCGGGGGTCGAGGCGGGCAATTCGGGAGGGGCGTGCTCCGGCGAGGGGCGCAGAGACGCGACCTGCCAATCTAGCACACGGCGAGGCGTACCCCGATCGCGGGGCAGTCGGCGCTCACGGACCCCGCCCGGACATCCACGTATGTCGCGCGGATGACGCCGTTGGGCGGCTACGACTATTGGCCGACCGCGGCAGTGTAGCGACGCCGGCCCGCGGGTGCCAGCCGCGCCGGGCCGGGCGGCCGCGAGGGCGAGCGATGGGCACCTGGCGGGGTCGATCGCCCCACCAGATGCCAATGACATCGTGGGCGCCGCGATACTCCGCTTCCATGGTCACCCCCGCGCTCGCCCGCCTCGTCGTCCAGTGCCGCGACCAGCCCGGCATCGTCGCCGCCGTCGCGCGGTTCCTCGCCGACCGGGGCGCGAACATCACCTCATCGGCGCAGTACTCGACCGACCCGGAGGGCGGGTGGTTCTTCCTGCGCCTGGAGTTCGACGGCGGCGGGGACCTCGGCGAGCTCATGCGCGACTTCGCCAACGAGGTCGGGGCGCCGTTCGGCATGCG
>JBDZVZ010000077.1:0-15048 GCA_040255945.1 Solirubrobacterales bacterium | reverse complement strand
GAGCTTCGGCGACCGCCACGGCGCGGCCAGCCGGTTGGCGAGGTGGCCGGGCAGCTCGTCGATCGCGACGCGCTCCTGGGCGAGCGAGTCGCGGTCGCGCACCGTCACGGTGCGGTCGTCGAGCGACTGGTGGTCGATCGTCACGCACCACGGCGTGCCGATCTCGTCCTGGCGCCGGTAGCGCTTGCCGATCGAGCCGCCCTCGTCGTACTCGGCCTGCATGACGCCCCGGACCGCCTTATGGACGTCATGGGCGAGCTCGGGCTGGCCGTCCTTGCGCACCAGTGGCAGGACGGCGACCTTCACCGGCGCCAGGCGCGGATGGAGCTTCAGGACGGTGCGCTTCTCGCCCTCGATCTCCTCCTCGTCGTAGGCGTCGACGAGAAAGGCGAGCGTGGCACGGTCGGCGCCGGCGGCCGGCTCGATGACGTGCGGGACGTAGCGCTCGCCGGAGGCCTGGTCGAAGTACTCGAGCTTCTCGCCGGAGAACTCCGTGTGCTGGGTGAGGTCGAAGTCGCCGCGGTTGGCGACGCCCTCGAGCTCCGACCAGCCGATGGGGAAGAGGTACTCCACGTCGGCGGTGCCCGACGAGTAGTGGCTGAGCTCGTCGGGGTCGTGCTCGCGCATCTGCAGATGGTCGGGGCGGATGCCCAGCTCGGTGTACCAGTCGAACCGCGTCTGCTTCCAGTAGTCGTACCACGTGGATGCTTCGCTGGGCGGCACGAAGAACTCCATCTCCATCTGCTCGAACTCGCGCGTGCGGAAGATGAAGTTGCCGGTCGTGATCTCGTTGCGGAACGACTTGCCGACCTGGGCGATGCCGAACGGCGGCTTCTTGCGGCTGAACTGCAGGACGTTCTTGAAGTTGATGAAGATGCCCTGGGCGGTCTCGGGCCGCAGGTAGGCGGCTGACGCGGTCTCCTGCACCGGCCCGACGTGGGTCTGGAACATGAGGTTGAACTGCCGGACGTCGGTGAAGTCGTGGCGGCGGTCCTCGGTCTTGGGCAGGTTCGCCTTCGCCGGGCAGATCTCGTCCGGGTCGACGTGGTCGGCGCGGAAGCGCTGCTTGCAGGCGCGGCAGTCGACGAGTGGGTCGGTGAAGCCCGCGAGATGGCCGGAGGCCTCCCAGACGCGCGGGTGCTGGAGGATCGCGGAGTCGATGGCGACGATGTCGTCGCGGTCGCCGAGCATCGCCTGCCACCAGGCGTTCTTGACGTTCGTCTTCAGCAGGACGCCGTAGTGCCCGTAGTCGTAGGTCGAGCCGAGGCCGCCGTAGATCTCGCTCGACGGGAAGATGAAGCCGCGCCGCTTGCAGAGCGCGACGATCTTGTCCATGGTGACGACGTCTTCGATGGGCACGGGCGGGACTCTAGCCAGGGAGGGGATCGCGAGCGCGAGGGCTGCCGTGGCGCCCGAGAAAGGAGCGCCAGCGAGTTTCTCGGAAGGGAAGACGAGCCGCCAGGCGAGTCTTCCCCTGGCACTCCTATACTGAGAGTGCCAATGCCGATCTACGAATACCGTCGCCCGGACGGCACCACGTTCGAGGTCATGCAGTCGATGTCGGACGACGCCCTGACGAAGGACCCCGAGACCGGCGTCCCGGTGGAGCGCGTCCTGCACGCTCCGGCCATCCATTTCAAGGGCAAGGGCTTCTACAACACCGACTACGGCACGAAGCGCCGCAACCGTGAGCTGCGCGAGTCGGCCGAGTCGGGCGCCGACAAGTACGAGGCCAAGCAGGCCGAGAAGAAGGCCGACAAGGCCGAGGCGAAGCCCAAGGCGGACGCGGCCAAGCCGAAGGCCGACGCGAAGCCGGCCAAGGCGAAAGCCAAGAAGGACTGACGCGGGCGGGGGCGCCCGGGCGCCACTCGTGCGCCCGGGATGCGGCGCGCGCTCGGGACGCGTGTCGAGTTTCGTCTCGCTATGAGACGAAACTCGACACGGGTCTCGCGGCGCGCTTCCGCGGGAACGTCTGGGGCCGAACGGTGCTTCTCCGCGGACGCGTCTCAGCGCCGGCGACGGTGGTCGATCCGCCGGCCGTCGGCGTCGAACCACAGGGTGCCCATCTGCGCCGGGAAGCCGTGGATCGTGTAGCGGTAGACGTTGTCGTGCACCGGCACGGTGACTGTTCGCCGGTGGCGCAGGCGCACGGTGACGCGCGCGACGCCGTCGGGCACGAGGACGACCTGCCGGATTGTCGGCCGCCGCGGGACGCCGTTGACGATGAGGGCACTGTCCGGATCCGGGGTCGTGCCGGTGGCGATCCCCGTCGTGCGCAGTCGCTCCATCTCGCCGCAGGTCATGCCCCACCCGGCGAAGCCCGAGGGCAGACGGATCGTGCGGCGCTTGCCGTGCCGGCGGATGGGGATCGCCTTGGCCCGCGAGAACGATGTCGACATGAGGCAGAGCACGTCGCGATGCCGGAACCCGGCAGGCCCGGACCGCTCGGCGGGCACGACCATCGCGAACTCGCGCGGCGTCTGGAAGAGCACCCGGATGCCGTCGGTGTGCACGCCGTCGATCCCGCGCCGGTCGAGCACCCGGAGGCCGCGTTCGACCATCGGCCCACGGTCATGCTCCGTCTGAGGGCGCCGCAGGATCGAGAGCGCGACGAGCTGCTCCTGGGGCACGCCGACTGTCGCCACGCGTGGAGGGAGACCACGGTCGGGAGAGCCGAGCGTCGGATGCCAGCCGCCGGTGGCCGCCAGCGCGGTACCGCCGACCACGAGTCCGCCCGTGGCGAGGAGGCCGGCTCGGCGCGACGGATGCCACCATCGCCGTCGACTCGCTCGGGCGGCGACGGCGCGGGCGATCCCGTCGTGGACTTCGGGGATGAGTGTCATGGCCGGTTGCCCTCCAGGGCGGTGCGAAGACGGGCGAGGCCCCGGCTGACCCGCTGGCGGACCGTGGCCTCGGGGACGCCGAGTCGTTCGGCGAGCCCGGTGTAGGGCTCCTCGTCGAGGACGTGCGCGCGGATCGCGTCGCGCTGCTGCTCCGGCAGCGCATCCAGCGCGAGCAGTAGCGGCGGCCCGCGCCCAGGATCGCGGCGGCGAACGTCTCGGCCGTGAGATCGGCGGCGAGCTCAGGGTCGCGTGTCCGGCGGGCGAGATAACCCGCGACGATCGTCTCGTGGCGGCGGTACAGCTCCGAGAACGCGTCGGCGTCGCCATCGGCACAGCGGCCGAGCAGTTCGCCGTCGGATGGCGGCTCGCTTGGACCCATCGGAGAGGGATTGCACCATCGACCGTTGCCTGTGACAGCCGTCCGTGCGTGACGCGTGTCGAGTTTCGTCTCACAGCGAGACGAAACTCGACACGCGTCCCGGCCGCCGGCCGTAGGCTGGCGCCCATGGCCACCACACCCGCATCCTCCATCGTCACCGGCGTCGACTTCGTCTCGATCCCCACCAGCGACCTCGAGCGGGCCGTCGCGTTCTACGGCGAGACGCTCGGCCTCGAGCGCTCCGTCTACATGCCCGAGCGCAACTTCGCCGAGTTCGAGACCGGGACCGTGACGATCAACGTCATGAACCCGAAGAAGATGGGCATCGGCGAGGTCACCCCGAACCAGAACTTCCTCGCCCTGCACGTCGAGGACGTCCCGGCTGCCCGCGCCACGCTCGAATCGCGTGGCGTGACGTTCAGCGGCGACATCTTCGACACCGGCGTCTGCCACATGGCGTTCTTCACCGACCCCGACGGCAACGCGCTCATGCTCCACCACCGCTACGCGCCTCGGGTCACCGAGGGCTGACGCTCACAGCGGCCAGGGATTGTCGACCGGCTGCCGCGGTCCGGCAGCACGCCAGTCGGCGTAGGCCTCGGCGGGCGAGTCGGTCGGCTCGCGCACCGAGGCGTCGTACTTCGCGGCGACCTCGCTGACCGGGTAGTGCGCCTCGTCCAGCCGGCGGGAACCGATCATGAGCACGGCGCTCGGCCCGTCACCGGCTCCGACGAAGACGTGCTCGGCGCCCGCCGGGCAGTGGACGAAGTCCCACTGGCGCAACGCTCGCTGTTCGCCGTCGAGGATGACGAGGCACTCGCCGTGCAGGACCAGGAAGTCCTCCTGGACGGGCTCGGAGTGGTAGCGGCAGTTCGGCCTGCCCGGCTCGAGGATCTGCACGTTGACGCCGAGGTCCGGCCACGCGACGCCCTCGGGCTCGGGGTCTATCAGCGTCCCGCGACGCGAGTGCGCGAGCGCCGGCATGTCGGCGAGGTTGCGGATGAACGGTTCGTCCATCGAGCGACCGTACCGGCCGCCCGACCCGTGGTCCCTAGCCCTTCAGGAAGCGCCGCACCTCGAGCTGCTTCTCCGCGTCGGACACGGCGAGCCCGGCCCCGCCGCCCGCGGTCGTCTCGCCGCCCGACGGCTTGAGGATCCGCGTCGGCGGCGAGCCGCTGGTCGCGAGCGCGCTGAAGAGCCCGACGAGCGTCGGCCCGCTCATGTCGGAGCGCAGCGCCTTGGGCACCGTCCACGCGATGTAGGGCAGCCGGATGAACGCGCCCGGCGTGAACAGCCGGCGCTTCATCGACGACAGGATCTTCTGCTGGCGGCGCGCGCGCGTGAGGTCGGATTCGCGCGGGTTGCAGAGGTTGTGGCGCGTGCGGGCCAGCGCGAGCGCCTGCTTGCCGTCGATGTGGCTCTTGCCCTTCGGCAGCCGCAGCGTGTAGCCGCCGTTCTTGAAGCCGCCGTTGATCTTCGACACGACGCAGCCGCCCTTGTACGTCACGCCGCCCATGGCGTCGATGAGCTCCGGGAAGTTCTCGAAGTTCACCTCGATGACGTGGTTGATCTTCAGGCCCAGGTACTGCTCGATCGTCTGGACCGCCAGCTCGGTGCCGCCGTAGGCGTAGGCGGCGTTGATCTTGTCGCGGCCGTGGCCGGGGATGTCGACGATCGTGTCGCGCGGAATCGACAGGCGCGCGTTCTTGCCGCCGCCGACCCGCATGAGCATGATGGAGTCCGAACGGCTGCCGCTCGACGCCGCGCCCGGCTCCTTGGAGCCCTTGGGCCGCGCGTCGGAGCCCAGGACGAGGATCGTGTTCGCGCTCGTCAGCGGGTAGCCGGCGCCGCCGAGCGCGACGTCGACGCTCTCCTGGTGGATCTGGGCGCTGACGAGGAAGACGACGAGCGACAGGACGACCCAGCCGACCGCCCACGCGAGCACCCACCGCAGGATCCGCCAACCGTTGATCGGCCCGCGCGGCAGTCGCGGGCGCGGGAAGCCTCGCCGCCGGTACGTGCGGATGGCGCCGCCCGGGCCGTCGGCGCCGGCGCTCGGGCCCCCGTCGTGCGGGTCGCCTCGGGGCGGCGCGGGCTGCTCGCGCAGCTCGTCGAGCAGCGACTCGCCCGGGCGCGGGCCGCGGCGCAGCAGCCGGGGCGCCGCGCGGTACTTCGTGTACTGCGGGGGCTCGGAGGGGTCGGACATCCAGCGGATAGGGTGACGAACCATGGCCGCCGGCTGCGTCATCGGCGTCGACCTCGGGGGCACGAAGCTGCTGGCCGGCGTCGTCGACTCCCAGCTCAGGGTCCATCACCGCGCGTTTCGCCGCTCGCGCGAGGGCAGCGACACCGAGGCGCTGCTGGACGCGATCGTCGGCGCGGTCGACGAGGCCCGCGACGCGGCGGGCACCGAGGTCCGGGCCGTCGGCTTCGGCATCCCGTCGCTGGTCAACCCGGCGACCGGGGTGGCGGCGACGACCGTCCACCTGCCGCTGCAGGACGTCCCGTTTCGCGACGCCATGGCGCAGCGGCTCGGCGTGCCGGTCGCGGTCGACAACGACGCGAGCGCGGCGATGCTCGCCGAGCACCGCCACGGGGCCGCGCGCGGCACACGGACGGCCGCGCTGCTGACGCTCGGCACCGGCATCGGCGGCGGCCTGGTCGTCGACGGCGAGGTCGTGCACGGCGCGTCGGGCGGGGCGGGGGAGTGGGGGCACATGGTCGTCGACGTCGACGGGCTGCGCTGCACGGGCGCCTGCCCGAACTACGGGTGCCTGGAGACGGTCGCCTCCGGTTCGGCGCTCGGGCGCGAGGCGCTGCGCGTCGCCCGTGACGTGCCCGACTCGGCGCTCGGCCGTGCGCTGTCCGACGGCCGGGAGATCACCGGCGTGCTGGCCACCGAGCTCGCACACGACGGCGACGCGGCCGCCCGGGACGTCGTCGCGCTCATCGGCAGCTATCTCGGGATCGGGATCGCGAACGTCGTCAACATCCTCAACCCGGAGGTCGTCGTCGTGGGCGGCGGGGTCATCGCCGCCGGCGAGCTGCTGCTGGAGCCGGCGCGGCGCGTCGTGGCCGAGCGGGCGCTGGCCCCGTCGCGCGACGACGTGCGGATCGTGCCCACCCGGTTCGGCGACGCGTCGGGCATGGTGGGCGCTGCGCTGCTGGCCATGGACCTCGTCGGTGTCGAGGCGGGACCGTGAGCGGGCGGCTCGTCGTCTGCCCGACGCCGATCGGCAACCTCGAGGACGTCACGCTGCGCGTGCTCAGCGCGCTGCGCGAGGCCGACGTCGTTGCCTGCGAGGACACCCGCCGCACCCGCGTGCTGCTCGACCGCTATGGCGTGAGCGCCACGACCGTCAGCTACCACGAGCACAACGAGCGCGAGCGCAGCGCCGAGCTCGTCGGCCGGATGCGCGACGGCGCGACGGTCGCGCTCGTCAGCGACGCCGGCATGCCGCTCGTCAGCGACCCCGGATTCCTGCTCGTGCAGGCCTGCGTCGCGGCCGGCATCGGCGTGGAGGTCCTGCCCGGCCCCAGCGCGGCGCTCGCCGCGCTGGTCGTCTCGGGGCTGCCGGCGCAGACCTGGCGCTTCGCCGGGTTCCTGCCGCGCAAGCGCGGCGAGCTGGAGGCGCTCTTCCGCGAGGCGCGCGAGACGCTCGTCGCGTTCGAGTCGCCGCGGCGGGTGGGTGCCGCGCTGGCGGCGCTGGCGGCCATCGACCCGCAGCGGCCGGTGGCGGTCTGCCGCGAGCTGACGAAGCTCCACGAGGAGGTCGTGCGGGGCACGGCCGCGGAGCTGGCGGATCGGTACGCGAGCGAGGAGCCGCGCGGCGAGATCGTCGTCGTGGTCGGCGCCGCGCCGACGGCCGAGGCCGAGGTCGGCCCGGCGCTCGACGCGCTGGCGCGGCTCGTGGAGGCGGGGGCGAAGGCGCGCCCGGCGGCCGGCGTCGTGGCCGAGCTCACCGGCGTGAGTGCGAACACGCTGTATCGCGCGCTCACGCAACGGTGACGACTCCGTGACGTGGATGTGACATCGGCCGGTTGCCGTCCGCGCCGCGCGTAGCGTCGCCCGGGCCATGCTCCACCGTGCCCTCCTCGCCGCGCTCGCGCTCGTCCTGGCCCTCCCGGCCGCTGCGCCCGCGCGGCAGGGCCACTGGCAGCGGCCACTGGCCGCGGGCGAGGTCGCCGGGACGTTCGCGTTCGATCCGGCGACGCCGTACGCCCGCGGTCAGCGCCGCGGCCTCGACCTGCGCGGGTCGCCCGGCGCGCCCGTGGTCGCCGCCTGCGCCGGCCGGGTGACCTATGCGGGCCGGATTCCCGGCGACGCGTCCGGGCGCCGGCGGGGTGTCAGCATCCGCTGCGGCGGGTTGGTGGCCACCGAGCTCGGGCTGGGCGCGGTGACCGTCCGGGCGGGCGCGCCGGTCGCCGCCGGCCTGCCCATCGGGCACCTGGGCCCCGCGGGCATCCTGCGACTCGGCGCGCGCCGGGCCGGTCACCGCCACGGCTACGTCGACCCGGGCGGCCTGCTGCGCGGTGGCGGCGCTGCGCCGCCCACGCTCCCCCCGGCGCCGCGATCGCGGACGCCGCGCGGACCCGGCGTCCCCGCGCCCGCGCGCACGCCTGCGCTCGGACCGTCCGCGGCGCCGGTTCCGGCCCTGTCGCCGCTGGCGTGGGCCGGGGTCGCGCTGCTCGTCGCCGGCGGCGCGGGCGGCGCGAGGACCGCCCGGCGGCGGCGCCGTCACGCTCGTCTCAGGACCGCGACGGCGGGCCGGTAGCCTCCGAACCCGCATGGGCTCCTTCTACGTCACGACGCCGATCTACTACGTCAACGCGGCACCGCATCTCGGCCACGCGTACACGACGATCGCCGCCGACGTCATGGCCCGCCACCACCGCCAGCGCGGCGACGACGTCTTCTTCCTCACCGGCACCGACGAGCACGGCGAGCCGGTCGCGCTGGCCGCCGAGGCCGAGGGCGTCACCCCGCGCGAGCTGGCCGACCGCAACGCCGAGCGCTTCAAGGCGCTCGCGCCCCAGCTCGAGGCGACCAACGACTTCTTCATCCGCACCTCCGACCCGCGCCACGTCAAGGCCGTCCAGGACGTGCTGCAGCGCGTCTACGACAACGGCTTCGTCGAGCTCGGCGACTATGAGGGCTGGTACTGCCCGCGCTGCGCGGACTTCAAGTCCGAGAACGAGATCGCCGAGGGCAACCGCTGCCCGATCCACCTCATCGAGCTCGTTCGCGAGTCCGAGGAGAACTACTTCTTCAAGCTCTCGGCCTTCCAGGAGCGCCTCGAGGAGCTCTACGAGCGCCAGCCCGAGCTCGTCGGCCCGACCGCCCGGCGCAACGAGGCGCTCTCGTTCATCCGCTCCGGGCTGCAGGACGTGTCGCTGACCCGCGGCAAGCTCACGTGGGGCGTGCCGGTCCCGTGGGACTCCGGCCATGTCTTCTACGTGTGGTTCGACGCGTTGTTGAACTACTACACGGCGCTCTCGTTCGCGCGCGAGGGGGAGGACCTCACCGACCGCTTCTGGCCGGCCGACGTCCACCTCATCGCCAAGGACATCCTGAAGTTCCACTGCGTCTTCTGGCCCGCCCTGCTCATGGCCGCCGACCTGCCGCTGCCGCGCCGGATCTTCGTCCACGGCTACCTGCTCATGGACGGCCACAAGATGTCCAAGTCGCTGGGCAACGTGCTCGACCCGTTCGACGTCATCGAGCGCTTCGGGGCCGACGCGCTGCGGTTCTACCTGCTGCGCGACGTGAGCTTCGGCCAGGACGGCTCGGTGTCGACCGCCGACTTCGAGCAGCGCTACGAGTCCGAGCTCGCCAACGACTACGGCAACCTCGCCAGCCGCACGATCAAGATGGTCCTGCGCTACCGCGACGGGGCGGTGCCGGCCGTCGCCGTCGACCCGGCGCTGGCGGCCGAGTTCGACGGCCTGGCCGAGCGCGTCAGCGAGCTCGTCGACCGCCAGGACCTCACCGCCGCGCTGGAGGAGATCTGGCAGCGCGTCCGGCGCCTGAACCGCTACGTCGACGAGCAGGCGCCGTGGAAGCTCGCCAAGGAGCAGGGTCGTGAGGCCGACCTCGACCGCACGCTCACGAGCCTCGTCGAGGGCATCCGCGTCGTCACGGTCCTGCTCGGCGCCTGGATGCCCGAGCGCACGGCGCGGCTGCTGGAGGCGCTCGGCTCGCCCGACCTCGCGTACGCCACGGCGCGCTACGGTGCCGCCGTGCCCGAGCGGGTGGCCGACCTCGACCCGCTGTTTCCCAAGCACCAGCTCGCGTGATCGACTCCCACACGCACCTCGACTCGTGCGCGCCCGACGATGCCGACCTCGTGAAGGCCGCCGTCGACGCCGGGGTCAAGCGCATCCTCACGATCGGCCAGGACGCCGCCAGCGCCCGGGCCGCGCTCGCCGCCGCCGCGGCGTTCCCGCAGGTCTACGCCGCCGTCGGCCACCATCCCAACCACGCGACCGGCTTCGACGACGCGACGCTCGCCGAGCTCCAGGCGCTCGCCGCCCACGACGACTGCCGCGCGATCGGCGAGACCGGGCTGGACGACTTCCGCGACGACGCGCCGCGCGCCGACCAGGAGCGCGCCTTCCACGCCCAGATCGAGCTCGCGCGCGACACCGCCAAGCCGCTCGTCATCCACACCCGCGCCGCCGACGACGACACGATCGCCACGCTGCGCGCGCGGGCCGACGGCGTGCGGGTCATCCTGCACTGCTTCTCGATGCCCGACCGCCTCGACGAGTGCCTGGCCGAAGGCTGGTTCATCTCGCTGGCCGGCAACGTGACCTATCCGAAGAACGACGCGCTGGCCGCTGCCGCCGCGCGCGTGCCCGACGACCGCATCCTCGTCGAGACCGACGCGCCGTACCTGACGCCGCAGGTCGTGCGCAAGGAACGCAACCAGCCCGCGTACGTCGTCCACACGGCCCGGTTCGTCGCCGAGCGTCGCGGTCAGACCTATGAGCAGCTCGAGGCCGTCGTCGAACGCAACGCCGCGGAGCTCTTTCACTGGTGATGACCCAGGACCTGCCGTCGCAGCCGAGCCTGCGCCGACTCAAGGCCTATGACATCCGGCCGAAGCGCGACCTCGGCCAGAACTTCCTCGTCGACTCGAACATCCTCGAGGTCATCGAGCGCGCCGCGGAGCTGACGGCCGACGACGTCGCCCTGGAGATCGGCGGCGGGCTCGGCGTCCTCTCCGAGCACCTCGCGCCGCGCTGCGCGCACGTCCACGTCGTCGAGCTCGACCGGTCGCTCGAGGCGCCGCTGCGGGAGGCGCTCGCGCCGTTTCACAACACGACGCTGCATCTCGCCGACGCACTCGACCTCGACCTCGCCGCGCTGGACCCCGCGCCGACGGCGGTCGTGGCGAATCTGCCCTACGGGATCGCGGCGACGGCGATCCTGCGCACGATCGAGGAGCTGCCGGGCGTCACGCGCTGGGTCGCCATGGTCCAGAAGGAGGTCGGCGAGCGCTTCGCGGCGGCCGCCGGGACCGGCGCCTACGGGGTGCCGAGCGCGCTGGCGCAGCTGTCCTGCGAGGTCCGCGTGCACCGCGCGATCTCGCGGCGCGTCTTCCACCCGGTGCCGAACGTCGACTCGGTGCTCGTGCTGCTGCGCCGCACCGGCCCGGCGGCGCCGCCGAAGCTGCGCGCGTTCGTCCAGGGCGCGTTCGCCCACCGGCGCAAGGCCCTGCCGCGCTCGCTGCAGCTGCACACCGGCGACGGCACGCTGCGCGACCGGGCGCGGGCGGCCCTCGCCGCGATGGGGCTGCCCGAGGACGCCCGCGCCGAGCGGCTGACGCCCGAGCAGCTGCGCGACCTCTGGCGGCGCGTCGACCCGGAGGCCGCGGCGTGAGGCTGCAGACGCGCGCCCCGGGCAAGATCAACGTCTGCCTCTACCTCGGCCCGACGCGGGCCGACGGGCGCCACGAGCTCGTGTCGGTCATGCAGTCGGTCTCGCTCAGCGACCGGGTCTGGCTCGAGGTCGGCTCCGGGGGCCGGGACACCGTCGACTGTCCGGGCGTCGACGGCGACAACCTCGTCACCACGGCGATCGCGCGCTTCCGGGAGGTCACCGGCTGGGACGGCGAGCCGGTCCACATCGGCATCGAGAAGCGCATCCCGGTCGCCGCCGGGATGGCCGGCGGCTCGGCCGACGCCGGGGCCGCCCTGCGCCTGCTCGCCCACGCCTCCGGGCTCGGCGACCCCGACGAGCTGCAGGCCGTCGCCGCCGAGCTCGGCGCCGACGTGCCCGCCCAGGTGCGCCCCGGGCGCGTCCTGGCGACCGGGGCCGGGGAGATCCTCGAGCGCGTTCCGGGCGTCGCCCGCTACGCGGTGCTCGTCGTCCCGTCGCCCGAGGGGCTGTCGACCGCCGACGTCTTCCGCGAGGCCGACCGGCTCGGCCTGCCGCGCGACGCCGCCGGGCTGGCCGCCGTCCGCGCCGAGGTCGAGGCGGCGCTGCCCGACCTGCCCGACGCGTTGTGTGTCAACGAGCTCGAGCCCGCCGCGCTGTCGCTGCGGCCCGAGCTGGGCCGGACGCTCGACGCCGTCCGCGCCGCGGGCGCCGACGTCGCGATGGTCAGCGGCAGCGGCCCGACCGTCCTCGGCCTCTTCCGCGACCTCGACGCCGGCCGTGCCGCCGCCGACGCGTTCCCCGGATCGGTCGTCGCCCGGCCGGTCGGCCCCCACGCCGGAGAGGTCACGTGAAGCCGCTGCCGATCGCGGGCGCCGTGCTGCTCGCGCTCTTCATGTGGGTGCGTCGGCGCAAGCTCGAGCCGACGCTCATCGCCGGCGGCGTGCTGGCGATCGTCGGCCTGCTCATCTACGGCAGCGGGCTCATCCACCTGCCCAACGTCAAGCAGATCGTCGAGGACGCCGGCAACGCGCTCGGCAACTGGACCTACCTGCTCGTCGGGCTCATGGCGTTCTTCGAGACCGGCGCGTTCGTCGGGCTCATCGCGCCCGGCGAGACGTTCCTCATCTTCGGCGGCGTCGTCGCCGGGCAGGGGACCGTGTCGCTGCTGGCGCTCATCGCGATCGTCTGGACGTGCGCGGTCTGCGGCGACGTCGCGAGCTTCTGGGCCGGCCGTCGGCTCGGCCGCTCGTTCCTCGAGCGCCACGGCCCGAAGGTGCAGATCACCGAGGAGCGGATCCGCACGGTCGAGGCGTTCTTCGACCGCCACGGCGGCAAGGCGATCCTGCTCGGCCGCTTCGTGGGGCTCGTGCGCGCCGTCAACCCGTTCCTGGCCGGCTCGTCGGGCATGGCGTTCGGTCGCTTCCTGCCCTACTCGATCCTGGGGGCGGGCGCCTGGGCGACGATGCTGCTCGTCCTCGGCTACATCTTCTGGCGCAGCTTCGACCAGGTGCTGAAGTACGCCGAGCGCGGCACGCTCGCGCTCGGGACGACGATCGTCGTCGTCATCGGCGTCGTGTGGGCGGTCCGCTACCTGCGGGTGCCCGAGCACCGCGCGCGGCTCAAGGCGCAGATCGACGCACTGCTCGACCGTCCGGCGATGCGTCCGGCCGCCGCCGTGCTGCGCCCGGCCTGGCGGCGGTCGCGCGGACCGCGGCGGTTCATCTGGAACCGCATCACCCCGGGCGAGCTCGGGCTCGAGCTCACGACGCTGCTGGCGATCCTGGCGGTCGGATCGTTCGGCTTCATCGCCTACGGCATCGAGATCCCGGCCGGGGGCGGGCCGACCCACGGCGACACGGTCGCGTTCGACGTCGCCGCCGACCTGCGCGCCGATTGGCTGGTGGACGTCGCGAAGGTCGTCACCCATCTCGGCTCGTTCGGGGTCGTCGGCCCTGTCGTCGGCGTCTGCGCCGTCGCGCTCCTGGTGCGGCGCCGGTTCGCCGACACCGCGGCGTTGGTGGCGGGGCTGCTGCTCACCCTGCTGGCCGTCCATCTCGCCAAGGACGGCTTCGACCGGCCGCGCCCGTCCCGGTCACTCGTCGAGACGGCGGGCCAGTCCTATCCCTCCGGCCACGCCGCCTACGCCGTGGCGTGGGTGGCGATCGCCCTCGTCGTGACCCGGACCCTGCCCGGGATCGCCCGGCCGGCGGTGGCGATCATCGCCGCGGTGGTCGTCGCCGTCCTCGTCGCCGCGACGCGCGTCTATCTGCGGGCGCACTACCTCTCCGACGTCATCGGCGGCGCCGGCCTGGCGGCCTCCGTGTTCGCGCTGACCGGCATGGCGGCCCTCGTCGTCTCGCACCTGCGTCACAATGGGACCCGCTCGTGAGCAACGAGTCGACCATCTACCTCGTCGCGACGTGCTGCGTCGTCTTCGCGCTCGCCGCCTACGTGGCGTTCATCCTCGTTCCCGCGTGGACCGCGTACTCGCGGTTGTGGGAGCGGCTCGCGGCGGCGGTGCTCAGCCTCTACGTCCTCGCGGCCTTCGCCGCGGTCGGCCTGCTGGGCGGCGCCGCGATCGTCTGGTTCTGGGACCGGATCGGGACCTGACCGAAGGCTCGCCCAGAGGGCTCGGCTTCGGTGTCCGGTGTTCGCCCAGAGGGCGAAACCGGGCGTGCCCAGGGGCTCGGCGTTCGCTGGCCGCATCGTCCGCACGTAGACTTCCCGCATGTCCACCCCGGCCCGGAGGGCGCCGGCCGGGACCGATCTCGAAGCCCTGAACGCGATCACGGACGCGGTCGAGTCCGGGGCCGGGCTGCCCGAGGTCGTCCGAGCGGCGGCCCGTGCGATCGACGCGAGCCTCGTCGTGCTCGACCGCTCCGGCGGCATCGTGGCCGTCGCGGCCCGCTCGCCCGCCGACGAGCGCGGCCTGCTCGCGCAGGCCGACGGGGTGACGGTCGTCGAGCTGCGGGTCGCCGACGCGCCGGTCGGCGAGCTGCGCTGGCGGCAGGCCTCGGACGCCGAGCCGCCGTCGGGCGCGATCCTGCGGATCGTCACGACGCTCGTGGCCTCCGAGGTCGAGCGGCTCAGGGCCCCGGCGCGGGCGTCGGCGGAGGCGGTCACGGCCTTCCTCGGCGACCTCATGGGGCGCCGGCTGCGGGAGCCGGACGTGCTGGCGGCGCGCGCCTACGAGCTCGGGCTCGACCTCGCCGGCGGCGCGTCGGTCGTCGTCGTCCATGCGCGGGCGCTCGTCCCGGCCGAGGAGGGCTGGCGGGAGCGGATCGTCGCCGCCGCCGAGCGGGGCGCCCGCGCCGTCGTCGGCCACGCCGTGGCCGGGTCGGCCGAGCGCGCGGATGCCAGCCACGCGGAGGCGGTCGTCCTGCTGCCCGGAGGCGACGCGGACGCTGCGGCCCGCGCGTGCGAGGCGATCCTGCGCGAGCTGCGCGGCGCATTCGTCGGCTTCGCGTTCTCGCTCGGTCGCAGCCGGGTCGCCGCCGACGCCGCCGAGCTCGCCCGTTCGGGGGACGAGGCGCGGCTCGCCGCCAACGTCGCGGAGGGCTCCGGCGAGCGCGAGCAGGGGGAGGACCGGGTCCTGGCCTTCGACGAGACCGGCGCCTACCGGCTCCTGCTGTCGGCGATGAGCGAGGACCCGGAGGAGCTGCAGCGGTTCTACGCCGAGACGATCGAGCCGCTGGCCGCCTATGACGAGCAGTACGACACCGACCTCGTGATGACCGTCGAGGCGTTCCTCGAGGCCGACGGCAACGTCGCGGGGACCGCGCAGCGGCTGTTCACGCACCGGCACACGATCCGCTACCGGCTCGAACGGGTGCGCGAGTTGACCGGGTTCGACGTGGGCTCGACCGACGGGCGCGAGCGGCTCAGCCTCGGGCTGAAGGCGATGCGCGTGCTCGGCATCGCCGCCCGCGGCCGGCCGGCCG
>JBDZVZ010000076.1:0-15166 GCA_040255945.1 Solirubrobacterales bacterium | reverse complement strand
GCCTCGACCTTGCCGACGAGGTCGGCGCCCACGTCGGCGGCCTTCGTGAAGATGCCGCCGCCGAGCCGGGCGAACACCGAGATGAGCGAGCCGCCGAAGCCGAGCCCGATGAGCGCGTCGATGGCCTCCTTCTGGCTTCGGTCGAAGCCCCAGGTCAGGATGCCGTAGTAGCCGGCGACGCCCAACAGCGCCAGGCCGACGACGAGCAGGCCGGTGATCGCGCCGCCGCGGAAGGCGACCGAGAGCGCCGGTGCCACGCCGCGGCGGGCCGCCTCGGCGACGCGGGCGTTCGCGCGCACCGAGACGTTCATCCCGATGAAGCCCGTGGCCCCCGACAGGATGCCGCCGATCGCGAAGCCGACCGCGACCGAGAAGTTCTGCAGGAAGATCAGCGCGACGAAGAGGACGACGCCGACCGCGGCGATCGTCGTGTACTGGCGGCGCAGATACGCCTGTGCCCCCTCCTGGACGGCGGCCGAGATCCGTCTCATCGCGTCGTTGCCTGGAGAGAGCGCCAGCAGCGAGCGGGTGGTCAGCAGCCCGTAGGCCACCGCCAGGCCCGCGCACACCAGCGCAATGACAACGCCGTGGTCCGTCAGCACATCGCTCACCGCAGGGTCCTCCCAGGTCCGATGGAACCCGCCGCCCTGCGGCGGCGGTCACGGGCCGGAGGCGCCTCACGGGCGCCGGCCCGTGCGTGACAGGGCGCGATCCTAACCCGGGGGCCGGACGAGCGGTGACTTTTGTTGCTTGGCTTACTGGCCGGGAACCCAGAGGCGTCCGGAGCTCTGCGCCGGCCCGGGCTGGGGCTGCTGGGGGTCCTGCGGGCCGCCGGCACCGGGCTGCGGGGTGCCCCCGCCGGCCCCGCCCTCGGGCGGTCCGCCGGGCGCTTCGCCGCCGGCGCCCTGCTGGCCGGAGAGCTGCACGTAGGCCATCTGCAGCTGGGAGAGCGCGTCGCGGATCGCGGCGCCGTCGGGCCCGAGCGGGGCCTCGACGAGCGGCAGCAGCGCCTTGGCACCCTCGATCGCCATGTGCAGCTGCGCGGGGTCGCGCTCAGCCTCGGTCCCGGGCACGAGCCCGGCCCGGCGCCCGCCGAGGTTCACCAGGGTGACGATCGTCTGCACCACGACGTCCTCAACGCGCAGCTGGCGCATCTGCTCCTCGAGCTGGGCCTCGTAGGCGCGAATCTGCTCCTCGGTGGGCTGCGGGGGCTGCTGCTCGCTCATGTGACGGGGGCCTCCTGGGCGTAGGTCTGCCGGGTCTCCTGCACGGAGGTCGCGTAGACCTCCGCCATGCTGGCGCCGGCGTCGATCGCTCGACGCTGGCGCTGCGCGCCGTTGAGGGCGGGCAGCTGCGGGTCGATCCCGAGCTCGCCGCGCACGGGCGCCGTCCACGCCAGCAGCCCCTCCAGGGCCGCCGGGGCGCTGACCTCCTCGAGGCGGTCGAGATCGATCTGCCGGCCGTCCATGCCGAAGCGGATCGCCCGCCAGAAGTTCTCCTCCAGCAGCCGGCGCGACGGGTCGGCGGCCGCACGGCCCTCGTCGTGGTCGCGCGCGGCCTGCAGGACGCAGGCGACCATGAGGGCGGCGAGCGCCTCGCTCTCGGCCGCGGTGGCCTGCACGTCGCAGATGCGCACCTCGACCGTGCCGAAGCTGATGTGCGGGCGCACCGACCACCAGACCTGCGTGTACTCGACGATCGAGCCCGTGCGGACGAGCAGGTCGATGTAGCGCGCGTACTCCGCCCACGTCCCGAACGCGTCGGGGATGCCGCAGCGCGGGAAGCTCTTCGTGAACGACTGGGTCCGGGCGGAGTGCAGACCGCTGTCGATCCCGTCGAGGTAGGGCGAGTTGGCGCTGACGGCCAGCAGGGTCGGCAGGACGCCGCGCAACCGGTCGCAGACGGCGATCGCGCGGTCGGCGCCGCGGACGCCGACGTGGGCGTGCAGCGAGAACGTGTTGTTGCGCCGCGCGACGTACTGCAGGCCGTCGACGACGCGCCGGTAGTGGTCGGTGTCGATGAACGCCTGCTCGCGGTAGTCGGCCCACGGGTGCGTGCCGGTGGCTCCGAGCGCCAGCCCGTGCGCGGCGGCGCGCTCGAAGAGCCGGCGGCGGGCGTCGCGGATCCGTGCGACCGCGTCGGGAAGGTCGCTGCCCTTGCCCGAGCGGATCTCGATCTCCGAGCGGATGAGCTCGCCGGAGATCGACTCGGCGAGCACCGGGTCGCGCTCGACGGCGCTGTCGCGCAGCTCCTCGAACCGCGGGACGAGGCCCAGGGTCTCGGGGTCGAGGATCGCGAACTCCTCCTCCAGGCCGACCGTTCCGTCGGTCGATGCCGCGAAGCACTCCGCGGCCCGATCGAGGTCGATGGTCATGTCAGGTAGAAGTAGAGCGCGTAGAGCAGGTCGACGGCCGGGCTCGAGGTGTGCACCGTCACCTCCGGCGGGACGCGCAGCAGCGCCTCGGAGTAGTTGAAGATGATCTTCACGCCGGCGTCGACGAGCTCGTCGGCGAGCCCCTGTGCCGCGGCGTTGGGGACGGCGAGGACGCCGACGACGATGTCCTCGTCCTCGACGACCTGGGCCAGCCCGGCGGTGTCGCGCACCTCCAGCGTGCCGACCTTGCGGCCCACCTTCTTCGGGTCGGCGTCGAAGATCGCCACGACGCGGAAGCCATGGTCGGCGAAGACGTCGGAGGACGCGATCGCGCGGCCGAGGTGGCCGGCGCCGAACAGCGCGATGTTGTGCTGGCCGGCGGTGCGCAGGATCTTGCGGATCTGCGAGACGAGGCCGTCGACGTTGTAGCCGACGCCGCGCTTGCCGAACTTGCCGAAGCCGGACAGGTCGCGGCGGATCTGGGTCGAGTTCACCTGGGTGAAGGCGGAAAGCTCCTGGGAGGAGATCGTCTCCTTGCCCTCCTTCTTGGCCTTCGTCAGGACCTGGAGATAGCGGGCCAGGCGTGCGGCGACGCCCAGCGAGAGGCGCTCGGGCACGCCGTCGTCGGCGCCCGCTCCGTTCGCGCGATCCGTGCCCCGAGGGCTGGCGAGATCCCCGATGCTCATGCGCCAGCAACTGTACCGAGGCGCCTGCGCAGCTCGACCTCTTCGACGAAGAAGTCACAGACCTCCTCGCCGTCGACGGCGACGACCGGGATGCGCTCGAGGTAGCGGCGCAGGAGATCGTCGTCTGACTCGATGTCGTGCTCGCGCAGCGTGAAGCCCAGCTCGGGCGCCAGGGCGAGCAGCTCGGCGCGCGCGTCATCGCACAGATGGCAGCCGTCGCGGCCGTAGAGGTCGACGACCCGCTCGCTCATCAGAGCGCCCGCTGGCCCGTCGCGGACGCGACCGGCACGAGCGTCCCGGTCATCCCAGCCTCCGCTGGCCGGTGGCGTGTGCGTCCAGCGCGAGGTAGCCGGGGAACGGGACCGGCTCCACCCAGCGGGCGGCGCTGGCGATCATCGCGGCGTTGTCGGTGCACAGCGCCCGCGGCGGGATCTTCACCGTGTCCGCCAGCGCACCGAGCCGTTCGCGCAGCGGCCCGTTGGCGGCGACGCCGCCGCCGATGGCCAGACGTTGCCGCCCGGTCTTCGCCAGCGCGAGCTGCACGCGGCGTGCGAGCTGCTCGACGATCGCGTGCTGGTAGGAGGCCGCGAGGTCGGCGGCGCGCTCCTGCGCGGCCTCCTCGCCGAGGTCGCGGACCTTGTAGAGCAGCGCGGTCTTCAGCCCGGCGAACGAGAAGTCCAGGCCGGCGACGCCCCTGGAGGTCGGGAAGTCGAAGGCGTGCGGGTCGCCGCCGGCGGCCAGCCGCTCCAGGTGCGGGCCGCCCGGAAACGGCAACCCGAGCAGGCGGGCGCCCTTGTCGATCGCCTCACCGGCGGCGTCGTCGAGCGTCTGACCGAGGACCCGGAAGCCGGCGTGGTCGGCGACCTCGGCCAGGAACGTGTGGCCGCCGCTGGCGATGAGGCACAAGAACGGCGGCTCGACCGCCCCGTCCGTGCCGTCGTCGACCTGCAGGAAGTTCGCGGCGACATGGCCCTGGAGGTGGTCGACCGGGGCGAGCGGCAGGGCGTGCGAGGCCGCCAGTGCCTTCGCGGTCGCGATGCCGACCAGCAGCGCGCCGACCAGGCCCGGGCCGGCGGTGACGGCGACGAGGTCGATGTCGTCGAGCGTCGCGCCGGCGCGGGCGAGCGCGTCGTCGACGACCGGCGTGGCGAGCTCGAGGTGCTGGCGGGAGGCGACCTCGGGGACGACGCCGCCGTAGCGGTCGTGGACGCCCTGCGACGAGATGACGTTGCTGCGGATCTCGCCCGCCGCGGTGACGACCGCCGCGCACGTGTCGTCGCAGGATGTCTCGATCCCGAGAATGAGCCCCGGCGCGCTCACGGCGTCGCCTTCCGGCTAAACGGGTCGACGGCGTTCGGCACGTCCTCCAGCGAGCCGCTCAGCGTCGCCGGTGTGCGCCACATGATGATCGCGTCCTCGCCGTTGTCCTGGTAGTAGCGGCGGCGGGTCCCGGCGGGCAGGAACCCGTGCTGCTCATAGAGCGACATCGCGCCGGTGTTGCTGCGGCGCACCTCGAGCGTGAACCGTGCCTCCGCGTCGGCGACCCGGTCGAGGATGTCGTGCAGCAGCGCGGAGGCGACGCCGCGGCGCCGCTGGTCGGGGTCGACCGACACGTTCATGATGTGCCAGACCGTGTCGTAGCGCGAGCAGATGCAGTAGCCGACGACCGCGTCGTCGCGCAGCGCGGTGAGGCAGACGCCCGCGGGCTTGGAGAGCTCGAGCACGAACATCGCCAGCGACCAGGGCGTCGGGTAGCAGCGGCGCTCGATCGCGATGACCTGCGGGAGGTCGGCGTAGGTGAGGCGGCGGATGTCGAGCAGGGTGGCGGTCACCGGCGGACCTTGGCGTCCGGGGCGCGCACGTACTCGGGGACGAGCGCGTCGCGGTCGATGGTCGGGCCCTCGGCGGCCAGGCGCGCCAGCGGTCCGGCGGCGACGCGGTGGACGGGTGCCCCGTCGTCGGCGACGGCGATGCCGGCCGCCTCGAGGTCCGCCCTGAAGCGTACTGCGCCGTCGCCCACCGCCTGCCAGGGGCCGTCGGCCAGCTCGGTGGCGCCGGCGAGCTGCTCGGGGCGCCAGGCGGCGGGCGCCAGCAGCGGGCCGCCGGCCGCGTCCCAGGCGGCGACGAACGCCTCGCCGCGGCGGGCGTCGACCACCGCGAGGACCGCGCCGTCGTGATCGCCGTCGTCGCGCGCGCCGAGCGCCAGGGCCTCCAGCGTGCTCACCGCCACGACCTCGGCGCCCAGGCCCTGGGCGAGCGCCCGCGCGGTCGCGACGCCGATCCGCAGCCCGGTGAACGTCCCGGGTCCCACCCCGGCGCCGATGCGCTCGACGTCGGACCAGCCCACTCCCGCGTCGCGCAGCGCCTCGTCGGCCAGCGCGAGCAGCAGCGGACCGTGCCCGGGCCGCTCGCCCGGGGCGGGATCGTCGCGGCGCTGGGCGAGCAGGGCCCCGTCGGCCGCGGCGACCGCGACGACGGTCGCCGGCGTCGCGGTGTCGAAGGCGAGAACCGTCACGGGTCGATGATGACGGTGATGGCGCGGGCGTCGCCGCCCGCGTGCTCCAGCGTGACCCGTGCGCGCACCGGCCGGTCGGGGTGGGCGGGGTCGAACTCCGGCTCGGCGACCTCCGGCCACTCGATGAACGCGACCGCGTCCGGGGTGAGGTAGTCGTCGAGGAACGCCGGGTCCTCCCCGGCCAGCCCGTCGAGCCGGTGCAGGTCGAGATGGGAGACCGGGAGCCGGCCGTCGTAGCGGCGCCCGAGCGTGAACGTCGGGCTCGTCACCGGGCTGGTGACCCCGAGCGCCCGGCAGGCGCCGCGCACGAACGTCGTCTTGCCCGCCCCCATCTCGCCGGCGACGAGGACGATGTCGCCCGGCCGCAGCCGCGCGGCCAGCGCCGCGCCGGCCGCCTCGGTCTCGGCGGCCGAGATCGTCTGCCGCGGCTGCGGGCTAGAAGCGCTCAGGGGCCGACCGCAGGCGCAGGCCCAGTCCGGTGAGCAGGAGCACCGTGCCGACGACGAGCAGGACGCGGGCGTCGACGCCGGTGTTCGGCAGCGCGCTCTCGCTCGGCTTCGTGGCCGTGAGCGTCTGCGGCGCGCTCGAGGCGCTGGAGGGCGACGAGCCGCCGCCGGACGTCGAGGGTGCCTTCGCGGTCGGCGTCTGCGGCGTGGGCGACAGCTGGTTGCCGTCGGCGGTCGACGTCGACTTCTGCTGCTTTTTGGCGCCCCCACCGCTGCCGGCGAAGGGGTCGGAGTACTGCTGGTCTCCGGCACTCTGGGCGTGGACGATCGGGGCGGTGCTCGCGACACCCAGGCAGGCGACGGCCAGCAGCGCTGCGATCCGGCGGCAAACGGACGGCACGGAGTCCCATTCTACGTGGGCGACGGACATCCTTCTTCTGCCGTGGGAGGTAGGTTTGCGACCTTGCCGGACGCGCCGCGCCACATCCTGCTGCTCACCGACCGCGACTGGACCCACCCGCAGGGCGGCGGCACGGGCACGAACCTCTACGGCCAGGTGGCGCGCTGGGTGCAGTGGGGCCATCGGGTCACGGTCATCGCCGGGTCCTATCCGGGCGCCGAGCGGGTCTCCCGCCCCCACGAGCGGCTGACGATCCACCGGATGGGCGGGCGGCTGACGGTCTTCGGCCGGGCCGCGCTCGCGTCGCTGCGCGGGATCGGCCGCGACGCCGACGTCGTGCTGGAGGTCGTCAACGGCATCGCGTTCTTCACACCGCTGTGGTTCTGGCTGCGCCAGCCGCGCGTGACGCTCGTCCACCACGTCCACCAGGACCACTACGTGGCCGAGATGGGCCGCACCGGTCGGATCGCGGCGCTGCTGGCCGAGCGGCTGCCGCTGTCGCTGCTGTACCGCCACCACCCGTTTCTGACGATCTCCAACAGCGCGCGCGAGGACATGGTCGCGCTCGGCCTGCCCGCCGACAACATCCACGTCACCTACCTCGGCGTCGAGGCCGATGCCTACCACGAGGCGCCCAAGACCGAGCATCCGTCGCTGCTCTACCTGGGGCGGCTCAAGCAGTACAAGCGGCTCGAGCTGCTGCTCGACGTGCTCGACCGGATCCCCGACGCGCATCTCGACGTCGCCGGCGAGGGCGACCACCGGCCGGTGCTCGAGTCCGAGATCGCGCGGCGCGGGCTCGGCGACCGGGTGACGCTGCACGGGCACGTCAGCGAGGCGTTCAAGGCCGAGCTCTACGCGCGCTCGTGGGTGAACCTCACCGCCTCGTCGGCCGAGGGCTGGTGTTTGACGGTCATGGAGGCGGCCTGCGCTCGGACGCCGAGCGCGGCGATGGCCGTGGGCGGGCTGCCGGAGTCGGTCGTCGACGGGCAGACCGGCGTGCTGGCCCACACGGGCGAGGAGCTCGCCGAGCGCGTGGCGGCGCTCGTCGCCGATCACGAGCGCCGCGAGGAGCTCGGCGCGGCCGCCCAGGCACGGGCGCGCGGGTTCACGTGGGACCGCACGGCCCAGGACAACCTCGCGCTGCTGGACCGGGTCGCCTCGACGGAGCGGGCGCGGCTGCGCGACACGATGCGCCGCTCGCAGACCGGGGCGGCCGCCGGGCTGGCCGCCGCGACCCTCGCCAACAACGCGATCCAGCTGCTGTTCGTCATCGTCTTCTCGCGCCTGCTGGGCGCCGACGGCTACGGCGCGCTGGCGGCGATCGTGTCCGCGTTCCTCATCCTCATGGTCGGCGGCCAGGCGATCCAGGTCGCGGCGGCGCGCGAGGCGACGCTCGGCCGGCTCGGCGTCGACGGGGCGCTGCACGCGACGATCGCGTCGTGGTCGCGGCGGCTCGTGCTGGCGACCGTGGCGTTGACCGCGCTCGGCGTGGCGACCCGCGAGCCGCTCGCGCACGTGCTCGGCGTGCCGGAGCACGCGTGGGCGGTTGCGGCGATCCTGCCGACCGGCTCGTTGTGGTTGTTGCTGTCGTTGCAGCGCGGCGTGCTGCAGGCACTCGGCGACTACGCGGGCGTGGCGGGGTCGCTCATCGCCGAGGCGGTCGCGCGGATCGCGGTGGCGCTCGTGCTCGTCGGCGTGGGGCTCGGGGTCGCCGGCGCCTATCTCGGCAACCCGCTGGCGTTCGTGCTCGTGGGCGTCTGGCTGAGCGTGCGGTTGGCGCGCCGGCTGGGCGAGGCGACCGGCGAGGCCGCGTCGGTGCGACCGCTGCTCGGGCTCGTCGGCGACAACTGGCTGCCGATCCTGGGGCTGCTGCTGCTCGCCGTGCTGCAGAACGTCGACGTCATCGTGGGCCGCCACGAGTTCGACTCCGACGGGGCGGGCTCCTACGCCGTGGCCGCCGTCGCGGCGAAGGCGGTCGTGTGGGTGGCGGTCGGCGTCGGGTTGCAGCTGTTGCCCGAGGCGACGCGCCGCGCGGCCGCCGGGCTGGACCCGCGGCCGGCGCTGCTGCGCGCGCTCGGCGTGCTCACCGCGGTGGCCGCCCCGGCCCTGCTGATCTTCGCGCTCGTGCCGGGCCTGCTGCTGCGGGTCGCGTTCGGCCCGGACCTCACCGACGCGTCCGAGGCGCTGCCGGTGCTGGGCGTGGCGATGACGCTGCTCGCCGTCGCCTATCTCACGGTGCAGTACATGGTGGCGCTGGGCGAGCTGCGCTTCGTCTGGGTGCTCGGCGTCGTGGCGATCGTCGAGCCGTTCCTGCTGAGCGCCGGCGACATGGGCCTCGTCGGCTACGCCTGCGTCGTCCTGGGCCTCCAGCTCGTTGCCGCCTCCGGCATGCTCGCGCTCGGGCTGCGGACGCGGCGCCGGCCGGTGGCGCCGGCGCTGTGAGCCGGCTCAGACCTTGCGCGCCCGGATCACGCAGTTCCAGCTGACGAGCTCGCGCAGGCCCGGGACGTGCATGACCGGCCGCGCCCACGGCCAGTAGCGCGGCTCGGCGCGCGTGATCTCCAGGTGCGGACGACCGCGCACGTAGCGCAGCGTCGGCCCGATGTGGCACGCCCACAGCGTCTCGCCGTAGGCATGCTTCTCCGGCCGTCCGTGGCGCTTCTCGTACAGCCTCGGCCCGAGCCGCGGCCCGAGGTAGTGGTAGGGCGACATGAGGTGGCCGCCCCACGGCGAGTACCAGTTCGTCCACGACATGTAGGCCCAGCCGCCCGGCTTCAACACGCGCTCGATCTCGTCGATGATCGGCTCCGCCGATGGCGTGTGCTCGAACATGTTCGAGCAGAAGACCCCGTCGATCGACGCGTCCTGCACCGGCAGGTCGGCGGCGTCGCCGAGCACGTAGCCCTCCGGCGGCTCGCCGCCGAGCTCCAGCTCGTCGGCGCTGTTGTCGACCGGGATCACCGTCGCCCCTCTGTCCCGGAACGCGTTCGTGTAGTAGCCGGGACCGCAGCCCAGGTCGAGCAGCGTCTGGCCGGCCAGCGGGCCGTGGTGGCGGTCGAGGTCCTCGACCGCCATCGCCGCCAGCAGCTCATAGAACGGACGCGGGTCGGCGCGCTCGTTGCGCCACAGCCGCCACAGCGTGCGGGCGCGGTCCAGGCCCTGGGGCAGGTCGGCGGCGACGGTGCTCACCGGCGCCACGTTACCCGGGGTCAGACCCGTTCCGTTCCGTTGCGCGCGCAACGGAACGGAACGGGTCTGACCCCGTTTAGGGTGGCTGCCGTGACCGCACCTCCCGACATCCAGGGCTGGCTCACTGACGCCCAGGCCCAGCGCCTGCGCGAGGCCGCGCTGCGGCTGTCGCCCGGCGGGCGGATCGTCGAGATCGGCTCGTTCCACGGCCGCTCGGCGGTCGTGCTCGCCCAGGCGGCGGCCCCCGGCGTCGAGCTCGTCTGCATCGACCCGCACCTCGGCTCCGACCGCGGCCCGCAGGAGTACGCGCCCGACCACGAGCGCGGCGAGGACGACTTCACGACCTTCCACGCGAACCTCGAGCGCCACGGCGTGGCCGACCGGGTCCGCCACGTGCGGTCGTTCTCCCAGGAGGCGCTGGAGGCCGTCGACGGTGCGGTCGACGTCCTCTACGTCGACGGCGCCCACCGCTACCGGCCCGCCAGCGACGACCTCGTCCGCTGGGGCGCCCGCGTACCCGACGACGGGACGATGCTCGTCCACGACTCGTTCTCGTCGGTCGGCGTGACGCTCGCCCTGCTGCGCCACGTCACGTTCGGCGGCTGGACCTACGTGGGCCGGTCCGGATCGCTGGCCGAGTTCCGCCGCCGGCGCGGCGGCATCGCCAGCGCGCTGCGCCAGGTCGCCCAGCTGCCCTGGTTCGCGCGCAACCTCGTGCTGAAGGCGCTCATCCTCGCGCGCGTCCGCCGCGGCCCCTGGCCGTACTGAGCGTTCGCCACAGGATCACGCACACCGCGACGACGGCCGCCACCGCCAGCCAGTGGGCGGCGATGCGGTCGTTGGCGTAGGACGTGCTGTTGCCGCCCAGCGACTCGCCGTGGTGCAGGATCGCGGCGACGACGTAGGCGACCGGCACGCCCACCCCCAGCAGCAGCGCGACGAGACGACCGAGGACACGGTCGCTGGTGCCCTTCCAGAAGACGACCGCGAGCACGGGCAGCGCCACCGCGCCCGCCCGCAGACCGAAGGCGACGGCGATGACGATGGCGGGCGCGAGGGCGAGCGCGAGCGCGTGGGCGGCCGGCAGCGGCCGCGGCGCCGGGACGGCGGCCAGATCGGTCGGCTCGGGCGCCGGCTCGTCGTCGCGGCGCCGACGCGCGAAGCCCAGCCCAGCGACGAGCAGCAACAGCACGCAGCCCACGAGCGAGATGAGATAGCCGGCCTGCACCGCACGCTGCGGGCCGTACGTGAAGGCGACGTTGCGGCAGCCCGGCGCGACCGGCCAGGCGTTCGCGTAGCCCTGCATCGGACGTGGCGCGCCGAGGTCGTGCCCGCCGCAGGTCGCGCGCCAGTTCGCGTCATAGCTCTGGCCGAGCACGAGCCAGGCCGGCTGGGAGACGTCGAGGTGGACGTCCTTGCGCTCGCCGCCGTCGAGGCGCCCGGCGTCGACGACCCGGCCGCCGACGACCGCCGCACGCGCCACCGGATCGGGTGCGGCCGACGCCAGGCGCAGCGCGTCGAGGCGCAGCGGCGCGACGGAGCCCGTGACGTCGACGGCCCCCGCCGGCAGCTCGACCGGCTCGCCGCAGGCCTCGACGCGCAGCGGCGCGCCGTCGTCCAGCGCCGCCCGGTCGACCTTCGCGCGCAGCGCCACGCGGCGCCCGCCGACGGTCGCGCTCGCCACCCCGCACGGCAACTCGACCTGTCCCGTGCGCGGCGCGCGCAGCGCCGGCATCCCCGCGCCGAGGACCTCGCCGATGCCGACCGCACGGCGCCGGCGCTCGGCCGCGGGCGTCCCACTGGGGAAGCGCGCATCGAGGACGTCAAGCCGGAACGCGCGCCCGCGCATGGCCCGCGGCAGCGCGACGACGCCACCCGCGCCGACCCGCACCGCGGCGACCCGCCGGCCGTCGACCGACAGCGCGACGCGCGTCGGCGTCCGCACCCGCAGACCGACGTCACGCTTCAGGACGAGCCGCCGAACCGTGACCGGGGCCGCCGTGCGCCACGCCAGCCACGCGGGCCGCCCGGCGATCCATTGGCCCACCCAGGCCCGCCGGCCGCGGTCGAAGGCACCGGACGCGCGGAACCGGCCACGGCCCTCGAAGCGCGACGACGAGGTGGCCACCGGGCCGCCGGCGCGCGGGGTCAGGCGCCCGGCCGCCAGGGCGTCGATGACGTCGTCGCCGGTGCGCGGCGCGATCGACGCCCACCCGTCGAGCGCGAACGACCGGGCGGTGGGCGGGTCGAGGACGCGGCGCAGGCGCGGCTCGGGGTCCTGGGCGTCGCGCAGCACGCCGGCGCCGCGCTCGCCGACGTAGCGGCGCTGGACCGACGGGTCGTCGGCGGTGACGCGCTGCAGCAGGTAGGTCAGCGCGCTGTGGCGCAGGTCGCGGCCGCGCAGCGCGTCGGCGGCCAGCACCGGCGGGCGCAGCGTCTCGGCCGCCCGCACGCCCGGGATCCGCAGCTCACGGATGCCGCCCGCGCCGGCCGCGGCGTCGTCGGGCTCGCGGACCTTCGTCAGCGCGATCTGCAGCGACCGCACGCCGCGGGCGTTGACGACGAGGTGGTTCCAGCCACGGCGCACGTCGAATCGGCGCCCGTCGACCGCGACCTCCTTGACGATCGCGCGGCTGTCGGAATACGGCAGCAGGTCGATCGCCCGGATGTCGCGCGGCGCGCCGAAGGTCACGGTCAGGTGGTGGCGGTCCGGGGTGAGGAAGCGGTCGGCCATCCAGGCGGTCGACGGGTCGCCGTCGAGCGCCGCGAACGGCCGCCGCTCGGGGAACTGCGTGACCTGCGGTGAGGCGGGCGCGGTGATCGACCGGACGCCGCGCAGCTCCTGCACGGTCTCCGAGGCGGCCGTGCCGACCCACGGGTCCAGCAGCGTGCCGTCGACGCTGACGCCCTCGCTGGGCGGCAGCACCGGGCCGGCCGAGCCCTTCATCCGCGAGGCGACGAAGGCGGCGCGGCGGTTCGTGTCGCTGATGACGACGTCAGCGCCGTCGCGGGCGGCGGCGCGCACCCCGGCCGCGCCGAGGTCGGGCGCGTAGGCCAGCGGCCCGTTCGGGTTCAGCGCGCCGAAGGCCGCCAGCGCGGCGACGCCTCCCCCGCCCCCGTCGACGACCGTCAGCGGCCCGCGCGGCAGGACGCGGACCAGGCCGCCGGTCGGCAGCTGCACGCGCCGCAGCTGCGGCACGCGCAGCGGTCCGTGCGAGCTGCCCGCGCCCGGCCGCGCCAGCACCGTCGGCCCGTAGGGCTTGCCCCCGCCCAGCCCGGCGGCGCGCAGCTCGCGCGCGATGTCGCCGGCGGGCGCCTCGCCGCTGCGGCTGCGGTCGCCGTCGGCGGCGATGACGACGTCGCCCACGCCCATGAGGTCGAGCAGCGGCTTCAGCTGGCCGGGCTTGAGCCGCTGCTGGGTGACGAGGCCGTCGACCGTCCAGTACAGGTCGGTCGAGCGCAGGTCGCTGTAGGGCACGATCCAGCGCGTGGCGACCGGGTGGTCGGTCAGCGCCGGCAGGATCGGGTCGATCGTCCCGCCCCAGTCGTAATAGGCAAACAGCGACCCGGGCAGCACGAGGGCGCGCGAGTCGTCGGGCCGGCGGTCGAGGTCGGCGGCGACCTGCTTCCAGGCCGACGGCACGTCGAAGGCCAGCTGGCGTTCCAGCGCTCGGCCGGTCACCAGCGGCCAGGAGGCCAGGGCGACGAGCGCGACCGCGGCGGCGCCCAGCAGCGCCCGCGGCCCGCGCGCGCCCCAGCGCTGCCAGCCCGCGGCGAACGCGGCGCCGCCGAGCACCGCGAGCCCGAGCGCGGCCAGCGCGCCCGCCTTGTAGGTCGTGCGGGCGAACTGGATGCTGTCGACGCGGTAGTAGGCGCCGGTCGCCAGCCGGCGCAGCGGCGTGCCGTCGGGCCAGCCGGCGACCATGACGACGATCCCCACGAGCAGGAGCAGCAGGAAGAACGGGGCGTAGCGCCAGCGCCGTGTGCGCACGAACGCTCCGAGTGCGATCGCGGGAACGAGCAGCCCGGCGAGGACGACGGGCAACAACAGCAGCAGCGCGGGCGACGAGCCCTGAAACGGCCGCAGCAGCCCGCCGAACCCGACGCCGACGTAGCTCGTCCAGAACCCCATGAGCCGCAGCGACTCGCTCAGCGACGTCGTCGACCAGATCGTGCCCGGCTGCTCGGTGAACGGCAGGAAGCTCGGGGCGGCGGTCGCCTGGACGTAGACCGGAACGATCCACCACAGCTGGGCGACGACGTTGACGGCGACCATCCGGGCCGCGACGCGCCGCACCGCCCCCGCCGGGACGCCCTCGCCCCAGAAGCGCTCGTAGACCGCCAGCAGGATCGGGCCCAGCAGCAGCCACGCCGTGACGGCGACGTTGACCCCGCCGCCGGTCGAGGTGAGCACGAGCGCGAAGACCCCCGGCCAGCGCCAGCCGCGCGGCTCGCGCAGCGCCTGATGGACGCACAGCAGCAGCCACGGCAGCGCGGCGTAGGCCAGCAGCGTGATCGACGTCCGGTCGGCGTAGACCGTCACGTACGGGTTGACGATGTAGAGGACGCCGGCCGCGACGTGCAGCGCGCCGCGCCGCCGGGTGGCCATGACGTCGAGCAGTCGGACGACGCCCCACGCGGCCAGCGCAAGGATCGTGCCGAGCCACAGCCGGTGCACGAGCCAGACCGGCATGCCGAGCACGTCGCCGAGCGCGAACCACGGCGCCATCGGCCACGCATAGCCGCTGTACTGGGCGCCGAAGACGTGGCCGAGGTCGGCGGTCGGCGACCAGACCGACAGCACGCGCGACAGGAACCTCGCGGGGGCGACGTAGAGATCGACCTTCGTGTCGGCCACGACGTCGCCGGGCCGCTGCACGAGCGCGATGCCGTAGGCGAGCAGGACGAGCCCGAACGTGATGGAGCGGCGGCGCACGGCGGAGGAGGTTCTACGCTACCGGGCCGATGCGGCGCGCCGTTCTGACGTTCACCACGGCCGCGCTCCTCGCCGCCCCGGCCGTCGTGGCGTTCGACAGCGGGGGCGCGAGCGAGAGCTCCCGCCTGTCGGCGGCGATCGTCGCCGTCGTCCTGCTCGCCCTCGCGGCCGTCGCCACGCCCGGCCGGCTGCTGCCCGCCACGACCGCCTCGCGCGTCGCGCTGGCGGCCCTGGCGGCGCTCACCGGCTGGATCGCGATCGCCGGGACCTGGTCGCCGTCGCCGGGCGGCGCCGACGAGGCGCTCGAGCTCGCCGTCCTCTACCTCGCGGGGCTCGGTGCCGCGACGCTGCTGCTGCGCGGTCGGACCGCGGCCCGGGCCGCCGAGCCGGCGCTCGCCCTGGGCGGGTTCGTGGTGTGCGCCTACGGGCTGGCGGGCCGCCTGCTGCCCGGGCTCGTGTCGGTGACGCTCTCGCCGCGGGCCGGCGGCCGGCTCGACCAGCCGCTGACCTACTGGAACGCCGAGGGCGCCCTGGGCGGCATGACGCTCGTGCTCGCCGCCCGGCTGGCCGGGGACCGCAGCCGCCCGCGGTGGATGCGTGCGCTGGCCGCGGCCGCG
>JBDZVZ010000075.1:0-15364 GCA_040255945.1 Solirubrobacterales bacterium | reverse complement strand
GCGATCGACGAGCCCTTGTAGGTGAAGCGCAGGCGGTAGTAGCCGGTGCGGCGCTGCTTGAAGCGCTTCGTGAACGTGCCCTTGCTCGAGATGCGCGCGGTGCCCAGCGACTTGTACTTGCCGCCCTTCTTGCCGCGGGCCATGGAGATGCGGACCTTGCCGCGGATCGCGGTCTCGCGCAGGTAGCCGCGCAGCGTGTAGCTCGGCCCGCGCGAGTCGGGGAACGAGACGCGCTGCAGGTCGAACGGGACGATCGCCCGGATCTGGATCGGTGCGCTCCACGGCGTGTAGAACCGCGCCGAGCCGCCGAAGGCGTAGGCGCGCGCGACCGCCGTGTAGACGCCCGGAACCCGGAAGCGCAGGCCGGCGCTGCCGGTCGTCTTGTCGACGAACGCCTCGTCGGACGGGCCGCTGATCGCACCGTCGGGGCCGATGACGCCGCCGAGCGCGACGCGCACCTCGTAGCCGGTGGCGCCCGGGTTCAGCGCGACCGGCAGCGGCAGCTCGTTCGTCGCGAAGCTGTTGGGCTGGCGGATGAGGAACGGCAGCGCCGGCGCGCCGAGGGTCACGCCGCCGCCCACCGTGTAGCTGTAGGTCTCGGTCGACGTCGGCGTCGCGCAGTTGCGGTCGGCCTTCGCGTAGTTCGTGAGCGTGATCGTGTACGCGCCGTTGCCGCGGTAGTCGATCGAGCGGCTGATCGGCATGTTGATGTAGCAGCTGATCGCGCTGGTGACCGCGACGCCGTCGGGGCCGGTGATCGTCAGGCTGAAGCGGTCGTCGCCGGGCGGGAACGCCACGCCGACGCTCACCGTCATGTTGCGCAGCGACGCCGGCTGGCCCTGCGTCAAGGCGACCGGATTGCCGTCGTCGCCGGTGACGGTGACCGTGGCCGCCTCGGCAGCCGCCGGAACGGCGAGCATCGCGGTGGCAAGGATGGCGGCCGGCAGGCCGCGGCGCAGGCGCCGATGGATCACGAGACTTCCCCTGTCGTTGGACCGGACCGGCCGCCTGAGCGCGCCGGCGTCATGAGAAACGGCCGTTCTCCTGAGGGAGAGCGGCCGACGGTCGCCATTATGGAGCCTCGATTGCCGGGCTGCTCCGTCCGGCCCCGGTCACGTCAGACCGCGGACGGGCCCGGCCCGGGCGCGCCGCCGCGGAGCCGTGCAGCGGCAGTGGCGGGAGAAGGATTCGAACCTTCGAAGGCGTAGCCACCTGATTTACAGTCAGGCCCCTTTGACCGCTCGGGAATCCCGCCGTGAGCGAGCGCGAAGTCTAGCGAGCCGGCTTGCAGCGCAACCTTTCGGCCCGTCATGCGGTCATAGGGGTGATGGCCGCCCTCCAGAGCCCGCCCCCTGCCCTCTCGCCCGCCTTCATGGCCGGCCTGCCGGATGCGACGCTCGTGCGTCTCGTGGCCGCCGGCAGCGACGACGCGTTCGCCGCGCTCGACGAGCGTTACCGGCGCCGTCTCGTGCGCTTCGCCCGCGGCTTCGTGGCCGGCAGCGCCGACGCCGAGGACGCCGTGCAGGACGCGATGGTCCGGGCGCTGCGGGCGCTGCGCTCCGGCCGCAGCGAGCCGGAGGCGGTCGGTCCGTGGCTGCACCGCATCGCCCGCAACTGCGCGCTGGACCTGACGGCCGCCCGGCGGCGCCACCCGGTGACCGAGCTCGGCGAGCACCAGCACCCGGTCGCCGAGGACGCGCAAGCCGCCGTCGAGCGGAGCCAGGGCGTGCGCGGCCTCGTCGCCGACGTCGGCGCGCTGCCCGACAGCCAACGCAGCGCGCTCGTGCTGCGCGAGCTCGAGGGGCGCAGCTACACCGACATCGCCGACGAGCTCGACGTCACCGTCCCGGCGGTCAAGTCGCTGCTCGTCCGCGCCCGCGCGGGTCTGAAACGCGCGCGCGAGGAGCGCCGCGGCGCGCTGGCCGGCTGGCTGCCGCTCCCGCTGCCGCTGCTGGGCCGCCTGGCCGAGCGCCTCACCGCCGTCTGGGAGCCGATGACCGCGTCGGCGACGCCGAAGCTCGCCTGCGCCGCGGTCGTCGTCGCCGGCTCGATCCCGGTCGTCGCCTCCCCCGACCCGCCGCCCGCGCGCGCCGACCACGACGCCGCACCCGCGGCCCTGCGCGCGGAGGCGTCGCCCACGCCGCCGCCCGCGCCCGGCCGCGACACCGCGACCCCGGCCGTCTCGGACCGAGCGGCCGCCGAGGGCCTGCGCGCCGACTGCGCCGACGGGACGATCGACTCCCACCCGTCGCGCGCGACGCTGCTGGGCGCGTTGCGCGCCACCGCGACGAACGGCCACGAGTACTCCGACTGCCGCGACGCGCTGCAGGCCGCGCTGCTGCGCGCACGCTGAGACGTAAGAACCGAGGCCTCCGTGTCGCGTACGTGTCGCCATGCGACAGCGAGACGTCCCCGGAAAAGCGAGGGGCGTGCTCCCCAGCACGCCCCTCAGACCCCTCTCCTCCTCCGGGAAGAACCCCGGACTACGAGGCGTCCCTGAGGCGCTGGGCCTCGGGGAGCGACTCGAGCTTCTTGAGCGTGTGGTTCTCGATCTGGCGGATGCGCTCGCGCGTGACGTTGAACGCGCGGCCCACCTCCTCCAGGGTGCGCGGCCGGCCCCCGGTGAGGCCGAAGCGCATCTCGATGACCTCGCGCTCCCGCTGCGGCAGGGCCGCGAGCGCACGATGGACGTTCTCACGACGGAGCTTCTCCGCCGCCTGATCGAACGGGGAGACGGCGGTCTCGTCCTCGACGAAGTCGCCGAGCTCGGACTCCTCCTCGTCGCCGACCGGCTTCTCCAGCGAGATCGGCTGCTGGCTCATCCGCAGGATGTCGCGGACCTCGCGCGCCGTGATCTCGAGCTCGGCGGCGATCTCCTCCGGGCTGGGCTCGCGGCCCAGCGACTGGACGAGCGCCCGCTCGACGTGGACGACCTTGTTGAGCTTCTCGACCATGTGGACCGGGATGCGGATCGTCCGGCCCTTGTCGGCGATCGCGCGCGTGACCGCCTGGCGGATCCACCACGTCGCGTAGGTCGAGAACTTGTAGCCGCGGCGGTAGTCGAACTTCTCGACCGCGCGGATGAGGCCGAGCGAGCCCTCCTGGATGAGGTCCAGGAACGTCAGGCCGCGGCCGAGGTAGCCCTTGGCGATCGAGACGACGAGGCGCAGGTTCGCCTCGACCATCTGCTGCTTGGCCTGCATGTCGCCACGCTCGATGCGCTTGGCGAGCGACACCTCCTGCTCGGCGGTCAGCAGCGCCACGCGGCCGATCGACCGCAGGTAGAGGCGCAGCGAGTCGAGGCTCGGCTCGACCGTCAGGTCGATCTCGGGCTTCTTGCGCTCGGGCGCCGCGGCCGCCGCCTGGCGGTCCTCGGCGCTCTGCTCGGAGCTGCGGCTGTCGGCCGTGACCGGCTTGCCGTCGGCCGAGAGGATCGCGATCCCCTCGGAGACGAAGTGCGCGTGCAGCTCGGAGACCTGCTCCTTGGTGACCTCCACCTCTTCCAGGGTGGCGGTGATCTGCTCGATGGTGACGAAGCCGCGCTCGTGCCCCTCGGCGATGAGCGTCTGGAGCTCCTCCAGCTCCACGATGGACCCCTCGTCAACCAGCAGTGCGTCGGTCTTGGTGCTCAACCCGATCCTTCTGGACGTCGTTGGCGGGTCGAGCCCTCCTCTTGGCTCTCCCCCGTTTCCTACCCCACACAGCTGTCAGTCAGCGCCGACTTCGCGATTGATAGCACAAGGTGGCGGAGGTGCGGAACCCTCATTTCCGGAGCAACGACCGCGGCAGTAGCCTGAGCGACGACATGCAGCCCGCCACCACGATCACCGCCCCCGACGTCCAGGCCCAGCAGCCGACGATCCACGTCTCGCTGTCGCGCGTCGGGGTGACCGGCGTCGAGAAGGTCATCCGCATCTCGCGCGAGGGCCGCGAGGAGCTCTACTGGGCCAAGCTCGAGTGCTTCGTCGACCTCGGGCCCGAGCAGAAGGGCGCGCACATGTCGCGCTTCGAGGAGACGGTCAACGACGCGATCGGCGAGGTCATCCTCGGCACCTCCGCGTTCCGGGCCGAGGAGCTGGCGCGGCGCATCGCCGAGCTCGTCCGCGAGCGCCAGGAGGCCGAGCGCGCCGAGGTGACGATCGCCGCCCGCTACCCGGAGCACAAGCCGGCGCCGGTGAGCGGCATCCAGACCCAGGAGCTCTACACGCTGTTCGGCACCGCGGTGGCGACCGAGGCCGGCACCCGCCGCCTCGTCGGCGTCGCCGCCCAGGGCATGACCGCCTGCCCGTGCGCCCAGCAGCTCGTCGCGGGCGCCGCGCGGCAGCGGCTGTCGGCCGACGGCTTCGACGACGGCCAGATCGAGCGGATCTTCGACCACGTCCCGGTGGCCACCCACAACCAGCGCGGCCTGGGCACGCTGCACGTCGGCTGCCCCGAGGACTGCAAGGAGGAGATCGACGCGGCGACGCTGCTGTCGATCGTCGAGGACTCGATGTCCTCGGAGATCTACGAGCTCATGAAGCGCTCCGACGAGGGCGCGGTCGTCGAGAAGGCGCACCGGCGCCCCCGGTTCGTCGAGGACTGCGTGCGCGAGATGATCGCCGGCGTCGTGGACCGCCTGCCCCAGCTCGACGACCGGGCGTTCGTCTCGGCCCGTCAGGAGAACCTGGAGACCATCCACCAGCACAACGTCGTCGCCGAGCGGTTCGGCATGCTCGGCCGCATCCGGCACGAGCTGCGCTCCGGTGACCACGTGTCGGGCCACGTGACGATGCGCGAGTGGCTCGACGGGCGGGTCTGAGCGCGGCGTCTAGGCGCCCGTCGAGTCGGGCTCGGCGCCGGGCGCGCCCGTCGCGCGGTGGCGGCGCTCCTCGGCCTCGCGCAACATCCGGCGCAGGCCGAAGAAGTAGTCGATCCCCGAGATGATCGTGACGACGACGGCGCCGTAGACGAGCGAGTCGACCCACCACGGGGTCGGGTTGTAGGCGATGAGGAAGAAGATCGCCGCGACCTGCACGATCGTCTTGACCTTGCCCCAGCCGGCGGCCGGGATGACGACCCCCTGGCCGGTGGCCGCCATCCGCGTCGCGGTCACCGCGAGCTCGCGCGTGACGATGACCATCGCGATCCAGACCGGCAGCCGCTCGAGCGACACGAGCGCGAAGAGCGCCGCGATGACCAGCAGCTTGTCGGCCACCGGGTCCATGAGCTTGCCGAACGTCGTGATCGAGTTGCGCGCGCGGGCGAGATAGCCGTCGATCGCGTCGGTGGCCGAGGCGAGCGCGAAGACGATCGCCGCCAGCAGGTCGCCGTGGGCGGTCTCGCCCAGCAGCGCGGCGACGAGCACCGGCACGAGCAGGATGCGCAGGACCGTCAGGACGTTGGGCAGGTTGAGGGGAAGCACCGGCGCGGCGCAGTATGCCGCGCCGAAGCGTCGGTGGGTGACCGCTCAGGCGACCGCGACGCGGTCGCGGCCCTCGCCCTTGGCGCGATAGAGAGCGGCGTCGGCGCGAGCCACCAGCGCCTCGGCGTCCTCGATGCCGTCCCACGCGGCGACGCCGATCGACACGGTCGTGCCCTCGGGCAGCGCCGCGCGCAGCTGCTCGGCGACCTGCCGGGCCGCGCCGGCGTCGCAGCCCGGCAGCGCGACGGCGAACTCCTCGCCGCCGTAGCGGGCCAGCAGGTCGGTCGTGCGCAGCCGCTCCGACCAGCCGGCGGCCGCCGCGCGCAGCAGCCGATCGCCGGCCGGATGGCCGTGCGTGTCGTTGTAGGCCTTGAAGTGGTCGAGGTCGAGGATCCCGACGGTGAACGGCGCGCCGGTGCGGCGGGCGCGCTCCAGCTCGCGGGGCAGCTCCTCGTCCCAGCGGCGCCGGTTCGGCACGCCGGTGAGCTGGTCGGTCCGGGCGCGCGCGTCGAGCGCCTGCACGAGATCGGCGATCGCCAGCCCGTTGGCCGCCTCGGCGGCCAGCAGGTGCATGAGGAGGCCCAGACCGCCGGCGTCCTCGGCGCGCAGCTGCTGGGAGGACAGCGTCAGCACCCCGACGACCCGGTCGTCGCGGATGATCGGCTGCAGGTGCACGGAGCGCAGGCCCGTGAGCTCGACGAACTGCGGCGAGGCGCCCGCGTCGGCGACGAGGTCGGCGACGAAGCGCCCCTGCCCCGCCTCGAAGACATCGCGCGTGAGCGACGGCTCGCCGGCCGGAACCCGGTAGCCCTCGGGGATGAGGCCGCCGTCCTGGCCGGTGACGACGAGAGCGCCCTCGTGGTCGGGCTCCTGAAGCGCCACCTGGGTGACGCCGGTGAACGCCCGGATCTTCCGGCAGAGGACCGCCCGAGCCTCCTCCGAGGAGACGCGCGACAGCGCCCGCGAGAGCTCGACGACCGCCTCGAGGTTGGCGAGATGCACGGCCGCCCCGTCCTCCAGGCGGCGCCGGCGGATGAACTCGCCGAGCTGGGTCGCCGCCGTCGCGACGAGCTCGAGCTGCCGGCCGTCGTGGGTGTGCTCGGCGCGGGTGGCGATCTCCAGGACGCCGCAGACCTCGCCGCCGGCCGGGATCGGGACGAACAGCGCCGTCGTCAGGCCGCAGCCGGCGGCCGCGGCAACGCGCGCCGGATCGTCGCCCAGGTCGGCCATGCGCTGCACCCAGCGCGGGCCGCCCGAGACCCGCGGCGCGGCCAGCCCGGGCGCAGCCAGGTAGGTGGAGGCCGCGACCTCGGGGGCCTGCCAGGTCGCCACCCGGCGCGGCCCACCCGGGGACAGTCCATCGTCGAGCCAGACGGCGCCCGCCTCCCAGCCCAGCCGGCGGCCGAGCGCCTCGAGCGTGCCGAGCAGCCCCTCGTCGAACGTGCGGGCCGCGGCGAGCGCGCCGACGACCGCGTGGGCGGCCGCCAACTGGTGCTCGGTCCCGGCGCGATGCACGGCGGAGGCGGCCATGCCGGCCAGCAGCTCCAGCGTGCGCTCGTCGCGGTCGCCGAACGCGTGCGGGCGCGCCGAGAGGACCTTCAGGACCCCGATCGCCTCGGGGCCGTGGCGCAGCGGGACGCAGATCATGGAACGCAGCCCGACCAGCCGGCAGGCCTCCGCGTTGACGCGCGCATCGTGCTCGGCGTCGACGCAGTGCAGGGTCCGGCCGCCGCGCAGCGCCCGCCCCGACAGGCTGCCCTCGATCGGCACGCGCCGGTTGAAATGCGACGCGGCGGTGCCCACGGCCGCCCGGTAGACCATGTCCTCACCGTCGGCGATCTCGACGACCGCGCCGTCGGCGCCCACGATGTCGCAGGCGTTGGCGGCCACGAGGCGCATCGCGGGCAGCAGCTCCCGCGCGCCGGTGCCGATGACCGCCTGGGCCTGGGCGACGGCGGCGATCCGCCGGGCAGCGTCGCGCACCGACGCCTCCGAGGCGCGACGGGCGCGCTCGGCGCGGCGCAGGTCGAGCATGCGGACGCCCAGCAGCGCGAGCACGACGACGATGCCGGCGGCCGGAAGGACGTTGCCGTCCCGGGCCAGGCCGAAGGCGTCGAGCGCGAGCAGGATCGCGACCGCGACCGGGCCGGCGTGGCGCAGGACCATCAGGGGATGGCGCAGGAGCTGTCGCAAGGCGGCGGGGGACATCGACCGTCTGCCCCCTGATCGGACGCCGAAGGACCGGCAAGCAGAGGAGGTGTCCGCAAACCGCCCGATCGGCCCCCTCCGATCGGGGGAGACACGCCCTACCGTGTGGTCCATGACCGCCACCCTGCCCACCCGCACCCTCGGCGACCTGGAGGTCTCGGCCCTCGGCCTCGGCTGCATGGGGATGTCGGACTTCTACGGCGCCCACGACGACGCGCAGTCGATCGCGACGATCCACCGGGCGCTCGACCTCGGCGTGACGTTCCTCGACACGTCCGACATGTACGGGCCGCACACGAACGAGCAGCTCGTCGGCCGCGCGATCGCCGGCCGCCGCGACGAGGTCGTCCTCGCCACGAAGTTCGGCATCAAGCGCGACCCCACCGACCCCGCGAAGCGCGGCGTCGACGGGCGCCCCGAGTACGTGCGCGAGTGCATCGAGGGGTCGCTGCGCCGGCTCGGCGTCGACCACGTCGACCTCTACTACCAGCACCGGGTCGACCCCGACACCCCGATCGAGGAGACCGTCGGCGCGCTCGCCGAGCTCGTCGCCGCCGGCAAGATCCGCCACTACGGGCTCAGCGAGGCCGGGCCCGACACGATCCGGCGCGCCCACGCCATCCACCCGGTCAGCGCGGTGCAGAGCGAGTACTCGCTGTGGTCGCGCGACCTCGAGGACACGGTCATCCCGACCTGCCGGGAGCTCGGCATCGGCTTCGTCGCCTACTCGCCGCTGGGGCGCGGGTTCCTCACCGGCGCGATCCGGTCGCTCGACGACTTCGACGCCGACGACTACCGGCGCTTCTCGCCGCGCTTCCAGGGCGAGAACTTCCAGCGCAACCTCGACCTCGTCGCCGTCGTCGAGGGGATCGCCGCCGAGAAGGGCTGCACGCCCGCCCAGCTGGCGCTCGCCTGGGTCCTGGGCCGCGACGAGCACATCGTGCCGATCCCGGGCACGCGCCGCGTCGAGCGGCTCGAGGAGAACGTCGGCGCGCTGCAGGTGTCGCTGAGCGCCGACGACCGAAAGCGGATCGCCGACGCACTCCCCGAGGTCGCCGGAACCCGCTACCCGGAGGCGATGATGGCCTCGCTGAACCGGTGATGAGCATGCAGCTCCTCGGCCTGCACCACATCACGATGATCACCGCCCACGCCCAGCGGACGGTCGACTTCTACGCCGACACGCTCGGGCTGCGGCTCGTCAAGACGACGGTGAACTTCGACGCGCCCGACGTCTACCACCTGTACTTCGGCGACGAGGCCGGCTCGCCCGGGTCGATCCTCACGTGGTTCGAGTTCCCGGACGCGGCGCCGGGGCGACCCGGTGCCGGGATGATCCACACGCTCGAGCTCGGCGTCGGGTCGCCGGAGGCGCTCGGCTTCTGGCGCGGGCGGCTGGAGGGGGCCGGCGTGGCGGTCGCCGAGCAGGACGGCGGCGGCGCCAGGCTGCGGTTCGCCGACCCGGACGGGCTGGCGCTCGAGCTCGTCGTCGCCGGACCCGAGGAGGGCGAGCCGCTGCGCGCCCAGCACCCGGAGGTGCCGGCCGAGCACGCGATCACCGGGGCGCGCGGGGCGCGAGCGTACAGCACGTTCCACGCGGTGCCGACCGGGGTGTTCACCGACCTGCTCGGCTTCGACTGGCTCGGGGACGGGCGGTACCGGCTCGAGGGCGCCCAGCGGCAGTTCGCGTGGGCCTACGAGGCGGCGCCGTCGCTCGCCGGTCGCCAAGGCGCCGGCAGCGTCCACCACATCGCGTTCGCCTGCGGGGACGACGAGCAGCGGCCGTGGCGGGCCAGGATCGGCGAGGCCGGCGGCTCCGTCACCGACGTGCTCGACCGCGACTACTTCACCTCGATCTACGTGCGCGAGCCGCGCGGCGTCCTACTCGAGCTCGCGACGCCCTCGCCCGGGTTCGCGGTCGACGAGGACCCCGCCCACCTCGGCGAGCGGCTGTGCCTGCCCCGCCAGCACGAGCGCCTGCGCGACCAGCTCGAGCGGACGCTCACGCCGATCGTCAACCCGCGGTCGGCCGCCGAGGTGCGGCTGGGCGCGCGCTAGGGTCCTGACCATGCCTCTCGTCCCCATGGTCGTCGAGCGCACCGCCCGCGGTGAGCGCGAATACGACATCTACTCGCGGCTGCTCAACGAGCGCATCATCTTCCTCGGCTCCGCGGTCGACGACCAGGTCGCCAACCTCATCGTGGCGCAGCTGCTGCACCTCGAGTCGGCCGACCCCGAGAAGGACATCTCGATCTACATCAACTCGCCGGGCGGCTCGATCTACGCCGGGCTGGCGATCTACGACACGATGCAGTTCATCAAGCCGGACGTCTCGACGATCTGCGTCGGGATCGCCATGTCGATGGGGTCGCTGCTGCTGGCGGGCGGGGCGAAGGGCAAGCGCTTCTCGCTGCCGAACTCACGGATCCTCATCCATCAGCCGTCGGCCGGGTTCGAAGGCCAGTCGACCGACATCGAGATCCACGCTCGCGAGATCCTCAAGACCCGCCAGCGGATCGACGAGATCTACGCCCACCACACCGGGCAGACGATCGAGCAGGTCCACACCGACATGGAGCGCGACCGCTTCTTCAAGCCCGACGAGGCGGCCGAGTACGGCCTCATCGACCGGGTCATCGAGAGTCACTGAGGGGCGGCACGGGACGCCGGCACCGCCCGTCCCACGCCCGCAGCGTGCGCTCGAACGCGCGCGGGCGGGCGGTCATGACGCCGTCGACGCACCAGTCGAGCAGGTTGCGCCAGGTCCTCGGCGACTCGCCGTCGTCGCTGAGCCACGTGTGCCACGCGTAGCCCGCCTGGTGGGCGCGCTCGACGTTGGCCGCGTTCGTGATGTCCAGCAGCTGGCCGCCGAACTCGTAGGTGATCGGCAGCTGGAACGCGACGACGCCGTCGCCCGGCGACTGGTCCGAGAGCAGGAATGCGGCACTGCCGGCGATGCCCGGCGCGACGTCGATCCGCGGCACGAGCTCGTGGAAGCGGTCGACCGCCTCCTGCTTGAACGAGACGACGATGAGGTCGCGGCGCTTGACGTCCTTCAGCAGCCGCGCCAGCACCTCGGCGTTGCGGACGTACTCCTGGACGGCCTCGGCCTTCGTGCGCCCCTTGATCTCGATGTTGATCGGCGTCTTCGGGAACGCGCGCAGGACCTCGCGCAGCGTCGGCACCCGGAAGTCGCTGCGCTGGTAGCCCTTCGGCGCGCGGCGCTTGCCGGTCGCCACGCCGCGGAAGCGGTACGTGGAGCGCGGCTTGGTGTGGTCGTAGGCCTTGGCGCCGCCCGAGAACCAGTAGGCGCCGTCGAGGCGGCGGATCTGCTTGAGCGTCTTGGTCGACACGAGGCCGGTGCCGTTCGTGACCCGGTCGACGCTCGTGTCGTGCATGACGACGACCTGGTTGTCCTTCGTCACGCCGACGTCGAGCTCGAGCATGTCGGCGCCGACCTTCATCGCCTGCTTGAACGCGTACATCGTGTTCGACGGGAACTCGTCCTCACCGCCCTGATGGGCGATGTTCAGCGGCCGGCGCTCGAGCCACGGGTTCGTCGCGGCGTTCGCGGTGGCGGCGGCGGCGAGCAGGACGGCGACGGCGGTGAGCAGGGCGAGGGCGAGCGCACGCATGCGCGCACACGCTACCCCCGGGGTCAGACCCGTTCCGTTGCAGCGAAGAGCCGCCGACGATCGGGCCCGCCGATGCCGCTGCAACGGAACGGGTCTGACCCCGGTTACGTGATGGCGTGCTCGATCGCGCCCAGCGAGTCGATCTCGATGCGCACGACATCGCCCGGCGCCAGGAAGCGGCGAGGGTCCATCGACATGCCGACGCCCGACGGGGTGCCGGTGAGGATGAGGTCGCCCGGCTCCAGCGTGCAGGTCTCGGCGAGGAACTCGACGACCTGTTGCGGCGAGAAGATGAGGTCCGAGGTCGACGAGTCCTGGCGCAGCTCGCCGTTGACCCATGTGCGCAGGCGCAGCCCGGTCGGGTCGGGCACCTCGTCGGCGGTCGTGATCCACGGCCCGTACGGGCACGAGGCATCGAAGCCCTTCGCGCGCGTCCACTGCGGTTCGCGTCGCTGAAGGTCGCGCGCGCTGACGTCGTCGGCGACCGTGTAGCCCGCGATCGTCCCGTCCGCGCCCAGGACGACCCCGAGCTCGCCCTCGTAGTCGAGCCGCTTGACGACCGCCGGGCAGGGCACCGGCGCGTTCGGCGGCGCCGCGCTGCTGGGCAGCTTCAGGAAGACGATCGGCTGCTCGGACACCTGGGCGCCGATCTCGGCCGCGTGCGACGCGTAGTTCATGCCGACCCCGAAGATCGCGCGCGGGCGCGGCACGGGGGCCAGCAGCGTGACGTCGGCCAGCGCGAACGCCGGCCCGTCGGCAGGCGTCCGGTCGCCGGTCGTCAGCCGGTCGACCACGGTCGACCCGTCGGCGAACGCGACGACCTCCTCGCCGCGGACCTCACCGCCGCGGGGTGTGTCGTCGCCATCAGCCAGGAACGTCGCGAGCCGCATACGGCGCGCAACGCTATCGGCGCGCCTCAGGCGGCGCGGCGCAGCCGAGACGACACGGCGGCGGGCGCCGGGGCGGCGGTGTGCCCGGCCTTGCGCGGGCGGGAGCGCCAGAGGATCTGGGCGAGGTACCGCTCGAGCGCCTCGGGCCGCTCACGCTGCGGGTGATGGCCCATCTCGTCCCAGACCGTCACCCGCGCCTGCGGGAACGCGTGCTGGACGCGCCGGGCATGGGAGACCGGCACGAGCGCGTCGCGCTCACCCCACAGGACCGAGACCGGCCCGTCGAAGGCCATCCGCCGCCGCGGCTCGCGGCCGGCGGCGACGATCGCCTCGACCGCCATGACCGTGCCGGGGCCCGACCGGAACGCGCGGCGGCGCAGGCGCGCGACGAGGTCCCGCGACGGAAGCCGCCCGTTGGCCACGAGCGTCGTGTAGGCGGTCGTGACGACGAGCGGGTTGATGAGCCCGAGCGGGAGCGCCGCCTTGGTCACCGTGGAGACGCCGGGCAGCATGACGAAGTCGGCCAGCCGGATGGACCCGAAGCCGGCGGGGGCGAGCAGGACGAGGGCGTCGATCGACGGCGAGCGCTCGGCGACGGCCGCGGCGACCGCCCCGCCGAGCGAGTGGCCGACGAGGACCGCGTGCTCGACGCCGAGCTCGCGCAGCGCGTGGTCGATGTCGGCGGCGAAGGAGACGATCCGCGGGAGGTGCGGCAGCGACGAGCCGCCGAAGCCGGGCAGGTCGATGGCGACCGCCGGATGGGTGGTGCGCTCCATGAGCTGCTCCCACCCGGCGCAGTCGTCGAGCAGGCCGTGGAGCAGGACGAGCGGCCGGCCCTTGCCTGCGCTGCGTCGGACCCGGAGGCGGCGACCGCCGGGGAGGCTGACGTCGAACTGCTCGTGGGTGGCCATGGTGTCCAGGTGATCGGCGCTCGCCGACGGCCGCTTGATCCCCGGGACGGGGGACCCACCTCATCGCCCGCCCGGGCGGATCAGCGGGGCTACGAGGAGCGGGCGGCGCGGCGCGCCCGGCGGCGCTCGGCGGCGGCGGCGCGGCGCTTCTCGGCCGGCGTCGCTGCGGCTGCGGTCTCCTGGCGGCGCTTGGCCCAGGCGGCCTGCTCGGCGTCGGTCATCTTGCGGACGACGAGGTCACCGTTGTCGATCTGGTCCTGGATGCGCTCGAGCTTCGCCTCGCGGGCAGCCTGATCGCGCTCTCGCTGCGTCTTCGCCATCCCTACATGGTAGCCCGTCGCAACCGCCACCAAGCAGGTTTTTCGTTGATCCGTCGGCGCCTCAAGCGCAGGCGCGCCGACGCCGATCACAGCGAGTGATGTCGCCGCGACGCCGGGACCCGGACGAGCGTGTCCGCATCCTCGTCCCGCGGCTGGCCAGCATCGACGCCCGCGTCACGCGCGCGGTGCCCGGTGCGGTCGAGCTCACGCTGGCCACCCGCCCCCACGTCCCGATCCGCTTCCTGCACCGCCGCTCGGCGGCGCTGGCGCCCGGCAACGGCCGTGCAGACCGCCTCTGGGGGACGCTGCTGGCCGTTCCCGACGCCCGCGGGGCGATCCGTGAGGACCTCGTCCAGTTCCTGCACGACGCGGCGCCCGCCGCGGCCGTCCCCGGCGCGGTTGCCGCGCCGCCGGCGCCCGCGGCGTCCCAGCGCCGCGCGCACGCCCGGGTCGACGTCGTGCGCCCGGTCGCGATCATCCCCGACGGCTTCACGGTCGGCTGGCTGAACGGCACGACGCGCAACCTCAGCGCGGGCGGGCTGCTCGTGGCGGGCGCCCACGCCCTGGAGCGCGGCGACCGGCTGCGTGTGCGCATCGAGCTCGACCGCGAAGACGACCTGCTGGACCTGCTGGCCCGCGTGGCCCGCGCGGAGGACCGCTACGGGCTGCGCGGGCTGCGGCTCGAGGGCGTCGGGGCGGCCGAGCGCGAACGGATCGTGCGCTACGTCTTCGCGCGTCAGCGCGAGGCGCTCTCCCGGCGGCCGCCGCGCGGCTGATCGACGTCGGCGTCGACGCCGGGGTCCTGGTCGTGGTCACGGACGAAGCGGCCGTGCTCACGGTCGAGCTCGTCGTCGGCCAGGCCGCGCTCGTGCATGTCGGCCCGGGCGTCGTGCAGCTCGGCCTCGGCGCGCCGGACGCCGGCCTTCGCCTGCTGGACGCGGGCCTCGCGTTCGGCGGCGTCGGCCTCGCGCGCCTGATCGGCGGCGATCTCTCGGTGGGCACCGGCGAGCTCGTCGCGGCGCTGGCGCAGGTGACGCTCGTGCTGGGCGTCGCGGCGCCGCGAACGCGTGGCCATGGCGGCCGCGACGAGCACGACGAGCAGGACGGCGGCGATGCAGATGAGGACGATGGCGAGGGTGGACACAGCAGCTCCTCCTTGTTGAGACGGTGTCCACCTCTGACGTACCCGTACCCTCCGGGCCGTGCACGGTCTGATGTTCGACATCCTCGCCGCGGCGGGCGGCGGCAGCGGCGGCTTCGGCGGCGGCGGTGGCGGTGGTGGCGGCGGTGGCTACGGCGGTGGCGGCGGCTACGGCGGTGGGGGCAGCGGCGGCAGCCCGATCGTCGTGCTCATCATCGTCCTGATCGTCGCGATCTTCTTCCTGGTGGCGGCGATCGGCGCCTGGCGCTACCGGCGCCGGCGCGCGGCCCGCGTGCGGATGACCGAGCTCGCCGCGGCCGAGGCGGCCACCGACGACGCCGACTTCGACCCCGAGACCGTCCGGCGCGAGGCGACCGCGCTCTTCCTCGAGGTGCAGCGGCGCTGGTCGGACGGCGACCGCGCCGGGCTGCGCGAGCTCGTCGGCGACGACCTCATGGTCGAGTGGGACCGCCGCCTGAAGGACTTCGAGCGCAAGGGCTGGCACAACAAGGTCACGCCGAAGGGCACGCCCACGGTCGAGTACGTCGGGCTCGTCAACCGCGAGGGCGAGGACGAGGACCGCGTCGTCGTGCGGATCAGCTGCGCGATGGACGACTACGTCGTCGCCCGCAACGGCCGCCGGATCATGAAGGACAACGAGCAGGACGAGTCGGTGACGCTGAACGAGTGGTGGACCCTGCATCCGCCCGGCGAGCGCTGGCGGGTCGTCTCGATCGAGCAGGAGGCCGAGGGCCGCCACCACCTCGACAGCGAGCTCGTCGCCACCCCGTGGGGCGCCACGCGCGTGCGCGACGCCGCGGTCGTCGGGACCGCGGTCGCCGCCGCGGTCCCGGC
>JBDZVZ010000074.1:0-15416 GCA_040255945.1 Solirubrobacterales bacterium | reverse complement strand
GAATCGGTAGACGCGCGAGGTTTAGGTCCTCGTGGCCGCAAGGTCGTGGGGGTTCAAGTCCCTCCACCCGCATCGTCCGGTCGCTACCGAGTTCGCTGCCGAGTTGCAGCGAGTTCGGGCGGCCCGTTGTAGAGCCACGCCGCGCGTCATCGCGTCTGACTGCTGAGTTTTCGTTGCTCGGAGTGCCGCGGCGCCCCGGTCGCGGTGGCTATCACTGCTGAGTTTTTCGGGCGACCTTTGGCGCGTCAGCGCCCGACCCGGAGCCGGGGAGGAACCCTAGGAACGCAGAAAGGGCGGCTCTCCGCGGGTGGAGAGCCGCCCTTGCCGGGGTCATACACGACGGTGAGCGGGTCGGCGCGGCCTGGGCGCACTACCCGAGCGCCTGGGTCATCTGGCCACGCGTCTCAGCAGTCGGGCAGCGGCATCTCGATGTCGTCGGGGAGCAACTCGTTGAGCGTCCGCGGGCGGTCGGCGAGCTCGATGCGCCGAACCCGGCGCCGACGCCGCGCGCGGCCGACAAGGTCGCCGCCGTCGCGATGCTCGCCATCTCCGCCGTTCCCAGCGTCCCCGGGGGCGGCGTCGCCCTCGCCCAAGCGGCCGTTCAGCCGGTCGCGCAGCCGGGTGCCGGCGGCGCCGATGCCTCGGGCGCCAGCGCCCGCGAGCACCGAGCGCAGCCCAGCGGCGACCGCGTCGTTGTGCTCGACGTCGCCCCGAACGCCGGCGTCGAGCGGGTCGTCCCACTCCCAGTCGTCCTCAGCGGGGTCGCCGTATGGCACCTCGTACACCAGTCCGCCGTGGACGTCGCGCCACCTGCGCGGCATCCGCGGCACGCCGACCTGCTTGCTCCAGGCCGCCTCCGCGCGTTCGAGGGCGTCGGCGTCGACGCAGATGCCCGGGGAGCGGCGCGTCATCGGCCTGAGCAAGCCCAGCGCGCGCGCCTGGCCGAGAGCGAACTCGTACGCGCCGTTGACCAGGACGAGCTTGCGCAGGGTGAGGAACGCGGCACCGAGCTCCAGCAGCCACTTCATGTCGTGGTCACGCGCCCACGCGGGGCGTTCCATGCCTTTGCCGGCAAGACCGAGGCGCTGCAGCGCGGCCAGCCAGGACTCGACGGCGTTGCGCCGCATGAGCAGCGCGCGGCCGCGCGCGACGGCGTCGCTCTCGCCCTTCAGGGACTCCGGCTCCGGCCCAACCCAAGGCAATGGCGAGAACACCCGCGGGTCGACGTCGGGGCGAACGTGAGCGCGCTGCCGGCAGCCGTCGCAGATGAAGCGAAGGCGAGCGCGCTGCGCCTCCCGGTCGACCCACTGGTCGCGCTCGTAGACCTTCTCTCCGTCGCCGAGCTCACCGGCGGCGCGCCGACGCATCGACTCGATGCGGGCCTCCTGCGACCAGAACTTGTCCGCCCAGCCGTCCAGGCGCATCGGCAGCTTGCAGGTCGTGCAGTGCGGGACGCCACGCCAAACGAGCCAGTCGGGCTTCTCGGCTCCCTCGCGCCAGCTCTTCTCCAGCGCGGGCCAGTCGACGCCCTTGCTCTTCATGTCGGGGTCGTCATTTCGCGGGCTGAACTTCGGTATGACGCCGAAGCGCCAGAGCAGGGTCCGCATCACGTCCCGGTCGCCTGCGTAGAGCCGGTCCCCGAGCAGGTGGCGCACCGGAGGGAAGTCGGGGGCATCGCGCAGCAGCTCTTCAAGCATCCGTACGGCGTCGCGCGGCTCGTAGACAGCGCCGTACTGCACATCGACTTTCGGCGCGGCGGTGGTGTCGGGGCAGAGGAGCAGCCCCACCTTGTAGCCCCGGTTCTTGCGCCGGAACCGACCATCGGAGGCGTACGTGAGGAACCGGACCATCGGACGCGCCGCTCCGTTGATGAGCGCGTCGAGGACCGGGTCGCGCTCCTTGGCGGGCGCCTGCTCGACGTCGGCCTCGACGAACGAGTAATCGACGATGAGCGTCTCGCCCGCGCGCGGGTACAGCGGCACCTCGTTGCCGTTCTCGTCGAGTCCCTTCTGGCGCGCGAGCTCCAGCCAGGCCTCGACCTGGATGCCGTTGGGGATGGTGTCGTCCGCGGCGCGCAGCATCGCCTTGTGCGAGCCCCAGAACCCGCCGCCGTCGGGGGTGGGCGCCGGTCCGACGTCGTCGTCGGGGTAGCCGAATGCCCAGGCCAGCAGCGGGTCGCCGCGGAAATCCTCGGCGGCGTCGACCAGGCAGGGCCTGCCGCGTCCGAACGCCATGAGCAGGAACGCGCATGAGATGAGCTTGCGCGCGGGCGTGGGGCCGCGACTCCCCGTCTTGCGGGGCAGATAGCCGCGCAGTCCGACGATGAGCGAGTGGCGGCAGACCGCGGCCAGCACCACCTTGCGCGACACCCGCCGCCCGGTCGCGGCCGCGACGTCGTTGAGCGCCTCCTCGGTCATCAGGCCGGGCGCCAGCTCGTTGTACAGCTCCAGTTCGCGCGGCGTCAGAGAGACCGACTGCGCCTCCTCGACGGACTGCTCCCAGAGCGCCCGTTCGTCGAGAGGCTCAGGCTCGGGACCGAGGTCCTCGCCGACCGCCGCGCGGCGAGCGCGTTCATCCCAGGCCTTCTCGACGGCGGTCAGCAGCTCGCGGCGGGCGGCCAGGAACAGCTCACGCCCGCGCACGAGGATGCGCTTGCGGCGCTGCGTGACGCCCACCGAGCGCAGGGCAACCGGTTCATGGCCGGCCTCGTACTCGTCGTCCTCCTCATCGGGCGCGTCAGGAGCATGGTCGTCGCCGCTCCCCTCACTGTTCCCACCGTTGTCGTTACGAGGGTCGCTGTCGTCGCCATCGCCGCCGGCGCCCGAGGTCACCGCGCCGAGCATCGGCAGCCACCACGCGTGCTCGCCGAGCAGCAACGCGGCAAGCATCGCTGCGCCCAACAGCGCCGGCGCGGCGAGCACTCCCTCTGACGCCAGCCACCGCTGGTGCCGCGGCGTGCGCCGGACGTCGCGCGTCCGCTCGACGCGCGCACAACTGCTCCTCCCGCCGCAACGGCGGGTACCTTGGTCCTGCACGAAGGTCCTCCTTAGCCTGGACTTCGTGTGCAACGGCGGCGCGGAGGGCCCAACCTCCGCGCCGCTCCTTTCTTCCGAGCCGGGGTTCCCGGCCCGCTTGCTACAGCCTCGTCGCGCCGCGCCGTTGGCTGGCGCTACGGACCGTTCCCTACACGGGCGTCCCGAACCGCCGCAGCCGCGGGGGGACCCGTACGGGCGGCTCTTCCATCACGCGGCGAAGCTCGTCCAAGCGGCGCTCGCTCACGGCGTCGCCATCCTCGGCGAATGGGGCGACGCGCCGGCGAGCCGGCGCGCTCTTCGTTCGCTCGCGGTCGGCGCGCGCGCTCGTGTCCGGGGCGGCCGGCGTGCCCGCCGGCGTGCCGCCCGGCGGCTGAAGGGTTCGCGGCGAGCGCCTGAGCTGCGCCGCGGCGTTGAGGTGAGGCACGGAAACCTCCCATTTGAGGGTTGATGGTGGCCGACGCGCCGTGAACCACCGGGGAATGCCCTCCCCGATGCGGCGATGCCGGTGCCGAAGAACTCTTCCCCTGTTGTGACCGAATAAACCCGCGCATCCCCCGGGTGGGGATGGCCCGGCGGGCAGGGCGCCCTCGCTTCGCGGGGGCGGCCGCGACCGGTGGCGCTCCCGCCGCACGGGAGCGAAGGCGGCCTGCGCGGCCGTCCTCCCACCGGCCGCCTTCCGCCCACATCGACCGAAGGAGGCCCGCGCATGGCGCGAAACAACGCCGACGCGAGCAACGACGGCCGCAGCTTCAACCGCATGGGGCGAGGCAGCGGCAACAGCAAGGAGCGGTCTGGCGGCACAGTGCGTCGCGGCCGGCCGCCGAAGTGGAATGAGGCGAAGGTGCGAGCCGAGCTCGGCGAGCTGCTCGCCGCATGGCCCCATGAGCACTTTCCGACGCTGCGCGAGCTGCGAGCAATGGGTCGGGGACCACTGGCCGGCGCTCTCGCCGCCTACGGCGGACTCAACCGCTGGGCGGGCGAGACTGGCTATCCGATGGCAGCCGGCTCGGACCGGCGACCCTACGGCTGGGACGAAGCCCGGAAAGACGTCGAGCGGGTCATCGCAGAGTGGGGCGTGTTCCCCGGAGGTGAGCGGCTCGCTGAGGCAGGCTATCGGCGGCTTGCCAGCTTCCTGTACAACACCGCTGGCAACCGGACGGCGCTTCTCGCCGGTCTTGGCTACAGCGATGCCTCCATCGCGCGCTTGACTGACTCCCGACGGGTACGCCGCCGGCTGCGCTGGACACCCGAGCGCATCGAGCGCGATGCCCGCGCCCTGCTCAAGGACTGTCAGGAGTGGCCACCGGACACCTTCTTCGTGCGGGCAGACGCCGCAACGCTGCTGGCAGCCATCCGCCATCACGGCGGCCGCGAGCACTGGGCCGAGCGGCTCGGCCTGCCGTATCGCGGCCGTGGCGGTCGCCGCAGCTGACAGCGCCGCGAGCGTTGCCCGCAGGAAATGGCCGGGATGTTTTCCTGGCAGCCCGACGGGGGAGTAAGGTGGCGACGCACAGCTGCCTTTGAGGGTTGATGTGTGAGCGGCGCGGGATGCCCCCCGCGCCGCACGTCTTTCAGCATCCGTCTGCGCGCGAGCGTGGTCCTGCCAGCGCCGGCGCTTTCACGCGGCAGCCGCCGAGCGCCGTCGCGTCGGCGCTGACAGCAACGCGTTGCCGCCTTGCTGCCGGGTCCGATTGCTGGCAGCCGGGGCCGGCTGGTGCGAGAACCGGGCGTACCGCCAGGGACCACCTCTACGGTCGCCTCCCCTCGAAGGAAGGACCGAGAACCATGGGCGAGCTCTGGTGGGCTGAGGCCGTCATCGCCATCGACCGAGAGCCGAACTGGCAGCACGCGCGCGCAACCGTCGACGGGTTCCACCCGGACGACATCCCACATTGGGATGAGTACATCAACGAACTCGACGAGGAGATGCTGGCAGCCATCGACCCGGCTGCCGCCACCGCGCTGTCGGCTTCCGCAAGCCCGGAACGCGACGCGCGGTTGCTGCCGCACGTGCTCGACGCGCTTCGCCGCGACGTCGATGAAGTCGCCGAGGTGCTGCGTTGCGGCCGCGCGTACGTGTGCGCGTTCGAGGCCGCGGGCTTTCGTGTCTACGTGCACTGCAGCGGCTATGGCCCCGAGCCCGACCGTCTGTGCGACGCCTGGCTGCGGGTCCACAACGCTGGCCTCCTGCGCGCTGCTGGGTTCGTGGACACGTTCATGCTGGACGGCGACCGCTGACGACGCGGCTGCCGCTACAGGCGTGTCGTCACGCAGCGTCACCGGCGTGTACGGCCGCGTCCCGACGACGGGAAGGGTGACCGCCCGCATCCCGCTACTCGCGTCCGAGGAGCGCGGCGGCGAACAGCAGCACCGCGACGACTGCGACGAGCAGTCCGCTGAAGCCGAGACCCAGGACGAACACGCCCACCCACGGGCTCCACTGCAGACCGGCCCCGACCGCGCCGGCGGCGAGCCCGACGAGCATCCCAGCGAGCCATCCCGACCCTACGGTCGCGGTCCGGCGGTCATGCATGGGTGTCGTCCTCGGCCTCCGAGATGAACGCTTCGGTCGCTGGGTGCATCACGCCCGGAGGCGGCCAGCCGCGCTGCTGATAGTGCTTGCGGTCGTCCTCGGCGCGAACGCGCAGTCGGCAGCCGGCCGGCACGTTGCTGTCTGTCTCAAGCGTCCGGGCCGAGCCCTGCATGTCGAGCTTGTGCAGCAGCGTCAGGAGGTTGCGCTGCGACAACGTGACGTCGACGACGAGTTGTCCGCCGTCCTCGCCCACGGTCATCCGCACAGCGGCTCCTCCGCACGGGCGCCGTCGTACGGTGCGTTCGACGTCAGGACGACCTCCGGCGCGGCCGCGTCGGTGAGGCCCGCTTCGACCTGCATCAGCCGCAGCTCGACGTCCTCGCGCACCCGTTCCACCACGCGCCACGCGGCGGCTTCGGCGCTGAAGGCGGTGCAGAGCAGTTCGCACACGAGCGCGTCGTCGCGCCATTCGCAGGAGACGGGGACGAGCGCCGACAGCGAGCAGTACGCGCGCCCCAGCTCCCGGTCGCTCACGAGGTCGCCGGCGGCGAACGTCGCGAGGACGCGGTAGACCTGCAGCGGCTCGTCCAGAGCGCCGAGGCAATAGCTGGTGCCCGTAGCGGCGCCGACCAGATAGGCGGACGGGACGTCGTGCGCATCGGTCGAGGGCGCGGTTGTCTGCGACTGGCAGGGCCGGCGACGCTCAGAACGCGATGTCATCGTCCACCTCCAGGTCGGCGAGCTCGACCCGCCCGGCCTCCGGGCAGACATGAGCGAACGGGCAGCGGGCGCAGTGCTCGCCGGGCCGCGCCTCGAACTCACCGTCCGTATACATCTCCCACGTGACAGCGAGCAGCTTCTCGCGGGCCGCGTCGACATCCTCCTGCTCGGGCTCCCAGCGGGACTCCACCCCGTGGGCCAGGTAGATGAACCGCAGCCGACGGACCTCGCGGCCGTACTCGTCCTCGGCTGCCAGCAGGTAGGCCTGCGCGGCGGGCTCGTCGTGCAAGTCCTCGTCGTCGATGACGAAGCGGCCCGTCTTGTAGTCGACGATGTCGAGCACGCCCGGCGCTGCGGCCGCGACGGTGCCGTCAACGCGGTCCACCTTGCCGAACAGCTCGACCCCGTTGGCCAGCCGTGTCGACACCCAGCGCTCGCGCGCGAGCGGGACGACCGTGGTGTCGAAGGCCTGCGCGAAGGCGGTCAGCATCCGCAGGCCCTGCTCGCCGTAGTCGCGTTCCTCGTCGACCGTGACGAACGTGTCAGCGCGGCGGTGCTGCTTCCACACAGCGCGCAGGCAGCGGTGCAGCACGTCGGCCGCCGGCTCGCGGTCCTCCGGTCGCAGGCCGTAGAACTTGTCCAGCGCTGCATGGACGGCGTTGCCGAGCATCAGCTGCGGGCTCGGGCGCTCCTGGCGCGGAACCTTGGCGACGTACTGGAAGTACACCGCGCGTGGGCACTGCCGGTAGCGCGCGATGGCGGCGGGTGAGATGCGTCGCGGCAGCAGCGGCCGCGACGAGGTTTTGGCCGGTGTGGCCAAGCTGACCTCCTCGCTCAAGATGACAGGGCGAAGGGGCGGTCGGGGACGTCAGAGGCGTCGATGAAGCGGTCACCTGCCGTGACCGACCACCCTAAGAAGTATGAGGCGCGCGGCGGCAAGCGTCCAAAAACCTTGCCGCCGCGCGGTCCTGGCTACGCCGCGTCGGGCAGCTCGTACATGCCCCGCAGGCGCTCCAGCGCGCGCTGCTCGATGGCGGAGATGCTGCTACGGCTGATGCCCAACCGCGCGGCGAGCTGCCGGCAGCTCATCGGCTCGCCGGTCAGGCCGTAGCGGGCCGCGATGACCTTGCGCTCCAGCATCGGCAGGTTGCGCACGAAGCGCCGCACGCGCGCGGCCTCGATGTTGATGACAGCCGCCTCGTGCACGTCGTGGTCGAGGTCGGGGAGCTCCTCCAGCAGCTGGCCGAGCGTGAGGTCAGCCGCGGGCGTCGCGGAGTTGTCAGCGATGGGGTGTCGCCCGAGGGCGAACAGGTTCGACTGGCGCAACGCGTCCTCCTTAGCCTGGGACGTTGCGGGGTTTCACACGGACAGCCATCCGTGCCGTGAACCAGTCATACACCCGGACCGGGACCGGCTCCTACACCCCGTAGGACAAACGTCGATGACGCCCATGGAGGTGCGCACGCATGGTGGCGGGTCGGCACTCAGCGACGCGCGCGGCGGCGGTGACAGCGCGCGGAAAGCCAGGCCTGCTGGCGGAGTTGGCAGCCGGGCCGGCGCCGCGGCTATGGCGTTGAGCGCGTGCGCCAGCTCTGCCCGCCGTCGTCGGACATCACAACCTCGCCGCCGTGCACGGCCGCATAGAGCTCACGCGCGCCGTTGGCGGCGAACGCCTCCGGCTGAGCGCCTACCTCGCCGACGCGCCTGAACTGCCGTCCGCCGTCGGTCGAGCGCGAAACGCCGCCATTGGCCTCGACGAGGTACAGCGCGTCCTTGGTCGGCCAGGCGAGCAGGCCGGCGATGTCGTCGTGCAGCGGCCGCCACGTGCGGCCAGTGTCGGTCGACGAGTACAGGCCCCGCTCGGTGGCGGTCACCAGCCGCTCGGCGTGACCCGGCGCGACAGCCAGGTCGAACACCGGCGCGGGTGGCGTGCGCTGCTGCCAGGACCGTCCGCGGTCGGCGCTGGTCAGCAGCGCGCCGGTGCCGGAGTCGACACCGTACAGGCGCTGGCCGGCGGCGCGCAGCACGTGCAGGTCGGCCTGGCCCAGCAGCGACACCGTTTTCCAGCTGCGCCCGGCGTCGGCGGAGCGCTGCAGGCCGAGCTGGGGCGGCAGGTCGTGCTGCGCGTCGGGGTGCCCGGAGGCCAGGAACTCGTTGGGTCCGGCGACGGTGAAGCCCATCAGGTCGTGCTGGACATCGCCGACGCGGCGCGCCCTTGTCTCGCCGTCGCGCGCGCGCCACAGGCCGCTGTGCGTGGCGATGTAGAGGGCGCCGTCGGCGGGATTGACGCCGAGGCCGTGGACGTGCTGCGGGCCGGCGTCCGAGACGACGCTGTCACCGGCGCCGGACGTGCTCGCGTCGTCGTTGCCACCGCAGCCCGCGACGACGGCGGCGGCGAACGCCACCAGGGCGAGCAGGAGGAGGGCGGGAATGCGTCGCTTCATGAGGTAGTGAGGGGTCGGGTGAACAGGGCGAAGTAGCCGAGTGGCGTGCCAGAGCGGCGGGTGAAGGTCAGGCCTACGGCTTGCGCCCGTCGGCGCAGTTGCTTCGGGCTCACCCAGTGCGGGTCGCCGAACAGCTCGCCGACGACGAGCCGGCCGCCCGGCTTGAGGATGCGCGCGAGCTCACTCAGGGCCGTGCCTTGGTCGGGTATCTCGCCGAGGACGGCCGTCAGATAGGCGGCGTCGTAGCTCTCGTCCGGATACGGCAGGTTCCGGGCGTCGCCCTGGGTCGGCGTGATGTTGCCGATGGCGCGGTCGGCGGCACGGCGCATCGTGTGGTCGAGCATCTCCTGCTGGAGGTCGAAGATGTCCAGCCGCCCGCCAGGTGAGACCCATTCGGCGACGTCGAGGCTGTAGTAGCCGGTGCCGGGCCCGACTTCGAGCACACGCTCGCCGGGCTGCGGCGCGAGGACGTCGCGCAGCCGCTTGCGGGTGATGAGCGGATGCGGCGGCTCGACCCAGAAGCGCTGCCCGTACGGGCACGCCGACGGATGCCTGCGCCACCACAGGGCGCCGGCCATGACGGCGCCGGCCAACGCTGCGCCGATTGTCCTCGTCGACAAGTGGCGCGTCATCGAGCCGCGGTCCTTCCTCGGCCGGGCGGCCGGGGCGCGAGCGCCCCGGCCACGTCAGCTCTGTCTCCTGTGCGCATCATCGCCGCTCAGTGGCCGTGGTCGGCCATCGGGTCCTCCGAGTCGCCCGTGGAGCCGTACCAGGCCTTGCGCCACTCGCGCATCTGCGCGATTTCTTTGGTCTGGGCGTCGATGATGTCGTTGGCCATCTTGCGCAATGCCGGCTGCTCGCCGTCCTTGAGCAGCCGCTTGGCCATCGCGATGGCGCCCTGGTGGTGAGGGACCATCATGTCGATGAACGCGCGGTCGAACGGCTTGGCGTCCGTGAGCATCGCCGGGTCCATGTCCATGCCCATCTCGGCGTCGCTCATGCCCATGTGGCTATCGTCGTGCATGTCCATGTTGTGCATGTCGCCGCGGATGGACTTCATCACCGAGATTTCGCCCTCCTGGGCGGAGACGATGTCGTCGGCGAGCTTGCGGATTTCGGGATGCTGGGCGCGCCCCTGGGCGATGCGCGCCATGTCGATGGCGCCCTTATGGTGGGCGCTCATGTCCGCGATGAAGGCGGCGTCGGCGTTGTTGCCCGACGCGCTGCTGGTGTCGCCGTCGTCGCCGCCGCAGCCGGCCGCCAGCGCGGCGAGGGCGAGCGCGGCCAGCGCGGCGAGGAGCGCGAGCCAGGGCCTCCTGGTCGTCATGTGAGTCTTGGTCCTTTCGGTGTGGTGAGTTCAAGCGCGTGATGGGACGCGCGGCCCGGGTGGTCGCGTCTGGCTAGACGCTCGAACTCACAGCCGAAAGACCTGAAGCGATGACGGCCCGGCGCGAGCGGGGACGCTCATCGGCGCCGGGACGTACGGCAACTCGGGGAGCGCCGGGGCGGCAATCAGCCACAGCGGGCGCCGCGCCAGGGCCGTCATCGCGATGGCGGCGCCGACCGCGACGACGGCGGTCTCGGCGATGGCGAGGCACATGACGACGCCGTCGCCCATGTGGTCGCCGGCCATCACGCTGTGCGCCGTCACGACGGCGCCGGCGAGCGTGAGCATCGCCGCGAGGATGACCAGGCGCCGGCGCTGCCGGCGAAGCGCGCTGTTGAGCGCCGCGAACACGGCCTACAGGGTACGCACGGCCGCGGTGGAGGGACCGTGCTGCAACCGGCGTGCCGGCGCACCGGGCGCCGGCCCGCTCGCGCGCTGCGAGCGGAAGCGGCGCAGGCGCAGCGCGTTGGTGACCACCGAGACGCTGGAGAACGCCATCGCGGCCCCGGCGATGACCGGGTTCAGCAGGCCCATGGCCGCGAGCGGGATGGCGGCGACGTTGTAGCCGAACGCCCAGCCGAGGTTCTGCTTGATGGTCCGCAGGGTCGCGCGGCTCAGGCGGATGGCGTCCGCGGCCGCGCGCAGGTCGCCGGAGACCAGCGTGAGGTCGGAGGCCTCGATGGCGACGTCGGTGCCGGTTCCGATGGCGAGGCCGAGGTCGGCCCGGGCGAGCGCCGGCGCGTCGTTGACGCCGTCGCCGACCATCGCCACCACGCGGCCCTGGTCCTGCAGGCGGCGGACGACGGCGACCTTGTCGGCCGGCAGCACCTCCGCGATGACCTCGTCGATGCCGACGTCGGCAGCCACGGCCCCAGCGGTCGCCGCGTTGTCGCCGGTCAGCAGCACGGGCCGCAGTCCCAGCGCCTTCAGTGAGGCGACGGCCTCGGCGGAGCTCGGCTTGATGGTGTCGGCCACCACGAAGATGGCCTTGGCCTGACCGTCCCAGCCGGCGGCGATGGCCGTCTGGCCCTTGGCCTCGGCGCCCCGACGGGCGGCGTCGAGCTCGTCCGGAACGCGCATCGCCCAGTCGGCCAGCAGCACCGGACGGCCGACGACAAGCGCGTGGCCTTCGACGACGCCCTCGACCCCGAGGCCCTCGCGATTGGTGAAGTCCTCGACGGCCGGCAGCGGCCCGTGCTCTGCCTCGGCGGCCTTGGCGATGGCCTGTGCGATGGGGTGCTCGGAGGCGCGCTCCAGCGCGCCGACCAGGCGCAGCGCCTCGTCGCGGTCGACGCCGTCGGCGACGATGAGCTCGGCGAGGCTCATCTTGCCGGTGGTCACGGTCCCGGTCTTGTCGAGCACGACCGTGTCGACGCGACGCGTGGACTCCAGCACCTCCGGGCCCTTGATGAGCAGTCCGAGCTGGGCGCCGCGGCCGGTGCCGACCATCAGGGCGGTCGGCGTGGCCAGCCCCAGCGCGCACGGGCAGGCGATGATGAGCACCGCGACGGCCGCGGTGAACGCGAAGCTCGTGCTCTCACCAGCGCCCAGCCAGTAGCCGAGCGTGGCCACCGCCAGCGCGATGACGATGGGCACGAACACGCCGGAGACGCGGTCGGCGAGCCGCTGCACGGGCGCCTTGCCGGTCTGGGCGTCGGTCACCAGCTTGGCAATCTGCGCGAGCGCGGTGTCCGCCCCGACCTTGGTCGCGCGCACGACCAGACGGCCGCCGGCGTTGACGGTCGCACCCGCAACCTCAGAGCCAGGGGAGACCTCGACCGGGACCGACTCGCCCGTGAGCATGCTCATGTCGATTGCGGAGGTGCCTTCCTCGACGACGCCGTCGGTGGCGACCTTCTCGCCTGGGCGCACGACGAAGCGCTGCCCGACGGCGAGCTGCTCGACGGGAATGCGCGTCTCGCGGCCCGCTTCGTCGAGGACAGCGACATCCTTGGCGCCAAGCTCCAGCAGCGCCTTCAGCGCGGCGCCGGCGCGGCGCTTGGCGCGCGCCTCGAAGTAGCGGCCCAGCAGGATGAGCGTGGTCACGACCGCGGCGACTTCGAGATAGATGTGCGAGCTGCCGGCACCGCGCTCGGGGATGAGCTCGAACGGCATCCGCATGCCGGCCATCCCGGCCTCGCCGAGGAACAGTGCGTACAGCGACCACAGCCAGGCGGCGGACACGCCGACGGAGATGAGCGTGTCCATCGTCGCGGTCGCGTGGCGGGCGTTCTGCCAGGCGGCCTTGTGGAACGGCCAGGCGCCCCAGACGACCACCGGCGTGGCGAGCTGCAGGCTCAGCCACTGCCAGTTGTCGAACTGCAACGCCGGCACCATCGCCAGGACCAGCACCGGCAGCGACAGCACCGCCGAGATGACCAGACGGCGGCGCAGCGCCGCCGTCTCGTCCGTGGCGACATCGCGGTGCCGGGGGCTGCCGGCCTCATGCGGCTCGGCGGCCCGCAGCACCGCCTGGTAGCCGGCGGCTTCGACGGCGCCGAGCAGGTCGTCCGGCCGAGCGAGGTCGGGGTTGTAGTCGACGGTCGCCTTCTCGGTCGCGTAGTTGACCGTCGCCGACACGCCGTCGAGCGTGTTGAGCTTGCGCTCGATGCGGTTCGCGCACGACGCGCACGTCATCCCGGTGATGGGCAGTTCGACGTGCTCGCTGTGCGTGGTGGGGCTCATGGCGTGTCCTTCTGAACCGTGTGGGAAGTGCGGACGAGGTTCGTTCGGGTCAGGCGACGTCGTAGCCGGCCTCGTCGATGGCAGCGCGCACGGCTGCATCGTCGAACTGGGAGCCGGCGACGGTCACCCGCTTGGCGTCGAGGTCAACGTCCACGGACGCGACGCCCGCGACCTTCTCGACCTCGGCGGTGATGGCGGTGCGGCAGTGGCCGCAGCTCATGCCGGGAACGGCGTAGGTCAGCTGCTCGGTGGTCTGGGTCATCGGAAGGCTCCTTTCGGTGCTGGGCACCCATTATACCCCCGGCCCGTATGTGGCCATGCGTTGTTGTCCGCGGGCCTCCTGCGGCCAACTCCGGTCGGCGCGATACCCGCAGGGGGTACAATCGCGGTATGGCCATCGACACCGCCCCGACGCGCGGGTACAGCGCGACCAAGGACCAGCTCGGCCGCCGCCTGCGTCGCATCGAAGGTCAGGTCCGCGGCATCGAGAAGATGGTCGACGAGGACCGCTACTGCATCGACGTCCTCACGCAGATTTCTGCCGTGCAGGCCGCGCTCGACAAGGTCGCGCTGGGCCTGCTCGACGGGCACGCGCGTCACTGTGTCGTCGGCGGGCAGGCGGACGGGGAGCCCGAGGAGCTCACCGACGAGCTCATGGCCGCGGTCGCGCGGCTCATGCGCCGCGGCTGAACAACGCAGCCGAGGCGACCAGGTCGGCCACGTGTGGTCGACCTGGCCCTTCCCGGGGCTTATGCGTCAGGCCTTGGCCGCGCGGCCGACGTGCACGGTCTCGCCGGGGGTCATGCACGGCACGTCGTGCATGCGGTGCGGGTGGCGGACCTCGATGGTCTTGCCGCCGGGCAGCCGCAGCTTGTTGCGGCAGTGCGAGACGCCCTGCGCGTCGGGCGCGCAGTCCTCGTCGGTCAGGACGGTCGCCGTGACGACGCCGGCGGGCAGCTTGCCGTCGAGCAGCAGCGCCCGCATCTGGTCCGGATGGGTGCTGGGCGCCGGCTCGGCCTTGGCCGTGACGGCCAGCGACCGGACGAACGTCGGCCGCTGATGGGACGTGTCGCCGCCCTGGGCGTGACCAGCTGGCGTCGGCGCCGTCGGCGTGGTCGACGAGCCGCCGGTAGTCACGACGACGGCGGCCAGGGCGGCCACCGTCAGGGCGGCAGCGAGCGTGAGCTTGAGGATGCGCATGTCAGTTGTCCTTTGTGTTCTCGTGGGAGTGGGAGTTCATGCCGGGCATCGCGTCGTGCGCGCCACCGGCGGCGGGCTGGTCGGGGGCCGGCGGCTCGGCTGCCGGAGCGGCCTTCGGCGCGCTCGTGGTCTTGAGCGCGCCGATGGCGCCGCGGACCATGTCGCCGAAGGCGTGGGTGACGAATGGGTAGGTGGCTTCGCGGTCGAGCGTGAGCTCGACGTAGCCGCCCTCGGCGGGCCCGAGCGTCAGCGTTTGGGCGTGGCGGCGGCTGTCGCCCTCGCTCCAGACGCGGTCGAAGACGCTGCCGATGACGTGGAAGTAGGACGGCAGCGAGGGGCCGGCGTTCAGCAGCCAGATGCGCACGCGCTCGCCGCGCGTCACCGGGATGGGCTGCTTGTAGTACTGCGACGCGTAGCCGTTGAAGGCGATGACGTCGGGCTGCTTGGCCGCCATCTTCTCCACCGACGCGTCCTCCTTGGGCCGGCCGATGTAGTACTCCTGCTGGGTCAGCCACAGCTCGCGGTCGACCTTCGCCAGGCCGCGCGGGCGGACGACCATCATCCCGGCCATGCCGGCGCCGACGTGGCGCAGCGCCGGCTTGGTGCCGCAGTGGTACATGAACACGCCGGGGTGGCGGGCGACGAAGCGGAAGCGCAGCGCCTTGCCCGGCTGCACGTCGCGGTAGGCGGCCTGGGGGGAGACTTCGGCGGCATGTGTGTCGAAGGAGTGGGGGAAGTGCACCTGCATCGCCGCACTGCCGCCGTTGGTCAGCGCGACCTCGACGGTGTCGCCCTGGTTGACGACCATCGGCGGCGAGCCGCCCGTTCCGGACAGCATGCGGCCGTTGACGGAGTACGACCACACGCGCAGCGCGGGCTTCTCGTCCGAGACGCGCGTGACGCGCTCAGCGATGTCGATGCTGAAGCGCTTGACCTTGCCGGCGGGCACGGCGGGCAGTGTCGGGTCGGGTCGCCGGTAGGGCTCGACGCGGGTGGCGGCGGTCGCCTTATGCGCGCCGGCGTGGTTGAAGCCGGCCATGAGCGAGCGCTCGGGGCCATAGTCGGGAACAGCGGTGCCCGACGGTGCCGTGGCCGAGCGGGCGGAGTTGTCGCGCGTGAGCGCGACGATGAGCCCGGCGGCGGCCAGGGCCAGCGCCAGCAGGGCGATGGCCGGCCACAGCCGGGAGGGGGCGCTAACCCCGGCGGGGTCGCGCTCGGTGTCTTCGACAAGCATTGGGTCTGAGGTTCTTCCTTGGGTTCTGAGTGACGTGTTCGCATCGCGCGCGAGCGGGCGCGCGCAGCCCGGTGGGGGCGCTCAGCGAGCGCGAAGCGAACGACTCAGAGCCGGAAAACCTGCAGCAACGGCGGGGGCGGCGGGCCCGCCCGGACGAGGAACCCGGCCGAGGCGGGAA
>JBDZVZ010000014.1:33722-55439 GCA_040255945.1 Solirubrobacterales bacterium | reverse complement strand
TCTCGATGCACGACAACGAGGAGTTCCTCTTCGAGGCGCTGCGCGCCGGCGCGTCCGGCTATGTCCTGAAGTCGGCGGCCCACCAGGACCTCATCGGCGCCTGCCGGGCGGCGGTCCGCGGCGAGCCGTTCCTGCACCCCACCGGCGTGGCCGCGCTCGTGCGCGACGCCCTCTCGCGCGGCCTCGACGCCGCCCCGGAGGACCCGCTGACGCCGCGCGAGTCCGAGGTGCTCAAGCTCATCGCCGAGGGCGAGTCGGCCCGCGGGATCGGCGCGATCCTGCACATCAGCGAGAAGACCGTCGAGCGCCACCGCAGCAACATCCTCGAGAAGCTCGACCTCAAGGACCGGGTCGCGCTGACGCGCTACGCCATCCGGCGGGGGCTCGTCGAGCCCTAGGAGCGCCGCCGGCTCACCGGACCGCGGCACGGGCCGCCGCCGCGCCCGCCGCGCCGATGCCCGCCAGCGCCGCCCCGGTCAGCGCACGCCGGTGCTTGGTCGCCCACAGCTGCAGGCTGCGCTCGTGGGCCATGTCGTCGTAGGGGCCGTGCGCGCCCGGGTCGCCGGACGGCACCGCGAAGAGGTTGTCCTCGCGGTCGGGCGCTTTGGGCGTGTCGGTCAGCTGGGACGTGACGCCGGTGCGGGCGAGGTAGCGCTCGGCCAGCCAGGGCGCGACCTTGTTGCCCCAGATCGTGTAGACGGTCGGGATGCCGACGTAGACCTCGCGGCGCCGGTGGTGGGCGGCCCAGTGGATCGCCTCGGCGGCGACCTCCGGCTGGTAGACCGGCGGCACCGGCATCGAGCGCGTATCGAACTTGTCGAGCGCGTGCTCGAACTGCGGCGTGTTGATGCCCGGCAGCTGCACGGTCGTCAGATGCACCTTCGAGCCGCGGTTGCGCAACTCCGTGCGCAGCGACTCGAAGACGCCCTGCAGCGCGTGCTTGGCGCCGCAGTAGGGCGACTGCAGCGGGATGCCGCGGTAGGCCATCGCCGAGCCGACCTGCACGATCGTGCCGCGGTCGCGCGGCAGCATCCGCTTCAGCGCCGCCTTCATCCCCCACACCGACCCGTGGTAGGTGACGTCGGTGGCCCGCTGGAACTCGTCGGGCGTGATCTCCCAGAACGGGGCGAAGATCGTCGTCATCGCGTCGTTGATCCAGATGTCGATCTCGCCGAGGGCCGACTCGGTCGCCTGGGCGGCGGCCTCGACCGCGTCGGGGTCGGCCACGTCGGTCGGCAGGACGAGCGGGCGCCCGCCGGCGTCCTCGACCTCGCGGGCGGCCGCCTCGAGCCCTTCGCGCCCGCGGGCCACCAGGGCGATGTTGACGCCGGGGCCCGCGAAGCGGCGCACGGTGGCGCGGCCGATGCCGCTCGATGCCCCGGTGATGACGACCGTCTCGGTGCTCATGGGGTCGGGCTACCCGCCGCCCGGTCCCGGCAGACGTGGGCGGCGTTGATCAATGACAGATGCGTGAGGGCGAGCGGCATGTTGCCGCGCAGCTCGCCCGAGTCGGGATCGAGCTCCTCCGAGAACAGCCCCACGTCGTTGGCGTGGCCGAGCATGACGTCCATGAGCTCGCCCGCCTGGTCGTGGCGGTCCAGACGGGCGCACGTCTCCGCCGCCCAGAACGAGCAGGCCAGGAACGCCCCCTCCTCCCCGTCCATGCCGCTGTAGCGGTAGAGGAGGCCGTCGCCGGCGCCGAGCTCGTCGAGGACCGCGTCCAGCGTGCCGGCGAGCCGGCCGGGATCGTCATCAGCGAGCGTGGCGCGGCCGGCGAGCAGGACGCCGGCGTCCAGCCGGTCGCCGGCGTCGGCCGCCCAGCGGTAGGCGCCGCGGCGCTCGTCCCAGCAGCGGTCGGCGACGAAGCGGCGGATCTGCTGGATCGCCGACCGCCAGCCGCCGGCGGTCCGCGACGGGATCTGTCCGGCGTCGGCGAGCTGGACGGCCCGCTTGAGCGCCAGCCAGCAGGCGAGCTTGCTCTGCGTGTACTGGCGGTCCTCGCCGAGCTCCCACAGCCCGGCGTCCGGCCGGTCCCAGACGCGACAGAGGTAGTCGGCGAGCTCGGCGACCCGCCGGCCCGCCTCGCCGGTCAGGGCGTTGCCCGCCTCGACGTAGTGCCAGAGCATGTCGAGCACGTCGCCGTAGCCGCTGAGCTGCAGCTGGCCCTCGGCCGAGTTGCCGAGGGTCACCGGCCGCGATCCGGCGTAGCCGTCGAGCGGCAGCTCGCCGTCGGGCAGGCGGGGCCGGCCGTCGATCCGGTAGATCGGCCGCAGCCACGGGTGGGTGTGCTCGGTCGCGGCCAGCATCCAGGCCAGCGAGGCGTGCACCTGCTCGCCGAAGCCGAGGCGCAGCATCGCCTCCAGCGTGAGGTTGCCGTCGCGCAGCCAGCTGTAGCGGTAGTCGTAGTTGCGCGGTCCGCCGAGCCGTTCGGGCAGCGCCATCGTGGGCGCGGCGATGACCGCGCTCGTGCGGTCGTCGACGAGCAGGTCGAGCGCGAGCGCGCTGCGCAGGACCGCGTCGCGCCACGGCCCGTCGTAGGCGATGCCCTGCCCCCAGCGCTCCCAGCGCTCGACGGTCGTCTCGAGCCGGTCCAGGAGACCGTCGCGGCCGGAGAGGTCGACCGGCCCGCCGTTGAAGCAGCTCAGGGCGAGGACGCCGACGTCGCCGGCGGCGCAGCGGCAGGCGCCCTCGACGACGCCCTCCCGCTCGTGGACCTCGCCGAGGCCGTGCGCCTGGACGGCGAGCACCTGGACGCCGTCGACGAAGTACGGCGTGCCGTCGCGGCGGGCGATCTGCGCCGCACGGGCGCCGTAGTCGAAGCGCGGCTCGACGCGCCAGGTCAGCGGGACGTCGCCGGCCAGGCCGTCGACCCGGCGCAGGATCTGGCTGTAGCTCAGCGCGCGGGCGATCGGCATGCTCATCGCGTCGGTGAGGCGCACGGTGCCCCGCTCGGTCTCGAACGTCGTCTCCAGGACGTTCGTGGCCGGCCGGTAGCGGCGCTGCACGGTGAACGGGACGGCCGGGCGCAGCGTCGCGGCCCCGCCGCGGCGGGCGTCCAGCAGCGCGCCGAACGCGCTCGGCCCGTCGAAGGCGCCCGGCGAGAACCAGTCGATCGCCCCGTCGGCGGCGACGAGCGCCGCGGTGCGCTTGTCGCCGATGACCGCGTACTCGCCGATGGGCGCGTAGCCGTCGCGCCGCTCGCAGGGTCTTCCCATCGGGCTCAGACCGCCGCGAGCTCCCGCTCGTGATGGACGCCCTCGAGCTCGTCGGCCGGCGGCTCGCCGAAGAGCATCCAGCCGCCGTCGGGCAGCCGTTGCACGCGGCCGTCGTCGACGAGCGTGCGCAGCGCGCTCGTGACCGTCGGCCGCTGCAGGCAGGTGAGATGCGCCAGCAGCCGGTGGGTCAGCGGAACGGGGACGACGATGCCGTCCGGGGTCACGCGACCCCAGCGGTCGGCGAGGTTCCACAACGCGAGCAGCAGCCGCGTCTCGGCGTGGCGGACGCGCGCGATCGCCGCCTGGTACATGAGCGCCCGGCAGCGCCGGGTGCTGCGCGCCATGAGCTGCGCGGTGATCGTCGGCCACGGCGCGATGATCTTCGCGAAGCGCGGGTCGAGGATCGCCATCGACGCCGCGCCGAGCGCCCGCCAGCCGCTGGCCTGGTCGACCGACCCGACGTCGTTGGGATCCCAGGGCCGCACGATGTCGCCCGGGCCGACGACCTCCGAGCACTCGCGCCCGGACAGCTCGAGCGTGCGGATGAGGACGCCGTCGAGGACGAGCAGGCCGAGGTGCCCATCGCCGCCGAGGTCGGGGGTGTCGCCCCATGGGCCGTTGGAGACGAGGACCCGCCGGACCGCCAGGCGCCGCCGCAGATGCTCCGCGACTCTCGGTTCGACGCCCTCCAGGAGGTCGGGGTCGGCGTCGAAGACGCGGATGAGGTCGTGGCCGGCGTACGTCATGGTCTCGTCGTTCCCGGGTCTCGGCGGGCCCAGCCTGGGGGTCGACCCCCATCTGCGCGCTCACAGCGGCGTGCCGACGTAGCGGCCCCGGAAGAGGCGCAGGGCGTCGATCGCGTCAGCTCCCAGCCGGTCGCACAGCAGCCGCCGCCGGGCGGCGGTCACGACGAGCCGGCGGGCGGCGCCCGTCCGCGCCGGGGCGAGCACCGTCCCGTTCGGCACCGTCCGCTGGAGCTGCTCGAGCCGCTCCGACGAGCCGCTGCCCAGCTCGCGGCGGTACTCGATGACGATGATGCCCCGTCGCGCGGTCGCCCGCACCTGCTCGGGGCGCAGCGCGTGCCCGTAGATGCCGGTTCGCACGGCCAGCGACGCTGCCGCGACCGCCCGGCGGCGCTCGATCCGGCAGCCGGCGCGCCGGGCGGCCGCCTCGAGGTCGTTGGCGTGCACCGGCGGCAGGGACGGGCTGTCGCCCTCGCCACGGAAGACGAAGATGAGCACGACGGCGACGACCGCCCCTGCCGCCAGCCAGCCGGCGACGTAGAGCGCGAGCCCCACCCCGACATGGTGGTCGTCGGCCGTCACGGAGAACCGATGCCCACCCGCGGTGCCGCCCACCGGCGATGGTCATCCTGGTGACCGCGCTGGCGCACCGGGCGCCCGGGTACGCCGGACCGCATGCGGCGGCGGCACGTTCCGCTCTTCTGGCGCCTCGTCGTGCCCAACGCGACCGTCCTGGTCGTCGCCGGCGCCGTGCTCATCGCGCGCCCGGCCGGCTCGGGCGGCCGCGTGCCGATCCTCGTCACCGGCGTCGCCCTCATCATCGCCATCAACGCGTTGATCGTCCGCCGGACGGTCGCACCGCTCGTCCGCCTCACCACGCTCATGGACGACGTCGATCCGCTCCGGCCCGGGGCCCGCGTCGACGTGCCGGCGCCGCCCTCGGAGGTGACGACGCTCGCCCAGGCGTTCAACGCCATGCTCGACCGGCTGGAGGCCGAGCGCCGCGACGCCGGGCACCGGGCGCTGGCCGAGCGCGAGGCCGAGCGCCGCGCGATCGCCACCGAGCTGCACGACGACATCGGGCAGACGATCACCGCGCTGGCGATGCAGGCCGACCGGCTCGCGGCGACGGCCCCGGGCCCGGAGCGCGCGGGCGTCGCGGATCTGCGCGAGGCCCTACTCGGCACGGTCGAGGACGTCCGGCGCCTCGCCCACCGGCTGCGGCCCGAGGCGCTCGACGCGCTCGGCCTCGTACCCGCCCTGACGAGCCTTGCCGGCCGCATGAGCCGCCAGACCGGCATCCCGATCGTGCGCCGCCTCGACCGGGCGCTGCCGCCGCTGGATCCCGACACCGAGCTCGTCGTCTACCGCGTCGCCCAGGAGAGCTGCACGAACGCCGCCCGCCACAGCGGGGCGGGCGTCATCGAGCTCACGCTGCGCGGCGGCGACGGCCACGTCGAGCTGGCCGTGCGCGACGACGGGCGGGGCTGGCCCGCGGAGGGCGACGCCGGCAACGGGGTCCGCGGCATGCGCGAGCGGGCCCTGTCGATCGGGGCACGCCTGGACATCGGGCCGCGCAGCGACGGGCCCGGCACCGAGGTCCGGCTGCGCGCGCGGGCGCTGCGGCCGGGGTGAGCAGCCCGCGGCCGCGGGTCAGCCGGCCGGCCGGGCGCCGAGCGTCAGCGGCACCGTGCGCGCCTTGCCGTCGCGCACGAGCTTGACCTCGACGCGGTCGCCCGGCTGGTGGGCGAGCAACTCGGTGTAGAGGTCGCTGAGGCCGCCGATGTCGCGCCCGCCCAGGCCGGTGATGATGTCGCCCGGCTTCAGGCCCGCCTTCGCGCCCGGGCCGCCGGACTCCAGCGAGAGGACGACGACGCCGTGGTCGGTTCCGGGACGGAAGCGCTGGACCATCGCCGGCGTCAGCGGGGCCCCGCGGATGCCCAGGTAGGGGTGGACCGCGTGGCCGGTCCTGATGAGCTGCTCGACGACGCCGCGCACGGTCGGCGCCGGGATCGCGAAGCCGAGCGAGACCGCGCCCGTCTGCGGCGGCACGTAGGCGACGTTGATGCCGATGACCTGGCTCTTGGCGTCCACGAGCGCGCCGCCGGAGTTGCCGGGCGAGATCGCGGCGTCGGTCTGCAGCAGCCCGACGAGCGCCCCCTGCTCGCCGGGGCCGGCGGGCAGGGCGCGGTCGACGCCGGAGATGATCCCGGCCGTCACCGACTCCTTCAGGCCCAGCGGGCTGCCCATCGCGACCGCCAGCGAGCCGACCGCCGGGATCGTCCTGGAGAACGTCGCGGGCGCGAGCGTCGTGCCCGGGACGCGGACGACCGCCAGGTCGCGCAGCGGGTCGGTCGCCTGGACCTGCGCGTCGACGCGCTCCCCGGTCGACAGGGCGACCTGGACGCTGCGCGCCCCTTCGACGACGTGGTTGTTCGTGACGAGGCGATGCTCGTCCCAGGCGACGCCGGCGCCCTCCGAGCGGCCGCGCGCCGTCGTGGCCAGGACGGTGACCACCGACGGGTCGAGGTCGTGCTGGATGCGCGGGACGTCGGCGAGCGTGCCCGGGACGGTCGTGCCGGCGGCCGATGCAGCGGTCGCCGCGCCACCGTCGTCGCCTCCCCCGCAGCCGGCCGCGGCGAGCGCGGCGACGGCGGCGAGCGCGAGAGCGGCGAGGCGCAGACGGCGGAGCGTCGGCATCTGCGCCCCCTACCCGACCGGGCCGAACGTCGAGCGGGAGATCCGCTGCGCGCGACCTTCGTCGATTGCCTCGCGCAGCGCCGAGCGGAAGCGGCCGGGCCCCCAGAAGCGCGCGCCGACGAGCCGGGCGAGGTCGCGGCGGTCCACTTCGCCGTTCTCGCGCAGGGCGCGCTCGATGATCTCGATCTCCCGGTCGAGGGCGAGGTCGGAGCCGCGGACGCCGGAGGCTGCCGTCCCGTAGTAGCCGCCGAGCTGGCGCCCGGTGCCGGGGCCGGGCCGGAAGCGCTGCGAGCGGGTACGGCTGCGCGCGGCCTGGCGGGCGAGCCGGGCCCGCAGCCGCCGCTCGAGCTCCTCCTGGCGGGCTCGGCGGTCCTCGTCGTCGCGGTGCCGGGCCGCCGCCCCGGCCTCCTCGGCCAACCCCGCGGACGAGACGCGCAGCTTGGCGGCCCGGGCGGCCTCCTCGGCGGCAAGCGCGAGCTCGCGCTGCTGCGATGCGCGCGCGTCGGCCTCGGTGGCGGCCCGGTCGTCGCCGTCGGCCCGCGCCTCGCAGACGGCGGCGCGCTGCTCGTGCATCTCGGCCCAGCGCCGGTGGACCTCGGCGCGGGCACGCTGGCAGACGACCGTGGCCTCGTCGTCGGACTCCTCGTCGATGCCGGCCACGAGCTCGTCGGCGCGGGCTCGCTGCTCACGCGCGCGGGCGCGTTCGTCGGCGGCTTCGGCGAGCGTGAGGTGGCGGCGCTCGTCCTCCTCGCCGGCGGCGCTCAGCGAGGCGGCGCGCTCCTCGAGCGCCTTGGCCCGCTGGCGGGCGGCCGCGCAGCGGTCCTGGGCCGCCCGGTCGCCGTCGCCGCCCTCGGCCAGCGCCTCCTCGGCGTTGGCGCGCTCGTCGAGCGCCTCGGCGTGGAGCTCGGCGATCGTCGCCAGCGTGTCCTCCTCGCGACGGCGGTCCTCGGTGCCGTCGGGGTCGCGGGCGAGCAGCTCGTGGATGAACGCCCGGTGCTCGGCGGCGCGGGCCCGGCGCTCCTGGGCGTCGCGGCGCAGCCTCAGGGTCTCGGGCGGCGCCTCGGGGGCGGCCTCCTCGCCAGGCGCGCCCTCGCCCTCCTCGGCCTCCTCGGCCGTGAGCGGCGCGGCGATGTCCTCGAGGCTCTGGCCCTCGGCCTTGACCCCGAGGAAGATCTCGGTGATGCCGCCGACGGCCATGACCGCGGCGCCGATGAAGAACGCGATGACGACCTGGCCGCGCTCGCCGGAGCCGATGAGCTCCCCGAACAGCAGCGGCCCGCTGATGCCGCCGATCGCCGTGCCCACGGCGTAGAAGAACGCGATCGCCAGGGCGCGCGTCTCCATCGGGAAGATCTCGCTGACCGTCAGGTACGCCGCGCTCGCGCCCGCCGAGGCGAGGAAGAACGTGGCGACGATGAACGCCTCGAACCCCCACTTCCCCAGGCCGTCGCCGACGAACAGGATGCCCATGATCGTCGCGATGGCGGCCGAGCCGAGGTAGCAGCCGGCGATCATCGGCTTGCGTCCGACGGTGTCGAAGAAGTGCCCGAGCAGCAGCGGCCCGAGGAAGTTCGAGACCGCGAAGATGATGATGAAGATCGGGACGGTGCTGGAGGAGACGTCGTAGAACGTCGTGAACAGCGTCCCGAGGTTGAACGTCACGCCGTTGTAGAGGAACGCCTGGCCGACGAAGAGCGCCAGGCCCAGCCACGCACGGCGCGGGTAGAGCTTGAACGCCGTGCGGGCGATCTCGCGGAACGGGATGCGTTCGCGCTGGCGGACCCGCAGCGCGTCGTCGGGATCGGGCTCCTCGAGGGGCTGGTGGGTCTCGGCCTCGATCGCCTGCTCGATGTCGCCGACGATCCGCTCGGCCTCCTCCTGGCGGCCGTGGATGAACAGCCAGCGCGGGCTCTCGGGCACGTGGCGGCGGACGACCATGATCGACAGGCCGAGCACGGCGCCGATCCCGAACGCCAGGCGCCAGCCGAGGTCCATGGCGAAGATGGAGGTGTCGAGGAGCAGCAGCGCCGCGGCCGAGCCGAGCGCCGAGCCCACCCAGTAGGACCCGTTGATGATGAGGTCGACGCGGCCGCGCACCCGGGCCGGGATGAGCTCGTCGATCGCCGAGTTGATCGCGGCGTACTCGCCGCCGATCCCGGCGCCGGTGAAGAAGCGGCAGAGGTAGAAGTACCAGGGGGCGAACGAGAAGGCGGTCGCCACGGTCGCCGCGATGTAGATCGCCAGCGTGAGGATGAAGAGCTTCTTGCGGCCGAAGCGGTCGGTGAGCTGGCCGAAGAACAGGGCGCCCAGGCAGGCGCCGGCGACGTAGACGGCGGCGGCGGTGCCGATCTGGCCGGCGTCGATGGCGATGCCGCTGCCCTTCTCGGTCATCCGGGAGGCGACCGAGCCGACCATCGTCACCTCGAGCCCGTCGAGGATCCAGACGGTGCCCAGGCCGATGATGACCATCCAGTGGAAGCGCGCCCACGGGAGACGATCGAGGCGGGCGGGTATCTGCGTCTCGATGGTCCCGGTCTTGACCTCTGCCACCGCTCGCTCCTTCGATCGCTGCGCGGACGAACCGGGCGGTACCCACGCCGACGCCGCGCAGCACGCGAGGATCGCCGGATGACACCGTTGGCCTGCCGGGTCGTCGGGCACCGCTGGCGATTCACGGCCTCCGACGCCACGATGCGCTGGGATTGCGCGCGCTGCGGCGAGCCGGGCGGCAGCAAGGCATATGCGTCGCCCCGGCAGGCAGCCCACTACGCGAGCGCGTTCGAGGGCGAGCGCGAGCGCGGCGAGCGCCGCTTCCTGCTGGGCGCCGCGCCGCTGTGGCTGTGGCGCCGGCTGCGGCGGGCGCGCTAAGGGTCCCGCCCGGCCGGCGCTGAACGCCCCCGGCCCCGCGCCCCCTATGCCGCGTCGGCCGCCGTGCCCGCGCCGCCGTGGGCGCGGGGCAGGTGGTGGCGCAGGGCCGCGCAGGTCTGCGGCAGCGCCGCATCGAGTGCGTCGACCGCCGCGCCGCGGTGACGGGGGTCGGCCAGGCGGCGGGTGATCTGGGACATGAGCGTCGCGCCCACGTTGTCGCAGTTGCCGCGCAGCAGGTGTGCGAGCCCGGTGATCGTCTCCTCGTCGCCCGCCTCGACCGCCGTGCGCAACTGGACGAGCAGCGGCGGCATGCCGCCGGCGAAGAGGTCGACGAGGTCGCCGACGACGTCCGGCGCCTCGGTGAGCAGCAGACGGATCCGGTCGAGGTCCACGAGCCGGTCGCCGTCCCGGCCGCTCTCCGGAGGCGCCAGGCCGAGCCAGCGGGCGAGCGCCGCGTCGAGCTCCTCGGGCCGGACCGGCTTGCTGAGGTAGTCGTCCATGCCGGCGTCCAGGCAGCGCTCGCGGTCGCCCTCGAGCGCGTTGGCGGTGAGGGCGATGATGAGGACCCGCTGACCGACGGCCTCGCTCGCGCGCAGGCGCCGGGTCGTCTCGTAGCCGTCGATGCCCGGCATCTGGCAGTCCATGAAGACGGCGCGATGGCGGGACGCCTCGAAGCGCTCGAGCGCCTCGAAGCCGTTGCCGACGACGTCGACGACCATGCCGCGCTTCTCGAGCATGCCGCAGACGACCCGCTGGTTGATCGGGTGGTCCTCGACGACCAGGACGTGGACGGCCTCGCCGCCGGGCGCGGGCGCCGGCGGCACGTCGGCGGCCGCCGCGGTGGGCGCGACCGGTGCGGGCTGCGCGCCCGCTGCCGGCGCGGCGAGCGTCGCGTCCTCGAGCGCCGCGGTGAAGTGGAACGTCGTGCCGCCGCCCGGCCGCCGGCGGGCCCCCAGCTCGCCGCCCATGAGCTCGACGAGCTCGCGGGAGATCGCCAGGCCCAGGCCGGTGCCGCCGAAGCGCCGTGTCGTCGACGCGTCGGCCTGCGAGAACGGCTCCAGCAGCCGCTCGATCTGGCCGGGTTCGATCCCGATGCCGGTGTCGGACACCTCGACGCGGGCCATCAGCCGGCCGCCGCCGTCCCCCGTCGCGTCGACGGTGATCGCCACCTCGCCCCGCTCGGTGAACTTCACGGCGTTGGCCACGAGGTTGGCGAGCACCTGGCGCAGCCGGCCCGCATCCCCACGGACGAGTGCCGGCACCCGGTCGGTCGCCGACCAGCGCAGCGCCAGGCCGCGCGCCGCCGCGTTGTGCTGCACCATCGCGCACGTCTCCGCGACGAGCGCGCGCAGGTCGAGCTCGTGATGGTCGAGGGTGAGCTTGCCCGCCTCGATCTTCGAGAAGTCGAGGATGTTGTCGATGAGCTCGCGCAGAACCCGGCCGGAGGCCACGGCGGTCCGCGCGTGCTCGCGCTCGACGTCCGGCAGGTCGGCCTGGGCCAGCAGCTCGGCCATCCCGAGGACGCCGTTGAGCGGCGTGCGGATCTCGTGGCTCATGTTCGCCAGGAACTGGGACTTGGCCCGCGAGGCGGCCTCGGCCTGGGCGCGCGCCTGCTCGCGCTCGGAGACGTCGCGCAGCACGATGAACGTGCCCTCGACGCGCTCACGGCGCCGGAACGGGGCGATGTCGACGTCGAAGTGGCGGCCGTCCGACGTGTACATCACGGACGCGCGCTCCCCCGCCAGCGCCCGTCGGCAGAGCGGCTCGATCCGGCGGGCCGGCTCCCGGGAGAGGATGTCGGCGAGGTGGCGGCCGACGAGGTCCTCCCAGCGCATGCCGGCCAGGCCGTGACCGTCGGCCTCGAGGCAGACGAGCTGCTGATCGCAGAGCAGGACGACCGTGTCCGGCAGGCTCGAGAGCAGCATGCGGCTGCGCTCCTCGGACTCGGCGAGGTTGCTGAGCGCCGAGGTGAGCAGATCGGCGGCCCGGCCCTCCCGGCTGGCGGCCGTCCGCCGCTCGGCCATGACGGCGCCGACGAGCATCGTGCAGAGCGTCAGGACGGCGAGGAAGCACTGCAGCGCCAGTGCCTGGTCGAGCGTGTCGAGATCGGGCCGCGCGAACGGGCCGTGGCCGTTGGCGGTCGCGAGGGTCGCGTGCAGGCCGACGGCGGTGATCGTCAGGCCGCCGAGCCGCAGTCCGACCCGGACGCCGGCCCACAGCAGCGCCGGCATGACGAAGTACGGGTACTGCAGCGGGGCCGGGGCGTCGACGTAGTCGCGCCCGAACACGAACGCGGTCACGGCAATGGCCAGCAGCACGAGGCCGAGGTCGGCCAGCCGCTGCGGGCGCCCCTTCTGACGACCGCCGTCGATCGCCAGCAGCGCCGGGGTGACCATGACGATCCCGAGGCCGTCGGCCAGCCACCAGGTCGTCCACGCCTGCACCGGCGGGGCGTCGTAGGCGAGGATCGCCAGCCCGCCGCCGAGCAGGGCCGTGACCGCGGTGGGCACGATCGCGGCGGCCAGGATGCCGGCCACCCAGCGCAGGTGCGGCTCGCGCAGCCCGCGGCCGTGCTCGCCGGCGATCCGCCGCAGGACGAGCGCCCCGAGGACCGGCTCGAGCGTGTTGATCGCCGCCAGCGCCAGACCGGTCCCGACCACGTCGCGCGCCACCAGCTGGGCCACGAACCCGGACGTGAACGTCACCGCGGCCAGCGCCGGCCACGACGACCGCCCGGAGCGGACGAACACCGCGAGCGCGAGGCCGCTGGCCGGCCAGATGAACGCGACGTCCGACGGGGCCGCGAGGAACGCCAGGCCCAGCAGCGCCAGCACGCAGTTGGCCGCGCCGAACGCCAGCAGCCAGGCACCTCGCGACCATCCCCGGTGAGCCCCTCTCACGCGCCTGTGGTCGGCATCTGCGGCCCGCGCTTGACCGCCACGGGCCGGCGGCGGCCCCGGAGCCTTCAGGTTCACGCGCGATGCCCGATGAACGGGGCATGGCACATCCGTGGGCAGCGGAGCCTGCCGACCTCGCCCATGAGGTGCGGTCGGCGCTCACCGACGTCCTCGGCCTGGCCGGGATGCTGCTGGACACGCCGCTCACCGACCGGCAGCGCGAGTACGCCGAGCTCATCCGCCAGTCGGGCGAGGCGCTGCTGGAGCGCGTCGGCCCGGTGTCGGCCCCGGCCCGAGCCGGCGGCCACGCCCCGCTCGTCGTCGCGGTCGTCGACGACTCGCCGCTCGTCCGCCGGGTCGCGGTCTCGCGGCTGGCGGCCGATGGCCATACCGTCGTCGAGGCCGGCGACGGCGTCGAGGCGCTCGAGGTCGCCCGCCGCGTGCACCCGGATCTCATGGTGCTCGACCGCTTCATGCCGCGCATGGACGGCTTCGAGGTCTGCATGCGCCTGCGCGAGCAGCCCGACACCGCGGCGATGGGCATCCTCATCCTCACCGACCTCGGCGGCGAGGAGGCGCTCGACGAGGCGCTCCGCCGCGGCGCCGACGATCTCATCCCCAAGCCGTTCAGCCCGAGCGAGCTGTCGCTGCGGGTCCGTTCGCTGGCCCGGCGGCGCCGGGCGGCATGACCGCCCTGCACGTCGCGCTCGCGGTCGTGGGCGCCGTGACCGGCAGCATGCTCGCGGCCGCCGTGGCCTTCCGCCTGCGCGGACTGTGGCGGACGCGCGACCGGGCCCGGATGGACCGGACGTACGCGCCCGCGGTCGCGGACCTGTGCGCGGGGCTCACCGACGGCGTCGACGATCCGCGCTCGCGCCGCGGGCGCGCGCTGCTGAAGGCGGTGATGCTCGAGGCGGCCCCAGAGGTGACCGGCCCCGCCCACGCCCGGCTCGCGCGCGCGTTCGTCGCGCTGGGCTTCGCCGACGAGACGCTGGGCGGTCTGCGCTCACGCCGCCTGAGCCGCCGGGTCGCGGCGGCCGAAGCCCTGGGCGAGATGCGGTTGGCCGGCTTCAGCAGCGCGGCGCAGCGCGGCCTGCGCGACCGCGACCCGATCGTGCGCGCGGCCTGCGCGATCGCGATCGCCCGCAGCGGCGGGGCCGACGGCATGATGGCCGCGCTCGTCGCGGCGCTCGACGTCGGCGAGCACGCGGCGCTCGGGGCCGACGTCGCCGAGGCGCTCGTCGGCTCCGGGCCGCGGGCGGTCGAGGAGCTCCAGGCATTGCTGCGCGACCATCCGGAGCCGCGCACCGCCGCGCTCGTCGCGGTCGTGCTCGGCGAACGCCACGCGCTCGCCAGCGCCCGGGTCCTGCGCGGCCTGCTCGGCGAGGACGACGACGAGGTCGTCGCCCGCGCGTTGACGGCGCTCGGAGCGATCGGCGACCCGGGCAGCACCCCGATCATCACGGCGTTCATCGGCGGCTCCCGGGGGCCGGCCGTCCGTGCCGCCGCGTGCCGGGCCTGCGTCCACGTCGACGCCCCGGGCGCGGTCGCCGCGCTCAGCGGCGCGCTCGGCGACGAGCACTGGCCGGTGCGCCACGCGGCGGCCGAGACGCTCGCCGCCCTCGGCTGGCCGGCGGTGGCCCGGGCGCTGGCGAGCCTCGGGTCCTGCGCGCCCGAGACGATCCTGCAGCTGTGGAGCGCCCTGGAGCGCGCCGACCTCAGCGGCGACGTCGTCACACGCGCCGCCCGGGCCGAGCCGACCGCGCAGCGCCTCGTCGCCGCCGCGCTCGCCGCGGGGGCGCGGGCGCGGGTCGAGGAGGCCGCCGCCGGCGACGGTCCGACGGCCCGCTACGCCCGCGCGCTGCTGGCCGGGGTGCCGGTCACCGAGGTGGTGGCGGCCTGATGCTCGCCTGGACCCTGGGCCCGACCGGCCGCGACATCCTGGACGTCGGCAACTTCCTCGTGTTGTTCTACTTCATCGCGATCGGCGCCAGCTACGCGGCGATCACCGGGCTGTCGTGGGTGGAGGTGCGGCGCTACCGGCGGCGCCTGGCCCGCGCCCGGCGGCGGCGCTCGGTGCGATCGCGGCTCGCGCCCGGCATCACGCTCTGCGTGCCGGCCTACAACGAGGAGAGCGTCATCGTCGACAGCGTGCGTTCGCTGCTGGCGCTGCGCTACCCCGACCACGACATCGTCGTCGCCAGCGACGGGTCGACCGACCGGACGGTCGAGGTCCTCGTCGAGGCCTTCGACCTGCGGCGGGTCGACATCGTCACCGAGCGGTCGATCGCGACCGCCCCGATCCGGGCCGTGTGGCGCTCCCGGCGGCACGCGAACCTCACCGTCGTCGACAAGGAGAACGGCGGCCGCTCCGATGCGCTGAACGTCGGGGTCAACTTCGCCCGCACGCCGCTCGTGTGCTTCGTCGACGCCGACTCGCTGCTGGAGCCCGACGCGCTGCTGTCGATCGTGCGCCCGTTCGTGGACCGGCCCGAGCGGACCGTCGCCGCAGCGGGCCTCATCCGGATCGCCAACGGGTGCGAGATCACCCGCGGCCATGTGCACTCGATCGCTCTCGGCCGCCGGATCCTCCCGGCCGTGCAGACGATCGAGTACCTGCGCGCGTTCGCCGCCGCCCGGGCGGGCTGGAGCTCGATCAACTCGCTCGTCATCGTCTCGGGCGCCTTCGGGCTGTTCCGGCGCGACGTCGTCGTCGAGGTGGGCGGGCTGGAGCCCGAGTCGATCGGCGAGGACTTCGAGCTGTGCCTGCGCATCCACCGCCGGATGCGCGAGGCACGGCGTCCCTACCACGTGGCCTTCGTCCCGGACCCGGTGTGCTGGACGCAGGCCCCGGAGAAGCTCGACGAGCTCGGGGGCCAGCGCGACCGCTGGCAGCGCGGCCTCGTCGACACGCTCGTCCGCCACCGCCGGATGCTGTTCAACCCGCGCTACGGGACGGTCGGCCTGCTCGGCCTGCCGTTCTTCGTCCTGTTCGAGTTCCTCGGCGGGTTCATCGAGATGGCCGGCCTGCTGGCCATCGCCGTCTCGGCCGCCTTCGGGCTCGTCAACCCGACGGCCGCGGTGCTCTTCTACCTGCTGGCGGTCGGCACCGGCCTGTTCCTGTCGCTCTCGGCGCTGCTGCTCGAGGACGTCGTCTTCGGCACGTTTCCGCGCTGGCGGGACTTCGCCCGCCTCGTCGCCTGGAGCCTGCTGGAGAACCTCGGCTACCGGCAGGCGATGACCGCCTACCGGGTGCGCGGCTTCGTCCGCTACCTGCGGCGCGACAACTCCTGGGGCCAGATCGAGCGCGGCAGCTTCGCCGAGTCCTGAGCGTCGGGCGGGCCGCCGTGCAGGATCCAGTGCCCCGGGTCGGTGCGCCCGACGCGGCCGGCCCGGGTCAGGCGCGACACGGCGCTCGTCGTCGTCGGGCGGCGCAGGCACGCGAGCTCGGCGATGAGCCGGTGGGTGAGGGGCAGCGGCAGCAGGACACCGTCGGGGGTGACGCGGCCCCAGCGGTCGGCGAGATGCCAGAGGGTCAGCAGGACCCGCAGCTCGGCGCTGCGCACGTGGGCGACCGCGGCGTGGACGGCGAGCCGGTCGACGCGGCCGGCGGCGCGGGCGACGAGCTGCGCGCCGACGGCCGGTGCGTCGCCGATCCGCTCGGCGAACGTGCCGTCGAGCTCGGCGGCGCGCAGCGGCTCGAGCACCGTCCAGCTCTGCACGGCGGCGAGCGAGAGCGGGGCGGGCGCCGCCGCGCCCGGGCCGACGAGGTCGCCGGCGCCCACGAGCTCGGGCACCCCGTGGTCGTTGAAGCGCACCATCCGGACGAGCAGCCCCTCGACGACGAGGAAGCCGAGGTGGCGCGGATCGTCGCGCGGCGGCGGCTGCCAGGGGCCGGGGTCGGCGCGCAGCGCCGGGGCGCCGACACGCCGCAGCCGGTCGGCGGCCAGCGGCGGGACGCCGTTCAGCAGCTCCGGGTCGCGTTCGAAGACCCGCACGACTTCGCGGACGGGCGCATGCGCCTCGAGCAGGGTCATCGGCCCCGGTCCTGCCCGGCGCCGACGCCCGCCAACCAGAGATCACTGCCGCTGCAGGACCGTCGCGGCTGCGGCGAGCGCGGCGGCCGTCACAGCGAGCCCGACGGCACCCGCGAGATCGGCGACCGTCGCGCTGGCCGCGAGCTCCGAGGCGGCGGTCAGCAGGAAGTTCAGCGCGGCCAACGCGAGCACGACCGCGGCGACCGCGCTCCCGCGCACCAGCGCCTCGGCCGCCGACAGCAGCGCGGCGGCGCCGACGATGATCAGCAACGTCCCGAGCGCCGCGCTGTAGGACCCGGCCGGCATCGTGATCCACGTCAGGCCACGCGCCGCCCATCCGGCGCCGAGCAGCGCCATGCCGGTCGCGGGGACGGGCTCGCGGGCCACGAAGCCCATGGTGGAGGCCAGCAGCTGCACGACCGGCGCGGCGACGAGCAGCATGATCCCGATCTGGACGCGCTCGGCGTCGGCGATCCAGCCCAGGTCGTGGCCGGCCGCGATGAGCGAGGCTGCGGCGAGCGCCAGGAACCCGAGCGGCTTGGGATCGACGACCGGGCGGTGGGCGGGGTGGGCCGGGCCGCCGCCGGGCTCGCCCGGCGGCGGCACGCGGTCCTGCTGCGCCATCGCAGCCCTACTGGCCCATGTGGACGCCGGGCTCGCCGTACTCGAACTCGATCGGCACGAGCGGCGCCTTGCCCGGGACGTTCGCGGCCTTGCGGATCCGGCCGGTCGGCAGGATCGTGCGCCCGAACGACGCGGCGATCATCATCGCCCCCGCCACGTAGCAGGCGACGAACGACGAGGCGACGAGCACCCAGCCGCCCGTGTGCAGCCAGGCGGTCGAGCCGACGAGGTTGCCGATCGCGGCCAGCGCCGAGCCGACCGCCAGCGGCAGCAGCACGGCGAACAGCCCGAGGCTCTCGCCGAGCGCCGCGATCATCCCGAACCCGGTGATGACGGCCAGCGCCAGGAACCAGTATCCGAGCTCGGTGAACGTGGCACCGGGTGCGGGAACCGTGATCGCCCCGACGGCGACGAGGAGGTAGAGCAGCCCGTAGGCGAGCCAGAACGACCCCCACATCCCGTGCATGGCCGTGGCCAGGCCGTCGCGGGCGCGGTAGGCGAACATCCCGGCCGCGAACTGCGCCAGGCCACCGAACATCGCCGCGAACGGCGCGAGGTAGACGGGCGAGTTGGCGGTCCCGTACCAGCCGGCCATGTGGGCGGCGACCATGAACGTCGCCCCCGCGAACCCGAACAGCCCGAGGATCGACGGCGCGGCGATGGGCTGGAGGAAGATGCGCGTGCTGGCGCGCCAGTCCGCGATCTCCGCCGCCATGCCGTTGCCGTAGTGCTGATGTTGTGGATGACTCACTGATGCCATGTGGGCTCCTTCCAGGTGGAGGCCGTGGTGTCGACGGGCGCGCCGGGCGGCACCGTGGTGGCCGGCAGGCTCGTCTCGAGAGGGCGGCTCTCGCCCATCGCGGTCAGGCGGCGCACGAAGGCGAGCGCGCGGTCGTGCTCGCCGCTGCGCAGCATCGCCTGGGCGCAGGCGGCGGCGGCCGAGGCCCCGCCGTAGCGGGCGGTCCATCGGCGGCCCGACGTCAGGCGCGCGAGCTCGTCGCGGCAGGCGCGGACGCGCCGGCGGGTCGTCCGGCGGTCGCCGGCGGAGCCGACGATCAGCGCCGCCACCGCATAGAGGTCCTGGCGCCGCTCGTCGTCGAGGCCGTCGTTGTAGGGGCGCAGGAAGGCGCCGATGATCGGGCACGCCGTCCGCGGGCGGTCGCTGAACGGCTCCTCTGCGAGCATCGAGACGAGCTCCATGACGCACGCGCCGTGCGCGGGGCTCGCGTGACGGCCCGGACCGAGGCGCACGGTCTGGTGGCGCAGCTGCTGATCCATCTTCGTGACTCCTCAGGGTGATCGGGTGTTCCGGGGGTCCAGCGGCGGGTCTGCCCGCTGGTCGCGGCGACACGGGGGTCCGGGTCATCCGCGAGACCCGCGCGACCCCGGCCCGGTCCGACCGGGGCCGCCGGGTGCTGCTCATCGCCTCCAACGCTGACTCGTCGCCGCCTCGCTGGCCGTGGCGCTGGAGATCGCCAGGACGAACACGACGATCCCGAGGATCACGTCGTTCCACGACGCCCGCGCCGAGCTGTCGAGCCAGAACGCCGAGACGAAGATCCAGGCGCCGATGAGCGCGTTGATCCAACTCAGCTCCGGCAGGCGATAGGCGCCGCTGACGCGCGCGAGGGCGAGCACGGCGATGATCGCGCCGAAGATGATGTCGTTCCAGTAGGGGTCCCCGGCCGAGTAGCCGAGGACGAACGGCGCGATGATGAGCCAGATGCCCGCCAGGACGTTCAGCCCGCTGGCCGTCAGCACCTCGTCGCGCCAGTCGGGGGGCGGCGGGGCCAGCGGGTCGGCGGGACGGGCCGGGTCGCGGGTGAGAGGATCGCGGCTCGCGGCCGGCCGCTCGCGTTCGGCGCGACGGAAGCGCTCCGCCTCGCGCTCCCGCGTGCCGCCGGGTTCGCGTTGCATCGACATGGATGCCTCCTTGGTCGGTGTCCGGCGCCTCCGGGCGCCGTTACCAAGGGCTCCCCGACCGGGGGCACGAGCGGTTCGAGGCGTCATCCGCACGACGCGACGCCGGCCCGCCCGGTCAGCGGCCGCAGATCAGGTGCGGCCGCGCAGCCGCACCCAGCAGCCCCACATCCAGAGGTCGAGCAGCACGCCGACGGCGACGACGAGCCACTCGGCGCCCGACACCGTCTCGGAGTTCAGGCCCCACATGAGCGCGTAGGACACGGTGGTGGCCGGGGCGGCGAGGAACCCGAGCACCGGGACGATCCAGGTGCTGAACGCGTCGCCGAGCAGGCTGCCGAAGATCCAGAACGCGATGAGGAGCACGCGCGGCCAGAGCGAGAGGGTGGCGAACCACAGCCACAGGCCGAGGTCGCGGACCTCGGTGTCGCTCGGCTCGTAGGAGACATGGGGCATGGCCGCTCCAGCATGGACGCGCGCGGCGCCCGCGTCGTCATCCCGATCGTGTGATCTCGGGCGCGCCCGCGACAGAGGCGACCTGCGCGGGCTCGGCGGCGCGCGCCTCGGCGCCGGCGTCCTCGTCGACCTCGTCGGCCGCCGGCACCTTGAACCCCACGAAGCCGAAGACGACATCGAGGATGGGGCTGGCGAGGTTGAAGAAGCAGTACGGCAGATAGGACGCGGTCGACACGCCCAGCACGCCCGAGATGTAGGCGCCGCAGGTGTTCCAGGGCACGAGGACCGAGGTCACCGTGCCCGAGTCCTCCACGGCGCGGGAGAGCACCTCGGGGGCGAGGCCCCGGCGGTGGAACTCGTCGCGGTACATCCGCGCCGGCAGGACGTCGGCGACGTACTGGTCGCCGGCGATGACGTTGAGGCCGATGCCGCTGGCGTTCACCGCGGCGATGAGCCGACCGCGGCTGCGGGCCCGGGCGACGATCGGCACCAGCAGCCGCTCGAGGAAGCCGGCGTGCTCGAGGATCGCGGCGAACGACAGCGCCGCGAGGACGAGCCAGACGGTCGACAGGAGACTCGCCATGCCGCCGCGTGAGAAGAGCGCGTCGACGGTCTCGTTGCCGGTGTGGCTCTCGTAGCCGGTGGCCATCGCGGCGTAGATGCCCTTGATCGCCGTGCCGAGCGACGACAGCCCCGGCTCGCCGACGAACGCCTGCACCTGCGGCCACTGGGTGAAGCAGGCGAGGATGCCGGCCAGCAGCGCCGACCCGAGGATGGCGAGGAACGGCGGGACCTTCTTGACCGTGAAGACGACGAGCAGGACGAGCGGCAGCAGGTTGACCGCCGAGATGGTGAAGGCGCCCCCGAGCACCTCGAGCGCCTGGTCGGTGCTCACCGACGACGACGGGGCGGCGTTGACGCCGAGCAGCAGGAACGCGACGAGGCTGATGCCGAGCGCGGGCCCGGCCGTCCAGAACATGTTGCGGACGTGGCGCCCGACCGTGAGGCCGCGTCCGACGAGCTGCGGGACGAGGATCGTCGTCTCCGACAGCGGGGTCATCTTGTCGCCGAAGTACGCCCCGCAGATGACCGCGCCGGCGGCGGTGGCCTCCGAGAGCCCCATGACCGTCGACATGCCGACGAACGCGACGCCGAGCGTTCCCGCGGTCGTCCAGGAGCTGCCCGTGACCATGCCGACGATCGCGCAGATCGCCGCGGTCGCCAGGTAGAAGATGCTGGGGTTCAGCAGCCGGATGCCGTAGTCGACGACCGTGGGGATCGTCCCGGCCATGTTCCAGGTGCCGATGAGCGCGCCGACCGCGAGCAGGATGAAGATCGCGCCCAGGGCCGTCGTCACGCCGCCCACCGCCGCCTCGCGGACGGCGGCCACCGGGTGGCCGTTCTTGAAGGCGATGAGGCTCGCGAAGCCCGCGCTCAGCAGCAGCGCGACCTGCAGCGGCCCGTCGGTGGCACTCACGCCGAACAGGCCGATCGTCAGCGCGATGAGCGCGATGAGGACGAGGACCGGCAGCAGCGCGTCGAGCAGGCTCGGCGCTCGCGGCCCGTCCTGGGACGCCGCCGGGGTCAATGGAGGACCGCCTTGAGCGCGATGAGCGCCCCGCCGATGAGGCCGACGGCCGCGCCGTGGGCCAGCCCGCGCCCGAGCGTCGCCCCGGCCAGGCGCGCGGCGAGGAAGCCGTAGCCGCAGATGAGCCCGAGGCCCGACCACTTCGCGAGCGTGAAGGCGAGGTGGAGGCTGATGGCGTCGGGTGCGGCGAGCACGAAGAACAGCGCCGGAAACCCCGCCCCGGCGATGACCGCGGCCGACTCGCCGGCCAGCGGCCGCAGCTCGCGCCGGCCGACCGGCCGGCGCGAGCGCGCCTCGAGGGAGACCGCCTCGCTGTAGAGCTCGGCGAGCCCGATGGCGATCGCCGAGCCGACCAGGACGCCGACCATGACGCCGGCCTGGGGCGGATGGCGCTCCAGCGCCACGACGAGCGCGAGCCCGACGACCGCGCCATAGATGATGCGGGCGACGTCGCGGGAGCCGAGGTGCGCCTCGATGCGTTGCGCGAGCCCGCCGCTGGCCTGCGCCACTGCTTCGGGAGGCGTCGTGGTCACGCGCGGATCGTCGCGGCGGACGCCGGCGTTCGGCATCACCCGATGCAGACGATGCGCCCGCTCGGCCCGGCGTCGACCCTCCGCCACCATGCGACCCCTCCGCCGCACCCTCATGCTGGCCGGTGCCGCCGCCGCG
>JBDZVZ010000014.1:12259-33622 GCA_040255945.1 Solirubrobacterales bacterium | reverse complement strand
ACGGCCGCCTGCGACATGAGCGGCGCCGGCGGGCAGGCGGCCGGCACCGTGACGTTCAGCTTCAGCGGCGACGACGGGTCGATCGACCCGGCGTCGGTCAAGCCCACATGACCAGCACGCCCGACAGGAAGGCACGAGCCATGAATCCGCGCACCATCGTCCCGATCGCCGCCGTGGCGACCACCGTCGCGTTGGCGGCCTGCGGCGGCCAGTCGAAGGAGGAGCAGGCGACCAACAAGATCTGCGATGCCCGCGCCGACATCTCCAAGCAGGTCGACACGCTCAAGGGCATGACCCTCTCGAGCACGACGACGTCGGAGGTCCAGACAAGCCTGAAGGCGATCGGCAAGGACCTCCAGACGATCACCGACGCCCAGGGCGACCTCAGCGGCCAGCGCCGCGACGAGGTCGAGCAGGCCAACCAGGCGTTCGCCAAGGAGGTCAAGGACGTGGCGTCGACGTTCCTGAGGGAGACGTCGGCCGACGAGGCCAAGGCGCGCCTGTCGACGGCCGCGCAAGACCTGGCGACCACCTACGAGCAGAGCTTCGCCAAGGTCGACTGCACGAAGACCTGAGCGGGCTCAGGCGGCCGCCTGCCGGCGGCGCAGCAGGAGCTTGCGCAGCTCGGAGACGACCACGATCGTCAGCCCACCGGCGAGGCAGATGAGCCACTGGTTGCCCGTGAGCTCGACGGTGTCGAGGATCCGGTGCAGGAACTGGGACTCGGTGGCCAGGATGATCGCGGCGGCCGACATGAGCGAGGTCACGACGAAGCGCCGGTCGTCGAACGTCTCCGGGCTGAACACCGAGCGCAGCTCGTCACGGGCGGTGAACGAGAACACGAGGTTGGCGATCGCGAACGTCGTCAGCCCCATCGTGCGGGCCAGGTCGGCCCCCTGCTCGTGCTCGGCGCCGGCGATGACCGCGAGCGTCGAGGCGCCCATGACGAGGCCGGCGACCGCGAACCAGCGCGTGCTCGACCGCGTGAGGATCGGCGCCTCGGGCTTGCGCGGCCGGCGCCGCATGAGCCCCTCGCTGGGCTCGCCGTAGCCGAGCCCGACGGACTGGAAGACCTGCGTCGTGAAGTTCACCCACAGGGTCTGCAGCGGCAGGAACGCCAGGCCGCCGACGACGTTGAGGACGCTCGCGCCCAGGAACGTCACGATGAGCCCCGCGAGCACGCCCATCTGGAAGCGGATGTACTTCACGAGGTTGTCGTAGAGGCCGCGCCCGAGCTCGACCGCCTTGACGATCGTCGCGAAGTTGTCGTCGGTGAGGATCATCGCGGCGGCCTCCTTGGAGACCTCGGTGCCGGTGATCCCCATCGCGATGCCGATGTCGGCCTGCTTGAGCGCCGGCGCGTCGTTGACGCCGTCGCCGGTCATCGCCACGACGTGGCCCCGGCGCTTGAGGAGGTCGACGAGCCGCACCTTCTGCTCGGGGGTGACGCGCGCGATGACGCCGATGTCGTCGAGCTCGGCGTCGGCCTGCTCGTCGCTCATGTCGGCGAACTGCGCTCCGGAGATCGCCCGTCCGGGGATGCCGAGCTCGCGCGCGATCGCCCCGGCGGTGACGGCATGGTCGCCGGTGATCATGCGGACCTGGACGCCGGCGTCGCGGGCGGTCGCGATCGCGGCCTTCGCCGTCGGCCGCGGCGGGTCGACGATGCCGACGAGCGACAGCAGCGTCAGCCCGTCCATGAGCCCGAGCAGGTCGGCGGACGGGTCGAACGTCGCGGGGTCGAAGTCCTTGCGGGCGGTGGCCATGACCCGCAGGCCCTTCTCGGCCAGCCGCTCGTTCTCCGCGAGGTAGCGCTCCCGGAAGTCCGCATCGACGGGCGCCTCGGCCAGCGACGGGTCGAGATGGGCCGACGCGCGGCCCAGCAGCTGATCGGGTGCGCCCTTGACGAAGCAGCGCACGACGTCGCGCCCGGACTCGTCGGGCATGCCGTGGAACGTCGCCATGAGCTTGTAGGCGGTGTCGAACGGCAGCTCGGCGACGCGCGGGTAGCGCTCGCGCGTCGTCGTCACGTCGAGCCCGCCCTTGGCGGCGAGGACGACGAGTGCGCCCTCGGTCGGGTCGCCGATCATCTCCCCCATCGGGCTGACGACGGCGTCGCAGGCCAGCGCCATGGGCAGCAGGAACGGCTCGAGCGGCACCTCGGCCTCGCCGTAGACGTGCTGGATCGTGCCCTCGCTCGAGTAGCCGGTCCCCGAGACCGCGTAGCGCCGGCCGGGGATCGTCAGCTCGACGGCGGTCATCTCGTTGAGCGTCAGCGTGCCGGTCTTGTCCGAGCAGATCGCCGAGGTGGCCCCGAGGGTCTCGGTCGAGCGCAGGCGCTTGACGATCGCGTTGGCGTCGGCGAGCAGTCGGGTGCCGCGCGAGAGGATCGTCGTGACGACCGCGGGCAGCCCGGTCGGGATCGCCGCGATCGCGAAGGCGACGGCCGCCGTGAACACCGCGGTGAACGTCTGCCCGCGCGACATGTTCAGCACGACGGAGGCGACGAGCGCCAGGCCGGCGATCGTCACGAGCTGCTTGGTCAGCCGCTCGAGCTGGACGGTCAGCGGCGACTTGGACTCGTCCTGGCCCTGCAGCATCCCCGAGATGTGGCCGACCTCGGTCGCCATCCCGGTCGAGGTGACGACGAGCTCGCCGGTCCCCCGCGTGACGTTCGTGTTCATGTACACCATGTCGGTGCGGTCGCCGAGCGGGGCGTCCGGTGCGGCGACCGGGTCGACGCCCTTGCTCACCGGCAGGCTCTCGCCGGTGAGCGCGGCCTCGGCGACCTCGAGCGTGGCAGCGCTCAGCAGGCGGCCGTCGGCGGGGACGACGTCGCCGGCCTCGATGGCGACGACGTCGCCGGGCACGAGCTCCTCGGCGGGCAGCTGCGCCAGCGCGCCGTCGCGCCGCACCCGCGCCTTGATGATCATCATCTTCGCCAGCGCGGCGACCGCGGCGGCCGCCTTGCCCTCCTGGTTGAGGCCCAGCACGGCGTTGAGGACCGTGAGCAGGAGGATGACGACGCCCGTGCCGGGCTGCTTGACCGGATAGATCGAGATGACGCCCGCGACGAGCAGGACGATCTGCATCGGGTCCTGGTACTGGCGGACGAACGCGTGCCAGCGCGGCTCGGGCTGGGCTTCGGCGAACCGGTTGGGCCCGTAGGTCGCCAGGCGCTCGGCCGCCTCGGCGCGGTCGAGGCCCCGGTCCGGTGCGACGTGCAGCGCTTCCGCGACGCCGTCGCCGGAGAGCACGTGCCAGGTGGGCGCCTCGGCGGCGGTCGTCGGGGGTGCGGTCTCGGTCGTGGCCATCGTGGTGCCTCCTAGCGTGCCTGGGCGACCGTCGCGCGCGGCCGGTCGGGGGTGACGCGCGTGCCGGCCTCGCCGCGCACGAGCCCGGCGGTGTCGCGGATCGAGCCGATCGCAGCCATGCCGCCGGTCCGTTCGACGAACAGGCAGGCGGCCCGCACCTTCGGCCCCATCGAGCCCTCCGCGAACTCGGCCGCGGCGAAGGTCAGCGGGGTGGCGTCGTGGATCGCCCGCTGGCCGGGCGTGCCCCAGTCCGAATAGACGGCGTCGACGTCGGTGACGATCGCGAGCACGTCGGCCTCGAGCTCGACGGCCAGCAGCGCGCTCGCGAGGTCCTTGTCGATGACCGCCTCGACGCCGACGAGCCGCCGGCCCGGGACCGCCGGCTCCGCGGTGTACATGACCGGGATGCCGCCACCGCCGGCGCAGATGACGACCGCGTTGCACTCGAGCATCCAGCGGATCGGGTCGATCCCGAAGATCCGGCGCGGCGCCGGCGACGGGACGACGCGGCGCATGCTCGTGCCGTCGTGGGCGAACGCCCATCCCTTGGCCTCGGCGAGCGCGGCGGCCTCACCCTCGCTGTACAGCGGCCCGATCGGCTTCGTCGGACGCGCGAACGCGGGGTCGGACGGGTCGACCTCGATCTGGGTCAGCAACGTCGCCACGGGGCGCTCGAACGGCATCTGGTTGCCGAGCTCCTGCTGGAGGATGTAGCCGATCATCCCCTCGGTCTGGGCGCCGAGGACGTCGAGCGGGTACGTGTCGACGGCGGTGTAGGCGGCGCTCTGCAACGCAAGCAGCCCGACCTGCGGCCCGTTGCCGTGCGAGACGACGAGCTCGTTGTCGGCGGCGACCGGGGCGAGCGCGTGACAGGCGGCGCGAGCGTTGCTGCGCTGGTTGGCCGCGGTCAGCGGCTGGCCGCGGCGCAGCAGGGCGTTGCCGCCCAGGGCGACGACGACGCGCATCGCTCAGGCTCCCAGCGTGGCGACCATGAGCGCCTTGATCGTGTGCATGCGGTTCTCGGCCTCGTCGAAGACGACCGATGCCGGAGACTCGAAGACGTCGTCGGTGACCTCGAGCGCCTCCATGCCGTGCTCGGCGAGGATCTCGCGGCCGACCGTCGTGTCGGTGTTGTGGAAGGCCGGCAGGCAGTGCAGGAACTTCACGTCGGGGTTGCCGGTCTTGGCGAGCGTCTCGGCGTTGACCTGGTAGGGCGCCAGCAGCGCGATCCGCTCGGCCCACACCTCCTTGGGCTCGCCCATGGAGACCCAGACGTCGGTGACGAGCACGTCGCAGCCGCCGACCGCCTCGTCGACGTCCTCGGTGACGGTGATCGCGCCGCCGCTGTCGGCGGCGAAGCCGCGCGCCTGCTCGAGGATCTCCCCCGACGGCCAGAGGCGCTTCGGGGCGGCGATCCGGACGTCCATGCCGAGCTTGCCGGCGCCGACGAGGTACGTGTCGGCCATGTTGAAGCGCGCGTCGCCGAGGTAGCAGAACGACACCTCCTGCAGCGGCTTGCCGAGGTGCTCGCGCATCGTCAGGAAGTCCGCGAGGATCTGCGTCGGGTGCCACTCGTCGGTGAGCCCGTTGTAGACCGGGACGCCGGCCCAGCGGGCGAGCTCGTCGGCGGTCTCCTCGCCGAAGCCGCGGTACTCGATCGCGTCGTACATCCGGCCGAGCACGCGCGCCGTGTCCTTGACGGTCTCCTTGTGGCCCATGTGCGAGCCGCTCGGGCCGATGAACGTCACGTGGGCGCCCTGGTCGTAGGCGGCGACCTCGAACGCGCAGCGCGTGCGGGTCGAGTCCTTCTCGAAGATCAGGGCGATCTCCCGCCCCTGGAGGCGCTGCTCCTCCCGGCCCTCGCGCTTGGCCGCCTTCAGCTCCGCGGCGAGGTCGATGAGGTGGGTGATCTCGGCCGCGGAGTACTCGGCGAGGGTCAGCAGGCTGCGGCCCCTCAGGTCGACGACGGTGCTCATGTCAGCGCTTCCCTTCTAGTTGTCGCGGATGATCGGGCAGGTCATGCAGTGGCCGCCGCCGCGGCCGCGCCCGAGCTCCTGGCCGGCGATGGCGTGGACCTCGATGCCGGCCTTCTCGAGCTTGAAGTTCGTCGCCTCGTTGCGCTCGTAGGCGACGACGACGCCGGGCGCCAGCGCGACGACGTTGTTGCCGTCGTCCCACTGGTTGCGCTCGGCCTCGAACTCGTCGCCGCCCGTCGGGACGACCTTGAGCGCCTCCAGGCCGAGCGCGTCGGCGACCTCGGCCAGGAACGGCCGGTCGGAGATCCCGGCGGTCACGCCGCCGTCACCGTCGGGCGTGTAGAGCACCGGCAGGATGTTCGAGACGACCGGCTCGAAGATCGTCACGAGGTCGCGGTCGCAGAACGTGAAGACCGTGTCGAGGTGCATCGCCGCCCGCTCGCGCGGCATGAGCGCGCCGATGACGAGCCGGGCGGCGCCGGCGGCGAAGAGGTTGCGGGCCAGGATGCTCACGGCACGCGCGTTGCTGCGCTCGCCCTGCCCGACGAGCACGACGCCGTCGCCGACCGGCATGACGTCGCCGCCCTCGATCGTCGCCCCCGCCCAGTCGTGGTCGACCCCGCCGAACCAGATGTCGACGCCCGCGTCCCGGAAGCGCGGATGGAAGCGGTAGATCGCCTCGAGGTTCAGCGTCTCCTTCTGGCGCGCCGGCCAGTACATCGAGGAGATCGACACGCCGCCGTGGATCCATGCGCTCGTGTCGCGCGTGAACAGCTGGTTGGGCAGCGGGGCGATGACGAAGTCCGACGGCCGCAGGGCGCGGCCGACGATCGTGCCGACGTCGCCGGGCAGCTCGCGGACCGTCACCCCGCCGGTGAGCCGGGTGGCCAGCTCGTCGGGCGCCATCGCCGTCATCCAGGCGGTGAGCTCGTCGGAGAACACGGCGGTGACCTCCTCGGGGCGCAGGCGCCGGGCGAGCACCCAGTCGCGTGCGTCGGCGTCGGCGAGCGTCTCGGCGAGCAGGTCGTGGAGCAGCAGCACCTCCACCCCGCGCTCGCGCATGAGGTCGACGAACGCGTCGTGCTCCTGGCGGGCCCGCCGCACCCAGATGACGTCGTCGAACAGCAGGTCGTGGCAGTTGGACGGCGACAGCCGCTCGTGCGCGATGTCGGGCCGGTGGACCATGACGGTCCGCAGCGTCCCGACCTCGGAGTGGACGCCGAGCGCCGGGGCGGTGATGACGTTGTCCATGGTGTCGCTCCTTTGGGTTCAGCTCACCGCGGCCGCGACGCCCAGGAAGGCGCACACGACCACGACGACGAGGACGAGGAAAGGCCAGATGAACTTCAGGTAGCGGTCGTAGCCCACCTTCGAGAGCGCCAGGCCGCCCATGATCACGGCGGAGGTCGGCGTCACGAGGTTCACGACCCCGGAGGCGGTCTGGTAGGCGGTGACCGCGAGCTCGCGCGGCACGCCGGCGAAGCCCGCCAGCGGCGCGAGGATCGGCATGACGAGCGCGGCGTGCCCGGACGAGGAGGGCACGAGGAACGCGATCGGGAGGTTGACGACGAACGCCAGGACCGCGAAGCCGGAGCTCGTGGCGCCGGCCACCGCGTTCTCCATCGCGTGCAGGATCGTGTCCGTCATGTAGGCGTTCTTCATGACGACCGTGATCCCGCGGGCGAGGACGACGATGAGCGCCGCGCCGAGGAAGTCGCCGGCCCCCGCCACGATCGTCGTGACCGTTCCCTCCTCCCCGAGCCGCGCGATGGCGCCGATGACGACCGCCATGATGAGGAAGAGCGCCGCGGCCTCGGGGAAGTAGAAGTTGCCGAACGTCGGCAGCGGGAAGTCCCGGTTCCAGCCCTCCTGCCACAGGTCGTTCCAGGGGACGAACCCGTAGATGAGGACGAGGAACGCGCCCGCGAAGAGCACGAGCACGATCGTCTGGCGGACGGTGAGCGGCGGCACGTCGGTGACCAGCGACTCCGACTCGCGCCGGTCGTCGGCCGAGAGCCCGACGACCGAGCGCATCGGGTCGCGCCGCACCCGCCGCCCGTACCAGAGCACGTAGCCGATCCCGGCGGCGACGAGGACGACCCACAGCGCGATGCGCAGCCCGATGCCGTCGCCGATCGTCACCCCGGCGGCGTCCGACGCCACCCCGGTCGCGAACGGGTTGACCGTCGAGGCGATGACGCCCGTGCCGGCGCCGACGAAGATGATCGCCGCCGCGAGCATCCGGTCGTAGCCGAGCGCGAGCGCGAGCGGCACGAGCAGGACGAAGAAGCCGAGCGTCTCCTCCCACATCCCGTAGGTCGTGCCGCCGAGCGCGAAGACGGCCATGAGCATCGCGACGAGCAGCGAGCCGCTGTGGCGGAAGCGCATCGCGAGACGGCCGATGCCGGTCTGGATCGCCTCGGTCTTCATCGTCACGGTGATGAACGCGCCGACCGCGAGCACGAAGAGGAAGATCGGCGCCGACCCGTACAACAGCCCGGACTCGTCGGCGCCCACGAGGCCGCGCTCGTTCTCGACGCCGTAGAGGCCGTGGGGCGGAGCGTCCCAGAGCTGCTTGAAGCGAGCGCTGAACGAGCTGTCGACGCACTGCGCCCCCTCGGCCCCGTTCGCGCACGACGGGAGGCGGTGGTAGGTGCCGGGCTGCGGGCCGCCGGTGGCCGGGTCGGTCGTGTAGGCGCCCGCCGGAACGAAGAACGTGGCGATCCAGACGAGCAGCAGCACGATGGCCAGGACCGTGAACGCGGTCGGGAACCGGAACGCGCGGCGGGGCTCGCCGACGGCGCTGTCGGAGGGGCGATCTGGCGCTGCGGTCGTCATGCCCCACGAGCCTCACCCGCAGCCCGGTGACCGGGCAAGGGCGCGGACACGTCGGCCGGCGGGCGCGCACACGAGCATCGCGCAGCGCCCGCGGCCCGGTCGTTCCGATCAGCCCGACGCCACGGTCGTCGGCGCTGCGGCCTCGCTCACCGCGGCCGCGGCCTCGCGCGGCCCCGGGGTGCGCGGCAGCAGGAGCGCGACGAGCAGGCCGACGAGCGCCACGCCCGCCAGGACGATCATCGCCGCGACGTAGGTGCCGTTGCCGTGGGCGACGTCGGAGACGAGGATCGTGCCGGCGATCGCGGTGCCGAACGACGAGCCGAGGTTCGACACGCTGCGCGACAGCCCCGAGATCTCGCCCTGCAGCCGCTCCGGGAACGCCGACTGCACGACGTTGACCGACGGGGTGATCATGACCCCGACGCCGAGGCCGATGAGCAGCAGCCCGGGGACCGTCGCGACGACCCGCGACGAGAGGTCCACGAGGCCGAGCAGGACGCCGATCCCGACGGCGGTCACGGCGAAGCCGGCGATGATGAGCGTCCGCTGCGCGCGGCGCTTGGCGAAGCGCTCCGCGCCGAGCGACGAGGCCAGCACGCCGACGGTCGCCGACGTGAAGATGACGCCGGTCTCGATCGCGTCGTAGCCGCGCACCGTCTGCAGCCACACCGCGACGACGAACGACGTGCCCATCATGATGAGCCACTGCAGGTTCTGGGTCACGAGCGCGAGGTTCGACGTGCGGCTGCGGAACAGGCCCAGGGACAGCAGCGGCTCGCGGCCGGCGCGCTCGTGCGCCCGGACGTGGAGGAAGAACCACGCGAGGAAGCCCGCACCGGCCGCCATGAGCGCCGCCATGAGGGCGCCGTCGCGGTCGGCCTGCAGGATGCCGAGCACGATGAGCAGCATCCCGGCCGCCGACAACACGGCGCCGGTGAGGTCGAACGGCCGGTCGGGCTCCGCGGGCAGCGGGTCCTCGACCCGGCGGCCCAGGCGGACGATCGCCACGATGACGAGTGCCTGGAAGACGAACGCGGCGCGCCAGCTGATGCCGCTCGTGATGAGCCCGCCGATGAGCGGCCCGGCGGCCGCCCCGAAGCCGGCCATGGCGCTGATGAGGCCGAACGCGCGGGCGCGCGACGTGAGGTCGCCGAAGCGCAGCGTGGTGAGGATGTAGACGGGCGGGATGAGCAGCGCGGTGCCGACCCCCTCGAAGATCGAGTTGCCGAGCATGAGGACCGCGAGGTTGGGCGCGACGGCGCTCAGCAGCGCGCCGATGCCGTAGAGCAGCAGCCCGATGCGGAAGCAGCGCTTGCGTCCCCACCGATCCGTGAGCTTGCTGCACGGGATCATGAGCACGGCCATCACGACGAGGAAGAGGGTGATCGTCGCCTGCACGCCCTCGACCGTCGTGTCGAGGTCCTTCGTGATGTCGTTGATCATCACGTTCATGTTGGACCCGGCGAAGCTGCAGATGAACTGCGCGAGCGCCAGCGGCGCGAGGAACCGCCGGCGCTCGACACGGTCGTCGATCGTCGCGGCCGCCGTCACGCGACCACCGGCTCGGCCGCCACTTCGGCGGTCGCGATCGCCCGCGCGGCGAGCACGAGCGCGAGATGGCTGAAGGCCTGCGGGAAGTTCCCGACCTGGCGCCGGCGGGCGACGTCGTACTCCTCGGCGAGCAGGCCCAAGTCGTTGGCCAGGCCGGTGAGCCGCTCGAACAGCTCGCGGGCCTCGCCGACCCGCCCGTTGCGCGCCAGGGCGTTGACGAGCCAGAACGAGCACGCCAGGAACTGGCCCTCGTCCCCGGGAAGCCCGTCGTCGGTCTGCGCGGTCGAGTAGCGCGACACGAAGCCGTCGCGGCCGAGCTCGCGGCGGACGGCGTCGATCGTGCCGCTGACGCGCTCGTCGTCGCCGGGCAGGAACCCGACGAGCGGGATGTTCAACACGCTCGCGTCGAGCTCCTGGGAGCCGTAGTACTGGGTGAACGTCTTGCGCTCCGGGTCGTAGCCGCGCTCGCAGACCTCCGCGTGGATCTCGTCGCGGATCGCCCGCCAGCGGTCGACCGGACCGTCGAGGTCGAACCGCTCGACGAGCGCGACGGCGCGGTCGAAGACGACCCAGGCCATGACCTTCGAGTAGGTGTAGTGCTGCTGCGGGCCGCGTGCCTCCCAGATGCCGTCGTCGGGCCGCTGCCAGACCGTCTCGACGTACTCGATGACGTTGCGCCAGCGCGGCCAGCGCCGCAGGTCGGAGGTCCCGAACCGCTCGGCGGCGAGCGCGAGCACGCCGATGACCTCGCCGGGGACGTCGAGCTGGAACTGCTCGGAGGCCGCGTTGCCGACCCGCACCGGCCGCGAGCCCTCGTAGCCGGGCAGGTGCGGCAGCTCGAACTCCGTCAGGCGCCGCTCGCCGGCGATGCCGTACATGATCTGCGCGGCGGACGGGTCGCCGGTGCCGGCCCGCAGCAGGAAGTCGCGGAAGCCGTGCGCCTCGGCGGCGTACCCCATGTCGACGAGCGCCTCGAGGGCGAGCACCGAGTCGCGCAGCCAGCAGAAGCGGTAGTCCCAGTTGCGCACGCCGCCGATCTCCTCGGGCAGCGAGGTGGTCGGCGCGGCGATGAGCCCGCCGGTCGTCTCCGAGGTCATCGCCTTGAGCACCACGAGCGAGGTCAGCACCTCGTCGCGGTAGGGGCCGTCGTAGGTGCAGCGGCCGCTCCAGTCACGCCAGCCCGCGTCGGTGCGCGCCAGGGCGGAGTCGGCGTCCTCGACGGCCGGCGCGGTCTCGTGCGACGGGTGCCAGGTGAGCGTGAAGCGCTCGCGGGCGCCCTCGGCCACGACGAACCCGGCGCGCACCGTCGAGTCCTCGACGTCGAGCGCCAGCGGGGTGCTGATGCGAAACGCGTCGGCGCCGACCGTGGCGACGGCGCCGTCGACGGCGAGCTCCACCCACGGCTTGGTCGCCCCGTAGTCGGGCCGCACCACGAGCTCCATCCGCATGGGCACCCGGCCGCGCAGCCCCTCGACGATGCGCATGACCCGGGGCGGACCGTCGCCGCGGCGCGGCATGAAGTCCGTGATGCGGACCGCCCCCTCCGGACCTTCGAACTCGGTCTCGAGCACGAGCGTGCCGGGCCGGTAGCGGCGGGTGACCCCGTGTCCGTCGCCGACGGGCGCCAGCAGCCAGCGCCCGTGACGCTCGTCGCCGAGCAGCGCGGTGAAGCAGGACGCCGAGTCGAACCGCGGCAGGCAGAGCCAGTCGATCGAGCCGTTGCGGCCGACGAGCGCGGCGGACTCGAGATCTCCGATCAGGCCATAGTCCTCGAGCAGCATGCGCCCGAGCGTCGGCCACCGGTCGGCGGGCGGCAAGGATGCGCGCAGGCGTCAGCGGGGTGTGCGCACCACCCGCCCGGTGCCGGGCGCGTCGCCGCCGCACGATCACCCGGTTCGGGCGATGGCCTGCCGGCGCGGCGCGCCTAGCGTCGCGGCCGACCGGCAACGATCCCGAAAGGAGCCGCCATGAGCTCACCGGAGCTGCAGGAGCTCGAGGAGATGGGTCCCGTCGACTACGTCCTGCTCGAATGGCCGCAGGGCCGCCCGACCGATGACGTCGCGCCGATGATCGTCGACCTCGTCGACCGCGGCCTCATCCGCATCCTCGACATCGCGTTCATCAACAAGGACTCGACGGGGGCCATGACCGTCCTCGACCTCGACCACCTCGACGGGTCGGCCGGCGCGTTCCGCGCGTTCGAGGGCGCCTCGTCGGGGCTGCTCGACTACGAGGACCTGCGCGATGCCGCCAGCGCGCTGGAGAACGACAACTCGGCCGCGGTGATCATCTGGGAGAACCGCTTCCTCGCCCCGCTGGCCGTGGCGCTGCGTCACTCGGGGGCACAGCTCATCGGCAGCGGGCGCGTGCCCGTCCAGGCCCTGATCGCGTCGCTGGACGCGCTCGAGGCGACAACGTCCTGACCCCGATCTCGAAGGGAGCACGAACCCATGCCAGGTCTTCTTCGCGGGGTCGCCCGCACCGCGGTCGTCGCCGGCACCGCGACCGCGGTGAGCAACCGGGTCTCGCGCCGCCAGGCCAACCGGTGGGCGCAGCAGGGCACGATGCCCTACGGCTACGGCCCGCCCGAGCCGGAGTACGCGCCGGCCGAGCCCGCGCCCGATCCCATGGCGGCGCTGCGCCAGCTCGGCGCCCTGCACGAGCAGGGCGTGCTGACCGACGAGGAGTTCGCCATGGAGAAGGCGAAGATCCTCAACCGCTCCTAGTGCTGAGGCCGCTCCGCCTGGCGCTCGCGTTCGCCATCCTCGTCGCCGCCGTCTACGTCGGCGCGTGGGTGGCGCCCGGCGTGGCGCTCGGCGCGAGCGGCTCGGCGTTGGCGGTCGCGGTCGTGCTGGCGGCCCTCAACGCGGTCCTGCCGCCGGTGCTCGCCGCGCTGCCGCTGCCCTACACGTTCCTCGCCGGCTTTTTGCTCGTCCTCGTCCTCGACGGCGCGATGCTGCTGCTCGCCGGCGGCCTGCTGCCCGGCGACGTGGAGGTCGCGTCGCTGTGGGCGGGGATGCTCGCGGCGCTGCTCATCGCCGCGGCGGCGACGGTCCTGAGCATGCTGGTGGGGGCCGACGACCAGGCCGTCTCCCTGGCGGTGTTGCGACGGGTCGCCCGCCGGCAGGGCGTCATCGACCGCGGCGACGTGCCCGGCATCGTCTTCCTCGAGATCGACGGCCTCGCCGAGCCGGTCCTGCGACGCGCCATGGCCAGCGGCCACGCGCCGAACCTCCAGCGCTGGGTTGAGGACGAGCGCTACCGCCTCGTCGAGTGGGAGCCCGACCTCTCGTCGCAGACCGGGGCCAGCCAGGCCGGCATCCTCCTGGGCGCCAACGACGACATCCCGGCGTTTCGCTGGGTCGACAAGGACGAGCGCCGCGTCGTGTCCTGCTCGTCGCCGGCCGACTGCGCCGCGATCGAGCGGCGGTTGGCGACCGGCGAGGGCCTGCTCGTGGGCGGCGGCTCGAGCCGGGGCAACCTCCTGTCCGGCGAGGCGGACGAGTCCATCCTGACCGTGAGCCGGCTCGCCGACGAGCGCCGTGCCAACCCGGGCTACCGCGCGTTCCTCGCCAACGGCGCGAACGCCGCCCGGGTCCTGGTCCTCTTCGCCTGGGAGATCGGGCTCGAGCTCGTCGCCGCCGCCCGGCAGCGGCGCCGCGACGTCCGACCACGCGGCGCGCGCGGCGGCGCCTACCCGGTCCAGCGCGCGACGATGACGACGCTCGTGCGCGACCTCGTCGTCTTCGGCGTGCTCACCGACATGATGCGCGGCCGGCCCGCGGTCTACGCGACGTTCGCCAGCTACGACGAGGTCGCCCACCACTCCGGGCTGGAGCGACCCGACGCGCTCGAGGCGCTGCGCCGGCTCGACGAGCGCTTCGGCCGGGTGGCGGCCGTGCGCCGCCACACGCCACGACCGTACGAGATCGTCGTCCTCTCCGATCACGGCCAGACGCAGGGCGCGACGTTCCGCCAGCGCAACGGCTACGGCCTGGACGATCTCGTCGCCGGCCTGGTCTCCCACGGGCGGGTCGGCGCGGTCGAGGGCGGCGACGAGCAGCCCGCGATGGCACGCCACGCGGTCCGCGAGGCGGGGGCGCCGGCCGTCACGGCCGCACCGGAGCCCGGCCCGCAGCCGGTCGCCGGCCGGGAGGTCGTCGTGCTCGGCTCGGGCAACCTCGGGCTCGTCTCGCTCATGGACCTGCCGGGCCGGGTGGTCCGCGAGGACATCGACGCGCTGCATCCCCGCCTGCTGCCCGGCCTCCGGGATCACCCGCACATCGGCTGGCTGCTCGTGCGGTCACGCCGCGACGGGCCGGTCGTCCTCGGGCGGAGCGGAAGCGTCCGGCTCGCCGACGGCCACGTCGACGGCGACGACCCGCTGGCCGGGTTCGGGGCGGGCGCGCGGCGACACCTGCTGCGCACCGACGGCTTCGCCCACTGCCCGGACATCCTCGTCGGCAGCTTCTACGACCCGGCGCGCGACGAGGCATGCGCCTTCGAGGAGCTCATCTCCTTCCACGGCGGACTGGGCGGCGAGCAGACCCGGCCGTTCCTGCTCTTCGACGAGCGACGGCTGAGGGTGTCGCAGCTGCCGATCGTCGGGGCCGAGGCCGTCCACGACATCCTCGCGGGCTGGCGCGCCGCCCTGCAGACGTCGACGCCCGCCGCGGCGGCCGGCCCGCGGCGGGCGCGAGTCGCCGGCGAGGTCCGCTAGGCGGTGACCGCCTGCTCGCCGTGCAGCGCCGACTGCAGCTCGGCCTGGGCGTCGTTGGACAGCGAGGACTTCAGGACCGTGCCGCCGAACTCCTGCAGGCCCTCGACGGCCTTGTCGGGCGTCACCTTCTCGACGACGAGGAAGAGCGCCGACGTCCCGGGCTGGAGCATGTCGCGCACCTGCGTCTGGAACGACTTGTCGATCCCGGTCTTCTCGATCTTGCCGAACAGCGCGCCGAGCCCGGCGCCGACCGCCATCCCGAACACCGGGATGAAGAACAGCACGCCGAAGAGCATGCCCCAGAACATGCCCCAGGTGGCGCCGGTGCCGACCGGATGGTGGTTCGTCGAGACCTTGTAGTGACCCTCCTGGTCGCGGACGATGACCGCGACGGCGTCGGGCTGGATGACGAGGTCCTCGGCCATCCGGTACACCGCCTCGGCGGCGCGAGCGGCGGTCTGCTCGTCGTCGTAGCCGATCGCAACGAGGTCTGCCATGAGAAGCCTCCTTCGTGGGTGATGGGCGGCCACCGTAGGGGCGGCGGCACGGCGCCGGCATCACCCCAACGGGATGAGCGGTGCACGGCGCGCCTCGTGCCCGCCCCACGAACCGGACGCCGGTGGGCGCCCTTGCCCGGGTCCGGCGCGGGACGCACGCTGGCGGGGTGATCGCCGGAGCCATCGGATGACCCCCGCCGCCGCGCTTCCCGCCGCCACGGCCGCCGCCCCCGAGAGGGTGCGGCCGCTGCGCGGGCTGCCCGCCGCGCCGCCGGCCCCGCCGCCGATCGTTCGCCACCGGCTCCTCGCACGGCTCGCGGGCGCGGCGCCGAGCAGGGTCGTCCTGCTCGTCGCGCCGGCCGGCTACGGCAAGACGACCGTGCTCGAGACGTGGGCCGCCGCCGATCCGCGGCCGGTTCACTGGCTGCGCACCGGCCGTGACGACGCCGCCCCCTCGGCGGTCGCGGCCCTGGCCGAGGCCTTCGCCGACCCGGCGGCGCCCGCCGTCGCGATCGTCGACGGCGACCGCCTCGGCCGGCAGCCGGCGGCGGCCGCGGCCCTCGCCCGACTCGCCGAGGCGGTGCCGCTCGGATCGCTGCTGGTCCTCTCCACCCGGGGAGCGACGCTCCGTCAGCTCGCCCGGCTGCGCGCCGGCCACGCGCTGCTCGAGCTCGGCCCGCGGGACCTGGCGATGACGCGCGGGGAGACCGCAAGCCTGCTGGACCGCACGGAGCCCGGGCGCGACGCGCCGACAGGGCCGGCGCTGGCCGCCGCCCTCGAAGGATGGCCGGCGGTGCTGGCGCTCGCCGGCGATGCCCTCGGCGAGCGCACCGTCGACGCCACGACGATCGCGCAGGACCCGCACGTGGCCGCCTACGTCGAGGAGGAGGTCCTGGCGCGGCTGCCGCAGGACCTGCACACCTTCCTGCGGCGCTGCTCGGTCGCCGACGACCTCGAGCCGGAGCTGTGCGACGCCATGCTCGGCGGCCCCGGCGCACGCGCCGCCCTGGGCGAGCTCGCCCGCTGGGGCGTCCCGATGGCGCGCACGGACACCGACCGACCCGCGCGCTGCCACCCGCTGCTGCGCGCCGTCCTGCGCGCAGAGCTCGAGCGTCGCGAACCGGCGCTCGCAGAACGCCTGCGGGTTCGCGGTGCCGCCTGGCTCGAGGATCGCGGCCGTACCGACGAGGCGATCGAGCTGCTGCTGGCCGCCGAAGCGCTCGACGATGCGGCGACGCTGCTCTGGCGGCTGGCCGGCTCCTGGGCCTGGGACGGGCGGGTGGCCCGCCTCGAGCAGTGGCTCACGCGCGTGCCGGTGCGCCAGGTCGAGCGGCACGCGGCACTCGCGGGGATCGCCGCCGTGTGCGAGCTCGTCCGCGGGCGCTACCCCCACAGCCGGCGCTGGACGAGCCTCGCCGAGCACGCCCTGCCCGGGCTGCCCGTGGCGTTGCGGCGGTCGGTCCAGGGCGGCGTCGAGCTCCTCGCGGCGCTGACCGCGCCCCCGGGCGCTCGGAGCCTCGGCGCGAGTGCGGCGACCGCCGGCCGCCTCCTGCCCGAAGACGATCCGTGGCGGCCGCTGGCCTGCCTGGTCGGCGGCCTCGGTGCGACGTTCCGGGGTGACGTCCGGACCGGCCGGGGACGGCTGGAGGCGGGTGTGCGCCAGGGGATGGTCGGCGCGACCGGCGCTGCGGCCCTGTGCGAGGCGGTGCTGGCGCTCACCGCCCTGTGCGACGGCGACTGGGACGACGGCGCCTGCCGGGCTGAACGGGCGCGCGGACGACTCGACGGCATCGATCTCGGCGGGCAGGCGGTCTTCGGGCTCGTCGTCGCGGTGGCCGCGTTCTCGCGCGCCCATCGCGGACGGTTCCAGGAGGCCCGGGACGACCTGGCCCTCGTGCGCCACGGCGACCTCGATCCCGCCGCGCTCCCGCCGTGGTGGGCGATACCGACGGCGGTCGCGACGGGTCGCGCGCAGCTGCGCGTCAGCGAGCTGGCCGGCGGCGGCGCCTCGCTGCGCGCCGCCGCCCGCGCCGCGGCCGACCTGCCCGACGCCCCCCTCCTGCGAGCCTGGGCCACGGCGGCCGGCGCGCAGACCGCCGCCGACGACGCCGAGCTCCCGGAGCTCGACACGCTGACGATGGCCGAGCTGCGCGTCCTGCGCTTCCTGCCGAGCCACCTCTCGTTCCGGGAGATCGCCGCCCGCCTGTACGTCTCGCCGAACACCGTCAAGACCCAGGTGCACGCCGTCTACCGCAAGCTCGGCGCCTCCTCCCGCTCGACCGCGGTCGCCCGGGCCGCACGGCTCGGGCTCGTCGATCAGGACACGTGGACGTCACCCGCTTCGGACGATGCCGTCGCCCGCGAGCGTGCCTAGCGTCGCACGCGTCGAACCCCATACCAAGGAGTACATCATGGCCACCAGGAGCACCTACACCGAGCCGGAGCGCGCGAGGCGCACCGCCCCGGCGGACGCCTACGAGGAGGAGCCGAGCGGCTGGGTGATGTTCGCCGCCGTCATGCTCCTGCTCGTCGGCATCCTGAACTTCATCTACGGGATCGCGGCGATCGACTCCGCCAGCTTCTACATCAACGACGCCCGCTACGTCTTCAGCGACCTGAGCACGTGGGGCTGGATCATCCTCTTCATCGGCGCCTTCCAGTTCATCGCGGCGTGCTCGCTGTTCATGGGTGCATCGTTCGGGCGCTGGGTCGGGATCCTGACCGCTGGAGCCAACGCGATCGCCCAGCTGCTCTTCCTTCCCGGGTACCCGTGGCTGTCGATCGCGCTGTTCAGCGTCGACGTGCTGGTCCTCTACGGGCTCATCGCCCACTGGCACGAGCGGCAGACCGCCTGATGAACGTCGGCAGCACGAGGGCGGCTCGCACGTGCGGTCGTCCTCGTGCACACCATCGGCCGGACACCGGTGGACCCTGTGGTCGCCGGAGGACGCCGGTGCGACGGTCGCCTCATGCCTGTCGAGCACCCGAGCCACGTCATCCTCGTCCGGGTCATGCTGGCCCTCGCCACGGTGCTCGCGGTCGCCGCGATCTTCGCCGTGTGGGCCAACCGGCAGGTGCTCAACGCCGACAACTGGGGCGAGACGAGCGCCGAGGTCCTCGCCCAGCCCGCGGTCAAGACGCAGGTGGCCGACTTCCTCGTCGACGAGCTGTACGCGAACGTCAACGTCGCCGGCGAGCTGCGCCGGGCGCTGCCGCCCCGGCTCGAGCCGCTCGCCGGCCCGGCCGCGGGCGGGTTGCGGGAGCTGTCCACGCGCACGACCGTGGCGCTGCTCGGCCGGCCCCGGGTCGAGCAGGCCTGGCGGGCCGCCAACGAGGTCACCGCCCAGCAGTTCATCAACATCGCCGAGGGCCGCTCGAGCGCCGTCACCGCCCAGGGCAACGCGGTCATCCTCGACCTGCGCGTCCTCGTGCTCGACCTCGTCCAGCGGCTCGGGCTTCCCGGGCGCCTCGCCGACAAGCTGCCGCCCACCGCCGGCCGCGTGAAGGTGCTCGAGAGCGACCAGGTCCGCACCGTGCAACGCGGCGCAGACCTCCTGCACGGGCTGTCGCTCGTGCTGCCGATCCTGAGCCTCGGCCTGCTCGGGGGCGCCGTCGCGCTGGCGCGCGGACGCCGCCGCACGACGCTCATGTGGGCGGGCATCAACCTCTGCGCGGCCGGGGTCGTCGTCCTCGTCGCGCGCAACCTCCTCGGGTCCTACGTCGTCGACCAGCTCGCCGGCCAGGGACCGGTGCGGCCGGCGGCCGAGGCGACCTGGTCGGTAGGCACGCAGATGCTGCGCGACACGGCCCAGGCGACGATCATCGGCGGCCTGCCGCTGCTCTTCGCCGCCTGGGTCGCCGGCCCGTCGCGGCCGGCGATCGCCGTGCGCTTCCGCCTCGCGCCGTTCCTGCGCGAGCACCCCGGGCCCTCCTACGCGGTGCTCGGCGGGGTGCTGCTGCTCGTTGTCGCCTGGGGGCCGATTCCGGCGACCCGCAAGGTCATCCCGGTGCTCGTCATGGCGGCGCTCGCGGCCCTCGGGCTGTGGGTCGTTCGCCGTCAGACGATCGAGGAGTTCCCGCCCGTGGGGGCGCCGGGGCCCGCCGTGCCGTCTCCCGCCCCACCCACGGGCGACGGCGCGGCGGCCCCGTCCGGCGCCCCGCCGGTGTCGCCCGCCGGCTGACCGGCGGGCAGCCGCAGGGACCCGCCCGGCTCGAGCCGGGCGACCCGCACGCCGGGCGCGAGGCGTGCCATCGCCTCGGCGAAGCGCCGCGGCGCACCCTCGAACGCCATGGCGCCACGCCAGCGCAAGCCGACCGGGAAGTACGTCCCCCAGTGGATCGGGACGACGATGCGCGGCCGGATGAGCGCGGCGGCCTCCGCCGCCCCGATGGGGTCCAGGTGGCCGGGCCCGAGCGCCGGCCCCCAGCCCCAGATCGGCAGCAGCGCCACCTCGAGCCGCAGGGCGCTCAAGCGCACCATCCCGTCGAAGAGCCCGGTGTCGCCGGCGAAGTACACGCGGCGGCCGGCGTCGAGGACGAACCCGAGCGGCGCGGCGACGGGTCCCCGCGGATGGCGGTGCGCGTCGTGGGCGGCCGGGGTCGCGACGACGGTGACACCGCCGACCTCCGTGTGCTCGCCGGCCGACAGCTCGGTGACGTCCGTGAAGCCGGCACGGCGCACCAGTGGGCCCGCCCCGCGACCGACGACGAGCGGCACGCCGAGGCCGAGCCGGCGCAGCGACGGCAGGTCGAGGTGGTCGAGATGCAGATGGGAGATGAGCACGGCGTCGAGCCGTCCGAGCACCGCCGGGTCGGGTGCGGGCGCGTGGCGCACGAGATGCAGCGGGCGCCGACGCAGCAGCGGGTCGGTGAGGATCCGCGCGCCGCCGAGCTCGATCAGGACCGTGGCGTGGCCGACCCAGGTCAGCCGGTCGTCGCCCCCGCGGTCATCCATGACGACCCCCGGGGGCGTCGACCACGACCGTGCGGGCGACGACGTCGTGCAGGCCGCGCCGCCGGCCGTCGACGAGGATGAGCAGGAAGCCGGCGAAGAGCGGGATCGCCGCGAACGTCAGCGCGACGAAGCGCAGCAACGACCGCCGCGGCCGCAGGCGACCGCCGTCGGCGGCCGTGACGCGGATGCGCAGCAGCCGGTTGCCGGGCGTCTGCCCGGTCGTGCTCCAGAACACGACGAAGTAGCCGACGACCCACAGCACGTAGCTCGTGCCGCCGATCGCGATCGTCACGGTGCGCAGGGCGTCGGAGATCGGGATGACCGACAGCGCGAGGACGACGACCGCGGCGGTGAGCAGCGCGACGAGGTTGATGATCGCCGCGTCAAGGGCGAAGGCCACGGCGCGCGTCACGAGGCCGACGTACCCGACCGGCGCCGTGGCCGTCCGAGCTGCCGCGGGCGGCGCGACCGTCGCCGCTGCGCCGGGAACGCGCCGCGCGCGCAGGCGCGCGGCGACGCTCATGCCAGGCCGGTCCCCGGCGGCGCCTCGGCGGCCAGCGGCCGGCCGAGCATGCGGTGGGCGACCCGCTCGAGCCAGGCGTCGGCGTTGCGGCTGCGCGCCCCGACCTCGTCGGCGACCTGGTCGGCGAACCCGGCGCCCTGGGAGGTGATCGCCTCGGTGACCGCCGGGCTGCGCGCGATCTCGTCGACCATCGTCCACAGCTCGTCGCTGGCGAGGACCCGGGCGACGGTGACGTCGACCAGCCGGCTCTCGAGGACCTGGGCGACGAGCCGCTCGCTGGCCTCGCTGTCGAGCACCCGCTCGAGCAGGTGGCCCGTCTGAGGGCTCTCCAGCAGCGCTGCCGCCCGCTGCTCGAACCCGGGGTCGGTGAGAACGCGCTCGGCGATGTGCTCGGCGAGCCCGTCGTCGAGCAGGCGGTCGACGACCTGCCGCGGGAGGCCGGAGGCGACCGCGCGATCGACGACGGCGAGCAGGAGCCGCTCGCCCGTGCCGAGCGCCGCGTGCTCGGCGCGGCCGGCCAGGCGCGTCGTGCGCGGCCAGAGGCCGAGCGGGTCGATGAGGGTGCGGACGTCCGTCATGGTGCCGACGGTCCCAGCGGCCGGCCGGGGCCGCAAGGACGGGCGCACCCTCATCGCGGTGGTGCGTGCCCGCCGACCGCGACCGTGGGACCGGACGGCCGGTAGCGCCGGTGGTGCAGCAGACCGCCGACCACGCCCAGCGGCAGCGGCAGCCAGTAGATCAGCAGGCGGTAGGTGAACGTGGCCAGGACCGCGTCGCCGGCCGCCACCCCGGCGAGCACGAGCGTCGCCGTGAGCCCGGCCTCGACGAACCCGAGGCCGCCCGGCGTCAACGGGAGCTGCGCGAGCAGCTGGGCTGCGCAGAACGCGAGCAGGACGAGCGACGGGCGCGGCCGCGAGCCGACGGCGGCCAGGACGGCCAGCAGCGTGGCGTAGTCGAACGCCCAGCGCCCGACCGCGGCGGTCAGCGCGC
>JBDZVZ010000014.1:0-12159 GCA_040255945.1 Solirubrobacterales bacterium | reverse complement strand
GCGCGCGGCCGCAGCTGGTTGCGCAGCCGCTGGGCCAGGCGGCCGACCCACAGCAACGGGCCGTCGAAGGCGAGCGCGAGCGCCCCGAGCGCGAGCAGCACGACGAAGATCGCCAGGCCGCTGATCGCCGCCTCGGCGAGGCTGCGGTCGACGATGCCCCGCACGAGGGCCGGCAGCGCGAGCAGCGGCAGGGCGAGCACGACGCCGAGCGTCAGGAGGTTCGAGGCGGTCAGGCCGGAGATCGCCGACGACCGGCGGACGCCGGCCGTGACGAGCAGCCGGTACTGGAGCGCGGCACCGACCGCCCCGCCGCCCGGTGCGACCTTCGCCATGGCGTTGCCGGCGAGCTGCGACGTCGCGACCGCCGGCCACGCGCTGCCGCGGATCGTGACGTGCTGCAGCCACCACAGGCAGACGACCGACACGGCCTGCAGCCCGACGGCGACGAGCGCCCACGCCGGCGCCAGCGTCGCCAGGTCGTCCCACGACCCGGCGGTCTGCACGAGCGCGGGCGCGGCCAGGTACAGCGACACCGCGGTGATCGTCAGCCAGAACGCGCTGCGCAGGACCCGCCGCCGGCCGGGTGCTCGCCGCTGGCCCGCGGCGATCTGCGCCTCGGCGTCGGCGCGCTGCTCGAGCGCGCCTTCGATCCGGTCGCCGAGGTGCGGTGCGGCAGGCCGCGGCGCCCCGATCACAGCGCTTTGTGGAGCGCCCGCACCTGGAAGCCGCGCACGATGTCGGTGATGCCGTGCATGAGCGCCCAGATGCCGGCGAACACGAGCAGCGTGTAGGCCTTCTCGAGGAAGAACTGCCCGCTCGTCCAGAACGCGAGCACCATGAGGATGACGGCGCCCATGAGGCCGACCCACCAGAGCGGGTCGATCTCGCGCACGAGGAAGGCGCGGATCGTCCACCACACCGCGGCGCACAGGAACAGGAACCCGAGGATGTCGGCCAACCCGGCGAACGTGTCCTCCGGGTTGGCGAGGCAGATCGCCCCGGAGGCGAGGAAGAGCACGCCGAAGATCGCCCACAGCCAGCGCATCGACGGCGCGACGAACGCGAGGATGAGCTGCTGCATGCCGGCGGCGATGAACATGATCCCGACGATGGCGCCGATCGTCTTCACCGACGCCTGGTCGAACTGCAGGACGACGAGCGCCGCGATGATCCAGCCGATGCCGACGACGAGCCACATCCACCAGAACTCCGAGGGGTCGAACCCGGCGGAGGTGCCGTCGACGCTCTCCACCCGCATCCCGTACTCGCTGATCGGTGTCCCGGCCATGGCCAGCTCCCTCGGTCGTCGTGGCGTGTCGCACGACGTTCGCGCCCGAGGTCGGCGACGACAAGGCGGTGCGCCACCGTCTTTGCGGTGGGGCGCGCACCCCCGCCCGCTCAGGCGGCGGTGCGCTCGGACAGGAAGATGAGCGCGGCCTTGACCCGCCGGCTCACGTCGAGCGACTCGCTCAGGCCGAGCTTCATGAAGATCGCGTTGATGTGCTTTTCGACGGCGCGCTTCGTGAGGACGAGCTCGTCGGCGATCGCCTGGTTGCTGAGCCCGCGGGCGACGAACGTCAGGATCTCGAGCTCGCGCGGGGTGAGCTCGTCGAGGTGCGACTGCTCGGCGCGGGACCGGGCGGCGACGAGCCCCTCGACGACCTTGGCGTCGATGACCGAGCCGCCGGCCGCGACGTCGCGGATCGCCGAGACGAGCTGGCCGCGATACTGGATGCGCTCCTTGAGCAGGTAGGCGCGGCGGTCCGAGCCGCCGTCCAGCAGCGTCAGCCCGTAGTGCGGGTCGGCGAACTGGCTGAGGATGACCACGCCGACCCCGGGCCGCTGCTCACGCAGCCGCGCGGCGACCTCGAGGCCCTCCTCGCCCATCGTCGGCGGCATCCGGATGTCGCTGACGACGACGTCCGGCTCCTGGGCCTCGATCGTGCGCACGAGGTCGTCGCGGTCGCGGCACAGTCCGACGACCTCGATGTCGTCGCAGTCCTCGAGGACGTGGACGAGCGCTTCGCGCACGAGGTAGGAGTCGTCGGCGAGGACCACGCGCAGGCGCTTGGCGCCGTCGCCGCCGCCGTCGGGAAGGTCGTCAGTGATGGCCCGACTATCGAATCGTCGGGATGGCCTGTCAACCCGAGCGGCCTCGTGTCTACACGTATGGGGATGGGGTGGCCGTCTCCTTGTCAGCGCCCCGCCGCGCGGCGAGGCTGGTCTTCGACCCCCGTGTCAGAAGGAGGAGTGCGTGGGCCGCTTCACGCCTCGACCCGTCCGGGTCCTCACCGTCGATGCTCACGCGGTCTTCCGTCGCGCGGCGAGCGAGCTCATCGCGGCGACGGACGGCTTCGAGCAGATCGGTGAAGCCACCTCGGGTCCCGAGGCGCTGGAGATCGCGGCGGCGACCGTCCCGGATCTCGTGCTCATCGACCTGCGCCTGCCGGGCATGGACGGCATCGAGACGGCGCGCCGCCTGCGGGCCGAGGTGCCCGAGGCGGTGCTCGTGCTGACGTCGCTGAACGCCCCCTCCGACGTGCCGGTGCCCGAGGAGGCCGGCGCGAGCCTGCACGTGCGCAAGCAGGACCTCTCGGTGCGCACGCTCACCGAGGTGTGGGGGCGCGGGCACCGCTCGCCGGCTGCCGGGGGAGCGGGAGCGCGCCGGTGATGGTCGTGCCGAGGCCGGACGTCGAGTCGATCCGCAGCTCGCCCCGCAGCGCCGCCACCCGATCCTGCATGTTCGCCAGCCCACCACCGTCGTCGAGCTCGGCCGGGTCGATGCCGCGACCGTCGTCGTGGACCGAGAACCGCAGCTCGCGACCCGTGCCGTCGAGATCGACCGTCACGCGCCGGGCGCCCGCGTGCTTCTCGACGTTCTGGAGCGCCTCGAGCACGCAGAAGTAGACGGCGCTCTCGAGCTCGGCCGGATAGCGACCGACGTGGTGGGCGGTGACCGCGACGGGGACGGTGCAGCGCCGCGACGCCGCGGTCAGCGCCTCGCCCACGCCACGGTCGGCGAGCAGCGGCGGGCACATGCCGTGGGCGAGCGCCCGCAGCTCCTCGAGCGCCGTCTCGGCGACGGTCTGCAGCTCCGACAGGCGGGCGCCGAACCGGTCGGGCTCCCGCTGGGCGAGATCCTCGAGCAGGCCGAGCTCGATGCGCAGGGCGACGAGCTGCTGTTGGGCGCCGTCGTGGATGTTGCGCTCGATCCGGCGGCGCTCGCGCTCGGCGCTGGCGACGATCCGCTCGCGGGAGCGGAAGACCTCGCGCGCCGCCTCGTCGGCGCGGGTGCCCAGCCGCCGGTTGTCGAGCGCCACGGCTGCGAGGCTGGCGACGGCCTCGAGCAAGGTGGGCTCGAGCACGATGCCGGCGTCGTGCTCGATGACGGCCACGACCGAGCCGTCGTGGGCACGGATCTCGTGGCGGTCCCGGCGGCCGCCCGGCGCCGCGACGTCGACGCCCTCGCCGTCGACGTTCGTCCAGGCGCCGGGCCACCCGTCCACGGGCAGCAGCAGGCGCGCGGTGCGGTCCTCGAGCGCGTCGGCCAGCGCACGTTCGAGATGCCGGGGCTCGGGCTGGGCGTCGATGACGGTCGCGAGATGCCGGAGCGCCTGCTCGGAGAAGAGCCGCGCGCGCACGAGCCCGCCGGCGTAGGCGAGCGGCAGCGCCGGCACGCAGACCGCCAGCAACCAGGCGATGAGCTGGATGCCGTCCGCGTCGCCGCCGACCTCGCGGGCGAGAAGCCCCGTGCCCAGCAGCCCGGCCCGGACGATGCCGACCCCAAGGACGGGCGCGAGCATCCTGCGGCCCGCGGGGCCGATGACGTCGAGCCGGCGTCGGAGCCGGGCGACGACGGCCACCATGATGAGGAAGACCGCGGTGCTGCCGCCCACCCGCACGACGTCGGCCAGCGCCCCGGGCACGTCGTCGATCGCGAAGAAGACGTTCTGCGGGCAGTTCTCCACGCATCCGGTCCAGGCGCTGGGCACCCGGAACGCGGGCGCGATGAGCAGCGTCGGGAGGTAGAAGACGGCGACGGCGACGGCCATCGCGGCCGCGAGCCGCCGGTCGTCGCGGCCCTCGAACCGGCCGGTCGGGCAGGCGAGCAGGACGACGGCGAGCAGGATCTCCATCGCCCACCCCGCGATGCGCCCGATGCTGTAGACGGTCGGGTCGCTCGACTCGCCGAGCGTCGTGAGGAACGCGAGCCCGCCGGTCGCCAGCAGCAGGCGGGCGAACCTCGGGTGCAGTCCCGCGTGCAGGCCGTGGAGGCCGACGGCGAGCGGCACCCCGACGAGGCAGCCGCGCAGCAGCGCGTACGCCGTCGGGTTGCGCGCGCTCGCCGAGGCGCCGAGCACCGCCGCCGCCGCGGTCAGGACTGCGGCGCCGGCGACGCCGGCCCACAGGAGGTTCACCTCGCGGTGGTGGCGCGCCGCCCGTGAGGGGACGACCGCGGCGGTCTCCATGCGAGAACCGTAACCCCGTACGGACGGCGCAGGCGTCCGTAGTTTTTACTGCTCATCGCACAGCGGTTCCGACCATCTGCTTTCCGGTCATTCGGCCCCGCGCGGCGGCCGGCTCGTCACCCCCGGCACGCCCGGGCAGCCGCCGGGTGAACCACAGCGACAGCAGGGCCGCAAGGCCGACGGCGCCGATGAGCGCCGTCCCCAGGGACGCGCCGAGGTTCTGCGCCGTGCCCTGCAGGCCCCCCGCCTCGTTCGTCTGCCCGGGCGGAGCCGAGGACATGATGACGTTGCCCAGCTGCGAGAGCAGCAGGCCCGCACCGACGCCGCAGATCGCCAGCGCGACGCCGAACGAGGCGCGACGCAGCTCGACGTCGATCGTCGCCTGCAAGAGCAGCGCCGCGAGCGCGAGCGCGACGAGCCCCACCTGCGCGACGCGGCGGGGCGCCAGGCCGGCCGCGAGCCTCGGCCCCAGCAGCGCGGCCGCGAACATCGTCACCGACATCGGGAAGAGCCGCTTGCCGGTGTCGAACGCGTCGAGGCCCAGCACGACCTGGAGGTAGACCGGGAGCACGAAGAAGAGCCCGAGCAGGATGAGCTGCTGCATGAGCAGCGTCAGCAGGCCGGCGCGCATCGGCACGATCCGCAGCAGCCGGAGGTCGAGCAGGGTGTCGCGGCCACGGCGCTCGAGCCGCTGCTCCCACGCCGCGAACCCGGCGAGCAGGACGCCGCCGGCGGTGATGAGGAACGGGACGACCGAGAAGCCGAACGGCGTGACCTCCCGGCCGCCGATGCGAGGTGCCCGCGGGCGAGGAGGATGGCGATGACGATGACGTCCTCGGCGAGGAAGACGTAGCGCCACGTGAACTCGGTCGTCACCCAGCCGCCGATGAGCGGGCCGGCGGCGATCGCGGCCCCGGCGACGCCGCCGATGATGCCGAACGCCGCCGCGCGCTGCCGGCCCTCGTAGCGCCCCGCGGCGAGCGAGACGATCGCGGGGATGACGAGCGCCGCGCCGATGCCCTCCACGAGCGACCAGCCGATGAGCAGGACGGTGAGGTTCGGGCTCAGCGCGGTCGTCAGGGAGCCGAGCCCGTAGATCCCGAGGCCGATCGCGAACGTCCGCTCGCGGCCGAGGATGTCGCCGAGGCGGGCGCCGACGAGCATGAGTGTCGCCATGACGAGCGTGTACGCGGTGATCGCGAGCTGAACGCCCTGGATCGTCGTGTCGAGGTCGTCGACGATCCGCGAGATCGACACGTTCATGACGCTGCTGTCGAGCACCATGACGAACTGGGCCGCAGCGAGCACGGTGATCGGCAGCCACGCCCCTGAACGCCGCGCCTCGGTCTCCGGCATGCGGGCATCGTCGGCGCTCGACCGCCGGCCCGGCAATGGCGCCGACACCACCGGGCCGCGGATGGCCGCACCCGGGCGGACACCGGCCGGCGCGGTGGCGTCGCCGGCGGCCGCCGGCGACGCTGGCGAGGTGTCCGCCACCGCCCGATGGCCGTCCGGCGACCGGCACGCCGACGCCGTGCCCCGCGTCGGCCCGCCGCGCTTCGGGCTCCTGCTCGGGACGGTCGTCGCCTCGTTCGCCGTCCAGGGCGCGATCCCGTCGAGCCCGGTCCAGCAGATCGTCGTCACGGCGCTGGCGGCCGCGAGCCTCGTCCTCTCGCTGCGGGCGGCCCAGGTGCGCTCCGCGCTGCTGCGCGCCGGCGTCGCGCTCGCGGCGGCCGGGGTGGCCGTCAGCGTGCTGCAGGCGCTGGCCGGTGAGGTCGGCGACGGCGCGGCCCGGACGACGAACGCGGCGCTGCTGCTCTTCGGCCCACCGGCGGTGGCGTTCGGCGTCCTGCGCGACCTGCGCCTGCACCGGCGGGTCCGCCTGCAGGCGGTCATGGGCGTCATCGCGCTCTACGTCCTCGTCGGGATGCTCTTCGGCTTCGTCTACGGCGCGCTCGACCGGCTGGGCGGCGACCCGGTCTTCGCCGGTGCAGCGCCGGCGACCGTCGCGCGCTGCCTGTACTTCAGCTTCGCGACGCTGGCGACGGTCGGCTACGGGGACGTCGTGACGCGCAGCGACCTCGGTCACACCCTCGCGATCTCCGAGGCCCTCCTCGGCCAGCTCTATCTCGTCACGATCGTCTCGCTCGTCGTCAGCAATCTCGGCCGGCAGGCGCGCGATCCGTCGGGCTGACCGGCGCGGGCTCGCCCGCCGCCGCGAGGTCCGCGGCGATGCGGGTGACCGCGGCCGTCACCGGCGCCGCGAGGATGAGCCCCACGGCGCCGAACAGCGCGCCGCCCGCGATCGTCACGACGAGGACCGCCAGCGGATGGATGCCGAGGGTCGCCCCGTAGGCGATCGGCTGGATCATCTGCTGCAGCAGGCCGTTGGCCAGCAGCTGGATGAGCGCCATGCCGATGGCCGCCTCCGTGCCGACGCCGCCCAGCGCGACGAGGACGGCGAACACGCCGGCCGTCCACGCGCCCAGATACGGCACGTAGGCGCCGAGGAACGTCACGAGCGCGATCGTGCCGGCGAGCGGCACGCCGAGGATCAGGGCGCCGGCGAGGACGATGACGGCGTTGAAGACCGCCACCGCGGTGACGCCGAGGAAGTAGCCCTGCAGCGACTCGACGACGCGGTCGCCCATCCCGTGGGCGACCGGCGGCGGGACGCGCAGGTGCCGCTCGGCCCACCCGCGGATGACGTGCCCGTCCTTGAGCAGGAAGAAGAGGCTCAACAGCGTCAGCCCGAGGAAGACGACCAGCGAGGAGAGCCGCTGCAGCCCGCCGGCGACCCCGTGGAGCAGCTGCGGGACCGCCTTGCCGACCGCCGCCGAGAGCTCCTGCTTGGCGTCCTGGGCGGCGCCCGTGCTGACGCCGAGGTCGGTGAGCCAGCGGGCGAGCGTGTCCTTGGCGGTGGCGAGCTGGCCGGCGATCTCGTCGTGCTGGCTGGCGATGCCCGCCAGCACGAGGACGATGACCGCGCCGGCGAGCACGACCGCGGCCAGCAGCAGCAGCGCGCTGGCCAGCCCACGCCCGACCCCGTGGCGCTCGATCCGGCCGACGACCGGCGAGGCGACGGCGGCGACGACCGCCGCGGTGATGACTGGGACGACGATCGTCTGCGTCAGCGACAGCAGCCAGACGAGCCCGACCACCAGCAGCGTGACCCCGACCGCCAGCCAGGCCGACGTGCCGAGGTCACGCAGCCAGCGCGGCGTCGCGAAGAGGGCCGCGAAGTCACGCGGGGCGAACCCGTCCGGGGCCGCGGGCGGGGCGTCCGGCGGGGCGGGGCGCGTTCGCAGCCGCGGCATGACGGCGGCCGCTCAGGCCAGCGCCCGGTGCTTGAGCTTGGCGAACTCGGCCTCGTCGATCGCGCCGCGGTCGAGCAGCTCCTTGGCCTGCGCGATCTCCGTCGCGGGACCGTCGGCTGAAGCGACGTTGCGGATGTGGTCGTCGAGGCGCTGCTGCTGGGTCCGCACCTCCCCGGCACGCCGCTCGGCCATGTCGCTGCCGTTGGCGATGAGGTAGGCGAGCAGGCCGATGACCGGCAGGATGATCATGAAGACCGTCCATCCCGCCTTGCCCCAGCCCGAGAGATCGTGCCGGCCGAAGACGTCGCTGAGCACGACGATGAGCGACCAGAACCAGATCATCCACAGGAAGAACAGCGCCATCGTCCCGAGGATGTCCATGAAGGGGTACTCCGTTGCGAGGAACATGGCGCCACCGTCGCGCCCGCACGGCTCCCCGGCAATCGTGCCGGCACGGAACCGGAGCGGGTGCGCACCACCCGGGGGCCGGCGCACAGCCACCGCGCCGGGGGCCATACTGGCGGTCGTGCTCGGTCGCCTCGTCGTCGCCGTCGCCCTGGTGGCCGCCGCCGTCGCCCTCGGCGCCTGCGGCGGCACGGCCGACCCTGCGCGCGCGACCGCCGACGACTGGGCGGGCACGGCGATCCCGCGGCCGCCGCAGGCCGCGCCGATCGAGCTGCGCGACAGCGCGGGGCGCCCGTTCGACCTGGGCGCGCAGCGCGGCAAGGCGGTCTTCGTCTCGTTTCTCTACACGCACTGCCCCGACGTCTGCCCGCTCATCGCCTCGCGGCTGCACGACGCGCTCGCGAAGCTCGGGCCGGCAGCGAAGGACGTGCGGCTCGTCGCCGTCTCGGTCGACCCGAAGGGCGACACGCCGGCGGCCGTCCGGCGCTTCGTCGCGCGCCACCGGCTCACCGGCCGGATGGACTACCTCCTCGGCTCCGACGCGCAGCTGCAGCGCGTCTGGAAGGCCTGGCACGTCGCCGCGAGCCCGGCGGCCGCCGACGGCCAGGTCGACCACTCCGCGCCGGTCTTCGGCGTCACCGCCTCGGGCCGGATGGCGACGATCTACGGGTCGGACCCCGACGTCGCGGCGCTCGTCCACGACGCTCCGCTGCTGGCCCGGCGCTGAGCGGCGCATCCGCCTGACCTTCCGGGCGGCGCCGGTTTCCCGCCACAGGCCGTCGGGTAGGGCGCGACCGGGCCAGCCCGCCTGGTCCGCCAGCCGACATGCCCCCGCCCCAGACACCGCCTCCGACCCCTGCGCCGCCGTCGGGACGGGGGCGCGCCGCAGCAGCCGCGCTGGCGCTCGCGGCGGTGGCGCTCGTGGCCGCCGGGTGCGGCGGCGACCAGTCGACGCTGAACCCCCAGAGCCGCCAGTCGGGCGACATCGCCACGCTCTGGTGGTGGATGCTCGTGGCCGCCTGCATCGTCTTCGGCGGCTCGCTGGGGCTCATCCTGCTGGGCTGGGTTCGGCGCCGCCAAGGCGGGCTGCCGGTCCTGGGCCAGAACGAGGCGGTCTCGCAGCGGCTCGTCGTCCTCTTCGGGATCCTCATCCCGATCGTCGTCCTCGTCGCCGTGTTCATCGTCGGCAACTTCGCGCTCATGCCGGTGACGAAGGCGCCGGCCGAAGGGTCGACGCGGATGACGATCGAGGTCACCGGGCGTCAGTGGTTCTGGGACGTCCGCTACCCGGGCGCACGGGCGGTCACGGCCAACGAGATCCACATCCCGGTCAAGACCCGGGTCAACGTCGTCGCGCGCACCGCCGACGTCATCCACAGCTTCTGGGTGCCGCGGCTGAACCGGAAGATCGACATGATCCCGGGCCGCACGAACCGTGTGCTGCTGTACGCCGACAAGGTCGGCGTCTACCGCGGGCAGTGCGCCGAGTTCTGCGGCGCCCAGCACGCCCACATGGCGATGAAGGTCTTCGCCGACCCGCCGGAGCGCTTCCGCGCCTGGCTGCGCGACATGGCCGCGCCGCGCCGGACCCCGACCACGGCGTCGCAGCGGCTGGGCGAGCGGGTCTTCCTCAACGAGGCGTGCGCGCACTGCCACACGATCCGCGGCACGCCCGCCGACGGCACGGTCGGCCCGGACCTCACCCACCTCGCCAGCCGGACGTCGTTGGCGGCCAACACGATCCCGAACCGGCGCGGCTACCTCGGCGGCTGGATCCTCGACCCGCAGCACGTCAAGCCCGGCAACCGGATGCCGGCGATCGACCTGAAGGGGCCGGAGTTCCAGGCCGTCCTCGACTACCTCCAGAGCCTGCGGTGAGCGCATGACGACGATCCCCACCACCGTCACCGGCCACGCGCGCGTCGAGCGGCTCGAGCGCATCTGGAAGGAGCGCCCCGGCCTCGTCGGCTGGCTGACGACGACCGACCACAAGCGCATCGGGATCCTCTTCCTGTTCACGTCGCTCGTGTTCTTCCTGGCGGGCGGGGTCGAGGCGCTGCTCATCCGCACGCAGCTCGCGGCACCCAACCAGCGGGTGCTCGACCCCGAGACCTACAACCAGATCTTCACGATGCACGGGGTCACGATGATCTTCTTCTTCGTGATCCCGATCTCGATCGGGGCGTTCGGCAACTACCTGCTGCCGCTCATGATCGGGGCGCGCGACCTCGCGTTCCCGCGGCTGAACATGTTGTCCTTCTGGCTGTTTCTGGGCTCCGGGGTGTTCGTCTACGTCGGGCTGTTCATCGGCCAGGGTCCGTCGGCGGGCTGGTTCGACTACGTGCCGCTGGCCAACAAGACCTACAGCCCCAACCACGGGATCGACTTCTACGCCTACGGGTTGATGTTCAACGCCATGTCGTCGACGGCGACGGCGATCAACCTCATCGTCACGACGTTCAAGCTGCGGGCGCCCGGCATGTCGCTCAACCGCATGCCCTTGTTCTGCTACGCCTTCTTGGCGGTCTCGTTCGCGCTGGTCTTCGCGCTGCCGACGCTCACCGCCTCGCTCATCTTCCTCGAGCTCGACCGCCAGCTCGGGTTCCACTTCTACGACGTGGCCCAAGGCGGCTCGGCGCTGCTGTGGCAGCACCTCTTCTGGCTCTTCGGCCACCCCGAGGTGTACATCATCATCCTGCCCGCGTTCGGGATCGCCACGACGATCATCCCGACGTTCGTGCGGCGGCGGATGGTCGCCTACCCGCTCGTCGCGCTCGCCGAGCTGCTCGTCGCGTTCATCGGCTTCGGCGTGTGGGCCCACCACATGTTCGCGACCGGGCTGTCGACCTCGACGGCGATCTACTTCGCGGCGGCGAGCATGGTCGTCGTCATCCCGAGCGCCATCCAGATCTTCGCCTGGATCGTGACGATGGTGACCGGGACGCCCGAGTTCAAGACCCCGCTGCTGTTCATCGTCGGGTTCATCCTGTTCTTCATCATCGGCGGGCTCACGGGGATCATGTTCGCGGCGATCCCGTTCGACCAGCAGCTGACCGACACGTACTTCGTCGTCGCGCACTTCCACTTCATCATCTTCGGAGCGGCGGTCTTCCCGATCCTCGGCGGGCTCTTCTTCTGGTTCCCGAAGCTCACGGGGCGGATGTACCACGAGCCGACCGGCAAGGTCAGCTTCTGGATGACGTTCTGGGGGACGGCGCTGACGTTCTTCCCCATGCACATCCTCGGCCTGCTCGGGATGCCCCGCCGCGACTACACCTACCCCGACGGGATGGGCTGGGGCGCGATCAACCTCTCGGAGACGATCGGCGCGTTCATCCTCGCCGCCGGCCTGCTGCTCATCGTCGGCAACCTGCTGGTCAGCTACTTCCGCGGGCCGCTGGCCGGGCACGACCCGTGGGGCGCGCCGACGCTCGAGTGGGCGGTCCCGTCGCCGCCGCCGAACTTCAACTTCGCGGTCATCCCGGCGGTCTCCAGCCCGTATCCGATGTGGGACCCGGAGGACCGCGAGACCGACGTCGCCAAGCTCAACCGGGGCGAGCTCGTCCTCGAGCAGGGGCACGAGACGCCGGCCTCCACGGTGCAGGACGGCGTCTTCGACGAGGTGCTGGAGATGCCGTCGGAGTCGTGGTGGCCGCTCGTCATCGGGCTGGCGCTCACCGCGACGTTCACGATGTTGCTGCTCTCGCACTGGGTGACCGCCGGCGTCTTCGCCGGGGCCGGCGCCCTGGCGGTCATGGCCTGGCACTCGACCGAGCCGCAGGAGTCATGAGCTCCGCGCCGCGCAGCATGGACGCCACCGACGAGGCGGCCGTCCGCGCCGTCGAGCGCCGCCGCGTCGCCTCCCCCAACGGCATGTGGGGGATGTACCTGCTCATCACCACCGAGGCGACGCTGCTGCTGTCGATGGTCGGCACCTACCACTACCTGCGCTTCGAGAACGCCCAGTG
>JBDZVZ010000134.1:0-3962 GCA_040255945.1 Solirubrobacterales bacterium | reverse complement strand
AGGTAGGCGCCGGTGCGCAGCCCGTGGCGGCGCAGGATCGCCGCCGTCATGCGCACGGTCGAGGACTTGCCGTTGGTCCCGACGACGTGGATCGACGCGAAGCGCTCCTGCGGCGAGCCGAGCACGGTCAGCAGCCGCCGCATGCGGTCCAGGCCGAACCGCATGCCGAAGAGCTCGAGTGAGAGCAGCAGGCGCTCGGCCTCCTCGAGGGTCAAGACTCGAGCGCCTCCAGCTCCGCCTCGTAGCGGGCGAGCTTCTCGCGCTCCTTGGCGACGACCGCCTCGGGCGCCTTGGCGACGAAGCCCTCGTTGGCGAGCTTGCGCTGCACGAGCGCGATCTCCTTGCGCAGGTGCTCGCGCTGGGCCTCGACCTTCGCGGCGGCCTCGGCCGGGTCGACGCCGGTGAGCAGGTCGACCTGGGCGCCCGCGACGGGGATCGTCGCGACCGGCTCGCGGCCGCCGGCGTCGACCGGCGTCAGGCGGGCCAGGCGCGCGCAGAGCGGCTCCAGGCCGTCGAGGCCGGCCATCTGGGCCTCGAGGAACTCGCCGGGCTTCACGCCGCTGGCGTCGCGCCACGAGCGCACGGCCTGGACGGTCGCGATGACGCGCTCGATGCCGTGCTCGGCGTCGGGGTCGCGCAGGTGCTCGTCGACCGCCGGCCGGCGCGCGGCAGCCAGGAGTCCGTCGGTTCCGGGCAGGTTGTCCCACAGCTCCTCGGTGACGAACGGGATGACCGGGTGGGCGAGCAACAGCGTCTCACGCAAGACGTGCAGCAGATGGCCGGAGAGCGCCGCGTCGTACTCGCGCGACTTGATGAGCTCGAGGTACCAGTCGCACAGCTCCCCGTAGACGAAGTCGTAGAGGCCGAGCGCCGCCTTGGAGAAGTCGAACGCCTCGATGCGCGCGCCGAAGTCCGCCTTGGCGGCCTGCAGGCGCGAGAGGATCCAGCGGTCCTCGATCGTCGCGGTCGACGGCGCCGGGGTGGCGCTCTCGTCGACGTTGAGCAGGACGAAGCGGCTCGCGTTGAAGAGCTTGTTGGCCAGCGCCTGGCCCTGGGCGACCTTCTCCTCGCTGAAGCGCACGTCCTGCGTGGAGGACATCGCCAGCAGGCCGAAGCGCACGGCGTCGGCGCCGTAGGCGGGGAAGGTCCCGCCCTGGGTGAACACCGGCGGGCGTGGCCCGCCCTCGATGAGCGCGAGCGGGTCGATGCCGGTGCCCAGCGACTTGCTCATCCGGCGGCCGTCGGGGGCCTGGATGACCGAGTGGACGTAGACGTGCTCGAACGGGATGTCGCCGGCGAACTCGAGCCCCATCATGACCATGCGGGCCACCCACAGAAAGAGGATGTCGCGAGCGGTCGACAGGACGTCGGTCGGGTAGAAGGCACGCAGGTGCGGCGTGTCGTCGGGCCAGCCGAGCGTCGCGAACGGCCACAGCGCCGAGGAGAACCACGTGTCCAGGACGTCGGGGTCGCGGGTCCAGCCATCGCCCTCGGGCGGCTGGGCGCCGACGTAGGTCTCCTCGCCGCGGTACCAGACCGGGATCTGGTGGCCCCACCACAGCTGGCGCGAGATGCACCAGGGCCGGATGTTCTCCAGCCAGTCGAGGTAGCGGCGCGACTGCGACTCGGGGTGGATCTTCACGCGGCCCTCGCGGACCGCCTCGATCGCCGGCTTGGCGAGCTCGTCCATGCGCATGAACCACTGCAGCGAGATGAGCGGCTCGATGCGCTCGCCGGAGCGGTGGCTGAACGGGACGGTGTGAAGGTAGGGCTCGCGGGCGCGGACGAGGTTGCGGGCGTCGAGGTCGGCGACGACCTTCGCCTGGGCCTCGGCGATCGTCAGCCCCGCGTACTCGGGTACGAGGTCGGTCATGCGGCCGTCCTCCCCGATGGCGCTGAGCTCGTCGAGCCCGTGCTTGCGCCCGATCTCGAAGTCGTTGGGGTCGTGGCCGGGCGTGATCTTCAAACAGCCGGTGCCGAAGTCGGTCTTGACGTACTCGTCGGCGATGATCGGCAGCTCGCGGCCGACGAGCGGCAGCGTCACCGTCCGGCCGACGAGGTCCTGGTAGCGCGGGTCGTCGGGGTGCACGGCGACCGCGACGTCGGCGAGCATCGTCTCGGGCCGCACCGTGGCGACGACGACCTCCCCCGTGCCGTCGGTCAGCGGGTAGGCGATGTGGAAGAGCGTGTCGGTGACCTCGCGGTCCTCGACCTCCAGGTCGCTGATCGCCGAGCCGGAGCCCGGGTCCCAGTTGACCATGTAGTTGTCGCGGTAGATGTAGCCCTTCTCGTAGAGGTCGACGAAGACCTTCAACACGGCCTTGACGTAGCCCTCGTCGAGCGTGAAGCGCTCGTCGCCGTAGTCGCATGAGGCGCCCAGGCGCTTGAACTGCTCGATGATCGTGCCGCCGAACTCCTCGCGCCACTCCCAGGTGCGGCGGATGAACTGCTCGCGGCCGACCTCCTCGCGGCTGGTCCCCTCCCCCTTCAGGCGCTTCTCGACCTGGGTCTGGGTGGCGATGCCCGCGTGGTCGGTGCCCAGGATCCACTTCGCGTGCGCCCCGCCCATCCGGTGGTAGCGGATGAGCGCGTCCTGGATCGAGCCGTTGAGCGCATGGCCCATGTGCAGCGCGCCGGTGACGTTCGGAGGCGGGATGGCGATCGAGTAGTTCTCGGCCGCCGTGCCCTCCGGCTCGGGATGAAACAGCCCGGACTCGAGCCAGCGCTGCACGATGCGCGGCTCGACCTCCAGGGGCTCGAAGCGCTTGCGGTCCTTGAGGCTCATGCGAGGATCGGAGTGTATGGACGATGCTCGAATGCGGCCCCGTGAATGGGACGCCGCGACCTACCACCACGTGTCCACGCCGCATGCGGGCTGGGCCGATGTCGTGCTCGGCCGGCTCGAGCTGGCCGGCGACGAGACGGTCCTCGACCTCGGGACCGGCACCGGCAAGGTGGCCGCCAAGCTCCTGGAGCGGCTGCCGCGCGGCCGCGTCATCGGCGTCGACGGCTCGGCGCGGATGATCGAGGAGGCCCGTCGCCAGCTCGGCGACGACCCGCGCGTGACGCTGATCTGCAGCGACCTGCTCGAGCTGACGGTGCAGCCGCCCGCCGACGCGGCGGTCTCGTCGGCGACCTTCCACTGGATCACCGACCACGACGCGCTCTTCGCGCGGGTGCGGGGCGCGCTGCGACCGGGTGCCCAGTTCGTCGCCCAGTGCGGCGGGCGGGGCAACATCGCGTCGGTGCTCGCCGTCGTGGAGGCCGTCATGGCCCAGGAGCCGTTCGCCGAGCATTTCGCCGGGTGGGACCGCCCGTGGCGGTTCGCCGGCGAGGAGGAGACCACGGAGCGCCTGCAACGCGCCGGGTTCGACGTCGTCGACGTGTGGCTGACCGAGGCACCGGTCGTCCCGGACGATCCGCGCGGCTTCCTGCGCGCCGTGACGCTCGGCTCGCACCTCGAGCGCCTGCCCGAGCCCCTGCGCGGCCCGTTCGTCGACGCGGTGGCCGCCGCCCACGGCGACCCGGCCGTCCACGACTACGTGCGGCTGAACCTCGTGGCGCGGGCGCGCTAGCTGTACCCGCGGCGACGCGTAACGGCCGCCCGCCGCGGAGCCGATGGCAGGTAGGTGGTCACATGGACCACCTACCTGCCATCGAGCGCGTGCCGCTGGGCGGCGGGCCCGCCCCGCGGTCGACTACCGCCGGCGGCGCGGCAACCCGCCGCGCATCGGCATGAGCTTGCGGCCGGCGGTGATGACGTCGAGCCCCTTGACGATCCGCACGAGGTCGGAGCGCTCGCGCTTGGTCAGGTTGCCGGGCCGCCCGCGGCTGGCGCGCACGATCCGCACGAGCTCGCGCCGGTCGTGGTCCGGCAGCCGGCCCCAGTGGTCGCGCATGACCATCGCCGCCTCGAGGGCGAGCATCCACGGAACGGCCTTGCGGGCGATGCGGGGCATGCA